>NZ_JBHUBT010000010.1:0-262670 GCF_042788715.1 Arthrobacter sp. NPDC056886
GGCGACACCCGTATTCGGGTGTCGCCAGCCCTTTTGCGCGTCACGGAACTATTTGCGCGTCGCCGGGGCCGCAGCCGGCTTCAGGTGAGCTGCCGGCCGGCCATCCGCTCCAGCCGGCCGATCCGCTCGGCCATCGGCGGGTGGGTGGAGAACATCTTGGCCACGCCTCCGGCGCGGAACGGGTTGGCGATCATCATGTGGGAGGCGTTGACCAGCCGCTGGTCCTGCGGCAGTGGCGCCAGCTGCACACCCTGCTCGATCTTGCGCAAGGCGGAGGCGAGCGCCAGCGGGTCTCCGGTGAGCGCGGATCCGTCCTCGTCGGCGTCGTACTCCCGCGTCCGTGAGATGGCCATCTGGATCAGGGACGCGGCGAACGGGGCCAGCAGCGCCATGGCGATCGCGGCGAACGGGTTCGCGTTGCGGCGGTCCCCGCCGCCGAAGAGCAGCATCATCTGCGCCACCGAAGTGATGACGCCGGCGACGGCGGCGGCCACCGACGCCGTCAGGATGTCCCGGTTGTAGACGTGCATCAGTTCATGGCCTAGGACGCCGCGGAGCTCGCGGGCGTCCAGCAGCCTCAGGATGCCCTCGGTGCAGCACACGGCCGCGGTCTGCGGATTCCGGCCGGTGGCGAAGGCGTTCGGCGCCATGGTGGGCGAGATGTAGATCCGCGGCATCGGCTGGTTGGCCCGGCCGGACAGTTCCCGGACGATCTGGTACAGCTGGGGCGCCTCGGCCTCCGTGACGGGATAGGCCTGCATGGACCGGATGGCGAGCTTGTCGCTGTTCCAGTACCCGTAGGCGGTGGTGCCCACGCCGATCAGGGCCATGATCCAGATCGGCGCGGCACTGCGGGTCCCGGCGGCGATGAACGCCCCCAGACCAAGCAGGACCGCCCACAGGACTCCGAACAGGGCCGCGGTTTTCAGTCCGTTGTGATGCTGGTGCACTGGTCCTCCTGATGCCCTTGACCTCGATGGGTACCAATAAAAACGAACCGCTAGGGTACCGGGTTCCGCGCGTCGTACCGCAGGAATCCGCACTGCAGGTGGGCCAGCGTCCAGGCCACGGCAATGCACATCGTGCCGCCGATCAGCAGAACCCACCCCTCGTTCAAAATTCTAGTCGTGCCGCCTGCCAGCATGTCACCGATCCGGGGTCCGCCGGCCACCACCACCACAAACACGCCCTGCAGCCGCCCGCGCAGGTGGTCCGGGGTGGAGGCCTGCAGGATGGTGGTCCGGAAGACGGCGCTCACGGAATCCGCGATCCCGGCCAGCGCGCAGCACACCGCCGCGGGCAGCAGCCACACCGTCACGCCGGCCTCTCCCGAGTGGCCAGCCAGGACCACCACCAGGCCGAAGGCCGCCACCGAGGCGCCCCAGCCCATCACGGACCACACCACCGCGGCACCCTGCCGGCGGACGCCGCCCAGCGGGCCGGAGAACAGCCCGGCCAAAAACGCCCCGACGGCCATCGAGGCCAACAGGATCCCCACCGTGGCCTCGCCGCCGCCGATCATCACCGCACCGATCGCAGGCAGCAGCGCCCGGGGCTGGGCGAAGATCATGGCCACGAGGTCAATCACGAATGTCATGCGGAGGTTGGGGCGGGTGCCAAGGAAACGGAATCCCTCCAGCACGGAACGCAGCCCGGCCGGCCTGGCGTGCTCCCCGGGTGGCATGGGCGGCAGCTTCAGGAGCGCCCAGAACGCAAACGCAAAGCTGACGACGTCGATCGTGTAGGTCCAGCCGAACCCGATCCACGCCACCAGCACCCCGGCCAGCAGCGGCCCGGCGGTCATGGTCAGCCCGAAACTCATCATGCTGAGGGCGTTTGCGGCCGGCAGCAGCTCCTTGCGCACCAGGACGGGGATGATCGCGCTGCGGGCCGGCTGGTTGATGGCCTGGGCGCCGCTCTGCACGGCCACGAGTGCGTAGAGCAGCCACACGTTGCCCAGCTGCATCCACGCCTGCAGGGCCAGCGCGGCCGTGGTCAGCCAGAGGACGGACGAGGCCAGGAGGGCCACCGTGCGGCGGTCGTGGGCGTCGGCGATCGAACCGCCCAGGAGGCCGCCGAACACCAGCGGCACTAGGGCGAAGAGGCTCAGCAGACCCACATAGAGGCTGTCCTGGGTCAGCCGGTAGATCTCCAGGCTGACCGCCACGAGGGTCAGCTGGCTGCCCAGTGCGGAAACGGCGGACCCCAGCCACAGACGGCGGAAGGCCGGACTTTCACGCAACGGCGTGATGTCCGCCAGAAATTTCCCCACCGGGCAACTCTAGTGGCGAACCGCGGGCGCCCTGGACGCGGCCGGAAAGTTAGCCGCGCCTTATTGTGAGACAGTCATAATAAGTGCTTCAATGAGGGTATGACGGATTCCTCGGGCACCCACGATGCATGGGCAGCCGCCCTGCGTGCCCACGGCCGCCGGGTGACCAAGCAGCGCCTGGCAGTGCTGGCCGCCGTCGAACATCACCCGCACTCGCCGGCAGAGGCGATCCTTGCCGCCGCCCGGCAGGAATTGCCGGACCTGACCGCGCAGTCCGTCTATGTGGTCCTGGGGGATCTCACCGATCTGCACATGCTGCGCCGATTCGAACCCCCGCACTCCCCCGCGCTGTACGAGACGCGGGTGGGAGACAACCACCACCATGCCGTGTGCATCAGCTGCGGCCGCGTGGAGGACGTCGACTGCGCCGTGGGCCACGCGCCCTGCCTGACCCCGCACTGGGACGCGAACGCCAAGCCGATGACCATCCAGATCGCGGACGTGCTGTACCAGGGCATCTGCCAGGACTGCCAGCGCACCCAACAACTTCCCTCCGAAAACTAAGAAACCCAACCAAAGGAGAACGATGACTGAGATCATCTCTGCGCCCGCCGTGTCCACAACACAGTCCGGTGCCCCCGTCACTTCCGATGCGCACTCGAAGTCCGTCGGCGCCGACGGCGCGATCATCCTGACCGATCACTACCTGATCGAGAAGCTCGCGCAGTTTAACCGCGAGCGTGTCCCGGAGCGGGTGGTGCACGCCAAGGGCGGCGGCGCCTTCGGCAGCTTCACGACCACCGAGGACGTCTCGAAGTACACCAAGGCCGCGCTGTTCCAGCCCGGCGTTGAGACGGACATGCTCATCCGTTTCTCCTCCGTTGCCGGCGAGGCAGGCTCCCCCGACACCTGGCGCGACCCCCGCGGTTTCGCCGTGAAGTTCTACACCACCGAGGGCAACTACGACCTCGTGGGCAACAACACCCCGGTGTTCTTCATCCGCGACGGCATCAAGTTCCCGGACTTCATCCACTCCCAGAAGCGCCTCCCGGGCACCCACCTGCGCGACGCCGACATGCAGTGGGACTTCTGGACCCTCTCCCCCGAGTCCGCCCACCAGGTCACCTGGCTCATGGGCGACCGCGGCCTGCCGGCCTCCTGGCGTGAAATGCAGGGCTACGGCTCGCACACCTACCAGTGGATCAACGCCGAAGGCGAGCGGTTCTGGGTCAAGTACCACTTCAGGTCCAACCAGGGCGTCAAGTCCATGTCCGGCGAGGAGGCCGAGGCCCTGGCCGGCGCCGACGGCGACTTCTACATCCGCGACCTGCAGGAAAACATTGCCGCCGGCAACTTCCCGTCCTGGGACCTGCACGTCCAGGTCATGCCGTACGAGGACGCCAAGACCTACCGCTTCAACCCCTTCGATCTGACCAAGGTGTGGCCGCACGCGGACTACCCGCTGATCAAGGTCGGCACCATGGAACTGACCAGGAACCCGGAGAACTACTTCGCGCAGATCGAGCAGGCCACCTTCGCGCCGTCGAACTTCGTGCCCGGCATCGCCGCTTCCCCGGACAAGATGCTGCAGGCCCGCATCTTCTCCTACGCGGACGCGCACCGCTACCGCGTCGGCACCAACCACGCCCAGCTCCCGGTGAACGCGCCCCAGAACCAGGTCAACAACTACAGCCAGGACGGCGCCGGACGGTACCACTTCAACGCCCCCTCCGTCCCGGTGTACGCACCGAACTCCGTGGGCGGCCCGGCCGCGGTGGAGCCCGGCATTGCCGGCGGCGGCTGGGAGAACGACGGCGCGCTCACCCACTCCGCGCACTCCCTGCACCCCGAGGACAACGACTTCGGCCAGGCCGGCACGCTGTACCGCGAGGTGTTCAACGACGGCGAGAAGGCCCGCCTGCTGGAGACCGTCACCGGCGCCGTCAGCGGCGTCAAGAACGCCGGCATCAAGGAACGCGCCATCCAGTACTGGACCAACGTCGACGCCGAGTTCGGCGCCAAGCTGCGCGCCGGCCTCGGCGCCGGCCAGGTCGAGTCGGACGCCGAGGCCGCCAACAAGGTCTGATCGCCGCGTCGAAGGTTGCCTGAACGGCCAGCCGCTTCAAAGGCCGGCCGAACCGGTGACCGTATGAGCCACTAGAACGCCCCGCCACGGACCTCCGTGGCGGGGCGTTCTGCCGTTTTCCACATGGGCGCGCGTGCACCTCGCCACCGTGTACTGCGGCTCCGTAGGATTTGGGCATGACCGCATTTGCAGGCATTCCGGATGACGCCTTCCGGTTCTACGCCGATCTTGAACAGAACAACAACCGGGACTGGTGGCTGGAGCACAAGCCGGTCTACGACGCCGCGGTGAAGGGGCCGCTCACCGAGCTGCTGGCCGAGCTGGAGCCACGCTTCGGCCCGGCCAAGCTCTTTCGCCCCAACCGGGATGTCCGGTTCTCGCCGGACAAGTCGCCCTACAAGACCGCGCAGGGGGCCTTCGCGGCGCAGGACGAAGGAGTGGGCTTCTACATCCAGCTCAGCGCCGACGGCCTGCTGATCGGCGGCGGCTGCCACACCCACACCCCGGCCCAGCTGGCACGCTTCCGCAGTGCCGTGGATGCTCCCGCCAGCGGCGAGGCCTTGCAGGAGATCGTGCGCAAGGTCGAGGCAGCGGGGTTCGCGGTGGAGGGCGAACGCCTGAAGACGGTGCCGCGGGGCTTCGAGAAGGACCATCCCCGTGCGGAGCTGCTCAAGCACAAGTCGCTCACGGCCGGGGTCAATGTGGGCCAGCCCGGCTGGCTTGCCGGACCCGGGGCGGTGGAGGAAGTGGCACGGCGCTGGGAGGATTTGCGCCCCCTCGTGGAGTGGGAGGACCGCTACGCCGCTCCCTGAGCTTCAGCTCAGATGTGCTGTCCGTCGGTGGCCAGACGCCTGTCGAGGTTGTTGAAGAAGACCAGCATCATCAGCTCAAAGGCCTTGGTGGCTTCCTCGGGCTGGTTGTTGACGACGAAATCGAACTGGAGCCCATAGAACGCTGCGGTGAACAGGCGGGCGTCGGTGTCCGCGAACTCCGGCAGGATGCCCTGGATGATGAGCCAGTCCCGGGCCTTCTCGTTCAGCATCCGGAAGTGCTCCGGGGCGGTGCCGCGCGGTGCCGCGGCGACAACGTCCTGCGCAGTCGCCTCGAATTCAAGCCGGGCCAGGTGCCGGTTGCGCTGTGCCATGGTCCACTGCCAGGACTCGAGGAAGAAGGCCCGCCACGCATCCCTGTCGATGTCCCTGACGTCGGTGGCACGGACGCTGTCCAGCCGGGATTCGATGCCGCGGATGATCTCGTTGATCAGCTGCTCGCGGCTGCCGAAGTGGTACACCAGGACGTAGCTGCTGACGCCCAGCCCCTCGGCTAGGCTGCGCAACGTCAGCTCCGCCAGCGTCTTGTCCATGAGGTAGTCGAGAATCGCCGACAACAACTCTGATTTACGTTCCGGTCTTGCTGGGCGGGCCATGTGTCCATCTTAGGGAGCGGTTAAACGCCGAAGTCGCCGGAACGGTGCGAGCACGCCGGAAATTTCCAGCGAATTCGCACGGTTCCGGCGACTTCGATAACTGAGGGCCGACGGCTCCCCGTTCAGGAGCCGGTCAGGAGCGGGTCAGCGCGTCCTCGTCGTTCTCCGCGGCCGGTGCGGCCGTGTTGACGGCGCTTGCCATCTCGGGGCCGTTCACGGAGGCGCGGGCCTCCGCAAACTTTTCGTTCAGCCTGGAGTGGCGCTGGCCGTAGGCGAAGTAGATCGCGACGCCGATCACCAGCCAGATCGCAAAGAAGATCCACGTCTCCACGGCGAGGTTCGTCATGAGGTACAAGCACAGGACGGCAGAGACGATCGGGAGCACCTTGCCGAACGGGACGCGGAAGGCCGGCTTCAGGTCGGGACGCTTTTTGCGGAGCACCAGGATGCCGAGGCTGACCATCACGAAGGCGGACAGGGTCCCGATGTTGATCATTTCCTCCAGCAGGTCCACGTTGGTCAATCCGGCAACGAGGGCCACGCCGGCGCCGCAGATGATCTGGAGGCGGGCCGGTGTTCCCCGCGCGGCGCTGGTCTTGGACAGGGAGCGCGGAAGCAGGCCGTCGCGGCTCATCGCGAGGACCACGCGGGACAGGCCCATGAGCAGCACCATGATCACAGTGGTAAGGCCCACCAGGGAGCCGAAGGCGATGACCTTGGCGGCATCGGTGTTGCCAACGGCCTCGAAGGCGGTGGTGAGCGTCGGGTTCTTGGCCTCAGCCAGCTTCGTGTAGGACACCATGCCGGTCAGTGCCAGCGACACCAGGATGTAGAGCACCGTAACGATCGCCAGGCCACCGAAGATGCCGCGGGGCAGCGTCTTCTGCGGGTTCTTGACCTCTTCGGCCGAGGTGGCGACGACGTCGAAGCCGATGAAGGCAAAGAAGACCAGGGCCGCGCCGGCGAAGATTCCGAGGGTTCCGTACTGGGCGGGGGCCGCTCCAGTCAGGAAGCCGAAGAAGGACTGCTTGAGGACATCCGCGGTTCCGGTGCCTCCCGTCGGCTCGGACGCCGGGACGAACGGGGTGTAGTTCTCGAACTTCATGTACGTGAAGCCGACGACGATCACGAAGAGGACCACCGCGATCTTGATAAGCGTGAAGATGTTGCCGACGCGGGCAGAGAGCTTGGTCCCGAGGACCAGCAACACCGTGAAGATGGCAACAATCAAGAAGGCGCCCCAGTAGAGGTCGACGCCGCCCAGGGAGATCGACGGCGGAATGTCCACGCCCATGAGCGCAAAGACCTTGCTGAGGTAGATGCCCCAGTACTTCGCGATCACGGCGCCTGCGGTGAAGAGTTCGAGGATCAGGTTCCAGCCGATAATCCACGCGAGGATCTCACCCATGGTCGCGTACGTGAAGACGTAGGCGGAGCCGGCCACCGGGATGGCCGTGGCAAACTCGGCGTAGCACATGATGGCGAGCGCGCAGGTGACGGCGGCGATCGCGAAGGAAATGGTCACGGCGGGGCCGGCGAAGTTCGCCGCGGCCTTGGCGCCGACCGAGAAGATCCCGGCGCCCACGGCAACCGCGACCCCCATGATCATGAGGTCCCACGTGCTTAGCGAGCGCTTCAGCTTGCGTCCGGGTTCATCGGCGTCGGACATGGACTGCTCGATGGATTTGGTCCGGAAAAGGTTCATAGGAAAGTCCGCAATCTCGATAACTGGTTTGGAAACAGACCTATCTATCGTAGTGTCCATCCACTGGACGGCCCGATTTGTCCCACATAGTGAGACTCAAGGCCGGGTGGGGGCGGCCACGGACCAGCCTCAGAAGCCGCCAGGAGGGCCCAGGAACGGGCCGCGGATACCCGTCAGATGAGCCTCAGGCGGGCCAGTCCATCAGCGTCGAGCGGATCAGGAACCGTTTGCCTTCCGGCGCTTCGACCGAGAACCCGCTCCCCCGGCCCGGAACGACGTCGACAGTCAGGTGCGTGTGGCTCCAGTAGTTGAACTGCTCCCGGGACATCCAGAATTCCAGCGGCTGGGGCTGCAGCCCGTCAGAGACGTCGAACAGGCCCAGCAGGACGTCCGAGTCTCCCGTGATGAACTCCCCTGCCGGATAGCACATCGGTGAGGAACCGTCGCAGCAGCCCCCGGACTGGTGGAACATCAGCGGGCCGTGCTGGAGCCACAGCTTGCGCAGCAGGTCCACGGCCTCGGGAGTGAGCGCCACCCGGGAGAAGTCCTCGCCGGGGCGGGTCACGGCGGCGTCGAGCCTGGTTTGGGTCATCGGGGGTCTCCCTGGCTGGTCCGGAAAATGGTGCGGGCGGGACGGATCACTGCCGATCCGCCCCGCCCGGGTCAATGCGGCTTAGAAGAAGCCGAGCTTGTTTTCGTTGTAGCTGACCAGGAGGTTCTTGGTCTGCTGGTAGTGGTCCAGCATCATCGAGTGGTTCTCGCGGCCGATGCCGGAGGACTTGTACCCGCCAAACGCCGCACCGGCCGGGTAGGCGTGGTAGTTGTTGACCCACACGCGACCGGCCTGGATCTCGCGGCCGGCACGGTAGGCAACATTGCCGTTGCGGGACCAGACGCCGGCGCCGAGGCCGTAGAGGGTGTCGTTGGCGATCCCCATGGCGTCGCTGTAGTCACTGAAGCGCGTCACGGACACC
Source organism: Arthrobacter sp. NPDC056886 (assembly GCF_042788715.1). Lineage (NCBI taxonomy): Bacteria > Bacillati > Actinomycetota > Actinomycetes > Micrococcales > Micrococcaceae > Arthrobacter > Arthrobacter sp. NPDC056886. The sequence goes on from NZ_JBHUBT010000010.1 coordinate 8,464, forward strand.
ACCGGGCCGAAGATCTCCTCCTGGAAGATCCGCATCTTGTTGTGGCCCTCGAAGACGGTGGGCTGCACGTAGTAGCCGCCTGCCAGGTCGCCGGCCAGCTCGGCGCGGGCGCCGCCGGTGAGCAGCTTGGCGCCCTCCTGCTTGCCGATGTCGATGTAGGAGAGGATCTTTTCCAGCTGGTCGTTGGAGGCCTGGGCGCCGAGCTGCGTTTCGGTGTCCAGCGGGTTGCCCTGGATGATTTTCTGCACCCGGGCGATGGCGTCGGCCATGAAGGAGTCGTAGATGCCGTCCTGGACCAGGGCCCGGGACGGGCAGGTGCAGACCTCGCCTTGGTTGAAGGCGAAGAGCGTGAAGCCCTCCTGGGCCTTGTCGTAGAAGGCGTCGTTGGACTCGGCGACGTCGTTGAAGAAGATGTTCGGGCTCTTGCCGCCGAGCTCCAGGGTGACCGGGATCAGGTTCTGGCTGGCGTACTGGCTGATGAGGCGGCCCGTGGTGGTCTCGCCGGTAAAGGCGATCTTGCGGATCCGGGGGCTGGAGGCAAGCGGCTTGCCGGCTTCGACGCCGAAGCCGTTGACCACGTTGACCACGCCGGCGGGCAGGATGTCGCTGATGAGTTCCATCAGGACCAGGATCGAGGACGGTGTCTGCTCGGCGGGCTTGAGCACCACGGCGTTGCCGGCGGCGAGCGCCGGGGCGAGCTTCCAGACGGCCATGAGGATCGGGAAGTTCCAGGGAATGATCTGGCCCACGACGCCGAGCGGCTCATGGTAGTGGTAGGCGGTGGTGTCGTCGTCGAGCTGGGACAGCCGGCCCTCCTGGGCGCGGACGGCGGAAGCAAAGTAGCGGAAGTGGTCCGCGGCCAGCGGAATGTCGGCGTTGAGGGTCTCGCGGATCGGCTTGCCGTTGTCCCAGGATTCGGCGACGGCGAGCATCTCGGTGTTCTCATCGATGCGGTCGGCGATCTTGTTCAGAATCGCGGCGCGCTCGGCCACGGAGGTCTTGCCCCAGGACGGCGCGATCTTGTGGGCGGCGTCCAGGGCCAGTTCGATGTCCTCGGCGGTGCCGCGGGCCACCTCGCAGAACGCCTTGCCGGTCACCGGGGTGATGTTCTCGAAGTACTGGCCCTTGACCGGGGCAACCCATTCGCCGCCGATCCAGTTTTCGTAGCGGTCCTTGAACGTGATCTTCGAGCCCTCGGTACCGGGCTGGGCGTAAACAGTCATTGCTAGCTCCTTTGCTGTGCAAGATGGGGGCAGCAAGGCGCTTCCGGCCCCCGTTGCACCCAGCGTAGGCGCGCGAAGGTTGCAGTCAGGTTGCAACCGTGTGAGCCCCGTCACTGACCGGGCGTTCCGGGCTTGCATGACGGGTCAGGCGCTCAGTTCCCGGTCCAGCCGTTCCAGATCGGCGACGACGGCGGCACGCTTGGGCGAGCGCGGTGCCAGCAGCTTCAGCGCGGCGGTGCGGACCTCGACGTCGTCCCTGGCCTCGGGCAGCGCGGCGTACTTCAGGAGCGATTCGGCGCTGCCGTCCGTCAGCAGGGCCTCCCGCAACAGCGCGGATACCCTGCCCCGCAGCTCCACGATGCCGGGTGCCTCGGAGCGGGGCAGCACGGCGCCGCGGTAGATTTCCAGCGCTATCCGGTGCGCACCGCGCTGCAGGCAGTCCAGCACCTGTCCGGCGTCGGGAACCAGGTCCAGCGGCAAGCGGTACGGGCGTGATTCGGGGACGGTGCCGGGATGGAGCTGTTGAAGTACCTTGCGCAGCCGCACCATCTCCGCGCGCAGTGTCATGGTGGAGGCCTCCCCGGGGTAGAGGAGGGCGGACAGTTCCTCGGCATTCAGCCCCGCGGGGTGGGTGCTGAGCAGCGCCAGGATCTCACTGTGCCGGGCGGACAGGGCCACGGTACGGCCGTCAATGCTGAGCAGGGCCTGATCGCGGCCGAGTAGCTGGAGGCTGTTGCGGTAGAGGCTGTTGGCGGCCGGCGCCGCGGGCGTTTTCGATGCGGGGCCCCGTCGCCGGGACGGGGAGGACTGTCCTGCCGCGGCCAGCTGCAGCCGTTCCACCCGCAGGTGCGCCTGGGCCGCGGCGACCGTCGCTTCAACCAGCGACAACGTATGCGGGGCCACAGCCGACTCCGTGCCGGTGATGTCCACGACCCCCAGCAGGGCGCCGGAATCAGGATCGTGGAACGGCACAGCCGTGCAGCTCCACGGATGCACCGAGCGCTTGTAGTGTTCGGCGCCGGAAATCTGGATACCCCGGCCGAGAGCCAGTGCGGTGCCGGGGGCGCTGGTGCCGACCGTCGCCTCCGACCAGTCGGCGCCGGGAACGAACATCATGCCCTCAGCCCGGCGCTGCAGGACGGCGTCGCCTTCCACCCAGAGCAGCCTGCCGACCTCGTCCCCCACAGCTACCAGCATTCCGCTGTCATGGCTCGGCAGGACCAGGAGCTTATGGATCACGGGCATGATGGCGGCCAGCGGGTGCTGGCGGCGGTATTCCTCGAGTTCCTCGCGGTCCATGGCCAGCGGCGCCTCGGGGTTGTCCGGATTGGCGTGCAGCTGTGCGGAACGCCGCCACGATTCCTGGATCAGGCTGCTGAGCCCAGGCAGTTGCAGGTTCCCGGGGAAAGCGAGTCCGCGCGAGTCCAGTTCCTCGTGCCCGGTGCTGGCGTGCTGCTGGCGCAGCTCGGCGGTGACCCCGCCTGCGGGCGGTAACAGAGCTGCCTGCTGGACCAGATTCCTCATTGAACTCCCACTGGACGGGCTCGACGGCGTACCGAAGGCCGCCACGTCCGGCCCAGTCTAGTGGGCGTTCCGGACCCCCGCCAGAGCACCCGCCAGAGGATGCGCCGTCCTGCGCACACGATGCCCCCAGTGCCCGCCCTGCCGCGGCCGACGGCTCCGCGACGCGCACTTGCCTCCCCGACGCGCCAAAGTGCCCCCGCGGCCGGAATACCCAGCGCGCCAGGCATTTTGCGCAGCGTGGAAGCATTTGCGCGGCGCGGCTACTCGCGGGAAATCTCGATCATGTCCTCGCGCGGCACAACCTTGATGCGCTCCCGGCCGATCCCGTCGGCGGACTGCGCCGCGGTCCATTCGGCGCCGAGGGCGAGCTCGTGGGCGTCGAGCTTGATCCACCCTTCCCACGTGGTGTACTCGATGCCGCGCTCCTGAAGCAGCTCGATGATGGCCTGCGGGTCCGGGTTCTGCGCCGGGGGCAGCGTCAGCCGGTCCTCCAGCAGGAAGCCGATGGTTTCCAGCGCGTCGCCCTTGGTGTGGCCGATCAGCCCGACGGGCCCGCGCTTGATCCAGCCCGTGGCGTAGATTCCGGGCACGGCGTTCCCCTCGGCGTCGAGCACGCGGCCGCCTTCGTTCGGGACAATGCCGCGGCGGGCGTCGTATTCCAGCTCGTCCAGCGGCGAGCCGTGGTAGCCGATCGCACGGTAGACGGCCTGGACCGGGTAGTCGAGGAACTCCCCGGTGCCCTTGACATTCCCGGTGCCGTCCAGCTCCATGCGTTCGAACTTGATCCCGGCGACCTTGCCGGGGTTCGCGGCGTCGTCATGGATCTCGACGGGGCTGTGCAGGAAGTGCAGGTGAAGCCGGCGCGAGGACGGTTCCTCGGCCTCGGCGTGCTCCTCGACCAGCCAGTTCGTCAGGGTGTTGACCATGGTCCGGATCTGGTTGTTGCTGCGGATGGCCTCGTCCGAGGCCTCGTCGAACTCGAAATCCTCCGGATACAGGACGATGTCCACATCCTTGGCGTGGCTGAGTTCGCGCAGCTCCAGAGGCGTGAACTTCACCTGGGCCGGGCCGCGGCGGCCGAAAACGTGGACGTCGGTGACCGGCGAATCCTTCAGTGCCCGGTAGACGTTGTCCGGGATTTCCGTGACCAGGAGTTCATCGGCGTGCTTGACCAGCATGCGGGCCACATCGAGGGCCACGTTGCCGTTGCCGATCACCGCAATCTCCTTGGCCTCCAGCGGCCAGTCCCGCGGCACATCCGGGTGGCCGTCGTACCAGGAGACAAAGTCTGCCCCGCCGAAGGAACCCTCCAGGCCGATCCCGGGAATATCCAAGTCCGCGTCCTTGATGGCGCCGGTGGAGAAGATGACGGCGTCATAGAACGCCCGGAAGTCATGCAGCGTCAGATCCCGGCCATAGGTGACGTTGCCGAGGAACCGAATGTCGCCGCGGTCCAGGACTTTGTGCAGCGCGTTGACGATCCCCTTGATCCGCGGATGGTCAGGGGCCACCCCGTACCTGATAAGGCCGTACGGTGCCGGATAGGCCTCGAAGAGATCGATGCTGACCTTGAGGTCGCCGCCTTTGACCTCATTGGACTTCGTCAGGATGTCCGCGGCGTAGACGCCGGCCGGACCGGCGCCAACAATCGCGACACGGAGGGGACGAGTGGATGTGGATTCGGCCGAGTTGGACACCGGGAGCCCTTCTGAGTCTTAGGGACAGCGCCAGTAGATACAGCGCGCAGGCCCCTATTCTAAATGTCGCCGGCTGGCTCGTGCTCCGATTGGCAGGAATAGGCGCCGCGCAGGTGGTGTTATTGATCTTGTGCCTAAGCCGAACGGATCCTTCTCCCCCGCCCCACTGACAGCGCCGAGCGCCGCAGCCGCAGGATCTGCGCCGGCCCGGCCGGCAGTACTGGCACCGGTAGACAAGGACACGACGGCGGGGATCCTGTTCGGCATCGGCGCTTACGGGCTCTGGGGGCTGCTGCCCCTGTACTTCTTTGTGCTGGCACCCGCCGGCGCCGTCGAGATCGTGGCTAACCGTGTGGTCTGGTCGCTGATTTTCTGCACTCTGCTGATCACCGTGACCCGTTCCTGGCGGGTGCTCGGCGCCGCGTTCCGGAACCGCACGGTGATCGGCCCGCTGTCCATCGCCGCCGCTCTGATTGCGGTGAACTGGCTGACTTATACCTACGGCGTGACCACCGGCCAGGCCGTGGAGGCCTCCTTGGGCTACTTCATTAACCCGCTGGTCTCGGTGTTGCTGGGAGTCTTTGTCCTGAAGGAGAAGCTGCGGCCGCTGCAGTGGGCCGCCGTCGGCATCGGTTTCGTTGCCGTCGGGGTGCTGACGGTCTCCTACGGCAAGCTCCCCTGGATCGCGCTGACGCTTGCGCTGAGCTTCGGGCTGTACGGATTCGTCAAGAAGCGCGTCGGCCCGCGGGCGGATGCGATCACCAGCCTCACCGTGGAGACGATCGTTCTGGCGCCCGTGGCTGCGGCCACGATGATCTTCCTCGCGGTCAGCGGGGCGGCAAGCCTGGCCTCAAACGGTGCCGGGCATTTTTGGCTGCTGGTGGCGTCGGGCGTCATCACCGCCGTGCCACTGCTGTTCTTCGGCGCCTCTGCCCGCCGGCTGCCGATGACCACGATCGGCCTGCTGCAGTACTTCGCACCTGTCCTGCAGTTCATCGTGGCGCTCGTCGTGTTCAAGGAAGCCATGACGCCGGACCGCTGGGTCGGTTTCGGCGTCGTCTGGCTGGCCCTGCTGGTGCTGACTGTGGACATGCTGCTCGCTGCCCGGAAGAACTCCGTGACCCGGAAACTGGCCCGCGCCGCCGCATAGCACTACTGCCCTGCGTTACTGCCTTGAGGGGCTACTGCCTGCGCACCACGGCCGCTGTGCATTAGTGTCATCATGAATGCACACGTCGGGGCGAAATTGAGGATTGCTGGTGCCAGAAGAGGATCGTGAAACTCAGGGCGGGCGCGACATCTCGTCCCTGGACTTCGACAGCAACGGCATCCTGCGCCTCGAGTGGGCCCGGGGCGTCGTGATTGACGCCCCCAACGCCCAGCTGGCCATGGACCGTGTCAACGAATTGTGCGGCGGCCGGCCCACGCCGCTGCTGATCGACATGGCCACCACGCAGTCCGTCAGCCGGGCCGCCCGGGCCGTGTTCGCCAAGCGCTGCGACGCCTCGGCAATTGCGCTCCTCGGCTCCTCCGCCGTGGACCGGGTTCTCGCCAATTTCTTCCTGGGCGTCAATTCGGCGCCGGTTCCGACACGCTTTTTCACCAATGGCGATGAGGCGGTCCGCTGGCTGACCGCGCAGGGTCATGACAGGGCCTGAGGATGACCGCCGCCTCGAGGAACTCGTGGACGGCATCGTCGTACTGTCCTCGGGCGATCTGTCGAACCGCCTGCCAGTCTCACCGGCACGGGACGGCATTGACGCCGTCACCACGGGCATCAACCTGCTGGCTGAAGAGCTCCAAAGCATGTACGAGGACCTGGAAGTCCGGGTCGCCGAGCGGACCGCGCTCCTGGAGGCGGCCAAAGCCGAACTCCGCCGCGTCATCAACACCGACGAGCTGACCGGCCTGGCCAGCCGCTCGCTGTTGCGGGAAAAAGTGGCCGACGCCGTTGCCGGGGCCGGTACCGGACACCAGCCGGCCCTCATCCTGCTGGACCTCGATTCCTTCCGGCTCATCAACGACAGCCTTGGCCATGCCGCGGGGGACGCCGTGCTGCGCGAGGCGGCCCTGCGGCTACGCGCGGCGGCCGGGGCCGGCCACCTGATCGCACGCCTCAGCGGCGATGAGTTCGCCGTACTCGTCGCGGACCAGGACGCGGAGACCGTGCTGCAGATCGCGGCCCGGCTCGGCGAATCGCTGAAGGACAGAATCGTCGCCGGCGGTGTGGCGGTGGCCCTCACGGCCGGAACCGGGGTCAGGCTGGGGGAACCTGGCCTGCGCGGCGAGGAACTCATCCGCGATGCCGACATCGCCATGCACGAGGCCAAGAAACGCGGCCGGGACACTCTCCTGGTCTTTTCCGCGGCCATGCACGAGGCCGCCAAGCAGCGCGTCCACCAGGTGGCGGAGCTGAGGACGGCGCTGGCGATGGACCAGCTCGAGCTCGAATACCAGCCCATCATGGACCTGCGCACAGGAGCCATTGCCGGCGCCGAGGCCCTGATCCGCTGGCGCCACCCCGCCTTGGGCCTGCTGGCGCCGGATACCTTCCTCGATGCCGCCGACGAGGCCGGGCTCACCGTGGAAATCGGCCACTGGGTCCTCCGGAACGCCATCGCGCAAACCGGCCGCTGGAAGTCCTATCCCGGGCTTCCGGCGGACTTCAGCACGCACATCAATCTCTCCCCTGCTGACCTGCACCACGTTGATCTGGCGCCCTATGTCGAAAGCCTGCTGGCCCGGCACGGCGTGGACCCCTGCCACGTCTCAATCGAGATCACCGAAACCGCGATCATGCGCGGCGGCCCGGAGGTGGCAGCCACCATGCAGTCGCTCAATGACCTCGGCGTACGGATCGAGATCGATGACTTCGGCACGGGCTATTCGTCCATCAGCTACCTGCGCACCCTCCCGGCCGCGCACGCGAAGATCGACAAGTCCCTGCTCGACGGACTGACCACAGACCGGCAACAGGAGACATTCGTCGCCGCCATCCTGCAACTGATCCATTCGGCCGGACTGGGCGCCGTCGCCGAGGGCATCGAGGACAGGGAGCAGGCGAACAGGCTGCGGCAGCTGAACTGCGAATTCGGTCAGGGGTACTTCTTCAGCCGTCCGCTGTCGGTGCCGGACATGACGGATCTGCTCGCGCACAAAGACGGTGCCGTCGCGTGAGCGGACCCGTTCCGGCGGGCACCGACAAGGCGGCGGGTACGGACAAGGCGAGTACGCACAAAACAGACACACGCAGCACGGGCGTGCGCATACTGGGCATGGATAAGGCGGCGGACACGCTCCGGCTGGTGGCCAAGGTTGCGGCATTGTCCCTGCACCGTCCCCGCCGTCCGGACCGGCGCTGGGACGCCTTCTGGCGCGGAGTCTCCCTTGGCTCCCTGAGCGAACCGATCATCTGGGATTCCGCCCCCGACGCCGGGAACGAAGAGATCCGGCACCACCTGCAGGCCATGGCCAACACGATGGATGCCAGCCTCCCCTTGATCGATCTCGGTTGCGGGCACGGCGCCATCACGGGGACGCTCACCACCATCTTCCCTTCGGTCCTGGGCGTCGACGTCTCACCCGAAGCCGTGGCAGCCGCGCAGTCCGCGCACCGGCACGTCCCGGGCCTCAGGTTCCGGAGCCTGGATGCCACGCAGCCGGCTGCGGCGGCCGGGCTCTGGCGCGAAATCGGCGACGCCAACGTCTTTGTCCGCGGCGTGTTCCACGTCCTCAGCCGGCGGCGGCAGGCTCGCCTCGCAGGCTCCGTCGAAGCCCTCCTCGGCACCCAGGGACGGATCTACCTCGTCGAGACGAACGTCCCGGGCGGCGCGCTCAGCTACCTGCGGAGCCTGGGCGCCACGGGCGAGAAGATCCCCGGACCGCTCCGCCAAGCCATTTCTGCCCTGCCGAAACCGGGGCATTTCGGCGCGAGGCAACGCTCGCGCGTGTTCCCCACGGACCGCTGGACCCTCATCGCGGAGGGTGCCACCGTCCTGAAGAAAGTGCCGATGGAAACCGGCGGACCGCCCGGCAGCATTCCTGCATACTGGGCGGTCCTGGCCCCGCGGCCCCAGACCTCCGTGCCTCACACCTCCGGGAAGGTATCCACCCGCTGATAGTCGCGCGGGACCACAACCATCGGGACCGGGAGCGCCCGCAGCACCTTGAAGGCCGTGCTGCCGATGAACAGCTTGTATTTCTCCGCCAAGCGGGAAGACCCGACGATCATGACCTCGCCGTCGTCCCATTCCAGATCGTCGATTGCTTCCTCGATCGTGCGGCCGTGCGCGACCTCCACACTGACGTGGTGGCCCTCCGGCAGTCGCTGCGCGGCGGCGGCCAGAACGGTGTTGGCGTGGATATGCGCAGCGTTGACGTTTTCCCCGCCGTCCCCCTCGACGTCCAGTTCCACGAGGGAGACCAGCCGAAGCGGCACCCCGCGGCGCTCGGCGGATTCGATCGCGACGTCGATCGCCGCCTCTGCGCCGACGCGCTGGCCCACGGCGAGGGTCAGACGCGTGATGGCTTCGGTCCGGCGGTAGCCGTGCGGCGCCAGTGCCACCGGAACCTGGGCGGCGTGCAGCAGGGCGTTGGCCACGTTGCCCACGGTATGGCGCTTAAACAGGCCATGGCTTGCGGCACCCACCACAATCAGGCCGGCCCTGTACTCCAGGGCGGCGTCGATCAGGCCGGCTGCGAACGATTCCGCCTGGCGGACATGGAAGTGCGCCTCCAGCCCCTCAGGGACCAGCTCCATTCCCTGGCGCTCCGCGGTGAGGACCTGCTGCTCGGCGGCGCTGACCCGGTTTCCTTCCGGGTTCATCGCTACATAAGGCGTGTGCCGGTCCACCACATAGACCAGGTCGAGATGCGCTCCCTGCGCGCGGGCCATGGCCGACGCCAAGGCGACGGCGTCCGCGCCGCGTTCGGTGGGTGTATAGCCGACTACGTATCGCATGTGTGAACCCCTTATGGGTCTGTGGCAGACGCCAGCTGCGTCCCGGGGGTTCCGGGCGACGTCGGCCGGTCTGCGCTCCTGCAGTGGATAGGAACGACTCTAGTCCAGCGGGCCGCGAAATATGGTGACTATTGGCCCTGAGCAGCACAAACTTCCGGGCCTACGCTGGGATGGTCGAGGGGAGCCCGTCATGAACGCCATCCGCAACCGCAGGACCGGGTCGCGGACCGCGGTGGTGGGAACCCTGACGCTCCTGATGGTCCTGACCGCCTGCGCCCCGCCAGCCGCGCCGCCCACCGCCGGCAGCCAGCCGACGTCGCAGTCCCCACCCGTCAGCGCGGCGGCCAGCCTGTCCCCGTCGGCAGCCGGAGATGCTGACGAAACGGCGCCCCCGCAACCAGGCGACAAAGTGATCTCCTCCACCGTCACCCACAACTGGTCGGTGCCGGGGCCGGCCACCCCGTTCCACACGGACCACGAGAACCCGGTGCCGATCGCGCCTCCGCCGGCGCCGCCGCTGCCGACGCTGCACGCGATCGGCGCGGGCGAGCACGCTTCCGACACTCTGCCGTATGACCAGCTGAGCTTCCGGTTCACCGGCGGCTTCCCCAGCTACGACGTCCAGACGGTCCCCGAACTCGTCAATGACGGCAGCGGCCTGCCCATCCCGATGCCCGGCACGGGAAGCATCGTGGAGGTGACGTTCCGCGGCGCCCAATCGCACACTGCGGACGGCACGGCCAGCACCGTGACCAGCGCGCCGGCACCGGCCATCCGGTACCAGGCGCTCGCCAGCTACGCCCCGGCCGGGGACTTCGAGGGCGTGCTGAGCTACGGCATTGGCGTCGGCCGTCCGATGAGTACGGTCCCGGAGACAAAGGTGCGCGTCACTGAAGTAGAGAGGATCGAGCAGGGCCAGCACCTGTATGTGGTGGCGATCCAGCTGGACGCGACCGCCTGGAGGTAGGAGCGGCGCAAGCCGATACAAGACGGAACGGCGGAGCGGCGAAAGAACGGGAACACGGAAAAACGCAGGAGCCGCGGACTGTGTGTCCGCGGCTCCTGCGTTATTTCGCCCGCTGTTCGGCAGGGCCGGTCTCCGGGAAGGGATTGCCTTCCCGGCAGCTCATTTGGCCGTGTGCCAGTCGCTTGGCTAAGCGTTGGCCTTGATGGCCGCGGCCAGGACCGCGAGGCCGTCCAGCAGCAGCTCGTCGCTGATCACGAGCGGCGGCAGCAGCCGGATGACGTTGCCGTAGGTGCCGCAGGTGAGGATGATGACACCCTCCTTGAGGCAGGCTGCGGCGACGGCCTTGGTCAGCTCCGGGTTCGGCTCTTTGGAACCGGCCTGGACGAGTTCGATGGCCAGCATGGCGCCGCGGCCGCGGACGTCACCGATCACGGGCTGCTCAGTGGCGAGTTCGCGCAGCTTACCGAGCGCGATCTCCTCGATGTGCCTGGCACGGCCGTTGAGGTCATACTGCTCCATCGAACCGATCGAGGCCAGCGCGGCAGCGCACGCCACCGGGTTGCCGCCGTAGGTGCCGCCGAGGCCGCCCGGGTGCACGGCGTCCAGGAGGTCGGCACGGCCGGTGATGGCCGAGAGCGGCATGCCGCCGGCGATGCCCTTGGCCATGGTGATGATGTCCGGGACAACACCTTCGTGGTTCACGGCGAACCATTCGCCGGTGCGGCAGAAGCCGGACTGGACCTCATCGGCGATGAAGACGATGCCCTTGTCCTTGGCCCAGTCCGCCAGCGCGGGCAGGAACCCGTCGGCGGGGACAATGAAGCCGCCCTCGCCCTGGATGGGTTCGATGATGATCGCGGCGACCTGCTCGCCGCCAATCTGCTTCTCGATCATGGTGATGGCGCGCTTGGCGGCCTCGGCACCGGTGATCGCCGGGTTCTCCTCGCGGAACGGGTAGCTCATCGGCATGCGGTAGACCTCGGGCGCGAACGGGCCGAAGTTGGTCTTGTACGGCATGGCCTTGGCCGTCAGCGCCATGGTCAGGTTGGTGCGGCCATGGTACGCGTGGTCGAACGCGACGACGGCGTCCCGGCCGGTGGCCAGGCGGGCCACCTTCACGGCGTTTTCGACAGCCTCGGCGCCGGAGTTGAACAGCACCGTGCGCTTTTCGTGGTCGCCCGGGGTCAGGCGGTTCAGCTGCTCGGCCACGGCGACATAGCCTTCGTACGGGGTGACCATGAAGCAGGTGTGGGTGAAGTGCTCCACGGCTTCCTTCACGGCGCCGACGACGGCGGGGTCCGAGGCGCCGACGCTCGTCACCGCGATGCCGGAGCCGAGGTCGATGAAGGAGTTGCCGTCGACGTCGTGGATGATGCCGCCGTCGGCGTCGGCCACGAAGACCGGGACGCTGGACGCGACGCCGGCGGCGACGACCGCCTTGCGGCGCTCGGTCAGGGCAACGGACTTGGGGCCCGGGAAGTCGGCCTGGACGCGGCGTTTCTGCTCGAGCCGGTAGGTGATGTCATGTGCGGTGGTGGTCATGGGAAAGCCTTTCTAAGCGTGCGGTTGGGGCGCGCGAGTTATGCGTCAGGGTGAGCTGGGCGGCTGCGTATGCGGCTGCGTTACGCAGCCGCGTTATGCGTCGAGCGCACTCATGACGTGCTTGATGCGGGTGTAGTCCTCGACGCCGTACATCGACAGGTCCTTGCCGTAGCCGGACTGTTTGAAGCCGCCGTGCGGCATTTCGGCCGTGAGAAGAATGTGGGTGTTGATCCAGACGGCGCCGAAGTCGAGGTCCCGGCTCAGGCGCATGGCGGTGCCGTGGTTGGTCGTCCAGACGCTGGAGGCCAGGGCGTACTCGACGTCGTTGGCCAGTTCCACTGCCTCGTCCTCGGTGCTGAACTTCTGCACCGTGATGACCGGGCCGAACGTTTCCTTCTGGACAATGTCATCGGTCTGCTTGGCGCCGGTGACAATCGTGGGCTCGAAGAAGAAGCCCTTCTCGCCCGCGCGGTGGCCGCCGGTCTCGATCTTGCAGTTCGCCGGCAGGTGCTCGACAACCGAGGTGACCGCGTTGAAGTGGTTGACGTTGTTCAGCGGGCCGAAGTAGTTGTCTTCGTCGTTCTGCGAGCCCGTGTGCAGGGTCTTGGTGTGCTCCACCATGGCGGCGACGACGTCGTCGTGCACCGAATCCTGGACCAGGACCCTGGTGATTGCCGTGCAGTCCTGGCCGGCGTTGAAGAAGGCGAACTCGGCGATCGCCGCGGCGCTCTTCTTGATGTCGGCGTCGGCGAAGACAATGGCCGGAGCCTTGCCGCCGAGTTCAAGGTGGGCGCGCTTGAGTCCCTTGGCGGCGCCCGAGGCGACGGCGATGCCGGCGCGGACGGAACCGGTGATGGAGACCAGGCCGGGGACCTTGTGCTCCACCATCATGGCGCCGGTCTCGCCCGTGCCCAGGACAACGTTCAGGACGCCGGCCGGGAAGATCTCGCCAGCGAGCCGGGCCAGCACCAGGGTGGATTCCGGGGTGGTGTCCGAGGGCTTGAGGACCACGGTGTTGCCGGCGGCCAGGGCGGGACCGATCTTCCAGATGGCCATGAGGAACGGGTAGTTCCAGGGGGCAACCTGGGCGACGACGCCGATCGGCTCGCGGCGGACGTAGGAGGTGTGGCCTTCGAAGTACTCGCCGGCGGACTTGCCTTCCATGATGCGGGCGGCGCCGGCGAAGAAGCGCAGCTGGTCAGCGCCCGCGGCCACTTCCTCGGAGGCGATCAGGGAGCGGACCTGGCCGGTGTTGCGGTGCTGGGCGTCCACGAGCTCGTCGCTGTTGGCCTCGACTGCATCCGCGAGCTTGAGCAGCATGAGCTGCCGCTGCCCGGGCGTGGTGTGCTTCCAGGTCTTGAACGCGTTCTTGGCTGCCGTCATGGCGGCGTCGACGTCGGCCTGCACCGAGATCGGCGCCTGCGCCACCACGTCGCCGTTGGTGGGGTTCACGATGGGCAGCAACCCGGTGCCGGCGGGGGTGACAAACTCGCCGTTGATGAAGTTCTGCAAGGTTTGAACCACGGTGTACAACCTCTTTCTTACTGCCAAGGACGGATGTGTGACTGGTCACGAGCCTATGCCAGCAGTGCAAGTCAGGGAATAGGCACCTGCACACCATGTCCGCCACCCTTTAGTGCGCTTGACCAGCACCCGGCTATCCTGAATCCATGGCCATTTCACTCGCCGCCCTGCTGGGAGTTCCGTCCCTGAATCTCACCAAGGCCGGACTCGCCGAAACCACCTGGCACCAGGACATTCTCTGGGTTGCGGTCACCGAACAGGAGGATCCGCAGCGCTTCCTCAACGGCGGCGAACTGATCCTGACGACGGGGATGCGGCTCAAGAGCGCCGCGGAGCAGCGCCGGTTCGTGCGTCAGGTCCAGCGGGCAGGCGCGGTGGGCATCGGGTTCGGGGTCGGCCTGACGCACGACGCCGTGCCGCCGGCCCTAATCGCCGAGGCCAACCGCTGGGGCCTGCCGGTGGTGGAAGTGCCGTACGAAACGCCTTTCATCGCGATCGGAAAGCTCGTGGCCGACGCCCAGTCCGCGGACCACCTGGTCAAGCTCGAGCGGCTCATCGCGGGGCACCAGATCCTGGCCCGCGCCCTGCTGACCGGCGGCGGTCTCGCCGAACTCCTGAAACACCTGGGCTCGATGCTGCGCACCGAGATCGTCCTGACCCAGTTCACCGCCCAGCTCTACAACAGCGTGTCCGGCCACCCGGCGCCGAAGGCCGAGGGCTGGGCGTCCTATCCCATCCCCACGGGCCGCCGCGACGCCTGCACCCTGTGGGTGAAGCAGCCCTTCGAGGACTCGGGCATTGTGGGCTACGCCCAAAACCTCATCAGTGTCGAGCTCAATAACATGGTCAAGCAGCGGCAGGCCCAGCGGGCGCTGGCCGGCCAGGTCCTCGACGACGTCATCCACGGGACGCTGGAGGCGTCCGAAGCCACCCGGCGCCTCGCCGGGGTCGGTATCAACAGCACCCGCAAAAACGTGGTCCTGCTTGCCGAATCGGCCGCCCACCAGAAACAGCTAGGGAGTTCTTCGCTGCCCCAGCCGCTCGAGGCGGCGGTCAGCGCCGTCGTCGGGAAGGACCTCGTGGTGGTGGTGCCCGACGACGGCAGCGGCGCCAGCGCCCTCGCCCGCAGCCTCAGCGACCACCTGGCCGAGGCCGGGATCCACGCGACGATCGGCATCGGCGGGGCCTACACCAAGCCCAACGGCCTGCGCTGGAGCTACTTCGAGGCACGCGACGCGGCCAGCCACGGCCTGCCGGTCAACGAGCCCGAGCGGCTGAGCCTGACCTCGCTGCTGCTGGCCAGCGAGGATGTTCCGCTGGCGGACATGGCCAACGAATCGCTGAACCCGCTGCGGGCCTTTGACGTGGCGCATGGGGCCGAACTCATGGCCACACTGGAAAGCTACCTCGGCAACAACGGCTCGGTGGCGGCCGTCGCCGAGGAACTCACCCTGCACCGCAATACGGTCCGCTACCGGTTGGCGCAGATCACCGAACTCACCGGATACGACCCCGCCCAGACGGCGGACCGGGTACAGCTGTGGCTCGCGCTGGCAGTTCATCGGCTCAGCGCCCGGCATCCGCGCTGACAACCACCGCGCCGGCACCTCACCTTCCAGAACCTGTCATCCGCCGAGATATTCGCCACTAAAGGCTGAGTCCCAAACATCAAACGTCTAACCTTTAGGTATGGCTAGCAGCACGGCGGTTCCCGCACTTTCCCAGACAGCTCCACCCGGTGCGGGCCGCCCGCGCGGCGTGATCGTGGCCGGCGTCGTGGCGCTCGTGCTCATCGGGCTCAACCTGCGAGCGGGGATCACCGGCGCCGCCGCGCTCTTCCACGACCTGCAGACTGTCCTCGGCTACGGCCCTCTGATCGCAGCCCTGATCCCCTCGATCCCCACGCTGTGTTTCGCGGTGGCCGGTGCTGCCACGTCCTGGCTCACCCGGCAACTGGGACTGGAAAAAGCCATCCTGCTCTCCCTCGTGATGCTGGCGGCGGGGCTGCTGCTCCGCGGAGTACCGTCCACCGGGATGCTGCTGGCCGGCACAGTGGCCGGGATGTCCGGGCTGGCCATCTGCAATGTGGCCATGCCCTCCTTCATCAGGGTGCACTTCGCGGACCGCACGTCCCTCATGACGGCCGTCTACACGTTGACCATGACCACAGGCGCCACCGTCACTGCCGTGCTGATCGTTCCGGTGGCGCATGCCCTTGGCTCTCCCTCGGCGGGCGTCGGCTCAATCGGCCTCCTGGCCTTGGGCGCCTGCCTCGGCTTCATTCCGATCGCCGTGCACGCCCACCGCAACGCGTCCGCCGGCAAGGCCGCCCGGGTTTCGCCCTGGCCCCTGCTGCGGACCCGCACCGGGGCGCTGATCACCCTCGGCTTCACCGTGCAGGCACTCCTGGCCTATGCCGTGCTCAGCTGGTTCCCCTACATGCTGGCCACGATGGGCCTGACCGCCTCCGACAGCGGGCTCATGTTCGGACTCATGCAGCTGGTCTCCGTCCCCGCCGGCATGGTGCTGGTCGCCATCGGCTCACGCCCCCGGATGCTGCGGACGGCGTTCTACCTTGCCACCGTGACCATGGCCCTCGGCGTCTTGGCCATGCTGGTCCTGCCAGCTGCCTTGGCGCCACTGACCGCGGTGCTGCTGGGCTTCGGTCTCGGCATCTTCCCGCTGGTCATGGTGATGATCAGCCGCAGCGGCCGCACCACCGCCGAGACCACCGCACTGTCCACCGTGGCCCAGTCCGCCGGGTATCTGCTCGCGACCCTCGGGCCGTTCGGCATGGGCTTGCTGCACAGCGCCACAAACTCCTGGACGCTGCCCCTGGCGCTCCTGCTGGCCGTGGCCGTCGGCCAGATCGCGGTAGGCCACCTCCTGTCGGCGGGACCGAAGGAGCTGCGCGCCAAGGAACTGCGCGCCAAGGAACTGCGGGCCAAGGAGCTGCGGGCCAAGGAGCTGCGGGCCGCAGCGCACCCTTCAGAAGGAACTGTGCACACTTCAGAAGGAACTGGGCACTCTTCAGAAGGAACTGTGCACACTTCAGAAGGAACCCGGCGATGACCCTCACTGCCTCGCACCGGCCGCCGTTGGCGGAGGAAATCACGGCCAAGCTGCGGGCCCTGATCCACTCGGGCGAGTGGCCGCTGCAGCAGCGCATTCCGGCCGAACCTGAGTTGATGGCCGCGTTCGGGGTCTCCCGCGGTACGCTGCGCGAGGCCATCAAAGCGCTCGCCCACAGCGGCATGCTCGAGGTCCGCCGCGGGGACGGCACGTACGTCCGCGCCACGAGCGAGATCGCAGGCGCCACGCAGCGGATGTATGAGGACCACTCCCAGGAGCACATCCTCGAGGTCCGGATCGGGCTGGACACCCAGGCTGCCCGCCTCGCTGCCCGTCACGCGACGGCCGACGACCTCACTGCCCTGCGCGGTTTGCTCACCGCACGCCGTGCCGCCTGGTTGGCCGAGGACTATCCCGCGTGGGCCCGCGCCGATTGGGATTTCCATGTGCGCGTGGCGCAGGCGTCCGCCAACCCGCTGCTGCATGAGCTGTATGTCAGCTTCGGCAGCGTTTTCCACAATGATCTGCTCCGCCAACAGCGGCGGGGAGGTTTCAACGGCCTGCCGCTCGAGGGCCACGACGAACTCGTGGCCGCGATTGCTGCCCGGGACGAGGCTGCCGCCGTCGGGAGCGTCACCCGGAACCTGAACTCCTGCGCGGAGTGGCTCCAAGAGTAGTCCCTAGGGTTTTCCCAAGGTGGCCAGAAGATGCTCTGTCTCAGTGGCGGCCGCCACTCGCGCACTGGCCTCGCGGCCAGGCTCGCGATCATGCGGATTCCCGTCATCATCGGCGTTTACGCCGACTCCAGACGGCCGGCCCCTGCGCCCAGCAGCAGGGGCCGGCTCGGCTGTGGGGCGCGGTTCCGCGGGCACGCCAATAGGGTCTTAGTGCCGTAGACCGGGCTCCGACCTCGGTCAACACTAAGAGTGGTAGGACGCTATACGAAGGTGCCCGCGACAGGGTGCCTGCACTTCAGGCCCAGTCCGGGACGAAGGTGCTGGCCTCATCGAATGACAGTCTCATCGGGTGCCAGTCTTGCCGGGGGTTGCCAATTGCCCCAGCAAGCACGCCGCGAGGAGGTCAATGGTGGGCAAGAAGAAGAAAAAGACCAAGGGCGCCGACGGGCAGGACGAGCAAGCCGGCAAGAAGATGCCTCGCAAGGAGTACGAAGCGGAGATGGCCGTCCTGCAGGGTGAACTGGTCGCCATGCAGGAGTGGGTGAAGGCCACCGGAGCCAAGGTCTGCATCGTCTTCGAGGGCCGCGACACGGCCGGCAAGGGCGGAACGATCAAGCGCATCGTCGAGCGGGTGAGCCCCCGGGTGTTCCGTGTGGTGGCCCTCCCCACCCCGACCGAGCGGGAGAAATCCCAGATGTACCTCCAGCGCTATATGGCGCACTTCCCGGCGGCCGGCGAGGTAGTCATCTTCGATCGCAGCTGGTACAACCGTGCGGGTGTGGAGCGTGTGATGAATTTCTGCACCCCGGAGGAGACCCAGAGGTTCCTCAACATGGCGCCGATGGTCGAGAAGGCGATGGTCGACGCCGGAATCATCCTGATCAAGTACTGGCTCGAGGTCAGCGCTGACGAGCAGACACGGCGGCTCAAGAGCCGCATGGATGATCCCCGCAAAACCTGGAAATTGTCCCCGATGGATCTCCGGTCCTACAAACGGTGGTACGACTACTCCCGGGCCAGGGACGCCATGTTCGAAGCGACCGACACCGCCTGGGCTCCGTGGTACGTGGCCAACAACGACGTGAAGAAGCGCGGCCGGCTCAACATCATCAGCCACTTGCTCAGCCAGGTGCCTTACGAGCCGTTCCCGGGGCTCGACGTCGAACTCCCCGAGCGGCAGAAGGCCGGCGACTACCGTGAACCCACGCTGCCAGTCCGGCACATCCCCACACCATTCTGAGCAGCGCCCCGGCGATGAGGAGGAAGTCATGACCGACAATCCCGGAGCAGCGGCAGAGTTGGCTGCGACCGACGCGGACGCGACGTGGTACGCGCTGGCCCCCGCGGAGGTGGCGGCCGAGCTGCAGGTGGACCCGGCCACAGGGTTGAGCGCGGCAGAGGCGGAGCAGCGACTGCAGGAGTACGGCCCAAACGCCCTGGCCGCCGCAAAGCCGGAACCGGTCTGGAAGCGGTTCTTCAAGCACTACCGGGATTACATGCAGATCGTGCTCGTGGTTGCTGCCGTGGTCAGCCTGTTGATCGAGGAGTACGGGACCGCCATCGGGCTGGCCCTGCTGACGCTGTTCAACGCGTGGCTGGGCTACCACCAGGAAGGCAAGGCCGAGGCGGCCGCCGCTTCCTTGGGGCAGATGATGAAGTCGATGGCCAAGGTGCGCCGCGACGGTGACATGGCGGAGATCCCCGCCGAGCAGCTTGTGCCCGGCGACATCGTGGTGGTGGATGCCGGTGACCGTGTCCCTGCCGACGGCAGGATCATCCTGGCGGCGACACTCCAGATCGAGGAGGGAGCACTGACCGGCGAAAGCGTCGCCGTCGAAAAGGACACCGCGGCCATCAGCCGGCACGAGGTGGGCATCGGAGACCGGCTGAACATGGCGTTCATGAACACCAACGTGACCCGGGGCCACGGCGAGATCCTCGTGACCACCAGCGGCATGGGGTCAGAGGTCGGCCATATCGCCCACATGCTGTCCGGCCAAAAGGAGGAGAAAACCCCCCTCACGAAACAGGTGGACCGGCTGACGATTTTCATCATCATCGCGGCGCTTTTCGCGTTCCTCGCGATCGTGGTGATGGGCCTGGCCCAGGGCGAAACGTTCGCGGTGCTCTTCGGGATCGGCGTGGCCCTGGCGGTCGGCTCGATCCCGGATGCGCTGCCCGCCGTCGTTACCACCATCCTGTCGGTGGGCTCGGTCAACATGGCCAAGAAGAACGCCATCATGAAGGTCCTGCCGGCGGTCGAGACGCTGGGCTCCACGTCGGCCATCAATTCGGACAAGACCGGCACCCTGACGCTGAACCAGATGACGGTGCGCGAATTCGTGACTGTGCAGCACCACTACACGGTCAGCGGCGAGGGCTACAGCTTCAATGGCCAGATTCAACGGACCACCGGCGACGCCGAACGCGACCTGGACTACGTGATGTTCCCGTGCGCGCTGTGCAACGACTCCGACATCGAGGACGGCGCAGTGATCGGGGACCCCACGGAGGCGGCGCTGTACGTGCTCGCGCAGAAGGGCGGCGTGGACGTCCGGGAGTTCCGCAGGAACAATCCGCGGGTGGCGTCGGTGCCCTTTGACTCCGACTACAAGTTCATGGCCACCTTCCACCGGATGCCCGGTGCCGACGGCAGGTCCGTGATCCGGGCCTACGTGAAGGGCGCCCCCGACGTCGTGCTCAACCGGTCCTCGTCGGGGCGGATGCCGGGCGGACGCACCGAGACCCTCACCGAGGAAATGCGGGCGAAGGTACTGGCCGCGAACGAAGGCATCGCCAGCCAAGGCCGGCGGGTGCTTGCCCTGGCGCAGCGCGAGTTCGACCCCGCGACCTTCCGGCCGGAGGGCGATCTCATGGCGCTGATGCAGGACCTGGAGATTTCGGCGCTGATTGGCGAGGTAGACCCGCCGCGGGCCGAGGCCGTGGCCGCCATCGCCAAGGCGAAACACGCCGGCATCCGGGTCCGGATGATCACCGGCGACCACGCCATCACCGCGGCGGCAATCGCGGACGAGCTGGGCATCCGCGGGCGAGCGGTCACCGGCGCCGAGTTCGCGGCCTTGAGCGACGCCGAGGCCGACAGCCAGGTGGACGGGATCGGGGTGATCGCCCGGGTGGCGCCGGAGCACAAGGTCCGGCTGGTCGAGGTGCTCAAGCGCAAGGGCAACGTGGTCGCGATGACCGGCGACGGCGTGAACGACGCACCGGCCATCGCGGCGGCGGACATCGGGATCGCGATGGGCATCACGGGCACCGACGTCGCCAAGGGAGCGGCGAAGATGATCCTCGCCGACGACAACTTCGCCACGATCGTGGCCGCGGTCGAGCAGGGCCGGCTTGTGTATGACAACCTGCAGAAGTTCATCCGCATCCAGGTGGCCAACCTGTTCATGTTCATCCTGGCCTTCATCGGCTCGTCGGCGTTCGCGATCGCCGGCACGGCGCTGCTCAGCCCGGCTCAGGTGCTGTGGATTCACATGGCGATCGTGGCCCCCATTGGGGCCGTGATGGGCCTGGACCTCGCGACGCCGGGCATCATGGACCGCAAGCCGCGGCCGTTCAACCAGCCCATCATCGTCCGGTCGATGATGGTGCGCCTGTTCGTCGTCGGGCTGTTCATGGCGGCCGCCACACTGCTTCTCGTGCAGATCGGCAAGGTCAGTTACGGTTCACTCGAGGTCGGGCAGACCATGGCCATAGTTGGCCTGGGTCTGATGAACATTGCGGTCGCGCTCAACCTGCGTTTCCCCGAGGAAAGCGCCTTCGGGCCTTCCACCCTGACCAACCCGAAGCTGCTCTGGGCTTTCGCTTGGGCATTTGTCGGCTCGATGCTGATCACCCAGGTACGCGTACTGCAGGAACTGTTCGGCACCCTCCCGCTCACCGGGGCGCAATGGTTGATCTGCCTAGTGCCGGCCGTGGTGCTGCTGCTCCTGGGCGAACTGTTCAAGCTGATCCTGCGGGCCGTGCACGCGGGCGAACAGGCCAAACTCCAGGCTGCGCCCGTAGCCGCCTGAGCCCGTCTGCAGCATTGAGGGCCGGAAACAGCTGAGGGCCGGAACGCGACGTTCCGGCCCTCAACGCTATGTGGTGGTTCTGGGTGCGCTAGCGGATGAGGCCCATGAGGACGTTCTTGGGGCGCTGCATTTCGCCGTGCTTGGCGCCGAGAACAATCACCCAGCCGGCGAACACGGGGATGGTCCACTGCAGGATCTTCAACTGCTGCTGCGCGGAACGGAGTTCCTCTGAGGCGTCCGGCTTCGGCTCGGTGGCACCCTTGGCGCCCTCGGCGGCCAGCTTCTCCACCTTGGCTCCCTGCAGGCCGGCGTACAGGGTCACAGCGGCACCGGCGAGGGTGACGACGGACTTGTAGATGCTCAGCCGCGTGACGCCGTCCTGCCTGGCCATTCGCCCCTTGTTTTCCCAGATGATGGCCAGTCCCGAAAGAATGTGAGCACCGAAGGCCGCCGTCTGGTACGGCGCCCATTTCTTCCAGCCCAGGCTTGCGAGACGGGTACGTTCTGCCGGGTCTTTGGCCTCAGCCGTGGCACCGTTAAGTCCGATGGCACCCATCAGTGAACCGCCGAACCAGGCGGCTGCCGTCAGGTCGTGAATGGATCGGGCAACAAGATTACCTGCCATGTTGAGCTTCCTATCGTCTGTCTTCGAATCCGAATCGCGGGAACAGCGAGGCTGCCGGCCCGCGGCATGTCCACGAGCAGGACCATGACTCGGCTATGGTAAGCACACTTACCAACAACGTGATAGTCCGGGCAGTTGCCGCTTCGCACCGCGTAGAATCGGCGCAGCAGGCACGACACCCCGGGCTACGCCATGGGCACAAAACTGCTCACCGCGACCGGAGAAGGACTAACAGCATCGACATGGCAAAAGAAGACTTCGGGATCGAAGCCGCCCTCGGCGATGCGGCCGACGCCGCCGAGGCGGCGTCGGACAGCATCTGGCTCGACGTCGTCGCACGTTCGGGGTTCGCCGTGATGGCACTGCTTCATATCGTGATCGGGGCCATCGCCGTCGCGCTGGTCCTGGGCGCGCCCGGCCAGGCCGAACCTACCGGCGCCATCGAACAGCTCGCAGCCAACCCCTGGGGCCCGGCCGTGATGTGGGCGGCCTGCATCGCCTGTGCAGGGCTGGCGCTCTGGCAGCTAAGCGAAGCTACCCTCCGGGGCCGCCACCTGCCGCGCAAGGAACAGCTGGGAAAACTTATTTCCTCCGGCTTCCTCGCCATAGCGTACGGGAGCGTGGGGCTGAGCTTCGCGGGCTTCGCGCTCGGCCAGCGCGGCGATTCGGGCGACTCGACGCGGGACTTCAGCACGGCGCTGGTCCAGTCCCCGTTCGGGGCGCCGGCCCTGGTGGGCCTCGGGCTGACCATCATCGGGATCGGCGTGTACTTCATCGTCAAGGGCTTCGGCAAGAAGTTCAAGGAGGAACTGCACCACTTCGAGGGGACCCACCGCGGCAGGCTGATCAGCGTGCTCGGAGTCACCGGCCACGCCGCGAAAGGGCTGGCGCTGATCCTGACCGGGCTGTTGTTCGTCATCGCCGCGGCGACCAACAACCCCGGTTCTTCCACCGGGCTGGACGGCAGCCTCAAGGCACTCCGGGACCACCCCTTCGGCCCGTACCTGCTCCTGGCGATCGGGGCGGGGTTCATCGCCTACGGCGTGTTCGCCTTGGTCCGGGCGCGCTTCGGCCGGATGTAGCGGCGCAGGCGTAGCGGCCACCGATATGGCGGCGCGCGGAACGGGCGTGCTAGCCTGCGGCCTTCCGCAGCGGAACCACATCGCCTTCCTGGTACAGCAGGGCGCGGATCTCGGACTCGGCGGAATCCGGCCGCTTCGGGTCGATCGTCTCCCCCGCCGCGAAGTGGTCCAGCAACCGCGGATCCACATAGCTTTTCCGGGCGATCGACGGCGTGTTGCCCAGCACCGCGGCCGCGTCCTGCATGGCGCGGCTCACCGCGCTCTTGCGGGCCGAGACTTTCGGCTGCGGGCCGCTCTGCGCCAGGCTGACGGCTGCCGCCGCCGTCCCCCGCAGGGTTCGGAAGTCCTTGGCAGTGAAGTCCTCCCCTGTGCGCTCCTTGACGTACTCGTTGATGTCAGCGCTGGACACCGGATGCCAGCTGCGGCCGTCCTTGTACGCCAGCAGCCGGGCCTTGCCGCCGCGCCGCTTGAGCTGGCGCACGACGGCGGCGAGGTCGGCGTCGTCGATCCGCGACTCCCAGGTCTTGCCGCTCTTGGCCGGGAAACTGAGCCGGAGTTCGTCCTTGCGCACCTTGACGTGGGCACAGAGCAGGGTGGCGAGGCCGTGGCTGCCGTTTTCGTTCGTGTAGCGCTCCGAGCCGACCCGCAGCGACCCGCTGTCGAGCATCCGGAAGGCGGCAGCCAGCACCCGTTCCCGGGTCAGCCCCTCGGAGCGCAGGTCCATGGTCACCAGACGGCGAGCGGCCGGCAGGGTCTCGGCCAGCTGGAGCGAACGGTCGAACTTCAGCCGGTCCTTCCGCTCCCGCCAGCTCGGATGGTAGATGTACTGCCGCCGGCCCACCGCGTCGACTCCCGTGGCCTGGATGTGCCCGTTGTCGTACGGGGCAATCCACACGTCCGTCCAGGCCGGCGGGATCCCAATGCCTTCCAGCCGCTCCCGGACGGGGCCGGGCGGCAGGGTGGACCCGTCCAGGTCCTTGTAGCTGAACCCGGTCCCGGCGGGGACCCGGCGGTATCCGCGGCCGGAGGCGTTGCTGTGACGGAGCCTCATTGGCCGGCCCCGGGCGAATCGTGCTCATCCATGACGGTAAGCCTACTGACTACCGCCCGGGTTTCCACGCACAGCCCACAAAAACGGGGCCACTTCGCGCCCATGATCCCTCCGGCGGGGATGGGCGCGAGGTGACCCCGCGTTGATCTGCGCGCGGAGGCTAGACCTCGACGGCGGCGCCGCGGGAGATCTCCACCATGTCCTCGCGGGGCACCACCTTGATGCGCTCACGCTGGACGGTGACACCGTGCGATTCGCCGGCCGCGGTGGCCTTCTCGCCGAGGGCGCGCTCGTGCTCGTCCAGGGCAAGCCAGCCTTCCCAGCTGGTGTATTCGACGCCGCGGCCCGCCAGCAGTTCGACGATCGCCTCGGGGGCGGGTGTGGCGGCCTGCGGCAGGTTTTCGCGGTCCTCGAGCAGGTAGGTCACGGTTTCGAGGGCGTCGCCCTTGGTGTGGCCGATCAGTCCCACCGGCCCGCGCTTGATCCAGCCGGTCGCGTAGATTCCCGGCACGTGGGTGCCGGCGGCGTCAAGGACGCGGCCGCCGTCGTTCGGGACGACACCCTTGCTGTGGTCGAACTCGACCTCGGGGAGGGCGGAACCAAAGTAGCCGATGGCGCGGTACACGGCCTGGACCGGGTAGTCGACAAACTCGCCGGTGCCGCGGGCGTTGCCGGTGCCGTCCAGTTCGGTGCGCTCGAATTTGATCCCGGCGACGCGGCCGGGAGCCTCGGCGCCGTCGTACACCTCCACCGGGCTGTGCAGGAAGTGCAGGTGCAGGCGGCGGGACGCAGTGAGCTCGGAGAGGTCCTCGGGCTGTTCGGCGATCCAGTTGGTGAGCGTGCCCACCATGGTCTTGGTCTGGTTGTTGCTCTGGATCTGCCGGTCGGACTCGGCGTCGAACTCGAAGTCCTCGGCGTAGAGGATGATGTCGACGTCCTTGGAGTGCGAGAGTTCGCGCAGCTCCAGGGGCGTGAACTTGACCTGGGCCGGGCCGCGGCGGCCGAACACGTGCACGTCCGTGACGGGCGAGGACTTCAGCCCGGCGTAGACGTTGTCCGGGATTTCGGAGACCAGGAGGTCGTCGGCGTGCTTGGAGAGCATGCGGGCCACGTCCAGGGCCACGTTGCCGTTGCCGATCACGGCGATTTCCTTGGCCTCCAGCGGCCAGTCGCGGGACACGTCGGGGTGGCCGTCGTACCAGGACACGAAGTCGGCGCCGC
The DNA here is from genome assembly GCF_042788715.1 of Arthrobacter sp. NPDC056886. Lineage (NCBI taxonomy): Bacteria > Bacillati > Actinomycetota > Actinomycetes > Micrococcales > Micrococcaceae > Arthrobacter > Arthrobacter sp. NPDC056886. The sequence goes on from NZ_JBHUBT010000010.1 coordinate 33,666, forward strand.
CGTAGGAACCCTCGAGCTCGATGCCGGGGATGTTGAGGTCCGCGTCCTTGATGGCGCCGGTGGCGAAGATGACGGCGTCGTAGTGGGTGCGGAGGTCATCGATGGACAGGTCCGTGCCGTAGTCCACGTTGCCGAAGAACCGGATGTCGCCGCGGTCCAGGACCTTGTGCAGGGCGTTGACGATGCCCTTGATGCGGGGGTGGTCGGGGGCCACGCCGTAGCGGATCAGTCCGTAGGGCGCCGGATAGCGGTCGAAGAGGTCGATGCTGACGGTGAGCTCGCCACTCTTGACGGCCTCGCTCTTGGTCAGGATGTCCGCGGCGTAGACGCCGGCGGGACCGGAGCCGACGACGGCGACGCGCAGCGGGCGGGCGGCGGTTCCTACAGGGGTGTTCGTTGACACGGCTGTGTTCCTTTTTCTTCTGCATCCGTTGCTCCACAACCGCCCTTTTGAGGCTTGATAACGGCAGTTATGGAGCAATCGACGGGCTTTACGGGGTCAGTACGCGGGTCTTGGTGATGCGCGGAGCGTTCGGGGTGGTGGTGCTGTAGTCCGCGGTCTTGAAGTGCGACGGCGCGAACGGGCTGACGCGGACCACGTCGCCGATCACGATCACGGCGGGGTTCGCGACGCCGACGGCCTCCGATTGGTCCGCGATGGTCCCGAGGGTTCCGATGGTCACCCGCTGGTTCGGCAGGTAGCCATTCTCTACGATGCCAACAGGCGTCCCCAGAGGCAAACCGGCGCGGGCCAGGGAGGCTGCGGAATCGCGCAGCTGGCCCACGCCCATGAGCAGGATCACAGTGTGGTCCGCACGGGCGGGGACCTCGGAGAGTTCCTCGTGGCCGGTGACCACGCTGAAGCCCTTGGCGAGCCCGCGGTGTGTGACCGGGATGCCGGCGGCGGCCGGGACGGAAATGGCCGACGTGACGCCGGGAACCACTTCGACCTCGACGCCGTGCTGGCGGCAGAATTCGGCTTCCTCGCCGCCGCGGCCCAGGACGTACGGGTCGCCGCCCTTGAGCCGGACCACTCGCTGGCCCTGCAGGGCTTCGTCGACCAGGATTTGGTTGATCTCGGCCTGCGGCACCGGATGCTGGCCGGGCGTCTTGCCGACCTCGATCACGCGGACGTCGGGGGCCAGTTCGGCCAGAAGTTCACGGGGGCCGAGCCGGTCCGCCACCACCACGTCGGCCTGGCCCAGGAGCCGGCGGCCGCGGACGGTGATGAGTCCGGTGTCGCCGGGACCGCCGCCTACGAGGGCCACCGATCCGGCGGTTGCGCCTGTGCCGGAAACACGGTGCCGGCGCAGCGGCAGGTCTCCGGTGTCCAGGGCGGTGGCGACGGCGTCGCGCAGGGCCATGGCGCGGCGCGGGTCTCCGCCGGCGTTGACGGCGATCTTGACGTCGTCCACCACGGCGACGGCGGGGGTCCAGGCGGCGGAGGCTTCGTGGTCGGAGGCATTGACGCACCAGATGCGCTGCGCCTCGGCGTCGGCCGAGACCTGCGCGTCCACGGCGGCGTCGCCGGTGGCGGTCTGGACGAACCAGACGCCGTCGACGTCGGAGGGAAGGTACGGGCGGGGCTCCCAGTTCAGGAGTCCTGCGGTGGCAAGTTCAGCCAGCGCCGGGCAGGCGAGCGGTGCCACGACGGTGACGCGGGCTCCGGCGTCGAGCAGCCCCTTGGTGCGCCGGGCGGCCACCGGTCCGCCGCCAACCACCAGCACGGGACGGCCGAGGAGGCGCAGCGCCGTGGGGTAAATGTCCTGAATTGCCATGCATCGACGATAGGGCGGCGTCACAGAGCGGAACAACGGTGCGGAAACACCAGTTCACGCAAGGTAACGCCACGTCACATTATTGGCGGGCTCATGTGGGCACACCCGGAAGCGGTCCGGGGGCACCTTGACGGCCGGAGCAGTCATCTCGGGCCAGAATGACGGTGTATCCGTGTCAATGTCCCCGCTCCGCAGGAGCAGAGGCCGCGGTCTACTTCACGGCGATGAGTTCAATCGGCCGGATGTCGGGATCCTTGGCGAGCAGGGACGGACCGTGTTGGCCGAGGGCGGCAGGAATGGCCCCGTTGAGGTGGGCCTGCCGGTCCTCCTCGGTGTCAAAAGTGTCGAAAATGCCGAAGGTGTTCTCGTTGACCCGGAACGCGTACCAGGTCCTCGTGCCCGGCTCGGTGAGCACTATCTCGCGGCCCCCGTTGAGGAAGTCCCAAACTTCCTGTTCCTTCCCGGGCTTGGCCTCGACCAGTGCCAGCAAGCCAAATTTCGGTGCCACGGCTACCTCCTGAACAGTTGCGGGATGGGGCCGGACCCCGGCCTTGTGGTGAGTCTAGGCATGCGGTTTCGGCGGAACAAGGGGCGTCGTAGCCAACTGCTCTGGCACGCTGACGCGGCGGGCAAGCGGGCAGCAGGAAGCCCGACGGCGAAGATCGCCGTCGGGCTTCCTTTTTTAGGTATAGCCGGGGTGCTTTAGCGGGTGCTGCCGGCCAGCAGGCCCCGGCGGCGCAGCAGCCGCTTTTCAATCGGCGCGAACACGAGCAGTTCGATCAGGATGCCGACGGCAAGGATCAGCAGGATGGCGGACATGACGATGGTCATGTCGGACAGGACGCGGCCCTGGTCCAGCATGGAGCCCAGGCCAAAGCCGATCGTGCCGCCGACGGCGATGATTTCCGCGGCCATGAGTGAGCGCCAGGAGAAGGCCCAGCCCTGTTTGAGGCCGCCGAGGTACCCGGGCAGGGCCGCCGGCAGGATGATCTGCAGGGCCAACTGGAGCCGGGACGCACCCAGGACCTTTCCCACGCTGCGGTACTGCGGCGGAATCTGGTCCACCCCGGAGATCAGGCCGTTGATGATGGAGGGAATGGCGCCCATGAAGACAACGAAATACACCGTGGCGTCGGTGAGGCCGAACCACAGAATGGCGGCCGGCACCCAGGCCACGGACGGCAGGACCTGCAGCCCGGAGATCAGCGGGCCGAACGCGCGGCGCAGGGGTGCCACCTGTGCCAGCAGGAGCCCCACCGGAGTCGCGATGACCACGCTGATCAGGAAGCCCACGACGCCGCGCTGCAGCGAGGTCCACACGGCCTCCTGCAGTTTGCCTTCGCTCCACAGGGTTCCGATCTGGCCCACGACATCCAGCGGGCCGGGCACGACGTCACGCCGCTTGAATCCGAGGGACACGTACAGCTGCCAGAGGATGACCAGCACAGCGAGCGCAGCCACCGGCAGCAGGATCCGGCTCCAGTCGATGCGGACCTTGCGGATGGAGTCGGACTGCAGGGAATCGAGGCCCGCCTCGAGTTCGCGCAGGTCTTCCTTGCCGGTGGAGGACCGGGTCAAGGCAGCGTGGATCTTGCGGGTCTCGGCCGGGGCTTCCGCAACGGGAAGTTGGTTACTTGGCATGGCGGCGGATCTCCTCGCGTAGCCGGGTGGTGATTTCGCCGGTGAGCTGGCCGGCCAGTCCGGCGTCGGTGCGGTGTTCTTCGCTGACGTGCCATTCCCGCACCACGCGGCCGGGCCGGGAGGAGAGCAGCAGCACGCGCTGGCCAAGCCGGACGGCCTCACGGACGTTGTGGGTGACGAAGACGATGGTCCGGCCGGTTTCCTTCCAGATCCGTTCGAGCTCGTCATGGAGCAGGTCCCGGGTGATCGCGTCCAGGGCCGCGAACGGCTCGTCCATGAGGAGCAGCTGCCGGTCCTGGGCCAGGGACCGGGCAAGGGACACACGCTGGCGCATCCCACCGGAGAGTTCGTGGGGCCGCTTATCCCCCGCACCGCCCAGGTGCACGAGGTCCAGCAGCTCCCCCGCCCGGATCTTGCGGTCGGCTTTGCCGACACCGCGCAACTTCAGGGCCAGCTCGATGTTCTCCCGCGCGTTCAGCCAGGGAAACAGTGCCGCGTCCTGGAACATGAAGGCGGCGCCGTCGCTGGGCACTTCGAGGGCGCCCGACGTCGGGGCCTCCAGTCCCGCCATGATGTTGAGCAGGGTGGACTTGCCGCAGCCGGACGCACCGAGCAGCGCGACGAACTCGCCCTGCTCGATGGTGGCGTTGACGTCGTCCAGTACCGGGGCGTCGTCGCCGAAGCGCTTGCCCAGGTTTTCCAGTACGACTGGCATGGTCTGGTCCTTACTGTTGTGGCGGATGACTGGAGGCCCGGGGGCTACTCCTTGCCGAGTCCTTCGGCGGAGATCTTCTTGCCAGCCGCAGTCTCGGCGAGGACACTGTTGAGCGCTGTGAGGTCGAAGATGCCGTTGATGTCGGCCTGCTTGGTGGTGCCGGCGTCGACACCGTCCTGGAGGAGCTTCTTGTACGTCCCGGCGAGCGGGTCCGTGGTGAAGACGATGTTCTTCAGGGACCGGTCGATGACGTCGGTCGGCAACGCCTTGCCTGCGGCTGCTTTGAGTGCGTCGTTGAGGACGGTGGCTTTGCCGGCGGCGGGCGCCGCGTTGAGCCAGTCGACGGATTCAACATGGCCCTTGAGGAGCGCCTGCACGGTGGCAGGGTGCTCGGCCGCGAACTGCTTGTTGACGATCAGGACGGTAGTGACGAACTCGCCCTTCTCCCACAGGTCCTTCTCATCGACCAGGACCTTCGCGCCGGCCTGGAGCACCAGTCGCGAGGCCCAGGGCTCCGGCAGCCACGCGCCGTCGAGCTTGCCGTCCTGGAACAGCTTGAGGGTCTGGGCGTTCTCGGTCGGGTTGATCGCGACGTCGCCGCTGCCGTCCGTGGAGACCTTGAATCCCTGCTTGCCCAGCCATGCCCGGAGGGCCACGTCCTGGGTGCCGCCGAGCTGCGGCGACGCGAGCGTCTTGCCCTTGAGGTCGGCAGCCGAGTTGATACCGGGCTTGACCACCAGCTGCGCTCCGCCAGAGGTTGCTCCGGCGATGATGCTAATGGATTGGCCGTTGCTCTTGACGAAGGAGTTGATGGCCGGGTTGGGGCCGATGTAGGTGGCGTCGATGGCGCCGGCGTTCAGGGCCTCGATCGCGGCCGGGCCGGCGTTGAAGACCTGTGTGCTGAGCTTGGTCTGGCCGAGTTCCTTGGCGATGAACCCCTTGTTGACACCTACCAGGGCCGGGGCGTGGGTGATGTTTCCAAAGTAGCCCAGCCTGAGTTCCGTGGCCGGGCCCTGGTCCGCCGTGGCCGCTGCCGGGGCGGTTTCCTGGCTGCGGGACAGCGAGGATGCCACCGCTGCGCCGGCGCCGATCAGGAGCACAAGCCCCACGACCAGGGCGATCTCCAGGGTGCGCTTGCGTTTGGGTTTGCCGGTCTCGCCGGCGACGATCCGGGTGGTGCCGGGCTGTGTGCCCGGCTCGGGGTTTTCGGGGGTGCGTGACATGGGTGAAGTCCTGTTCTGGGGTGTGTGCGGAAGGGCCGGGCGGGGTGGTCAGCGCCGGCGACATCGCCCCTGGAAGCCCCTGCGGGGGAGGCCGGGAAACCGTTCCGTTGTCTTCATTCATTCACCATAGGGAGTGGCATATTGGCGGTTCAACGGTCCGGAAACCCGGGGTCACGCGGGTTCACGCAGCGTCACATTCGGCACAGGACAGCCTGGACCGCCATCCGGGCTCTTGAGCTCATCAATTGCCCTTGACGTTGACCAGCTGCCGCAGCTTGTGCCGGATCTTGACGAGGTCGGCGGAGTCACGCATCACCTGGTCGATGGGTTTGTACGCCGCCGGGATCTCGTCGATGAATGCCTCGCTGGGGCGGAATTCGATGCCCCGCATGGCGGCCTTCAGCTCGGCCAGCGAAAACGTTCTCTTCGCGGCCGTCCTCGAGTATTCCCTCCCGGCCCCGTGCGGCGATGAGTTCAGGGACACTGGGTTCCCCAGTCCGACAACGACGTAGGACGCCGTGCCCATGGAGCCGGGGATGAGCCCGGCGTCCCCCGCTTCGGCCCGGATCGCCCCCTTGCGCGAGACCCAAACGGATTTGCCGTAGTGCTTCTCCTGCGCGGTGAAGTTGTGGTGGCAGTTGATCCGTTCGGTCTCCCGGACACGACCGCCTGTCCACGATTCAAACTGACGGACCACACGGTCCATCATCTCCTCGCGATTCAGCAGTGCGAAGTGCTGGGCCCAGTGGAGTTCCCTGATGTACCGCTCGAATTCGGGAGTGCCCTCCTCGAGGTAGGCCAGGGCAGGATTTGGCAGCACGGCAGTCCTCATCCGGTTCCCGCTCCGGGCCCGGGCGATGTGCCGTTGCGCGATGTTGTTGCCCACGCCGCGGGAACCTGAGTGCAGGAACAGCCACACGGCGTCCGTCTCGTCCGCGCACACCTCGATGAAATGGTTGCCCGATCCCAGCGATCCCAGCTGCAGCTCCCAGTTCGCGGCGTAGTGGGCGGGCTCGAAGCCCGCTGTCGCTGCCATCCGCCTCAGCTCAGCCAGCCGAGGTTCGGCGGTGGCGGTGATCCTGCGGTTGCGCTTCCCGGAGGACAGGGGAATGGCGTGCTCAATACCCTCACGCAGGCGTTTCCGGTCCTTGGGCAGGTCCTTGAGGGCGTACTGCGTGCGGACGGCAATCATGCCGCAGCCGATGTCGACGCCCACGGCGGCCGGGATAACAGCACCCAGAGTGGGTATGACGGATCCCACTGTGGCGCCCAGGCCCAGGTGGGCGTCCGGCATCAACGCCAGATGCGGGTAGATGATGGGCAGCTGAGCCGTGGCCAGGGCCTGCTCGCGGGTCTTGTCGTCCAGGATCGACGCCCAGCTGATGAGCCGGCTGTTGATGACTTCCACGGCACCCCTCCATGACGATGATCATGGTCCGCCGCCCAAGTGGCAAGGGCTTAAGCGGCGAATTCGCCGGAAACGCGCGAGGTCGCGGGAAGTTTACGGCGACCCCGCGCGTTTCCGGCGACTCGGAAGCAGTCGGGGTGCCTTCAGCCGGTTCGAGCAGGCCTAAATCGAGTAGCGCTCGTCCTCGTGGTCACCCGGGTGGTCGTTGACAAGGCCCGCGGCGAGGGTGTTGCCGTCCAGCGGGTCGATCACCAGGAAAGCCCCGGTGCGGCGGTGGTGCAGGTAGTTCTCCAGCGGCAGCGGAGCCGCGAGACGAAGCTGCGCGTGTCCGATGTCGTTGAGTTCCAGGGTGGATGTCGGCTCCAGCTGGAAGCTGGCGAGGTCCAGCTTGCCCGTCACATTCCGGACTAGGGCCTGGACCGTGCGGGTACCGTGCTTGACCAGGACCTTGGCTCCCTCCCGGAGCGGCTTGGGCGAGAGCCAGCAGAGCGCAGCGTAGAGGTCTGCCGATGCTTCGCGCACCGTCCCCGCCGCCGCGATCGTGTCACCGCGGGCGACGTCGAATTCATCCGCCAGGCGCAGGGCCACGGACTGCGGTGCGGCCGCCTCGGCGAGCTCGCGGCCGGCGAAGTCGATCCCGGTGACGGTGGTGCTGCGCGGGTCCTGACCCGGGGTCAGGATGCTGACCCGGTCCCCCACCTTGACCGAGCCTTCGGTGATCTGGCCGGCGTAGGCCCGGTAGTCGCGGTAGGCCTCCGGATCAAGCCCGCCGGCGATGGCATCCGGAGCCAGTGCGCCCTGCGGCCGGACCACCAGCTGGACCGGGAAACGGAAGCTCTCCAGGTGGCTTTCGAGTTCGTCGGCCGCCGGCAGCGTCTCGAGGACCTCCAGCAGCGCCGGGCCGTCGTACCAGGGGGTGCGCTCCGAGGCATCGACCACGTTGTCGCCGTCGAGGGCGGACACGGGGATGACGCGGAGGTCGGCGACACCGTCGGATCCGAGCCCGAGCTCGCGCCCGACCCGCTGGACGTCCGCCTCGATCTCGCGGAACACGTCCTCGCTGAAGTCCACGAGGTCGATCTTGTTCACGGCCACGATCACATGCGCAACCCGCAGCAGCTGCAGCACGGACAGGTGCCGGCGGGTCTGCTCCAGGACACCCTTGCGGGCGTCGATGAGCACGACGACGGCATCCGCGGTGGACGCACCGGTCACCGTGTTCTTGGTGTACTGCACGTGGCCGGGGCAGTCCGCGAGGATGAAGCTGCGGCGGTCCGTTGCGAAGTAGCGGTAGGCGACGTCGATGGTGATGCCCTGCTCGCGCTCCGCGCGCAGGCCGTCAGTCAGCAGGGCGAGGTCGATCGCCTTTGTGCCGGTGGCCCCTTCGCCGCCGAACCCGCGGTCCGCGGAGGTGCGAGCGACGGCGTCGAGCTGGTCGGCGAGGATCGCCTTCGAGTCGTGCAGGAGCCGGCCCACCAGCGTGGACTTGCCGTCATCGACGGAGCCTGCGGTGGCGAAGCGGAACAGCGTGGTGGGCAGCGCCGCGGCAACGAGGTCCGCGCCCGGGAGAAACGTTTCCGTGCTCATTAGAAATAGCCGTCCTTCTTGCGGTCTTCCATAGCGGCCTCGGAGATGCGGTCATCGGCCCGGGTGGCGCCACGTTCGGTGATGGTCGAGGCGGCAACCTCAATGACGACGTCGCGCACGGTCGCGGCGGCCGATTCCACGGCGCCGGTGCAGGACATGTCGCCCACGGTCCGGTAGCGGACGGTCTTGGTGATGACTTCCTCATGGTCGCGGGGCTGGGAGACTTCGCCGACGGCGCGCCACATGCCGTCGCGGGCGAAGACTTCGCGGTCGTGGGCGTAGTACAGGCCCGGCAACTCGATGTTCTCGCGCTCGATGTAGCGCCACACATCCAGTTCGGTCCAGTTGCTGATCGGGAACGCGCGGACGTGCTGGCCCACGGTGTGCCGGCCGTTGTACAGGTTCCACAGCTCGGGGCGCTGGTTGCGGGGATCCCACTGGCCGAACTCGTCGCGCAGGCTCAGGATCCGTTCCTTGGCCCGGGCCTTGTCCTCGTCCCGGCGGCCGCCGCCGAAGACGGCGTCGAACTTGTTGCGCTGGATCGCGTCCAGCAGCGGGACGGTCTGCAGGGGGTTGCGGGTGCCGTCGGCACGCTCGGCCAGCTCGCCGGAGTCGATGAAGTCCTGGACGGAGCCGACAACGAGCTTCAGGCCCAGCCGTTCCACGGTCCGGTCTCGGAACTCGATGACCTCGGGAAAGTTGTGCCCGGTGTCCACGTGCAGCACCGGGAAGGGCACCTTGCCGGGCCAGAAGGCCTTGGTGGCCAGGTGCAGCATCACCACGGAATCCTTGCCGCCGGAGAACAGCAGCGCAGGCTTCTCGAACTCGGCGACGACCTCGCGGATGATGTGGATGGCTTCGGACTCCAATGTGTCCAAGGACGACAGGCGGGCCTGGGCCGTCGGCCCCGATGCCGCCCAGGGAGTGGCATCGGGCCTGTCGGAGCGGGACGCGATGCTGCTTGCAGCATCGACGTCCCGCGAAGGGGCGGGGGCGGCATCGGGGTCGACGGCCACGAAAGTCTCAACATTGCTCATACGTGTAGTCCGCATTCTGTCTTGTCGGTTCCTGCCCAGCGTCCGGCGCGGGGGTCATCGCCGGGCGCCACCTTGCGGGTGCAGGGCTGGCAGCCAATGGACGGGTAGCCCTGTGAAAGCAGCGGGTTGACGGGAAGAAAGTTGTCGTCGGAGTACTGCACCAGTTGGTCGAAGGTCCAGGCCGCCACCGGGTTGACCTTGACCAGGCCGTTGGCCTCGTCCCAGGTGACCAGCGGCGTGTTGGTGCGGGTGGGGGCCTCGTCGCGGCGGACTCCGGTGAACCAGAGTTCGTAGCCGGCCAGGGTGCGGCGCAGCGGCGCCACCTTGCGCAGGGCGCAGCACTGCGCTGGGTCCCGGGCGAAGAGGTCCTTGCCCAGGAGCCGGTCCTGCTGCTCCACGGTGTTCTCCGGCAGCACGTCCACGACGTTGACGCGCAGATTCGCAGCTACTTCGTCGCGGGTCGCGTGGGTCTCCGGGAAGTGGTAGCCGGTCTCCAGGAACAGGACGTCGACGCCGGGAAGCTGGTCCGCGACCAGTGCCGGCAGCACGGCGTCGGCCATGGAGCAGGCGACGGCGACGGCGGGCAGCTCGAAGTTGCGGGCCACCCAGGCGATGACATCGCGGGCCGGGGCGTCCCAGCCGAGCTCGGCGGCGCCGGCCTCGGCGAGGGCCTTGAGCTCGTCGTGGGAGCGGAGTGCACCGGGGCCGTTGGCAGGCGATGCCGCCCCCGCCCCTTCGCCGCGCTGCTGATCTTCGATCAGCTCAGCGCGCGGCTCCGACAGCGGGTCCGGACTTCCCAACGCTCGCAAGCTCGCATCGGGGCCCTCGTCGAGCCCCTTAGATGCCACTCCCTGGGCGGCACCGCCTGCCAGCGGCTGAACGTTTGTCACTGGAGATCACCCTCCTCCGCGGCGAACGCCCATTCGGCGAAGCTTTGGCCCTCGGAGCGGTCGGCGACGAACTTCCGGACCACGCGTTCGACGTAATCGGGCAGCTCCCCGGCCGTGACCTTGAGGCCGCGGACGGTGCGGCCGAGGCCTGCCTCTTCGCGGCTGTCGGAGGCCAGTCCGCCGCCGAGGTGGACCTGGAAGCCCGGGGTGGGGTCGCCGTCGGGCGTTGGCAGCATCATGCCCTTGAGGCCGATGTCCGCCGTCTGGATCCGGGCGCAGGAGTTGGGGCAGCCGTTGATGTGCAGGGACAGCGCCTGGGGCAGCTGCTTGCTCTCGGCGAGGTCGGCCAGGCGGCGCTCCAGCTCGGCAACCGCCGTCGCGGCAGTAACTTTCGTTTCCACGATGGCGAGCTTGCAGAACTCGATGCCGGTGCAGGCGATGGTGCCGCGCCGGAACACGGACGGGCGGGCGGACAGGCCCAGCGCGTCGAGCTCGGCCACGAGCGGGTCCACCTCGTCCTTGGGCACGTCGAGGACCACGAGCTTCTGGTGCGGGGTGGTGCGCAGGCGCCGTGAGCCGCGGGCTTCCAGGGTGTCCGCGAGCCTGACCAGCTGGCTGCCGGAGAGGCGGCCGGCCAGCGGGGTGGCGCCGATGAAGAACTTGCCGTCCTTTTGTTCGTGCACGCCGATATGGTCGCCGGGCGTGGAGGGCTTGGGCGCGGCGGGGCCGTCGGAGAGCTTGTAGCCGAGGTATTCGTCCTCGAGGACCTGGCGGAACTTCACCGGTCCCCAGTCGGCCAGCAGGAACTTCAGGCGGGCCTTGGTGCGCATGCGCCGGTAGCCGTAGTCGCGGAAGATGCTGGTGACGCCGAGCCACACGTCGGCGGCCTGGTCCGGGCGGACGAAGGCGCCGAGGCGCTTGCCCAGCATGGGGTTGGTGGAGAGCGCGCCGCCTACCCAGAGGTCGTAGCCGATGCCGAGTTCGGGGTGGACCAGGCCCACCAGGGCGACGTCGTTGATCTCGTGCACCACGTCCTGGCTGGGGTGGCCGGTGATGGCGGTTTTGAACTTGCGCGGCAGGTTGGCCAGTTCCGGGTCGCCGATGAACCGTTCGGCGAGTTCCTGGATCAGCGGCGTGGGGTCGATGATCTCGTCTTTGGCGATGCCCGCAACCGGGGAGCCGAGGATCACGCGCGGAACGTCGCCGCAGGCTTCCGTGGTGGACAGCCCGACGCCCTCAAGCCGGCGCCAGATCTCGGGCATGTCCTCCACCCGGATCCAGTGCAGCTGGATGTTCTGGCGGTCCGTGAGGTCGGCCGAGTCGCGGGCGAAGTCCACGGAGATCTGGCCGATGACTCGCAGCTGCTCGGTGGTGAGCGCACCGCCGTCGATCCGCACGCGCAGCATGAAGTATTTGTCTTCGAGTTCGTGCGGCTCAAGCGTGGCGGTCTTGCCGCCGTCGATCCCGGGTTTGCGCTGGGTGTACAGGCCCCACCAGCGGAAGCGGCCGTGCAGGTCGGTGCCGTCGATCGAGTCGAAGCCGTGCTTGGAATAGACGGACTCGATACGCTCGCGGACGTTGAGGCCGTTGTCTTCCTGTTTCCAGGTCTCGTTGGCGTTCAGCGGCGCGGTGCCGTCCACTTTCCACTGCCCGTGCGGCTTTGCGGCCGGACGGGAGGGGCGTTTGGTGCGGCCGGCGGCAGCCTCGTCCGTGGACGCTCCGGCTAGAGCTGTATCAGTCATGCATCGACTGTAGGGGTGGCTGTAATCCCGTCACAAAGGGTCAGAAATGGGAGGTCACCTAGGGAAACATTTCGTCACGAACCGCCGGAAACCCTTGAAGTAGCCCTGCGGCTGTGCATCTGGAGGGACCCATGCGGCGGCCGTCAGGGCCGGGGTTGTGGTGCTGCGGCCAGCGCTGCGTCGTAGCGTTCCAGCGCAATTTCGGCGAGGACGGGCGAGGGCAGCAGGGGCGCCGTCACCAGGTCCGCGCCGGCCTTGGCCAACTGGTCATGGAAGAAGCCGGGCGCCAGGAGATAGGAGGCGATGACCACGCGTCCGCCCAGGTCCACGGCACCGGCCGACTCCCCCGCGCCGGCACCGCCGGCGGCCTCCTCACGGAGCATGGCGACGGCGTCGGGAACCGAGGGCTTGGCGGAGGCGCCGTAGCCGGCCACGATCCGGTTGGAACGCAGCGCACGGAGCTGGTCCGCGAGTTCCTCGACATTTCGTGCCGCGCTGGGATCGGAGGAACCGGCGGCGGCGAGGACCACGGCGTCGTTGTCCGTCACCCCGGCCTCGCGCAGCCGCTGGTCCAGCAGCGCTGCGAGCCGCGGATCCGGCCCCAGCGGCGCCGCGGCAAGAGTGTCCGGCCGGCTCTTCACGGCCCGGGCGATGTCCACCTTGACGTGGTACCCCACGCTCAGCAGCAGCGGCACCACAACGGCGGCCTCCCCCTCCGGGAGGCCCGCCACGACGCCCGGCAGGTCCGGGTCCTGCACGTCGACGTAGGCCTCGCGGACGTCCAGCCCGGGCCGGAGCCCGGCGATGCCGTCCCGGAGCGCGTTGACCTCCGCGGCTCCCTGCGGGCTCGACGTGCCGTGGGCGCAGGCGATCAGGATGGGGCTATTCATAGCCGTTAGCGTAACCTTGGAGCCGCCCTATCCGCCCCCTTGTTATCGACCGGGACGCTTCATGACCTTCTACTTCAGTGTTGTCCTGGTCTGGCTTGACCTCGCCGGTGTCTTCTTCTTCGCGGTCTCCGGCTCGCTGCTCGCTGCGCGGAAGCAGTTCGACATCATCGGCTCGCTGCTCCTGGCCTCTGTGGTGAGCCTTGGCGGCGGTGTCATCCGCGACATCATCATCAACGCAGGCCCGCCCGCCGCGTTCACCAACCCGGCGTATCTGGCGCCTCCCCTGCTCGCCACGGTGCTGGTCTATTTCCTGTTCTCCAGCGTCCAGCGCTTCACTTCGCTGCTGATCCTGTTCGACGCCGGCGGGCTGGCCCTGTTCTGCATCACCGGCACCCTGAAGGCCTTGGCCGCCGGGATGAATCCCGTAGCTGCCGTCCTGCTGGGTGTCACGACGGCGGTGGGCGGCGGCCTGCTCCGGGACATCACCGCCAACGAGGTGCCGCAGCTGTTCGACCCCAAGGATCTGTACGCGCTGCCGGCCTTCGCCGGGGCAGTGTCCACCGTGGTCCTTTCCCTCACGGGGACCTTCACCGCGGTGAGCGCCTGCGCTGTCGCAGCGGTCGTCTTCGCCTTCCGGGTCACGGCCTGGCGGCGCCACTGGTACGTTCCGCTGGCGGTGCGCGGGTGGCACCGGCTGGGCCTGGACACGGCGGAAAACGACCGCTAGGGATTAGCTAGGATAAGACCATGACTGACATGTTCCTCGAGAAATTCCGCGCGCTTGTTCCGAAGTATCTCGAAGACGAATGGCAGGAAGAAGATGGCCTCCCGGCCGACGAGCTCGACGCCGCCCTGGCCGAACACCAGTTCCAGGTCCCACTGGTCCTGCGCGAGTTCTACCTGGCCGTCGGCGGCTGCGAGGACATCATGGAGGCCTACCACTACTTCTGGGATCCCGAAGAGCTCGAAGTCGACGACGAGGGTTTCCTCATGTTCCTCGAGGACGAGGAAGAGCAGTTCACCTGGGGCTTCCGCATCGGGGACCTCAGCATCCCGGATCCCATCGTGTACCGCCGCAACAATGCCCGCGGCCAGTGGAAGAGCGAAGAGGGGACATTCTCCGAGTTTGTCTTCGACATGTTCGAGTGGGCCTTCAACGACGAGGACGAAGACTAGGCGCGGCCTCCTCCTCCTGCGGCGTTCTCCCCCGCAACGCCCTCCCTTCTCGCCCGCCCCCGGCGGCCGGCCCCGCCGATTCTCCCCATGTTTGGCGTCCCTCACCGGAGTGTCCGGCGGAACCGCCGGTAATCTGCGGCGTCGGAAGTTCATACCTGGGGAATTTCAGCGGATGACACGGCCGCGCAGCACCTGCCACCCCTCATCGATCATCTTCTGCGGGTTGTAGACGACGTCGTGATACCCGTACCGGAGGACGGCGTAGCCGGCCAGGGTGCTGGCGTTGTTCCGCCGCCGGTCCTTCTTGACCTGCGTGCGCTCAAGATGGGTGCTCCCATCGATCTCCACGATCAGGAATCCTTCGAGCAGGAAGTCCACGCAGCCGATCCCCGGAAGGTTCACCTGCGTCTGGGTGTAGATTCCCTGGCTCCTGAAGATCAGTCTGGCAACGACCTCGATCGCCGAATCAGCGGTGCCCTCGACCAGGTCCAGGACTGCGCGGGCGGCCCCATTCCGGTTTCCCGGCAGCCGCTGCCTGAGGTAATCAAGCGTGGTGCGGCCCTGCAGCAGGGCGCTTTCCACCATAACTGCGGCATCCACTGGGGGCAGGCAGCGCAGCGCATGGAGCAGGGTGTCCGTCAGGCTGGCCACGGGCTGCGGAAAATCCGGCGGGACCAGGCTTGCGCGGTGGACGACAGCTCCGGGGGCTGATCCGTGTGCGCACAGCAGGTGCAGCCGTTCGGGCTCATGGAGGCGCCATATGCCGTGGAACGGCGCGGCGGAGGCGCAGGTGAGCGTGCCGTTCGCGAGCACGGCAGCCACGAAGTCCGCCCGCGCCCCCGGCAGCGCCACCACCCCATGGCGGAGGCGACGAATTTCCCCTGCAGCCACGGAAGTGCGGATACCGTTCGGCGTAAAACCGGCCTGCAGCAACGTGGCCGTGCGGGCAACCGAGCCGACGGATCCCAAGTAACTCGCGAGGTCCATGGGACAAGCACACTCGTGGGATGACAACCCGGGCACCCACAACGTGGGCTATGTGGACAAGTCCGCACCACTCGCACCGCTGATTTTGTGCGGTTTTGAGGACGTCCGACGGCGTGTCCCGCCACCGGCCCGCGCGTCCAGCCGCTGCCCCGGCAAAGGGTGGGGAAAATCGGCGCGACAACGTTCGGCATCTGATCGAAATCCTATGACAATAAATTTACAGAAAAGTCTGGACTCCATGACATTCCTGTCATATGCTCTTTCTTGGGTTCACCAAATGCCTCCGGTGGATCTGATGCGAACGGAGAAATGGCCCCGGTTCGGCACAACGGAAGACTCGAACGTTGTGAGGAACCGGGGCCATTCCGTTTAAGCAGGAGGCCGGCCACGCGGTAAGCCGGACACGCCCAGAAAGCGGCAGCCCGGACGCGCCCAGTCGCAGGGAACGGACGGGGACAGGCAGGTGGAGGCTAAGCGGCAGGCCGGCTAAGCGCCAAGCCGGACAGCTAACTGCTGCGGTCCACCACCGCGTGGGCGAAGCTGGTCAGCGAGGCCTTCACGACGCCTTCCGGCAGCGGGGCAAGGGCGGCGATGGCCTCATCGGCCCAGGCACGCGCCACCACCCAGGACTGTGCGGTGACGGGGTGCTCCCGGAGCCCGGCCACGGCGGCGGCCAGGGCCTCGTCCGAGCTGAGGTCGCCGTCGATCAGCGTCAGCAGCTCGACCGCGGTCTGGTCCCCGTCCCGGGCGGCGTTGCGCAGCAGCAGCACCGGCAGGGTGGGGATGCCTTCGCGCAGGTCGGTCCCCGGGGACTTGCCTGACTTGACCTTGATCCCGGTGACGTCGATGACGTCGTCGGCAAGTTGGAAGGCCACGCCCACCTTCTCGCCGTATTCGACCAGGAAGGGCTCGTAGGACTCGTCGGCACCGGAGAAGATTGCGCCAAGCTGGCCGGACGCGGCGACCAGGGAGCCCGTTTTGTCCGCGATGACGGACAGGTAGTGCGCCAGGGGGTCCTCGTCCGGACGCGGCCCCACGGTCTCGTGCAGCTGGCCCAGGCACAGCCGCTCAAAGGTGCGCGCCTGGATGCCAAGCGCACGGGAGCCGAGCTCCGAAACCAGGATGGAGGCGCGCGCAAAGATGAGGTCGCCGGTGAGGACGGCGACGGAGTTGCCCCAGACCTCGTGGGCCGTCGGCGCCCCACGGCGGAACGGCGCGGAGTCCATGACGTCGTCGTGGTACAGGGTGGCCAGGTGCGTCAGTTCGACGACGACGGCGGCCTGCACCACCGCGGGCAGGGAGGCATCGCCAAGGTGGGCGCACAGCAGGGTCAACAGCGGACGGATGCGCTTGCCGCCGGCTTCCACGAGGTGACGCGACGTTGCGTCAGCCAGGGGATCGGAATTGGCAATGGCCTCGCGCAGCTTCTTCTCGACGCGCGCCAGGTTGGTGGTGATCGCGGGGCCCAGCTCGGGGTCACCCGCAATGGCCGCGAAGCCCGCCGGCAGTTGGAGGCCGGTGGCGATCGCGGTGGTGTTGAGGTCGGGTTCAGAGCTCGGCAGGCCGTGTCCGGCGTGCGTCCAGCTTTGGTCTGCAGAGTTGGTCACGGGTTAACCCTAACTTTTGTTGCGGAAACCGCGGAGTTGGTGTCGGAGTGCGGAACACTGTCCGTGGCGGGTGCGGCCTGGTTGGACGTGGCCTGGTTGGACGAGGCTTGATTGCGTGCGGCCTGGTTCGATGTGGCTGGAACCAGGGATTCCAGGACCCGGATGACGCGGTCCTCGAAACCCTTGGCGGCAGGATCGGTCAGGTTGGCCAGCAGCCGCACCACAAAACGCATGAGCACGGGGACGGGCATGCCGGTCCGCAGGGCCAGTTTCATGACCGCCGGCTTGCCGATCAGGGCGGCGAACGCACGGCCCAGCGTGAAGTGCGAGCCCCACTGCTGCCGCACGTAGTCGGCGTACCGGGCCAGGTGCGCGTCAGCAGCTGTGGAAGCTTCCGCCCCCGACCTCCAGCCTGCCGACGCGGCCCGGGCGGCGCCGTCGATGATGAATTCGGCCGCAAAGCGGGCGGACTCCATGGCGTAGGAGATGCCCTCGCCGTTGAACGGGGAGACCATGCCGCCGGCGTCGCCGAGCAGCAGCAGGCCGGGAGAGTAGTGCGGGGTGCGGTTGAAGCCCATGGGCAGCGCGGCGCCGCGGATCTCGCCCACCTGGTTATCCGGGGTGAAGCCCCAGTCGGCGGGCATGCCGGCGGTCCATTCGCGCAGCACCTGCTTGTAGTCCAGCTTGCCGAAGTCCTTCGAGGAGTTCAGGATGCCTAGGCCCACGTTGGAGGTGCCGTCGCCGACGCCAAAGACCCAGCCGTAGCCAGGCAGGAGTTTGCCGTCGCGGCCGGGAAGCTCCAGCCAGCCTTCCATCCAGTCGTCCTCGTGCCGCGGCGAGGTGAAGTACGTCCGCACGGCCACGCCGAGCGGACGGTCGTCGCGCTTGCCGATGCCCAGCGACACGGCAGTGCGCGTCGAGTTACCGTCCGCCGCGAGAACGACGTCGGCGGTGAAGTCGCGCGTTTCGCCGGTCTTGCGCCCGGAGTTGTCCAGCAGGGCGGCACGGACACCCGTCACCCGGCCGTCCTCGGAGTGCAGCGCCTCGGTCACGCTGTGGCGTTCATGCACGACGGCGCCCGCGGACTGGGCGTGGCGGGCCAGCTGTTCGTCGAAGCCGAGCCGGGTCCGGATCAACCCGTACTGCGGAAAGTCGGCGACCTCCGGCCAGGGCAGTTCGATCGTGCGGCCGCCGGCGATCAGGCGCAGGCCCTTGTTCCGCCGCCAGCCGTCGGATTCGGGATGTGCAAGGCCCAGCTTCTGGATCTCGCGGACTGCGCGTGGAGTCAGGCCGTCGCCGCAGACCTTCTCGCGGGGAAAGCTGGTTTTCTCCAGCACCGTGACGTCAATGCCGGCTTTGGCAAGGTAGAAGGCGGCGGTGGATCCGGCCGGGCCCGCTCCGACGATCAGTACTTTCACGACGCGTAGCGGCTAACGCCCGGGCCGGGCGATGTTGCGACGCAGCTTCGCCACCGGTCCGGTGTGGGCTGCCATTGCCGCTGCGCCCGCGGCGGGGCCAGTTGAGGGGCCGGCCAGCGGTTTCTGGGCCCGGTGCACAGCCACAATGCCGCCACTGAGGTTGCGGTAGGTGACGGATTCCCAGCCAGCCTCCTGCAACCAGGCCGCGAGGTGGTCCTGGTCCGGCCAGGCACGGATGGACTCGGCGAGGTAGACGTAGGCGTCGGGGTTGGAGGAGACCTTGACGGCGATGGCCGGCAGGGCCCGCATGAGGTATTCGGTGTACATGGTGCGCCACAGCGGAACCACGGGCTGGGAGAATTCCGCGATAACCAGCCGGCCGCCGGGCTTGGTGACCCGGAGCATCTCGGCCAAGGCCTTCTTCGGCTCGTTGACGTTGCGCAGGCCGAAGGAGATCGTGCTGGCATCAAAGGTGTCGTCAGCGAACGGCAGCCGGGTGGCATCCCCGGCGATGAAGTCAATGTCCGGGCGGCGGCGCTTGCCCACCTTGAGCATGCCGAGGGAGAAATCACAGGCGATGACGTTGATGCCTGCGTCGGCATACGGCTCGCTGGAAGTACCGGTGCCGGCGGCGAGGTCCAGGACGCGCTGGCCGGGCGATACGCCCACGGCTTCCACCACCACCTTGCGCCAACGCCGCGTCTGCCCCATGGACAAGACATCGTTGACGACGTCGTATTTGGGGGCGACGTCGTCAAACATCGTGGCTACTTCGTCCGGACGCTTATCCAAGGATGCTCGGTTCACCCTGCCATTGTCTCAAATGATCGGCTCCCCCACGAACGGGGTGCCAATCAACGCGGCTTTCACCTGCGGGAACGGCTGCTTCGGCCTCGTTCAGCCGCGGCCGGACCCTGTTTATCCACGGCACGGGCGATCACGGGCTAGTGTTGTGCCATCATGACGAGCACGTTCCGCACCTTGACAGTCCCCCTCGATGCCGAAACTTTCCCCGGGGGCCTGCCGTCGTTTCTGGTCCGGGACGATGTCCTCTGCTGGACCCGCCGCGAGGCCGGGCTCGTGGGCTTCGGCGAGATCGCCCGGTTCACCGCCACGGGCCCCGAGCGGTTCCTGGAGGCGGACATCTGGTGGCGCCATCTGGTTCTGGAGGCGGACATCGAGGACGCGGTGGACTGCCCCGGCACCGGTCCGGTGGCCTTTGGCTCCTTCGCCTTCTCCAAAGTCTCCGCGCACGAGTCCCGGCTGCTGGTTCCCGAAATCGTCGTGGGACTCCGCGACGGCCAGGCTTGGCTGACCCAGCTCACGCTCGACGACGGCGAACTCACCGAGGCGGGCGCCCGCGCCGCGCTGGACCGCTGGCTTGGCAGCGCCAGCGCCGATACGGACCGCGCCGTGATGGACGATCCGGTGGCGGGGACCGCACAGGCCGGTGGCGCCGTCGTCGTCCGTCCTTTGCCGTTGGCTGCAGGGGCAACTCTGCACACCGGCTCGCTCAGCGAGGAAGACTGGATGGCCGCGGTTGCCGCGGGCGTCGAGGAGATCCGGACCGGGGCCCTGGAGAAGCTGGTGCTGGCCCGCGACGTCGTGGCCACCGTCCCCACCGGCGTCAATGCCGCCCAGGTGCTCCGCGAGCTGTCGGCCCGGTACCGCGAATGCTGGACGTACGGGGTGGACGGGCTGGTGGGCGCCACGCCGGAAATGCTGATCCAGGTGGAGGGCCGCACCGCGCAGGCCCGCGTCCTGGCCGGCACGCTGGACCGCCGTGACGCGGACGGCATGGACGGCTCCCCGCTGGAATTCGCCGAACGCGTCCTCGCCGGCTCCGAGAAGCAGCGGCACGAACACGACATTGCGATCCAGTCCCTCACCACGCAGCTTGCCCCGTTTTCCGAGGCCATGAACGCGCATAGCGAGCCGTTCATCCTGGAACTGCCCAACGTGTGGCACCTGGCCTCGGATGTGAAGGCCGAGCTCGCCGAGGTGGAGGGCCACGTCCCCACCTGCCTGGCCCTGATCAACGCTCTGCATCCCACCGCCGCCGTCTGCGGCACCCCCACCACCGTGGCCGGGGCACTGATCCGCAAGCTGGAGCATCTGGACCGCGGCCCGTACGCCGGCCCGGTCGGCTGGCTCGACGCGGCCGGCAACGGCGAGTGGGGCATCGCACTGCGCGGCGCCGTCATCGAATCTCCGCAGACGGTCCGGCTCTACGCCGGCTGCGGCGTGGTGGACGGGTCCGTCCCCGAGACCGAGCTCGCCGAGACGTGGGCGAAGTTCCGCCCCATGCTGGAGTCGCTCGGCATCAACAGCTAGCGTGCGGGGTGGCCGGCGGGGCGGCGCGCCGCCGGGTTGGCGCCGGGTTGGCGACGCCTGCGGGCGCCGGGTTGGCGACGCCTGCGGGCGCCGGGTTGGCGACGCCGCGGGGACGCGAATCGGCAGGAATCCGGGATTACAGACAGATCGGGCATTGGAGATATTGCATTCGGGTCTGGTTTAGTTATCCAATAGTGAAACTAAGTTTTCTGTGACGTACATCTCTTTGTCGGCGATACACTATAAATCGACTTGAATACGCATCCCTCCTGCAACAAAAGGTAAGAAAATGCAGATCTCCCGTTCGCTCCTGAGCAACCCCGCACTCAAGGCCGCCACGGTGCTCGCCGTGAGCGCATTGGCCCTCACGGCCTGCACGAACGCCTCCGAGACCGGGACCGGCGGCGCAGCCACCCCTTCCGGCAGCGCGGCGGCCAGCTTTGACCCCAGCACAGTACAGAAGGACGATGCGCTGGCGGCCATGCTGCCCGAGGCGATCAAGACTAAAGGCACGCTGACCGTGGGTTCGGATACCTCCTACGCACCCGCGGAATTCCTCGGTACCGACGGCCAGACCGCCGTGGGCTACGACGTCGACATCGCCAAGGCGATCGGCGCCGCGCTGGGCCTGAAGGTCCAGGTCCAGACTGCCGAATTCACCGGCATTCTTCCGGCCCTAGGCCCGAAATACGACCTCGGGATCTCCTCCTTCACCATCAACCCGGAGCGGCTCGCCGCGGTGAACATGGTCAGCTACTATAAGGCCGGCACCGGCTGGGCAGTCCAGAAGGGCAACCCGAAGAAGGTCTCCCTTGATGACCTGTGCGGCAAGTCCGTCGGCGTGCAGACCGGCACCATCCAGGAGGATCCGGACCTCTCCGGCCGCAACAAGAAGTGCCTGGCCGAGGGCAAACAGCCCATCAACATCGTGACGCTCAAGACCCAGACGGACATCACCACCCGCCTCGTCAACGGCAGCATCGATGCGATGGCGGCCGACTCCCCCATCATCGGCTACGCGCTGACTCAGACCGGCGGTCAGCTTGAAAAGCTCGGCGAGGTCTACGACGCCGCACCCCAGGGCATCGCCGTCGCCAAGTCCGACAAGGCCCTGGCGGACGTCATCCAGAAGACCGTCACCAAACTGATGGAAGACGGCTCCTACAAGAAGATCCTGGAAGGCTGGGGTGCCGCTGACGGTGCCATCACCACGTCCGAGGTCAACCCGGCGGTCTCGTCTTGAGCCTTCCCACAACCCCACCTACGGCAGGGACACCGATGGACAGCCATCAGGACGCTCACGCCGCACCGGTACTGAACAACGCAGTACCGGTGCGGCACCCCGGCCGCTGGATCAGCGCCATCATCATCGTCGGCGTCCTTGTCGCCTTCCTGCAGAGCCTGTTCACGAACCCTAACTTCCGCTGGGATGTCGTGGGCACCTACATCTTGGACACCAAAGTGGTCCAGGGCGTCATGTGGACCCTGTTCCTGACGTTTGCCTCCATGGTCTTGGCGATCGTCCTGGCCATCCTTCTGGCCTTCATGCGACAGTCCGACAACCCTGTGTTCCGCTGGTCCAGCTGGACGTGGGTCTGGTTCTTCCGCGGCACCCCGGTGTACACCCAGCTGCTCTTCTGGGGACTGGCCACTGTTCTCTATCCGACCATCGTCCTCGGGATCCCGTTTGGTCCTGCAGCCATTACCTGGGTGACCTCGGATCCCACCCACGGCCTGATCCCGGCCATCCTTGGCCTGGGGCTCAATGAGTCCGCGTATCTCGCCGAGATCTTCCGGGCGGGCCTGAAGTCCGTCGACAAGGGCCAGCATGAGGCTGCCGAGGCACTCGGTATGACGAAGGGCAAGATCATGCGGCGGATCATCCTGCCGCAGGCGATGCGCGTCATCGTTCCGCCTACCGGCAACGAGACCATCGGCATGCTGAAGACCACCTCCCTGGTCCTGGCCGTGCCGTTCACGCTGGACCTGACCTTTGCCACCAACGCCCTGGCAAACCGCATTTACCTTCCGATTCCGCTCCTGATTGTCGCCGCATTCTGGTACCTGCTGGTCACCAGCCTGCTGATGGTGGGCCAGCACTTCATTGAGGCGCACTACGGCAAGGGCGTGGACAACCGGGTTCCGGCCGCGATCAACCCCGCGGCAGCCAAGGCCTCCGCGGCAGGGGCCCCCAGCGCCGAGGCCGAGCCGGACTTGAAGATGGACTTCCCCGAGGAGGAGGCGAAATGACGATCACCACTGAGAAACCGCTGGTACAGATCGAGGGCCTTCACAAGTACTACGGCCACCACCACGTGCTGCGCGGGATCGACCTGACCGTCAACCAGGGCGAGGTGTCGGTGGTGATCGGCCCGTCCGGTTCCGGAAAGTCCACCATGCTCCGCTGCGTGAACCTGCTCGAGACCATCAGCGCGGGACGCATTTCCGTGGGCGGAGAGCTGATCGGCTACCGCGAGGTCAAGGGCCGGCTCCATGACCTGAAGACCAAGGAAATCGCGGCCCAGCGGCGCGAGATCGGCATGGTGTTCCAGCGCTTCAACCTCTTCCCGCACAAGACTGCGATGCAGAACATCATGGAAGCCCCGGTCCAGGTCAAGGGCCAGTCGAAGGCAGTGGCGCGGAAGCGGGCCCTGGAGCTGCTGGACCGCGTCGGGCTCGGCGACCGTGCCGGCCACTACCCATCCCAGCTCTCCGGCGGCCAGCAGCAGCGCGTTGCGATTGCCCGGGCGCTGGCCATGGATCCCGAGCTCATGCTGTTCGATGAGCCCACGTCCGCGCTCGACCCGGAACTCGTGGGCGATGTCCTGAACGTGATGAAGGACCTCGCCAAGTCCGGCATGACCATGATCGTGGTGACCCACGAGATCGGCTTCGCCCGCGAGGTCGGTGACCGCCTGACGTTCATGGACGGCGGCGTCGTAGTGGAGTCCGGCGACCCGCGCGAGGTCCTGGCCAACCCGCAGCACCCCCGCACCAAGGAGTTCCTGAGCCGGGTGCTGTAACGCGACGCGGACGTTTCCTGTCGATGCGCAAATGCCCTGTCGCCACCGCTATTCCGGTGGCGACAGGGCATTTGCGCGTCGCGGGATGGGTTGCGTGTCATGGCCACGCTGCGGAACGGGCTCGACGGCGTGGGACACCGAACGCGGCCAGCTTCTGTTCCAGCCGGGCCGGCTCCATGAGGTCCGCCCAGACCCACCGCACTACCCGGAGCCCCGCGGCCCGGATCCGGTCTTCGCGCTCTTTCTCGTCCACGACGGCCTGCGATGCCGTCCTGCCCTGAAGGTATTCGGGTTTCAGATACTTCTCGACGCCATCGAACTCGCCAACCAACCGTGCATTCTTCCAGTAGTAGTCCGCATAGCCCACCAGACCGGAGCCGTCCCGGATTTCGTGCTGAAGTTCCGGCGGCTGGAATCCGGCTACGCACATGAGTCCGCGGCTGTAGGACTCCCCCGGGGACCCGGACCGCGGATCCGCGAACTCCACGGCAGTTCTGATCCGCCGCGCAGCCGCAGCGGCGTAATTGCCGTCAACACCCGCCAGCAGTATTTCCTTGGAGAGCGCGGGCAACCCATGCGCGGCGTCCGGCTTAAGCACGTGGTCCAAAGGAACAATGGCTTGAGCAAACGGCGTGAAGGCAGCCAGATCCAGCACCGTACGGACCCTCCCCGTGACCAGGAGACCTTCGCGCCGGAACACCTTGAGACCGTCCGGGTCTGCGTAGTGTCGCCGCACTCCCGCACGCGAGCGTCCGCCGCGGCTCTGAAGCGTCAGCGCATGGACCGGATGACGCTGGCCAATGGTTGGAACTCCCCACACGGACGCTGCAGAGTGCCTGGCAAAAACCGTCCGGGCCGTGAACGTCTCTGCCGCGGCGCTAACTCGGATCCGGTACTGTTCCCAAGGCTGCAGCGCCCTCCATGCCTCCCCGTCGACGTAGACGCCGTGGCGCACGCGAACGAGCCCGCCTGCCCGGCAGCGTTTGACTAGCTCTTTCGGCGTGAGCCCCTGCTGGATGTGCTCGCGGGCCAGGATCAGTCTCGGTAATTCGCTCATGGAACGAAGATCGCAGCACGGGAGCCGCGGCGCCATGGCCGGCTGCCCGTGTGTGGACAACCCGCCGCGCATTCCGTCCGACGACGCAGATTCCGACCGGCGATGCGCACCCCGGCCTGCGACGCGCAAGCTACCTGACGTGGCGGGTATTCGGGTGTCGGTTGGTATTTTGCGCAGCCCCGGGCAGATTGCACAGCGCCGGGCACGAAGCGCAGCCCTTGGCGCGGAGCGCAGCGCCGGGCACGAAGCGCGTCTCCGCTCGCGACGCAGATTCCCGCCGGCGACGCAGATTCCGGCGTGCGACGCGCAAATCACCTGACGTGGCGGGTATTCGGGTGTCGGTTGGTATTTTGCGCAGCGCCGGGCAGATTGCACAGCGCCGGGCACGGAGCGCGTCTCCGCGTGCGACGCACATTCCGTCCCCCGACGCAGATTCCCGCCGGGGACGCACATCCCGGCCTGCGACGCGCAAGCTACCTGACGTGGCGGGTATTCGGGTGTCGGTTGGTATTTTGCGCAGCGCCGGGCACGGAACGCGTCGTCGGCGCCCGGCGCAGGGCGCCCGTAGCAAGCGGCTACGTCTGCGGGAGGCCTTCCACGGCGGTGGCCACCGCAGCCCGGATGGCGCGGTGCAACTCCCCCAGCCGGTGCCGGTCCGTGCGCACTTCGATGATGCTGCGGCCCTGCAGCGGGCCGGTCAGCGCCTCTGCGAGTTCCGCCGTCGTGCCGACCTGGCGGTGCGCGACGCCGTAGGCCGCGGCCAGCGCGGCGAGGTCCACCCGCTGGGGGGTGGCGAAGAGGCGTTCGACGGCGTTGCCGTAGCGCCCCGCCGCGGCGACTGCGCCGTGCTCCAAGAGCCCGAAGATGGCACCGCCGGCGTCGTTGAGCACCACGATCCGCAGCTGTGGTTCGGCCTCCCCGGCGCCGAGCAGGAGTCCCCCGGCGTCGTGCAGGAACGTCACGTCCCCCATGAGCACGGTGGTTTCCTGGCCCCCGCCCAGCGCGATCCCCGTGGCGGTGGACGTGGTGCCATCGATCCCGGCCAGGCCCCGGTTGGCGAACATGATGGCCTGTGGTTCCGCGGGCGGCGACCCGGCGAGGTCGACGTCGCGGATCCCGTTCGAGGAGCCCAGGACCAGCTGCCCGCGGGCGTGCTTCCAGACCTCGGCGCCGACCGACGGGCCGGTCGCGGCAGGGGATGCGGCGAGGATCAGGTCCACGGCGTGCTGCGCGGCGGCTCCTGCCAGCAGCCAGGCATCGAGCCACGCGGCTGCCCCGCGGCCGGCGAATTCCGCCAGGTCCGCCAGGGATTCCAGCGGCAGTTCGGTGCGGCGGCCCGGTTCATACCAGGCCACCGGAACGGGCTGGTAAAGGGCCGAGGGGACATCGGCCCGCTCCAGCAGCGCACTCACCGGCCGGGAGAGCGTCGTCCGGCCGAAGAGCACCACCCGTTCGATCGGCTGGGCCGAGTCCGCGCCGAAGTGGTCGATCAGCAGCCGGTAGGGCCCCACGGCGTTGGGGCCGAAGCGAGCATTGGAGGACGGCTCTGCCAGCAGCGGCAGGCCGTGCGCGCGGGCGAAGGCCTCGGCGACCGGACCGGCGTCGTGCCCCGCCAGCACCACGGTGCGCCGCTCCGGCAGTGCCGTTGAGGCGGCCGGAAAGTCCAGCGCCAGAGGGCTCCGGGCGGCCCGGTACAGCCCGCGTCCGGCCGCGGGCAGCCCGTCGCCGACAGCGGGGACCAGCGGGTCGCGGAAGGCAAGGTTCAGCTGCACCGGCCCGGGAGGGGCGTCCTCGAAGGCTCCGGTGGCGGCGCTGAGGGCGGTGTCCACGGCGCGCTGGGGATCGCTGCCCGCGGGCACGTCGACGGCGAAGCGGACGTGCTCGCCAAAGAGGTCCAGCTGCACGGTGGTCTGGTTCGCACCGGTCCCCCGCAGTTCCTCGGGCCGGTCGGCGGAAATGACCACGAGCGGCACCGCGGCGTGGTTGGCCTCCATGACGGCCGGGAGGAGGTTGCCGACGGCGGTCCCGGACGTGGTGAGGACGGCGGCGGGGGCACCGGCGGACAAGGCAAGGCCGAGGGCCGTGAAGCCGGCCGTCCGCTCATCGATCCGGACCAGCAGCTCCACGCGTCCGGCGGCTTCGGCCTCGGCCAAGGCGTAGGCCATGGGCGCCGAGCGCGAACCCGGGGACACCACCACCTGGCGTACACCGGCGGCGAGCAAAGTGTCGACGGCGATGCGCGCCGCCTCCACCGCGGTCAGGCCGCCCGAGGTGGACGAGGCGGCCGCGGAATCCGCCGGATTCACATGTTCTCCGGCGTTTCGATGCCCAGCAGTTCCAGGCCGCCAGAGAGGCGGCGCAGCGTCAGCGCGCACAGGGCCAGCCGCGAATCCCGGACAGATTCCTCGGCCTTGAGCACCGGGCACTGGTCGTAGAAGGTGGTGAACAGCTGCGCGAGCTCGAAGAGGTAGCCGCAGAGCCGGTGCGGCTCCAGCGCGTCCCGGACCTTGTTCAGCGTCGCGTCGAACTCCAGCAGGTGCAAAGCCAGCGCGCGTTCTGCCGGTTCGACGACGGCGATCGCCGTGGCGGGCCCGCCCTCCCCGGCTGCCGCGATGCCAGTTGCTTGGGTGCCGGCCGGCGTGCCGCCGTCGCCGCCGGTGTCGCCGCCGCTGTCGCCGCCGGTGACCTGCTCCAGCACGCCGGCTTTGCGCAGGATGGAGCGGATCCGTGCGGCGGCGTACTGCACGTAAGGTCCGGTGTTGCCGCTAAGGGCGAGCATGCGGTCGAAGTCGAAGACGTACTCGGTGTCGTGTCCGGTGGAGAGGTCGGCGTACTTGACGGCGCCGATGCCCACCTGGCGGGCGGTCACGGCGCGCTCGTCCTCGCTGAGCTCGGGCCGGCTCGCGTCAATGACGGCACGGGCACGGTCCACGGCCTCCTCGAGCAGGGCCATGAGCTTCACCGGGGCACCGGAGCGGGACTTGAGGATCTTCCCGTCCTCGCCGAGCACGTTGCCGATCTGCACATGCACGGCCTGGACCGTGTCCGGCATCCAGCCGGCGTCGCGGGCGGTGGCCATGACCATGCGCAGGTGGACGTTCTGCGGGGCGCCCACGACGTAGAGGATCCGGTTGGCCGCCAGGTCGCGGACCCGGTAGCGGATGGTGGCGAGGTCCGTGGTGCCGTAGCCGTAGCCGCCGTCGGACTTGCGGATGATCAGCGGCAGCGGCTCCCCGTCGCGGCCGGTAAAGCCTGCGGGAAAGGTGCACAGGGCGCCGTCGCTGATCCGGGCCAGGCCGCGTTCCTCCAGTTCCTGGCACAGCTGTGCCAGATGCGCGTCGTAAGAGCTTTCGCCGGCGATGTGGTCATCGGTGAGGCTGATGCCCAGCGCGGAGTAGATGGCGTTGAAGTAGCGCTTGGACTGCGCGACGAGCCGCTGCCACACGGCGAAAGTCTCGGCGTCGCCGCTCTGCAGTGCCACGACGCGGAGCCGGGCGCGCGTGGCGAAGCCGTCCTCGTCGGTGGCGGAGGCATCGAACTTGGCCCGGGCGGCCTGGTAGAACGCGCTGGGGTCCTCCACCAGCAGCGCCGCGTCCGGGGAGTCCTCACCGATCTCCAGCCAGTGTTCGATCAGCATGCCGAACGGGGTGCCCCAGTCGCCGATGTGGTTCTGCCGGATCACGGTGTCGCCGAGGGCTTCGAGCACCTTGACCAGGCTGTCCCCCACCACGGTGGTGCGCAGGTGGCCGACGTGCATTTCCTTGGCGACGTTCGGGGAGGAGTAGTCGACGACGACGCGCTGCGGTGTCGCGGCCGGCGTCACCGCAGTGGCCTTGGACGCGGCCTGGACCGACTCTGCATTGAGCAGTTCCTCGATCCAGGTGCCGTCAAAGCTCAGATTGATGAAGCCAGGCCCGGAAATTTCCACGCTGGTGCAGATGCCGTCCAGGTTCAGGGCGTCCACGATCTTGGCGGCGGCGTCCCGCGGCGGCAGACCGGCTTTCTTCGCCAGGGCCATGGCGGCGTTGATCTGGATGTCGGCGAACTGGGAGGGCCTGACCACCGGGTCCGTGTGCCGGAACTCTTCGCCGAACGCGGTGGCAATTGCAGCCTGGACTCTGGGGACAACCAATTCGGCCGGATTATTCACAGTCCCAAATTATCAGTTCGGGCCTGCCCGGGTTTCTTCCCTCCCACTGCCCGAAGAAAGGCGGGTCAGATCGCGCCCATCCAGGGCCCAGAATGGGTGCGATCTGATCCCGCGTTGCCGTGCCGTTGTTTGCCGTTCTGTTGTTTTGAAGTGCCGTTGTTTGCCGTTCTGTTGTTTTGCCGTTCCGGCAGGCTAGACGTCGGTGCGGAACACCTGGACCACGGACGGGCGCGGGGCACGCACCTGGCCGGGCTTCGGCGTCGCGCCGGCGGCAACGTAGTCCGGGAAGTAGGAGTGCTGCTCGGCGAAGGTCCCTTCCTCGCCCGGGTGCTGAACGGCAACGAATACGGTGCGTTCGTCGTCGTGGATGACCGGGCCGCAGGTCTCGGCGTCGCGCGGGACGGCCAGGAACTGCTCCACCTTGCCTCGTTCGGCACCGTCCAGGGTCACCTTGAAGAGCCCGTCGGCGTAGCCGATGCTGGAGGGCGCGCCGTCGGTGGAGATCCACAGGTTGCCCACGGAATCGAAGGCCACGTTGTCCGGGCAGGAGATGGGTGAGACCTGGCTGGCGGGGAAGCCGGCGAAGTAGGTGGTGGAGTTCTTGGCCGGGTCGCCGCAGACCATCAGCAGGTTCCAGCCAAACGTGGTTGAAGTCTGGTCCCCGGTCTCGGTGATTTCGACGATGTGGCCGTCCCTGTTGAGGGTGCGGGGGTTGACCTCGGTGGCGCCTTCCTTGCCGGGCTTGCCGCGGTCCGCGTTGTTCGTGCAGACGACGTAGACCTTGCCGGTGTGCAGGCTGGGCTGGACGTCTTCGCAGCGGTCCATCTTGGTGGGGCCCACTTTGTCGGCGGCGAGGCGGGTGTACACGAGCACCTCTTCCACGGACATCCCGGCCACCTTGGACTGTCCGCCCACCACGAGGGGCAGCCAAACACCTGATCCGTCGAACGCTCCGTCGGCCGGAAGCTTGCC
Organism: Arthrobacter sp. NPDC056886; assembly: GCF_042788715.1. NCBI lineage: Bacteria > Bacillati > Actinomycetota > Actinomycetes > Micrococcales > Micrococcaceae > Arthrobacter > Arthrobacter sp. NPDC056886. The sequence continues at coordinate 63,301 of NZ_JBHUBT010000010.1, forward strand.
TGTGCCGTCGAAGTCGGCCGGCGAATTGCCTGTGAACTTGGCGACATACAGGTCGCCCTCGGAGAGCAGGGTGAGGTTGTTCCTGCGGTCCTCCGCCGTTTTCCCGGGCCGGTATGTGCCGGCCGAGACGAACTTGTACAGGTAGTCGAAGCGCTCATCGTCGCCCATGTAGGCCACCACGTGGCCGGACTTGGCAACGATCACGTTGGCGCCTTCATGCTTGAAGCGGCCCATTGCGGAGTGCTTGCGGGGCGTGGAGGAGGGATCGAACGGGTCCACTTCCACGATCCAGCCGAAGCGGTTGGCCTCGTACTGGTAGCCGGGGTTGCGGGTGTCGAAGCGCGGGTCATCCAGTTCCCACTGGCGGGCGGTGGGCTTGCTGGTCAGGCCGTAGCGTTTGTCCGCGTCAGAGGTTCCAGGCGTGGCGAAATAGCCGTTGAAGTTTTCCTCGCCGGACAGGATGGTGCCCCATGGCGTGGTGCCGCCGGAGCAGTTGCCCAGCGTGCCCTGGATGGACCGGCCGGAAGGATCGGCTGCGGTCTTCAGAAGCGCGGATCCGGCAGCCGGGCCGTCGAGCTCGTAGGTGGTGTCGGTCAGGAAGCGGCGGTTCAGGCCGGCGCCCCGGACGTAGTTCCAGGGCCTGTTCTTGTTCTTGCGCTCCAACTCGACCACCGTGAGGCCGTGGGCGGCGCGGCCGATCGCGCGGGCTTCGGCGGCGTCGAATCCGGCCGGCAGCATGATGGACTCGTTGGTGTATTCGTGGTTGGTGAAGAGCACGGCCCGGCGGTCCTTGGAGCCGTCGACTGGCAGGATGTCCGTGTAGTCGTTGTTGTAGCCGAACTGGCGGGCCTGCGCCGCCGCGCTCTGCCGATCGAGGTCGAAGGCCGGCGAGTCCTTGAAGAGCGGGTCGCCCCAGCGGATGACCGGCTGCCAGGTGAACCCGGTCGGGACGGTGAGCTGGTCTACCGCGGCGTCCACCGGGGCGATGGCGGTGAACTGGAGCTTGGATTTTCCAAACCCCTCCTTGGCGGCGGCGGCGAGGCCCGGGCCGCCGTCGGCGGCAGCGGGTCCGGCGGACGTCACAGCGTTGCCGAAGGCGACGGCGAGTGCGCCGGCAGCGCCGAAGCCCAGGGCGGCGCGGCGGGACATCGTGGCGGAGGCGATGTCGCGGAAGTAGCTGTTGGTGCTGGTGTTGCAGACCTCGCCGGAGCAGGCGTTGTCGCACTTCAGCGCGCAGGTGACGGGGCTTCGCTTGCCTTTGGTGTGGCCAAGCATGGGGAGCAGGGAGAATGTGCGTCCGGAGGAGACAGACATGGAGAGACCTTCCATGGGGTGAGTTGCGGTCGCGCCCACCCTTCCAGCCGCTGGCTACCGAGAGGCGTCTCCCAGATGAAGCTGCGGTGAATGCTCGGCGTGCCCGCCGAACCCGTCGGTTGCTCCGTAAACGCCGTTTTCAGGGTCCTGAGGGGCCGTTACGGAGCAGTCGATGCGGCCAGCACCGCGTGCACGCGCCGCAGCCGGTCCAGCCACCAGTCCCGGCGTTCCGGTGCCGCGGCGTGTGCGTCCAGCAGTTCCGGCGCCGGGAGGACATCGCGGAGGGTGATCGCGCCGTCGTCGGGAACCAGGGAATCCTGCGTGACATCGGCGGCGAGCAGGGAGACTGTCCCCAGGCCGCAGGCGTACGGCAGCTCGGGCAGGGCGGCGGCCAGTGCCAGGCCGGCCCGGATGCCCACCGAGGTGTCCAACGCCGAACTCACGACGGCGGGCAGCCCCGCCTGCGCCACGATCTGCAGGGCGCGCCGCACTCCCCCGAGCGGGGCGACCTTGACCACGATCAGGTCCGCGGCGCCGGCGCGTGCCACTTTGAGGGGGTCCTCTTCCTTGCGCACGCTCTCATCCGCCGCAATCAGCAGGGGGACGCCGGCGGCCCGGAGCTGCCGCCGGACCTCGGCCAGGCCCGCGATCTCCGGCACCGGCTGCTCGGCATATTCGAGCCCGACGGCGGCGAGCCGCCTGAGTGCCGTGACGGCCTCCGGCACGTTCCAGCCGCCGTTCGCGTCCACTCGGATCGCGGCGTCCGGCAGCGCCTCCCGGACGGCCGCCACCCGGGCGGCGTCATCGGCGAGGCTCTGGCCGCGTTCTGCGACCTTGACTTTGACTGCGTCCACGCGGCCAAAGCGAGCCAGGATCTCGGGCACCTGGCGGGCCGGTACGGCAGGGACAGTGGCGTTGACCGGGATGCTTTCCCGCACGGGCGCCGGGAACCCGGCCCAGCCTGCCTCGATCGCGGCCGCAAGCCAGCGGGAGGCCTCGGCGTCGTCGTACTCGGGGAAGGGAGCGAATTCCCCCCAGCCCAACGGGCCGCGGAGCAGCAGGGCCTCGCGCTGCAGGATGCCCCGGAACTTCACGCGCATCGGCAGGCTCACAACATGGGCCCCGGCCAGGAGCTCGTCAAGGCCGGGCAGGGGTTCGGCGGGAGGTGCCGGGGGGTCCTTGGGGAGGGCAGGCATGGTGCCACTGTACTGGTATGAGTCCCCTGCGATGCCGCACGGGGGCGCCGCACCGGGGACACGAGTGCTGGGGACATGAGCGCTGGGGACGCAGCGCAGGGAGGCTGATGAGGTCCTTGATGGGCCGGCGATGACTGGGGGTGAGTCCCTGGTCCAGGAAACTCGTCTCCGCCGGCCCCGCTCAAGGAGCGTAGTGCCGGGGGACAATCCGCGCCGGCACAAACGACTCTACGAGTCCCGGTCCGGCGGGACACGAGTAGCGAGTACTCGATTATTGGCGGGCGCTACACTCGGCGCGCGCCGGACCTCCAGCTGGCGCGCAGGGTTCTGTGGGACTCTTAATGGCATGACTTTTCGGCAGGAACGCACCCCTTGGGACCCGTCTGCCCGAGTCCAGATAACACCGCTCCCGGAAACAGAGCTCGCGGAAACGCAGCTGCTCACCGCCCGGCCGCCCGAACCTCCGGAGCGCCGACCTCGAGCCCGCCGAACATCGGATCCGCAGGCCCAGCGGCCCCCCGGCAAGGCCACGGCTGCCTTGTTCGTGCTGGCCACGGTTGCCTGCGTCGCCGGGCTGGCCGCCACCTACTTCTTCTTTGTCCGCACCACCACCGGACAGTTCATTGACGAATCGGCCCTCGTCGAAGCCGTTGAGCTCAGCGGTACCGTAGGCAAGGCCGCCACGAAACTCTTGGACTGGCTGCCGGCGCTCTCTGTGGTGATTGCGTCAATCGTGGTGGTCTTCGTCACCATCCTTCGGCGCCGCTGGTCTGCGGCCGGGATCGCGATTGCTGCTTGCGTGGGCGCCAATGTGGCAACGCAAATCCTGAAGGACCTGCTCCCGGTCCGGCCATACCGCGGCGTCGAGACGCTGGAGCTGAATTCGCTGCCCTCGGGCCACACCACGCTGGCAGCCTCGGCCGCCGCCGCCGTGTTCCTGCTGGTCTCGCCGCGCTGGCGGCCGCTGGCCGGCTATCTGGGCGGCACCTTCGCGGTCGCCACGGGCGTGTCTACCCTGATCAACCAGTGGCACAGGCCCGCCGACGTCGTAGCGGCCTTCCTGCTGGTGGGCGCCTTCATGATCCCGGCTGGCTGGCTGATCATCCGCCGGGGCCCGCGCTGGAACGTCTGGGACGGCTACGGCGGTCACTGGGCCTCGGCCAGGGTGTGGGTACTGCTTCCGGTTCTCACAGGCCTTGCCGCGGCAGGGGTGGCGGCCTATGCCTTGCTGAGCATCGGCCCGAGCGGGCAGATCAGCACCATCAGTTACTTCTGGGCCGGAACGTCGCTGATCATCATTGCTGGCTACCTCGCCACCGTGACCGGCGTGTGGTTGTTCGGCCTGGCCGCCGGGCAGGTCAGTAGCTCAGGCGGTCAGTAGTTCCGGCGGTGTTTAAGGCGCGGAATGGTCACGGCGAACACCGCGGCGGCGGCGAAGCCGATCACACCGGTCGCAGCCACGCCGGCCCCCAGGGCCGCGACGGCTGTGACGGCTGAGAGCAGCACGGGACCGCCGGTGGCGCCGGCGTCGGCCATGAAGCGCCAGATGCCCAGGAACTGGCCGCGGCCGTTGTCCGGCGAGAAATCGGCCCCGAGCGTCATGTTCAGGCCAGAGCTGATGCCGTTGCCGAAGCCGATCAGGAGCGCGGCCAGCATGAGCGAGACGAATCCCGTGCTGAGCGGGATCAGCAGCATGGCAGTGCCCATGATGAGCGTGGACGGGACGGCCACCCATTGCCGGCCCTTGCGGTCCATCAGCTTTCCGGCCGGATAGAAGACCAGCATGTCGATCGCCCCGGAGATCCCGTAGATCAGGGAGGCCTCGGTGGGGTCCAGGCCCAGGTGATCGGCCCACAGCGGGATGACCACCTGGCGCGAGGCACGCAACGCGCTCAGCAGCAGAACCCCGGCCCCGACGCTCAGGAAGACGCCGGCGTGGGACACCGCGATGCTGCGCATAGTGGGCTGTTTCGCCGGGACGCCGTCGGCCGGAAGCGGCTTCGCCTCGAGGTCGGGGATGGTGACGGACACTGCCGCCGCCGCGGCCATGGCCACGACGCCGGCCCAGTAGGCCCCGCTGATCCCGGCAAACTGCATGACGGCGGCGCCGATAAAGGGGCCGATGAAGATGCCGATCCTGTTGACGCCGCCGAGCGTGGACAGGGCCCGCGCCCGGACCATGACCGGCACAGCCTCGGTCAGGTATTTCTGCCGCGCCAGGCTGAAGACGCTCGCGGCCATGCCGACCACCACCATCGCCGCCGCCAGCACCCAGAGGCCACCCGGAAACAGCGGAGCGACCGCTGCCGCGGCGAGTGCGACAGCGCTGGCGGTCGCGGCCCCCACGATCGTCCAGCGTTCCCCGAATTTCAGCGTGATCAGTGACGCCGGCAGGTTGAAGAACCAGGACCCGAGGCCAATCAGCGTGACAATCAGCGCAGCCCCCGGCACGGAGGCGCCAAGATCGCGGGCGGACAGGGCCACCACGGGAAGGATCGCGCCCTCGCCCAGGCTGAACATGAGGGCCGGTCCGAACGCGGGAACGGCGATGCTGCGGAGGCTGAAGGGGGCGAGGCGTGTGGTGGTCATCCCCTTCATCCTAGGCATCCGCCGGGGTCCTCCCTGACTTAGGCGTCGAAGTGGGTCCGGACTTCGGCGCTGGTGAGGTTCCGGAGCACGTCCGCGGCGACTTCCCGGAGCTTCTGGTTCCGGTTGCTGGATACCCGGGTCAGGATGGCCATGGCGTCGTCCTGCGAGCAGCGGTTCTGAGCCATGACCACACCACAGGCGAGATCTATGGAAGTGCGGTGTTCCATGGCGGCCTGCATGTCCTCGGCCCGCGACTGGGCGGTTCCGATGCGTACGGCCAGGCGCAGGGCACGCCCGGCCAGGTCCGCGAATCCGGCGGCTTCGGCGATGGTCGCCTCGGTGAAGAGTCCAGTCTCCGCCGCGAAGAAGTTCAGTGCGGCGGCGGCGTCCTCTCCGATTTCCAGGGGAACGCCCAAAGTGCTGCGGCACCCGTTGGCAGCAAGCTGGAGCTGGTATTCGGGCCAGCGGGGGTCGGTGTCTACGTCCGCCAGCAGGACCACGGCCTTGGTGCGCAGGGCCTCGACGCAGGGGCCGGCACGGAGGCTTTGCTCAATGCGGTCCAGGACCACGGCGTGAGGGCTGCTGCCCGCGACCGTCATGGTCCGTTTACGGCGCTGCAGCGTCACGCCGCACTCAATCTCGGCCCCGGTCATGTGGCTCAGCGAGGCGGCCGAAAACTCTGCGAGACGATTCAGGAAGTCGTCGACGTTCTCGGTCCCCAGTAGCAAGTCCTGGAGATGCCGGGCGGCGTCGTCCCCGACGTAGTTGTTGGCCATGCTCAAATGTACCGCGGAGCCCTGCATGGGCGCGCTTAGCTGTAGCCGTCGACGATTGCCGCGGCGATCTCCCGGTAGGCGCGCCGCGTTTCGGGGCGAAGCACATCGAGGGTGACGAGGTCGCCGTCGGCCACGCCGCGGTCGTGCGGAACCGCGATCAGCTGGCGGCAGATGCCGGACAGGTGTTCTTCGATAGCGTCCTTGTCCACCCGGGTGGACACCTCGTCCTTGTCGGTGATGACCACGACGGCGTTTCGGGCCAGCTCTTCGTAGCCGTGGCTGGCCAGCCAGTGAAGGGTGCTGCGGGCCCGCTTGGCGCCGCTGACGGCATAGCCGGCGGCGATGATCAGGTTGTCCGCCGACTGCAGGATCCCGCTCATAGCATTGTGCGTCACGCCCGTGCCGCAGTCGATCAGCGCCACTGAATAGTAGGCGGAGATGAGCTTGCGGATCCGCAGGTATTCCTCGGCCGTCAGCGAATCCGATACCTCGGGATCCTGTTCACCGGCAATGAGGTGCAACCTGCCGGCATGGTGCATGTAGCGGGCCAGGGCCGTGAGGGAATCGACGGACTCGATGTTCCTGAGCAGGTCCGTGATGGTCCGCGGGCTCTGCTGCTGGTAAATGCCCTCGCCGAGGGCGCGTTCGACGAGGTCGCCGGAATCGGGGTTGGCGTCGATCGCGCACGGGGGATCGCCCCGGAACTCCGCAAGGGTCAGTCCGACGCCAACCGTGGTGGAGGTCTTGCCGATGCCGCCCTTCAGGCTCAGGACGGCCGTGTTGTAGCTGCCCTGGAGCTGGCGGGAGATGCGCCGGGCCAGTTCGTCTTCCTCACGCTGCCTGGCACTCGGGCCCAGGTTCAGCCCGCCGCCGGTCATGTCGTAGAGCGCCCCGCGGAAACCGCCGACGGGCCGGGGCTTCTGCTCGCGGACAAAAAGACCCGGGGAACTAATGAAGTCGGGCACCGGGGCGTCGGCCAGGGCCGCCGCCCTGCTCGCCGAACGCGTGGAACGGGTGGGCTGGGCGGGCACGGCAGGAGCGGCCTCGGGGGCAGGCGGCTTCAGCACAGGATCCTTGGACGGTTTTTGGGGCTGAGGGCGTGCGGGCGCGTCGGCGGCAGCGGCGGCCTCCGCCCAGGAACTGCTGGGGGCGCTCGGGCGCTGTTCGGCCTGGTTGCTGGAAATAATAGGCATGGTTCCTGTCCAGGCGTCGGAGTCGTCGCCACGACGGCGGTCCCTCCGACGCGGGAGTTGGGCCTGCTCTGCAGCTGCTTCAGCTTCAGCGAGGGCGTTGGCGGTCTTGTTTTCGACCGGTTCTGGCATGTTCGTTCCCCCCAGGGATCACAGCGCAGACCGCTGCAGTGCTCGATTGACATCGTTCAAGGAACAAGTCTAGGGGCAGTAATGAGCACACTTACCATTACTGCCAAGATCCTGGCCCCTAGCGGTGGGCCCCTGTGTCTTGCAGGCGCTTGATAAACCAGCGCGACTGCTCGGGGCCGTACGGCAGGATCGGGATGGCCTTGGTTGCGTCGTCCGGGGTTTCCCGGGTGGCCTGGATTGCCTGCCGGACCGCGGTGGTCATCGTGTTGGCCATGGTCTTGACGAACTGGTCCGAGCACGGTTCGCCGTGGCCGGGAATCAGGAATTCGTAGCGGTGCCGCAGCGCGGAGAGGTGCCGGAGGGCATCGGCCCAGTCTTCCGGGAATGAGTCCTCGAAGGAAGGGTGGGAACCCTGTTCCACGAGGTCGCCGGCGAAGAGGGTGCTCGCCGTGCCGACCAGGAGGTCACCGTCGGTGTGGCCGCGGCCCAGATAGAACAAGGTGGCGGTCTGCCCGCCAAGATCCACGAGGACGGGCTGGTCCTTCACGATGGCGTTCGGAACCACCAGCTCGGCGTCGGGGCCCTGCCCGGCCGCCATTTCCGGTTCCGCCGAGGCCACGAACCGGCGCTGCTCATCACCGTTCTCCTCGATTTCCGCAGCGCAGTTCTCGTGCGCCCAGAATTCCGTGACGCCGTCGTCGGCGAAGACGGCGTTGCCGAAGAAGTGGTCGTAGTGGGCGTGCGTGTTGACCACCACCAGTGGCAGTCCGGTCTTTTCCCGCACGGCCGCCAGGATCTCACGGCCCTGCCGGGGGCCGCCGCCAGTGTCGATCACCATGGCGCGCCCGGTGCCGACCACCAGACCCGTGTTGAGCAGGGAACCTTGAGTTGTCAGTACGTAGTTGTCTGGACCGACTTCGAGCCATCGTGACATTGCATCTCCGTAATTCCGACGCTTTTCCGGCGTTGTTTGTGCGGTCTTGTTGGTGCGGTGTTGGTGCGCTGCACAGGCCTCGATTCTACCCGTGTCGGCTGGCAATTCCCTTCAGGGCATGCCCGTCCCGCCCCTGTGGCGGCTCTGCCCGGAGGCTCTCGTCTTGGCCCGCGCGGCGGAGTAGCCTGTGGCCTACTTCCGTCGATGAGCCCGGCGCTCACCCGAACGATTGGGGGTGGCTCCCGTTGAATGCCGGTACTTCCCTGGAGCGGATGGTGTTCTTCAGCGATGCCGTCTTCGCCATCGCCCTAACGCTCTTGGCCCTGGACCTGAAACTGCCCGAGGGCATCCCAGCGGAGCAGCTGGACAGCGCCCTGATCGCCGCCTGGCCGCAGTTGCTGGCGTACGCCCTGTCCTTTGCCATCATCGCCAAGACCTGGATGTCCCACCACTCCGATTTTGCCCTCATCCGCCGCTTCAACGCGAACCTGGCCTGGCTGAATCTGGCCCTCTTGTTCTTCATTGCCATGCTGCCCGCTCCGACGTCGATCCTCAGCGACTACGGGGACGACCCCACGCCGTGGCCCAGCGTTTTGTACGCCGCCAACATTGCCGCGGTCTATCTGATGCTGGCGGCCATTTGGGGCTACGCCAAGCACGCCGGGCTGATGGACCGCGAGATGGCCGCCCACGTGCACCGCCGCATCTTTTACGCGCGCCTGGCCGTGGCCGTGGTCTTCCTCTTCTCGATTCCGGCAGCGTTCGCCCTCAATGCCTACACGCCGTTTTTGTGGCTGATGCTCCTGCCGGCGTCGTGGCTGGCGCGGTGGCTTTCCGCCCGGGCGGAGTCGCGCGCGGGTCCCGCACAGAACTAACCGCACAGAACTGACCGTGCGGCCCCGCCCCACCCGGGAATCCCCGGCCAGCGAAGCCTCTATGGGCCACGCCCTCACATGTCAGCGAGCGCCGACCCCGGGTTCTCGATCGCGTCCGCGACATAGCGCAGGAAGCCGCCCGCCGTGCCGCCGTCGCACACCCGGTGGTCGAACGTGAGGGTCAGTTCGGTGACCTTGCGGACCGCGAGCTCGCCGTTGACCACCCAAGGCTTGTCGATGATCCGCCCAACGCCCAGGATCCCCACTTCGGGGTGGTTGATGATCGCGGCGGAACCGTCAACCCCGAACACGCCGTAGTTGTTCAGCGTGAAGGTGCCGCTGCCCAGCTCCGCCGGGGTCGCCTTGCCCTCGCGCACGACGGCGGTGAGGCGGCGGATCTCGGCGTCCAGTTCGCGGGCGCTGAGCTTGTCCGCGTTGCGCACCGACGGCACCATCAGTCCGCGGTCGGTCTGCGCCGCGAAACCGAGGTTGACGCCGTCGAAGGCCACAATCTCCTGCATCATGCCGCCCGCAGCATCCTCAGTGGTCACGATCCGGGTGTTCAGCTCCGGGAACTTCTTCAGCCCGGCGGTGACGAACCGGGCGATGAAAGCCAGCAGGCCCGGGGTGTTGTGCGGGTCCGCCTTCTTCAGCGCCGCACGCATCTCCACGAGCGCCGTGGCGTCCACGTCCACCCACACCGTGGCTTCCGGGATCTCGGACCGGCTGCGCGTCATGTTCGCCGCGACCGCCTTGCGCACTCCACGGACCGCTGTGCGTCCGGAAATGCCCAGCCCGGTACGCGCATCGGTGCCCGACGCCACGGCCTGCTCCACGGCCGGGCGCTCAGCCACCGCTGACGGCTTGATCACGGCTTCCACGTCGCGACGCATGATGAGCCCGCTGGCCCCCGACCCCTGGAGTTCCCCCAAATCAACCCCATGATCGCGCGCCATCCGGCGAACCAGCGGAGAAATAACCGCCCCAAGCTTCCCAGGCACCCGGGTCCGCAGCAGCACCAGGTCATCGGCAGCCTTCTCGGCAGCAGACACCCCGCCGGCAGGCTCGGCGACCGAAGTAGCGGCGGCCCCCTTAGGTGCCCGGCTCCGCCGGGCAACCCCATGCCCGCCCGAAGTCCCATAACCGATGAGGACATTCCCAGACCCAGCCTTCTCCTCCTCGCGGTAAGCCTCAGCCGCAACAGCTGCGGGCGAAGAATCAGCAGCGGAGTCAGGTGAGTCGGCAACAGCGCCCGGCGAGTCAGCAACAACACCAGCCGACGCAGGCAATGCCGCCCCGGGAGTGGCATCGGGCCTGTCGGAGCCGGCAGCATCGTCCGCAGGACGAATGCTGTCCGGCGAAGGGGCGGGGGCGGCATTGCCTGTGGCGGCGCCCCCCGCAGCGTAACCACCGGGGGCAGCATTATTCGCGCCGGCCCCACCCGAAACAGGGGCAGACACGGAAGCACCAACCGGCATCACCGAGATCAGCGGCTTGCCGACGTCGAGCGTCTGGCCGGGCTCGCCGTGCAGCACGGCCACGGTGCCGGCATACGGGGAGGGCACCTCCACCATAGACTTGGCCGTCTCCACCTCGGCGATCGGCTGGTCAACGCGGATCTCGTCGCCCACGGCCACGAGCCAGTTCACGAGTTCGGCTTCGGTGAGGCCCTCGCCCAGGTCAGGCAGGAGGAATACTTTCGGTTCGCTCATGGTCAGTCTTCCCACTGGAGGTCGTCAACGGCGTCGAGGATGCGGTCCACGCCGGGCAGGTAGTAGTGCTCAAGCTTGGGCGCCGGGTAGGGCACGTCGAAGCCGGTGACGCGGCGGATCGGCGCGACCAGGTGGTGGAAACAGCGTTCCTGGACCCGGGCGACGATTTCCGAGGCCACGGACGCGAAACCGTGGGCCTCGGCGATCACCACGGCGCGGCCGGTCTTGCGGACCGAGGCGCAGACGGTCTCGTCGTCGAACGGCACGATCGAGCGGACGTCGATCACTTCTAACGAGCGGCCCTCCTCGGCGGCGGCGGCCGCGGCGGCGAGCGCCGTGGGGACGGACGGTCCGTAGGCGATCAGCGTGGCGTCGGTGCCGGGCCGGGCGACGGCGGCCTGGCCCTCGGAGGAGGTGCCGCGCTCGGTGTTCGCGGCGTGCTCGGCGCGCAGCGCGTCCAGGTCCACCTGGTCCTTGGACCAGTACAGCTTCTTGGGCTCCATGAACATGACGGGATCGTCGGAGTCGATGGCTTCGCGGAGCATCCGGTAGCCGTCCGCCACGGTGGCCGGCGTGAACACCTTCAAGCCGGCGGTGTGGGCGTAGTAGGCCTCGGAGGAGTCGCAGTGATGCTCCACTCCCCCGATGCCGCCGGCGTACGGGACCCGGATGACCATGGGCAGCTTCACGGCGCCCTTGGTGCGGTTGTGCATCTTGGCGACGTGGCTGACGATCTGTTCGAAGGCCGGGTAGGCGAAGGCGTCGAACTGCATCTCGATGACCGGGCGCATGCCGTTCATCGCCATGCCCACAGCCATGCCCACGATTCCAGATTCGGCCAGCGGGGTGTCGAAGCATCGGCTGGTGCCGAAGGTCTTGGTGAGCCCGTCCGTGATACGGAAGACGCCGCCGAGCATGCCGACATCCTCGCCGAAGACCAGGACCGAGGAGTCCGCGTGCATGGCGTCGGCCATCGCGGTGTTGAGCGCTTTGGCCAGCGTGATGGTCTGCGGGCCGGTCAGTGCCGCTTTCTGCTCAGCTGCGGTTGCCGCTTTCGCGGCCGCCCGGGCGGTCGCGGCGCTGACGTTGCCGTTCGCCTCGGAGGACGTGGTGATACTGGGGCTCATTTGCCGGCCTCCTTTGCGGTGGATGCGGCTGCAGTGGATGCGGCGTCGCGGGCCAGTTCGTCGGCGAGCATGGCTGACTGTTCCAACAGCAGTGGCGTGGGGGTGGAGAAGACGTACTTGAAGAGGTCCTGCGGTTCCACCGGGACCCCTTCGCTGAGGCCTTCGCGCAGCTGCGTGGCAACTGCTTCGGCCTTGTCGGCGATCGTGGCGGCGCGGTCATCGTCGAGCAGTCCGCGGTCCGTCAGGTACGTCTGCATCCGGCTCAGCGGGTCCTTGGCCACCCATTCGGCGACTTCACTGTCCTGCCGGTAGCGGGTGGCGTCGTCGGCGTTGGTGTGTGCCTGCATCCTGTAGGTGTGGGCCTCCACGAGCAACGGCCCGGAACCTTCCCGGGCGAGCTTGACGGCCCGGCCCAGGACGGCGAGCAGGGCCACGACGTCGTTGCCGTCGACGCGTTCGCCGGCCATGCCGTAGCCCACGGCCTTGTGGGCCAGCGAGGGCGCAACCGACTGGTGCGCGAGCGGCACGGAGATCGCGTACTGGTTGTTCTGGACGAAGAAGACCACAGGGAGGTGGAAGACGGCGGCGAAGTTCAGGGCCTCGTGGAAGTCGCCTTCGCTGGTGGCGCCGTCGCCGCACATGGCCAGGACCACGGTGTCCTCGCCGCGCAGCTTGGCGGCGTGGGCAACACCGACGCCGTGCAGCAGCTGGGTGGTCAGCGGAGTGCACTGGATGCCGACCTTGTTCTTGGCGGGGTCGTAGCCGCCGTGCCAGTCGCCGCGGAAGAGCGTCATCGTCTGCACAGGGTCCACGCCGCGGGCCATGACGGCCACGGAGTCCCGGTAGGTGGGGAACAGCCAGTCACCCTCGGCAAGGCACAGTGCGGCGGCAACCTGGCACGCTTCCTGCCCGTGGCTGGAGGGGTAAACGGCCATGCGGCCCTGCCGGACCAGCGCGGAGTTCTGGTCATTGACGCGGCGGCCGACGACGAGCTGCTCGTAGGCGGCCAGCAGTTCGGCCTCGCTGGGCAGGCTGTATTCGTGCCCGGGCTGGGTACCCTGCTCCGTGTGCGGATTCAGGGTGCCGTCGGGGCCGACCATCTGGATCTGGTGGCGGGCCGGGAGCATGTAGTCCTCAACCGTGATGCCGAACTTGCTCACGGCATCACTGGCTGGATTTTGCTGCGCGGCCTGCTGCGCGGGTTGCTGCGCAGCATGGTCTGCGGAGATCGTCATTGGTCCGTCCTTCTGTAGCCACTAATCTTTCCCAGTATGCTGCCAGCCGCTGTTTCGTATCCACCTCCGCGGCAAACCGTGGAGAAGTCCATAAATTTGCCCTAGTCTGGAAGACGAATCGTAAGTGTGAGCTGGATTACCGGCGGGGGTTGTGGACGAATGGCAGAGCTTGAGGCGGAGCAGGTGGCGGTGCCGCTGGACGATGTGGACCGGAACATCATTGCGGAGCTGACCCGGGACGGCCGCATGTCCGTGACCCAGGTGGCCGAGAACGTCCACATTTCCCGCGCCCACGCGTACACCCGGATCGCCCGGCTCACCGGCGAAGGCGTCCTGACCAAATTCACCGCCCTGGTGGATCCCATCAAGGCCGGCTTGAAGTCGTCGGCCTACGTCACGCTGAAGGTGCGCCAGCATTCCTGGCGCGAGCTGCGCGAACTCCTGCGCGCCATCCCGGAGGTCCATCACATCGCGCTGGTAGGCGGGGACTTTGATGTCATCCTGCTGGTGCGTGCCGTGGACAACATTGACCTTCGCCGGGTGATCTTCGACCAGCTGCAGTCCATGCCGGGCGTCCTGGACACCCAGACCTTCCTGGTGTTCGAAGACGTGGACACGCGCTAGCTCACAAACGCTTTCATCCAGGCACGGAGCTCCTCGCCAAACTCCACCCGCTCGGCCGCGATCGAGATGACCGCCTTGAGGTAGCTGAGCTTGTCTCCGGTGTCGTACCGGCGGCCCCGGAAGACCACGCCGTAGACGCCGGCGCCCTCGCTGTCGGACACGGCCAGGGTCTGCAGCGCATCGGTGAGCTGGATTTCGCCGCCGCGGCCGGGCGGAGTGTCCTCCAGGACATCGAAAATCTCCGGATGCAGGACGTACCGGCCGATCACGGCCAGGTTCGACGGGGCATCGGCGACGGCGGGTTTCTCCACGAGCCGGTTGACCCGCACGTGGCCGTGGCCCGGCACCACCGAAATGTCGGCGCAGCCGTAGGCACTGATTTCCACGGGATCCACCTCGATCAGCGCCACGACGGAGCCGCCGGTCCGGGCCTGGACGTCCATCATGGTGGTCAGCAGCTCGTCCCGCTCGTCGATCAGGTCATCGCCCAGCAGGACGGCGAAGGGTTCATAGCCCACGTGTTGGCGGGCGCAGAGGACCGCATGGCCCAGCCCTTTGGGGTCGCCCTGGCGCACATAGTGCAGCGGGCCCAGGCGGGAAGCGTGGCGGACGGCCTCCAGCTTGTCGAAATCACCCTTGAGTTCAAGCGCGTGCTCCAGCGACGGCTCGCGGTCGAAGTGGTCCTCCAGCGCACGCTTCTGGCGCCCGGTAACCATCAGCAGATCCGTCAGCCCGGCCCGGACGGCTTCTTCCACAACGTATTGGATGGCCGGCTGGTCGACCACCGGCAGCATTTCCTTGGGCATTGCCTTGGTGGCCGGCAGGAAGCGCGTTCCCAGCCCCGCCGCGGGTATGACAGCTTTAGTTACAGATCTCCCCAGACTCATAACCGAACATTACAAGCGGGTTACGGAAATGAGAATGCTTCGGGGCAAAGACGAGTACCCGGGAATCGAGTTTCCGCTGACCCCGACGTGCCGCCTGTCAGCCCTTGAAAACCGGGCTTCGCTTCTCCTGGAAGGCGCGGAAACCCTCGGCGTAGTCCTCGCTCTTGCACAGCCGTGCCTGCTCTGCGTTTTCCTCTTCCATGGCCTCCCACAGCCCCAGCCGCTGGTCCCGGATGTGTGCCACGAGCTCCTTGCTGGCCCTGAACGCACCGGTGGCGCCGGTGGCAACACCGGCCACGATGGCCCGGGTGTTCCCCAGCAGCTCCGCCGCGGGCATGGCCCGGCTGAACAGGCCCTGCGCCACGGCGTCGGCGCCGCTCATGAGCTCCGCCGTGTAGATCAGGTCCAGGGTCCGGTGCATGCCCAGGCGCTCGGTGAAATACCAGTGCCCGCCGGAATCGAGGGTGGCGCCGAGCTTGGCGAACGGTGAGCCGAACTTGGCATTCTCCGCCACGTAGACCACATCCGTGGCCAGCAGCAGGCCGAGTCCCACGCCGAGGCAGGCGCCCTGCGCCGCGGCGAACGTGGGCGCGGGGAAAGCGCTCATTTTCTTGAGCAGCGGCTGGACGAGCCCGCCCAGGTACGCCTGCGCGTCGTCGCTCTCCGGGGTCACGCCGGCAATGTCCCGGCCGGCGCAGAAAGCGCGGCCCTCGCCGCGGAGCAGCAGTGCGCGGACTTCCCCGCGGGCGGCGGCGTCAGCGGCGTCGTCGTACGCCCGGGACAGATCCGCGAGTGCCTGCTCGTCGAGGGAGTTCAGCTTGTGCGGGGCATCGAGTACGACCTCGGCGACGCCGCCGGCGATGGACAGGGAAATCATGGGGCTCCTTGGATTCGAAAAGGCGGGCGTCGAAAAACCTAGACGTCGAAGTCGACCGTGACTTCCGGGGTGGTGGGGTGGGACTGGCAGGTCAGGACGTAGCCCTTGTCGAGCTCGTCCTGCTCGAGGGCGTAGTTCTCGTCCATAGACACATTGCCGCTGACCAGCTTGGCCCGGCAGGTGCCGCAGACGCCGCCAGCGCAGGCAAACGGCACGTCGGGGCGGACGCGGAGGGCGGCGTTGAGGATGGATTCGCGGGCGTGGGTAGGGCTCGCCACCTCGCCCTGGAGTCCGTCCAGCTTGAACGTGATCTTGTAAGTTTCCTTGGATTCGTCCTCGATCACAGGCCGGCCAATGTTGCCCTCGGGGCGGTCCGGCTTGCCGGAGGTGAACAGTTCGAAGCGGACGTGCTCCGGAGCGACGCCGCGCGCGGCGAGGGTGTCCCGGCACAGCTGCACGAGTTCGAACGGACCGCAGAGGAACCATTCGTCGACGTCGTCAGCGTGAATGGCGGTGCCCAGCAGCGCCTGCAGCTTCTCGGCGTCGATCCTGCCGCTGAGCAGCGGCGCGATCCGCTGTTCACGCGAGAGCACGTGGTGCAGCGCCAGCCGGGCCGGGTATTTGTCCTTCAGGTCCGCGAGTTCTTCGAGGAACATCACGTCCATGGCGGCCTTGTTGGCGTAGATGAGGTCGAAGCGCGTCTCCGGGTGGGCCGCCAGCAAGGTGCGGGCGATGGCGATCACCGGGGTGATGCCGGAGCCTGCGGCGATCGCCACGAACGAGCCGGGCTCCCCGGCCAACTCTTCGGGATGGTTCATGGAGTTCATGACGTTCTGCTCCACGGGCTTGCCGTCGCGGCCGTGCTTGGAGACGAAGGCCCCCATGGGACTCATGACGTCAAGGGCGTCGCCGGCCTTGAGTTCGGCGTTGGCCCAAGTGGAGAACAGGCCGCCGAGGTCCTTCTTGATCGCCACGCGGATTTCACTGCTGCCGTCCGCGAAGCTGCGCGGTTCGGCGCAGATCGAGTAGCTGCGGCGGATCTCGTGCGGCTGGCCGTCGGCATCGGGCAGGGTGGTGCGCAGCGCGACGTACTGGCCCGGCAGGTAGTCGAACTGTCCCGCGAGCTCGGCCGGGACGCCGAACGTCACCTCGATGGCGTCGTCGGTGAGCCGGCGGACCTCGTCCACCGTCAGGGTGTGGAAGGACGCGCGACGGCGGCCGGTGGCTGTGGCCGACTCCGCGGCGGTCTGGCGGACAACCTTCATGGAGGCACCTGTTCCTTACAAAACTTTGAAGTAGTCGAACGGTTCCTTGCAGTCCTGGCACACGTAGAGGGCCTTGCAGGAGGTGGAACCGAAGCGGGTGAGTTCTTTGGTGTTCAGCGATGAGCACTGGGGACACTTGACGGCGAGCGCGAGCCGGACCGGGCCCGCGTGCCGGACTGCCGAGTGGCCGGACGGCGGGGCGATCCCGTACTGCTCCAGCTTGGCCTTGCCGTCCTCGCTCATCCAGTCGGTGGTCCAGGCCGGGGAGAGGACAAGTTCGACCCGGACGCTCGGGTACCCCGCGCGGCGGAAAGCCGCGGTGAGGTCATCCCGGATGGCGTCCATTGCCGGGCAGCCGGAGTAGGTCGGGGTGATGGTGACCTGGACGGCGGGAACCATCCCGCCGTCGGCAGCGCTTGGTTCCTTCGAAACCTGGACATCGCGCAGGATGCCGAGATCCGCAATGGTAAGGACTGGGATTTCCGGGTCGCACACAGTGGCAGCGACCGCCCACGCCTTCTCCTGGGCGGTGTTGCCCTTGGCGGCGTTGCGGCGCTCCGCGGTTTCCGGATCGGAGACAAACATTTCCATGGTGCCTACCAGCTGGCTCCGGGGTACTCGCGGGCGAGCACCTGCATCTCGGCGAGGATGTAGCCGAGGTGTTCGGAGTGCAGGCCGCGGCGGCCCCCGCCCGGCGTTGGCTGCACATTGGGGACCTCGAGCTCGGCTTCGGCCAGGACCTCGCCGGTGAGCCGGTCGAAGTCCACGCGGAGGCTCGAGGGCTGGGGCGCGGCGCCGGCTTCGCTGAGGCGTCCAGTGAGCTCGTCGTCGCGGAACAGCTCATCCACGTAGGGCCAGATGACTTTGAACGCGTGGATCATGCGCTGGCGCGATTCGTCCGTGCCGAGGGCCAGGCGCAGGACCCACTGGGCGCTGTGGTCCCGGTGGTAGTCCACTTCCTTGACCGCCTTGGCGGCGATGCCGGCCAGGGTGGAGTCGGTGGAGGACGTCAGCCGGCGGTAGAGCTCGAACTGGTAGTAGCTGACCACGAACTGCCGGGCAATGGTGACGGCGAAGTCCCCGTTCGGCTGTTCGAAGAGCGCCGCCGAGCGGAACTCGTGCTCGCGGCGGAGGTAGGCGAGGTCGTCCTCGCTGCGCCCGTCCAGTCCGCCGGCGTAGCTGAGGAAGGACCGGGCGTGGCCGAGTTCGTCCAGCGCGATGTTGCCGAGGGCCACGTCCTCTTCGAGCTCCGGCGCGCGGGAGATCCAGTGGGCCAGGCGCTGGGCCAGGATCAGGGCGTCGTCGCCCAGGCGCAAGGCGAACTCGGCGATGTCTTCGCTCGGCTTAGCGGCGCCGCGGCTGACGGCCAGCGCGATGTCTTCCGGGCGGAGGGCGTTTCCGGGGGTGATCCGGGTGGCGCTGGCTCCGCTGTCCCCGGCGGCGCCGGATACGCCGACGGAAATGTCGCCGTGGCCGGTTGTTTCCTCTGAGTTCAGGGCTGTTTCGGGAGTGGTGCTCACAGGTGCTTCACTCCCTCACTCTTGGTGTAGTACGTGGCGTGGCGGTAGTCCTTGCCCTGGGGGGATTCAAAGAAGGAACCTTTGGCATCGGGGTCGCTGGAGGCGATGGCCTCGGCCGGGACCACCCAGATGGACACCCCTTCGTTGCGGCGGGTGTAGAGGTCCCGGGCGTTGCGCAGGGCCATGGCCGCGTCGGGCGCGTGCAGGGATCCTGCGTGGACGTGGGACAGGCCGCGGCTGGAGCGGACAAATACTTCCCAGATGGGCCAGACGTTGCCGGTTACGCCGGCCGGGCGGGTCTCGGCGGCTGCGGCCACGTTGGCCCGGTCTGCTGACCGATCTTCCGCCTTGTCAATGGAGCGGGAGCCGCTGTCTGCGGTACTTGCCGGGAACTCCGGGTTGCCATGGGGGCTCATGCTGCAAATTCCTTCTCTGCTTGCTTCTTGGCCTGCTTTTCCGCGTATGCGGCCGCGGCTTCGCGCACCCAGGCGCCGTTCTGGTGTGCCTCGCGGCGCCGTTCCAGGCGCTGGGCGTTGCAGGGGCCGCGGCCGGCCAGGACTTCATGGAATTCGGCCCAGTCCAGCGGGCCGTGCTCCCATTTCTTGGTTTCCTCGTTGAACCGGATGTCCTTGTCAGGCAGCGTCAGGCCGAGGACCTTGACCTGCTCCATCATCATGCCGACGAACCGGTTGCGGAGTTCGTCATTGCTGAATCGCTTGATGTTCCAGGCCATGGACTGCTTGGAGTTGGGCGAGTCGTCATCCGGGGGGCCAAACATCATCAGGGCCGGGGCGTACCAGCGGTTCACCGCGTCCTGCGCCATCTGCTTCTGTTCGGGGGTGCCGTGGGAGAGTTCCAGCAGAATCTCAAAGCCCTGGCGCTGGTGGAAGGACTCTTCCTTGCACACCCGGACCATGGCCCGGCCGTAGGGGCCGAAGGATGCGCGGCAGAGCGGCACCTGGTTGGCGATCGCGGCGCCGTCGACCATCCAGCCGATAGCACCCATGTCGGCCCAGGTGCGGGCCGGGTAGTTGAAGATGGAGGAGTACTTGGCCTTGCCGTCCATCAGGTCCTGCATCATCTGGTCACGCGGCTGGCCGAGAGTTTCGGCGGCGGAGTAGAGATAGAGCCCGTGGCCGGCCTCGTCCTGGACCTTGGCCATGAGGATGGCCTTGCGCTTCAGGCTCGGGGCGCGGGAGATCCAATTGGCCTCGGGCTGCATGCCAATGATCTCCGAGTGTGCATGCTGGGAGATCTGGCGCAGGAGCGTTTTGCGGTAGGCCGGGGGCATCCAGTCGCGCGGCTCGATCCGGGAATCCTCCGCCATGACCTTGTCGAAGTAGGCCTGGCCCTCGGCGTCGCGCCGGGCCGCGTCCTCGGGGCTCGGTCCATGCCGTTCCGGCGATGGCTCGGCGGGCACTGACTGCAGGGTCTGCGATGCCATGGTTGCTCCTAGTGAATTTCCGATAAATAATTACCGACCGTTCGTTCAGGATATGCGGAAGGCGCGAGATGCGTCAAGGACAAAGGTTTGCGGCTAAGCCACCCCGCCAGGACGCCCTATACCTAGAGCTGCTATGTTTGATACCTTTCAGTCCTAGGTATCAGTCCTAGGTAGATTAGGAGGCGCAGTGCGTATTGATAAAGACCTGGTCGCCGCTTCGGCCACGCCCCTTGTGCTGGGCATCTTGGCGGACGGCGACCTGTACGGCTACGCCATCCTCAAGCGGGTGAGCGAGCTCTCGGGCGGCGGCATGCAGTGGACCGACGGAATGCTCTATCCGCTTCTGCACCGGCTCGAGCGGCTCGGTTACGTGTCCTCTCTATGGGGTACGTCCGACGCCGGGCGCCGGCGCAAGCACTACACCATCACGCCGGCGGGCCGGGACGCCCTCGCCGACCGCCAGGAGCAGTGGACCGTCGTCGCAGACGCGCTGCGCCAGGTGTGGCAGACTACCCAAGGCCCGGCTGCCGCGGCTGGGGGGTGGGCGTGATGACGCCGCACGCTGAGCTGGAGGCCCAGATCGACCGGTGGCGCGGCTACGTTCAGCGGAACCGGGCGATCTCCCCCTCCGACGTCGACGAGCTGGAGGACCATCTGCGCGAGCAAATCGCCGACCGGCAGGCGACCGGCCTCGACGACGAGGAGGCCTTTCTCGTCGCCATCAAGCGGCTGGGCAACCTGGACGCCGTCTCACGCGAATTTGCCCGTGAGCACTCCGACCGGCTGTGGAAGCAGCTGGTCCTGGTACCGGCCGGCGCCGACGACGCCAGCGCGTCCCCGTGGCGCGAGCTGGCCGTCGTCCTCGCGCTCGCCGTCGGGGCGGGCTTGGCGGTCAAGGCCGGCTTTACCTGGTTCGACGACAGTGCAGCCCTGATGCGCAACCTGGGCCTGTTCGTCTTCCCCTTCCTGGCCGCGTACTTCGCGTGGAAGCGGCGCATCACCGGTGCGGTGGCAGCGACACTGATCGTCCCGTTTGCCGCCCTGGCGGCCGTCCTCAATCTCTACCCGTTCGTCCCCGCCGGATCCACCGGGATGCTCGCCGCCCTGCACGCCCCGGTCATCCTGTGGCTGCTGACCGGCGTGGCCTACGTCGGCGGGAGATGGCGGTCCGACAAGCGGCGCATGGACTTCGTCCGGTTCACCGGCGAGCTCGCGGTCTACTACACGCTGCTGGCGCTGGGCGGCGCAGTCCTGATCGCCCTCACACTCGCGACCCTCCGGGGTATTGGTGTCGATTTCCAGCCGGTCCTGGAGGACTGGGTCCTGCCGTTCGCCGTGCCCGGCGCTCTCGTGGTCGCGGCCTGGCTCGTCGAGGCCAAGCAGCAGGTGGTGGAAAATATCGCCCCCGTCCTCACCCGCGTTTTCACACCGCTGGCCGTTGCCATGTTGCTGGTCCTTCTGGCCGTGCTGGCCACCGCGGGCGGTTTCGTCGACATCGACCGAAACCTGCTTATCCTCATGGACGCAATCCTGGTGCTGGTCCTCTGCCTGCTGCTCTATTCGATTTCCGCCCGCGACCCGCTCTCCCGTCCCGGACTGTTCGATGCACTGCAGCTGGCCCTCGTCATTGCTGCCCTTGCGGTCGATGCCGTGATGCTGACTGCGATGCTGGCTCGCATCGCCGAGTTCGGCTACAGCCCCAACAAGATCGCCGCGCTCGGCCTGAACCTGCTGCTGCTGGTGCACCTGTTGCGCGCGGCCTGGCTCGCCGTCGGATTCCTGCGCGGCCGCCTCCCGTTTGCTGCCGTGGAGCGCTGGCAAACCCGCTACCTTCCGGTCTATGGCGCCTGGGCAGCAGTCGTGGTGGCGGTCTTCCCGCCCGTCTTCGGCTTCATCTAGTCCTGTCTCTGCCCCGGGCCGGGTACGCGGTCGCCACCGTCAGCGCCGGCCCCGAAGTCAATAACGTCAACGTCGAGCGGGATCTCAGAGCTGCGCGGGCTCGGGCTCGGGAGAAGGCCCTCGTTCCATGTACCCTCCAGCGTTGTGGCAGTCGCCCACCGCTGCGCGTCCATCCGGCCCTGGAGCCTGAAGCGGTCGACGACGAACGGCAGTCCGGCCGAGCCGAGGACTGAGCTCCCATCCGTGATCTGAAAGTGCAGGTGCGGCGCGGAAGTGTTCCCGGTGTTGCCGATGCGTCCGACCCGCCGGAGTGTCGCCCGCCTGGCCTGAGCAGCATCTTTCGTCTTTCGTGAAGCGCAGACGGTGCGCCGCCTGGTGCTCCGCCGGCACGCTTGAGCCTGCCCTGTTTGGGCCTGCGCCAGAATTGGTGCTTTGATCGCACCCGTATCGTGCAAGGCTAGTGGCATGGACCTGGAGGTGTCGCCCGCGCTTACGATTCCCGCCGCAGAACTCGGCTGGCGGTTTTCGCGTTCGTCCGGGCCCGGCGGTCAACACGTCAACACCTCGGACAGCCGCGTCGAACTCTCGTGGAGCATCGCCGGTTCGGCGGCGCTTTCGGATGGCCAACGGCTGATGCTCCTCTCGCGTCTCGGCCAACGCCTCATCGCCGGGGTGATCACCGTGACCGCTTCGGAGCGGCGCTCCCAGCTGCGCAACCGCGAGATCGCCCTGGCCAAGCTCTCCGCCCTCGTGGCAGAGGGGCTTGCTCCCGAAGGTGCCCGACGCCGCGCCACCAGACCCACCCGCGGCTCGAACCGTCGGCGCCTCGCGGCAAAGGGACAACGGGCAGAGACGAAACGTCAACGACAGCGGCCGTCGGCCGACTAGCGCCATCCCGCTAAAAATTTTCAGCCACGGGAGGGTGCGGCCGAGGCTCCAAACCTGCCAAGCAACTGGTCCGCGGCCCCCTGTATGCCCATCCTCGGCGGCTGCCGGAAGCAGGGCGGACCCGGCGATTGACTGGGCTTAGGCCGCCGCCGCCAGCCTTCGGGCCCGGGGAACAGCGGCCGCTTCCACCGGCGCTACGATGCTGAGCTGGCAGTCGGACTGAAGCGGGTCAATGGCAGTCGGCAGGTGGTGGGAGGCTGAGCATTCGCGCAGCTGCTCCATGGCCGCCGGTTCCACCACGGCGTGGCTGACATCCAACACGAGGTGGAGTCCTTCTTTCAGGTGGTTTGCCCGCTTGACCACCACGTACAGGGCCTGGAGGCTCTGCGCCGTCACATGTCCCTGCGCTGCTACTTCTGCCTGACCGCAATCGAGGTCGAGCCTGACAAGAACCCGGAGTTTGTGGTTCAAAACGATTCCCCTGTTCGTGCATGTACCGCTTGGCCGCGACGCTGCGACCGCTTTGGCCGCGACGCTGCGACCGCAACCCAGCCTAGACAGGGAGTGTGACGCAGGCAACAGGGCGCTTCATATCGGGGAAACCTGGCGTTATGTGCCGGTTGTTGGCCAAAAAGTGTTGATCGGCGGGCCCGGTGTATTGTAAAGGAGGCCCCACGACGGCCATCCGGCACTTGGCACTAGTTCAGGACGCAACGGAGAGCGACGTCGTGGCCTCTTACCGCCTCGGCGAGGTCACTGCATTCACCGGATGCAGGACGAGCCAGCGCGGCCAGCTAGTGCACTCTGCGTTTCGCGCCCCGCAATACTCCGGCGTGGCCCGCCTGAGTACTGACAGCCAGAATCCGGGCGCCAGGCCCGGCCGACTTAGAGGAACTCATGACACACCCCTTCGACAGCCCAGACGACGTCCGCGGGGCGGAAACCCGCGAACGGCGGCCCGTGAAGAAACGCCGAGGCCGCAAGGTGCTGATCGCCGTCGCGGTCGTGGTGGCGCTCGTGGCGGTGGTGGCTGGCGGCTACCTCTTCAACCTCGCACGGACCTTCGACTCCGGTACGAGCAAGATTGACCAGGCCTTCCCGGAGGAGTCCACGCGCCCGCAGAAGACGAATACCGCGATGAACATCCTGGTGATGGGCAGCGACAGCCGCGGCGCCACCGAGTCTGATGCCGCGGGCGGAACGCCCACGAACCAGCGCGCGGACACACTGATGCTCATGCACATCCCGGCGGACCGCAAGAACATCTACACCGTGTCCATCATGCGCGACCTCTGGGTGGACATCCCCGGTCACGGCGAGGCGAAGATCAACTCCGCGCTGGCCCTCGGCGGCACGCCCCTGATGGTGCAGACCATCGAGTCGATCTTCCAGCAGCGCATCGATCACGTGGCGATGATCGACTTCGAGGGCTTCAAGGGACTCACAGACGCGCTGGGTGGGGTGAGCGTGAATATCAAGGTGCCGTTCACCTCGACCGCACTCCCGGGCCAGTCGTTCGCCCCGGGCCAGCACACCTTCAACGGAACACAAGCCCTGGCCTTCGTGCGCGAACGCCACGCCTATGCGGACGGCGACTACCAGCGGGTCCGCAACCAGCAGGAGTTCCTGCGGGCCATCATCAAGAAGTCGATCGCCGGCCAGACACTGAGCAACCCGATCACGATCAACAACATGGTGGGCGCCGTCTCGCCGTTCGTCACGGTCGACAAGACCCTGGACTCGGGCGCCGTGGCAGGGCTGGGGCTTGAACTCAAGGACATCCGGGCGCAGAACACAGTCATGTTCACGCTGCCAACCGGCGGCATCGGAACGTCCGCGGACGGCCAGTCGATCGTGCTGACAGACCCGAACGCCATCCACGACATTTCCGCGGCGATGGCCTCGGATTCCCTGGGCGAGTACGTCGCCGCGAACAAGTTCGAAAACGGGAACTGAGTCCCGCCAAGTGAGGCGCCAGGAGAGGCCCTTGGACCCTTAGTCCGCGGCGGGCAGCGGTGGTAACGTCCGTTCATGGGGAACGATCCGGAGCCAGCAGACGCGGCTTCCGCGGCGTCCCCGCCCCCTCCCACGTCCCCCACGGCGGGCCGCCGTCCTCCGATTGTTCTGCTCCTGGGGGCGCTGCTCGCGGTGGTCGTGGCCGTCGGGGCGTACGTCCTCACCGGGCAGAGGCCTTGGGGCCCCGCTCCTGCCGGAGGCACGGTGCCGACCGCCACCCCGGCTGCCGCAACGGCGAGCGCACCGCGCCCCACGCCCTCCCCGCCACCTAGCCCCACGCCCGCGCCGGAACCACCTGCCGTCGCCCTCAACATCTTGCTGATCGGGAGCGACAGCCGGGTCAATGAACGCGCGGTGGCCGCCGGCGGCGCCGCCTCCGACCAGCGCGGGGACGCCCTTGTGCTGATCCACCTCCCGGCGGACCGGAAGAGCGTCTACGGCATCTCGATCATGCGCGACCTCTGGGTGAAAATCCCCGGCCACGGAACCGGGAAAGTGAACGCCGGACTCGAACTGGGCGGCCTGCCGCTGATGACGCGGACGGTGGAGGCGCTGCTGGGCCAGCACATCGACCACACCGTGATGTTGGACTTTCAGGGTTTTGCGGCCCTGACAGACGCGCTCGGCGGCGTCGACGTCAACGTCAAGCAGGCATTCACCAGCACCGCAGATGACAAGGTGTATTTTCGGGCGGGCGTGAACCGGCTCAACGGGCTGCAGGCCCTGGCCTTTGTCCGCGAGCGCCACGCCTTCACCGACGGCGACTACCAGCGGGTCCGGAACCAGCAAACTTTCCTGAAAGCCGTCATGGCCAAGATGGCCTCCGAACGCAGGCTGGCGGACCGCGACACCGTCCGCAAACTCATCAAGACCGTGCTGCCGCACGTGACCTTGGACGCAAGCTTCACCCTCAAGTCGCTGGAGAACCTCGCGTTCACCCTCCGCAACACAGCGCCGGGACGTGGCGTGTTCTTCACGCTGCCGACCGCCGGCACCGGAACCAGCCCGGACGGCCAGTCGATTGTTGTACAGGACCCGTCCGCGACGGCCGGGCTCTCCGCCGCGCTGGGCTCGGGAAAGCTTGCCGGGTACGTGGCGGCCCGCAATCTGCAGAACGGCAATTGAGGCGCCGCTCTTCGGTACATTGGGTCCATGACCCAGACTCCCGCCCAGCCGTCCCATCAGCCCCCTGTCGCCCGAAAAGTTCCCTCGGTGCGCACCCACCACGGCGACGCGTTCGAGGACAATTACGAGTGGCTGCGGGACAAGGAATCCGCCGAGGTGGTGGATCTGCTCAAGGCCGAAAACACCTACCAGGAGGCGTTGACCGCGCACCAGGAGCCGCTGCGCGAGGCCATCTTCCAGGAGATCAAGGGCCGCACCCAGGAAACGGACCTCTCCGTCCCGAACCGCAAGGACGGCTGGTGGTACTACACCCGCTCGGTCGAGGGCAGGGAGTACGGCATCCACTGCCGCGTGCGCGGCCAGGACACCGGGGACCGCGTCGCGGACTGGACTCCCCCGGCCGTCGAGGCCGGCGTGGTCATCCCCGGCGAGGAAGTCCTCCTCGATGGCAACCTCGAGGCCGAGGGCAAGCCGTTCTTCGCCGTGGGCGGGGCCGCCACCACGATCGATGGCACGCTCTACGCCTATGCCGTGGACAACGCAGGCGACGAGCGCTTCACGCTGCGCATCAAGGACCTGCGCACCGGTGTGCTGCTGCCGGACGTGATCGAGAACGTCTTCTACGGCATCTCCTTCTCCCCCGACGGCAGCCGGATCTTCTATACCGTGGTTGACGATTCCTGGCGGCCGTACCAGGTGAAGTCCCACGTGCTCGGCACGCCCGTCAGCGAGGACGCGGTCATCTATCAGGAGGACGACGTCGCCATGTGGCTTGGCTTCGAACTCTCGGCAGACCGGCGCCACCTTGTGCTCAGCATTGGCTGCTCCGAGTTCAGCGAGACCCGCCTGCTGCGCTTTGATGACTTCGACGCCGGACTGCGCACCGTGATCTCCCGCGACGAGCGCATCCTGTACGAGGCCGAGCCGTTCCTGCTGGCGGACGCGTCCGGCCGGAGCCAGGAGCGGATTCTGCTTACCCACAACAAGGACGCCATCAATTCCATGGTCTCGCTGGTCGACCCGGGTGAGCTGACCAAACCTCTCGCCGAGCAGCACTGGGACACCGTCGTCGCCCATTCCGACCAGGTCCGCGTCAACGGCGCCGGGGTCACCTCCACCCACGCGGTGGTCTCCATCCGCAAGGACACCATCGAACGGGTCCAGGTCCTGCCCCTGGCCGGTCTGGGCACCGCGGAGCAGGGCACCGCGGTGGAACCTGCGTTCGACGAGGAGCTGTACACCGCCGGCGTTGCGGGCTCGGACTACGAGGCCCCCGTCATCCGGATGGGCTACACCTCCTACTTCACCCCGTCCCGGGTCTACGACTTCGTGCTGCCCACCCCGGAGCGACCGGGCGGTGAGCTCCTGTTGCGCAAGGAGAGCCCGGTGCTGGGCGGCTACTCGCCGTCGGACTACGTCGCCACCCGGGAGTGGGCCACCGCCGCGGACGGGACGAAGGTTCCGCTCTCGGTGCTCCGCCACGCCTCCGTGCGGCGGGATTCGACGGCGGCCGGCCTGGTGTACGGCTACGGCTCGTACGAATTGAGCATGGATCCGGGCTTCGGGATCCCCCGGCTGTCCCTGCTGGACCGGGGCATCGTGTTCGTGATTGCCCACATCCGTGGCGGCGGCGAGCTGGGCAGGCACTGGTACGACGACGGCAAGAAGCTGCGCAAGAAGAACACGTTCACGGACTTCATCGCGGCCACGGACTGGCTCGCCGGATCCGGCTGGGTGGACCCGGGCCGGATCGCCGCGATGGGAGGCTCCGCCGGTGGCCTGCTGATGGGCGCGGTCGCCAACCTGGCGCCGGAAAAGTATGCGGCGATTGTTGCCGCCGTCCCGTTCGTGGACGCGCTGACCACCATCCTGGACCCCGAGCTGCCGCTCTCGGCACTGGAGTGGGAGGAATGGGGCAACCCGATCACGGATCCGGACGTGTACGCGTACATGAAGTCGTACACGCCGTACGAGAACGTCCGCGCCGTGGCATACCCGAAGATCGCCGCCGTCACCAGCTTCAACGACACCCGTGTGCTCTACGTGGAGCCGGCCAAATGGGTGCAGCGGCTGCGCGAAGTGAACACCGGCAGCGAGCCGGTTGTCCTGAAGATCGAGATGGAGGG
The DNA here is from genome assembly GCF_042788715.1 of Arthrobacter sp. NPDC056886. Lineage (NCBI taxonomy): Bacteria > Bacillati > Actinomycetota > Actinomycetes > Micrococcales > Micrococcaceae > Arthrobacter > Arthrobacter sp. NPDC056886. The sequence goes on from NZ_JBHUBT010000010.1 coordinate 91,052, forward strand.
CGGCCACGGCGGCGCCTCGGGCCGGTACGTGCAGTGGCGCGAGCGGGCCTGGGACTACGCGTTCGTCGCTGATTCCCTGGGCGCCACCGAACTGCTGCCGGGAGCCGGGCTGAAGTAAAACCCCCATCGGTTGCTCCGCAACGGCCCTTTTGGACGCCCATAAGGGCCGTTGCGGAGCAATCGACGGGGCTTCCGGTACCCATCTAATGATCATCATGCTTACTATTGACCGTTGTGAGGCGCTTCGACGTGGAACCCGTCCGCTGGGGGCGGGGCGTCTGAGGGCTTTGACCGGGCACAGGGTGCCGGAGATGGAGTTTGTTATGAGCTTTGAGCAGGGAATGACCCCGTTGACTGATGATGAGCTGATGGCACAGGGCGGTACCGCCCTGCCGGACAAGGAGGTCGCCTCCGTCCTGGACCTGAACGCCGACCTGAACCTGGGGATCAGCGCCGCAGCCCCAATCGACCTCGGCATCGCGGCCAACGCCAACGTTGCCGCGCCGATTGATGCGGCCGCCTCGGCAAACGTGCTCTCCTTCGGGTCTGAGTCCCAGGCTCTCGCCGACCAGGGCAGCATCATCAACCAGGGTGTCACCGGCAATGCCACCGCAGACTCCACCCAGGACAGCGTCATCGATCAGGGCAGCGGCACGGATGCCGGGACCGCGGCGGATCCTGCTGCAGCGCCTGCCGCCTCGGATCCGGGCACGGCCGAACTTGGCGGTGCCGTACCTGCCGGTACTGTTCCTGGCGGTACTGTTCCCGCTGGTGCCACCGGCGTCCTGCCAGATGGCACGGCCCCGGACCTGGGCGGCGCGGCGACGGATGTGGCCGGAGCCGCCGGCACCGCGGGCGCCCTCAGCGGCAACCTGCTCAACGTTGACGTGAACCTGGACGCCAACGCCGGCATCGCAGCACCGATCAATGGCGCGGTGGCCGCGAACGCCAACGTGGCCGCGCCGATCGACGCGGCCGTCGGCGCCAACATCGGCTCAATCGACAGCAACGCCTTCGCCGTCGCCCAACAGGATGCCATCATCAACCAGGACATCCATGGCGACGCCACTGCGTCGGCTGACCAGCAGTCCGACCTGAAGCAGTAGCACCTAGATGAGCACTGTGCACGGAGGGCCGTCCGGGCAGGACGGCCCTCCGGTCGCGCCCGCCCCCGGCGGCGTCGGCTCTGCGACCGATTCTGCAGCCGGTCCTGCCGCAGTCAATTCCGCCGGATCCGACGCCGGAACGGCCGGCGCCGGTACTGAGGGCGCAGGGTCGTCCGTGGCGGTCGGCCTGCAGCCGGTGCCGGTGCGGGCCGCCGGCGTGCAGCTGATCGGCGAGGCGAAGGGGTCCGGCTACAAGGAAGCCCCGTCGCTGGTGCGCCGCTCCGACGGCCAGACCATCCAGCTCACCCGCCTGCTGTACCTGGTGCTTGAGGCGATCGACGGCGAGCGGGGCCCCGAGGAAATCGCCGAGCACGCCAGTAACAGTTTCGGACGGCTCGTAAGCGCCGAGAACGTCCGCACCCTGATCACCTCCCAGCTCCTCCCGCTCGGCCTCCTCCGGCTGGCGGACGGTTCCGAGCCCGCTGTGAAGAAAGCGAACCCTCTGCTGGGCATGCGCTTCCGGTATTCGGTGACCGATCCGGACCGCACCCGGAAGATCACGGCGCCGTTCGCTACACTGTTCAACCCCTTGATCGTGGTGGCCGTGACCGCTGCCTTCCTGGTCACGTGCTGGTGGGTGCTGATGGTCAAGGGGCTGGCATCGGCCACTCACGAAGCCTTCGCCAACCCCGGCCTGGTGCTCCTGATCCTGGTGGTCACGGTGCTCTCGGCCGGTTTCCATGAGTTCGGCCATGCCGCCGCCGCCCGCCGCGGCGGCGCCACCCCCGGCGCCATGGGCACGGGCCTGTACCTCATGTGGCCGGCCTTCTACACCGACGTCACCGATTCCTACCGGCTGGGGCGCGGCGGCCGCCTGCGCACGGACCTCGGCGGACTCTACTTCAACGCAATCGTGGCCGTGGCAATCATGGGCATCTGGTGGGCCACCGGCTTCGATGCGCTTTTGCTGGTGGTGGTCACGCAGATCCTGCAGATGGTCCGGCAGCTGATGCCGCTGGTCCGATTCGACGGCTATCACATCTTGGCCGACGCTACCGGCGTCCCGGACCTGTTCCAGCGCATCAAACCCACCCTGCTGGCCCTGGTGCCGTGGCGCAGGACAGATCCCGAAGCCAGGCTCCTGAAGCCCTGGGCGCGGGCCGTGGTCACCATCTGGGTGCTGGTCACGGTTCCGCTGCTGCTCTTCAGCATGGCCACCATGGTGCTGACCCTGCCGCGCGTCCTCGGCACCGCCTGGGACAACGGACTCAAGCAGCAGGCCATGCTTGCCCACAGCCTCTCCGCCGGGGACTTCGCCGACGCCGCCGTGCGGATGCTCGCGATGGCGTGCCTGGCCCTGCCGGTGCTGGGCATCCTGTACATCCTGCTGCGCCTGGTCCGCCAACTGGCCACCGGGCTGTGGCAGAAGACCCGCGGCAAGGCCCTCCAGCGCGCCACCGCCATCGTTGCCATCGCGGCTGTGGCCGCGGGCCTCGTCTGGGCCTGGTGGCCCGGCGCGGACACCTACCGCCCCGTCCAGCCCTACGAGCGCGGCACCCTGGCCGACGCCACCACGGCAGTTTTCCCGGCCGCCGTCACCAGCCGGATGGCAGAGGGCCAGTCGGGCAAGACTGTTGCCCTGTGGCCGGAGGGCGCCCGGAAGCCCACACGCGACGAGCCCGCGCTGAGCATGGTCCTGGTGCCCCGGCAGGCCGCCACGGCCGGCTCGGCGGGCACGGCCGGCGCCGCGGCGCCGGCTGCCCCTTCTTGGGTCTTCCCCTTCGACCGGCCGACCGCTCCGGAGGACGACGGCAACCAGTCCCTCGCGGTCAACACCACTGACGGTTCCGTGGTCTACGACGTCGCCTTTGCCCTCGTCTGGGCGGACGACGGCGACACCGTGGACACCAAGAATGAGGCCTACGCCTTTGCCAGCTGCGCGGACTGCGCCGCAGTGGCCGTGGGCTTCCAGGTGGTGCTGATTGTGGGCCAGACCGATGTGATCGTCCCGGAAAACCTCTCGGCTGCGGCCAACTACAACTGCCTCCGGTGCCTGACCTACGCCCTGGCGAGCCAACTGGTGCTCACCCTCGATGGGCCCCTGAGCAGCGACGGCATGGCCAGGCTCAACGCGCTGTGGCAGGAGATCGCTGCCTACGGCAAGGACCTGCGGAACCGGCCGCTCTCCGAGATCCAGGGCCGGCTCAGCGCGTATAAGGAACAGATCATGGCGGTCATCAAGGCCGATCCCAGTGCCACCCCGGCCGGGTCTGCCGGTACGGCCACGACGCCGGGGGCAACATCCGGCGCGACGCCGGGCACCACGTCCGGCGCCTCTCCCGGCAGCACGCAGGCCCCGTCAGGCGCCAGCGGCACCGGGACCACGGCCCCGGCCGGCGGTGCTGCACCCACTGGCGGTACCGCGACGTCCGCTCCCGGCTCGGGCTCGGGCTCGGGTTCCGGTTCGGGTGCCGGGGCCACAGTGCCCGCGGAGCAGCAACCCACGGAGCCCGCAGCACCGGCGCCGGCCGGTTCCACCGCGCCTGCAGCGGGGACGGCCACGCCCGTGCCGACAGGAACCGCCCCGCCGGCGCCCTAAGGCGGGGACCCGAACGGCACCCGGGCCGGGTTCGGCCAGCCCGGGGCCGCGTGTTGCCCGGATGACGGCGCTCCATCCCAGTTGCTGGCCGCCGGGACCGATTCAGGTCCCGTGGAACCCCGGGATTCCACGGGACCGGGGTGGTCCGGGCAGAAGCAACTGGGAGAGAGCGCCGCTCTGGATTTCAATCCGTTAAGCGCTTCGCGGGCCAGCGGGCCTTCCCTTCATCCGCGAGGAGGGTGTACACCGTTTCCGTGGCCCATCTGCCCTGGTATTGCCACTTTGTCCTGCCACTTTTCATCTGCCATGATTCCAGGCGCATGCCGGGCCGTTGAACCCCGATAGGCCAACACCGCGACAATCAACACGACGGCATCCAACGCGGCACCCAACTGGAAAGGCAACACGATGAGACTGACGCTGACAGAATTCCTCACATTGGACGGCGTGGCCCAGGGTCCTGGATCGCCCGAGGAGGATACCAGCGACGGCTTTACCCAGGGAGGCTGGTTCGTCCCCTATCTGGACGAGGATTTCATCCAGCGGGCGGCGAACTGGCTCGCTGAGGCGGATGCGTTACTGTTCGGGCGCCGGACCTACGTCAACTTTGCGAGGGACTGGCCGAACATCACGGACCCTGATGATCCGTTCTCCGAAAAGATGAATGGGTTGCCGAAGTACGTGGCCTCGCACAGCCTGGCACAGGCTGGTTGGGTACCGACCACCATCCTGTCCGGGGACGTCCCCGCACAGGTCGCTGAGCTGAAGAGGCAGCCCGGCCGGGAGCTGCAGATCCACGGGAGTGCCCGGCTGGCCCAGTCGCTGCTGGGCGCGGGGTTGATCGACGAACTGAGACTGGTGATCGCCCCGGTGCTGGTAGGCAACGGCAGGCGGCTGTTTCCGCCCGGAGGCGCCCCGGCGGGCCTGCGTCTGGTCCGCAATGAGACGACGCCGGGCGGACTGACCATTCTTATCTTTGAGTCGGCAGGGCTACCGACGTACGGGACCTATGAGCCTGGTTCGTCGCGTGGATGAGGCAGGCTGAGCCTGTCCCTACGCGGTGCTCTCCTTCGTCGCGGCATTCGTCTCCACAGCATCCCTGCCGAGCCAGAGGCCCAGGCCGATCATCGCGACGCCAAGAATCAGATGCAGCCAGTTGTCGGCAGAGTTGAACGGAACGAAGTTGGCGTTTGCGCTCATGTCGACCACCAGGCCGTAGATCCACAGAAGCAGGTATACAGCGCCGCCGCCGAGCAGGAACAGTCGGGCCATCCGGTCTGTCCGGGCCATGGCAATGCCTGCCACGCCGAACAGCAAGTGGACGATGTTGTGCAGCACGGACACCTGGAAGACTCCAAGCAGCATGGCCCCTGATTCGTGTCCCGCAAAAGTCATGGCGCCGTAATTTGTGGTGATTCCCGGAATGAACCCGAGGACTCCAACCAGGAGGAAAACCGCACCAATACCCATGGCGGTGTTGTGAAGGGTCAACCCCATCATGTGGTGGTGCTGGGCAGGGTGTGAAGCGGTAGTCATGGCCTTCCCTTTCACGCAAAATACTGGCTTCAGGTCGAAAACCGGCCTCGCGGCAGGGGGTCGCAGGAATCCTGCCGACGCCCACATTTTACTCCCGAAAACAGCGCCCGTGCAGGGAAACCAGGACCAAAGAGCACTCGGCGAACCCGCCCGAGTGCACCCGCTGGGGCGGGTTAGCGGGCCTTCCATTCATCCGCGAGGAGGGCATACACCACTTCGGTGGCCCATTCGCCCTTGTAGTGCCATTTGTCCACCTGGCGTGATTCAAGGCGCATGCCGAGCCGTTCACAGAGCGCCGCCGAGTCCGTGTTCAGGGCATCGAGCTTGGCGTCGATGCGGTGGAAGCCCAGGTCCTCAAAGCCGAGCTTGAGCAGCGCCCGGGCGGCCTCGCTTGCGATACCCCGCCCCCGCGCCTCCGGGGCCAGGCTCCAGCCGATCTCGGCCTGCCCGCACCCCTCCAGCCATTTCAGCACCACCTCGCCGAGCAGCCCGGGCGAGTCCGCGGACTCGATGGCCAGGGCCACCCAGTCGCCCTCCTTCTCGAACTCGAAGTTGGCGTACCGTCCCACCGTTTCCATCGACTGGGTGTAGGTCTTGGCCTCGCGGGGCAGGAACCGGGCGGTTTCCGGGAGCGAGTGGTAGGCGTGGAAGGCATCGAGATCGGAGGCTTCAAAGCGCCGCAGCACGAGCCGTTCGGTGCGGATGGGCAGCGGAGGGAGGGGCTTGGGTTCGGTCATGCCTCCAACGCTACCCATCGACTGCTCCATAAGCGCCGTTTTGAGCCGCCACAAGGGCGGTTACGGAGCAACCGATGCCTGGGCGACGACGGCGGCCGTTGCCTCGGCGATCGCCCGCTCCTCGTCGGTGGGGACCACCAGGACAGGCAGGGCCGACGTCGGGGTGGAAATGACCCGGGGTTCCTTGGACCGCTCCCGGTTCAGCCCGGCGTCGAGCTCGACGCCGAGGGCACTGAGCCGCTGCGTCACGAGGTCCCGGAACTGGTGCGAGTTCTCGCCGATCCCGGCCGTGAACACCAGGGCCTTCGCACCGCCGACGGCCACGTGATACCCGCCGATGTACTTCGCCAGCCGGTAGGACGCGACCGCCAGGGCCATGGCCGCCTTGGCATCGCCGGCCTCCGCGGCCTCAACCACCGAGCGCATGTCGTTGTTTCCGGCCAGGCCTTTGAGTCCGGACTGGCGGTTCAGCATCGAATCCAGGTCCTCGGGAGACCAGCCGGTCCGGGCCAGGAAGACCAGGATGGACGGATCGAGGTCGCCGGAGCGGGTTCCCATGACCAGTCCCTCGAGGGGCGTGAATCCCATGGAAGTGTCGATGGACTGGCCGCCGCGGATCGCCGTGACCGAGGCGCCGTTCCCCAGGTGGGCGATGACGGCGTCGAACTCCTCGACCGGAACATCCAGCAGCGCGGCCGCCCGGTGCGCAACGTATTCGTGTGAGGTGCCGTGGAACCCGTAGCGGCGGATCCCGTGGTTCGTGTAGAGCTCGTCCGGCACCGCGTAACGCCAGGCGTGCTCGGGCAGGGTGCGGTGGAAGGCGGTGTCGAACACGGCCACCTGCGGCAGCTCGGGCCACTTCTTCGAGATCGCGCGGATGCCAAGGACGTTGGCGGGGTTGTGCAGCGGCGCGAGCGGGTTCAGCCGTTCAATGGCCCGGGTGATCTCGTTGTTGACCAGGACCGGCTCGGCGAAGCGCTCCCCGCCGTGCACCACGCGGTGGCCCACGGCATCGAGCACGCGGTCCCCCAGGGCTGCGTGGATGGCCGCGTCCACCTGTTCGAGCGCCTCGGCGTGGTCGCGGGGGCCTTCGATCTGGCCGTCGCCCTCGCCGCCGGCGCCCATGCCGATCTTCTCGACCAGGCCTTCGGTGAGCACGGTGCCGGCCTCGACGTCGCGCACCTGGTACTTGAGCGAGGACGAGCCGGAGTTGATGACGAGCACGAGCATGGGGCCTCCTAAGCCTCGGCTTCGACGCTACCCGAGGGTGCGTCGGGACTGGCATCACGCCGGAGCCTGGCGGAGCGCTCCGTGGGATCCACTATAAATTGCCGGACCGGCAAGGGCGCCAATCCGTTGCGAAAGCCGGGCGGGGCGCCTAGAGTCGGCGGACCAACTAGACAACTCACGAAGGGATCTCCATGACTAACGACGCGACCGAGCCCGAGACCGCCCAGCCAGAGAGCACCAAGCCGGCCAGCGGTTCCGGAAAGCCGGACCCGACCGGCGTCGTAGGTGCGAACCCCGCGCTGGACGACACGGGAAACCCGAAGGCAGCCGAGGTCGGAGAAGCCGCTGAGGCCCCCGAGAATCTGGAAAATCTGGATCTCACACCGGCCGGGCTGGCCGATGAGCCCGCCAAGCAGGAAGACCCCGAAAGTCCGGCGAAGCCGGAAAACAGCTGACCGGAAAACAGCTGACTATACACGGGCAGCCGCGGGTGCCGGCTCGGCAGCGGGCTCCACGGACTGCGCCTGGACGGCGGTGATGGCCACCGTGTTCACGATGTCCTCCACGGTGCACCCGCGGGAGAGGTCGTTGACCGGCTTCCGGAGCCCCTGTAGCACGGGCCCGACGGCGACTGCACCCGAGGACTGCTGGACCGCCTTGTAGGTGTTGTTACCGGTGTTGAGGTCCGGAAAGATGAACACGGTGGCCTGCCCGGCGACGGACGAGCCGGGCATCTTGGACTGCGCGATCGCTGCGTCCACGGCGGCATCGTACTGGATCGGGCCTTCGACGGCGAGATCCGGGCGGCGTCCCTTCACGACCTCGGTGGCCTGCCGGACTTTGTCCACTGCCTCCCCGGTCCCGGACCCGCCGGTGGAATAGGAGAGCATCGCCACCCGCGGCTCCACGCCGAACTGGGCGGCGGTCTCGGCTGAGGCTAATGCGATGTCCGCCAACTGCTCCGCGTTCGGGTCGGGATTGACCGCGCAGTCGCCGTAGACCAGCACCCGGTCCGGCATCAGCATCAGGAACACCGAGGAGACGATCTTCACGCCCTCCCGCGTCTTCACGAACTCCAGCGCGGGACGGATGGTGTGGGCGGTGGTGTGCGCGGCGCCGGACACCATGCCGTCCACCGCGCCCAGCTGCACCATCATGGTGCCGAAGTAGCTGCCGTCCAGCATGACTTCCAGGGCCCGGGCGAGGTCCACGCCCTTGTGCGCGCGCAGCTCCGCATACTTCTGGGCAAACTGCTGGCGGAGCTCCGACGTCGCCGGATCCACGATTTTAATGCCCGCCAGCTCGATGCCCCGGGTGGACGCCAGCTCCCGGACCGCGGACTCGTTGCCCAGGACGGTGAGGTCGCAGACGTCCCGCCGGTGCAGAATCTCGGCGGCACGCAGGACCCGCACGTCGTTCCCCTCCGGGAGGACGATGTGGCGGCGCTGGAGCCGGGCCCGCTCAATGAGGTCGTGCAGGAACCGCAGCGGCGTCATCCGTTCCGGCCGCGGCAGGTGCAGCCGCTCCAGCAGCTCCGCTTCATCCACCCGCTTGGCCCACAGGCCGAGGGCGGAGGCCACTTTGCGGCGGTGCCCGGACCAGATCTCGCTGCGTACCTCGGAAACCCGCTTGGCGGTGGTGTACGTGTCGTCCGGGGCCGCGAACACGGGGAAGGGCGCCTGCGCCAGCAGCGAATAGATATTGGGATCCGGGGCCAGGCCGCCGGTGAGAATGAGCGCCGAGGGCACCGGGAACTCAGGAGAGAACGACGACGCGAGGCACCCCACCATGACGTCCGCACGGTCCCCGGGTACGATCACCAGGGCGCCGTCGTCGAGCACGTGCAGGAAGTTGGCAACATTCATCGCCGCCACCTTGATGGAATGGACGTCGCGTTCCATGTCCGGCCGGCCGGCCACCTGGCCGATCCCGAGGGCCGAGGCCACCTCGCCGGTGGTGGGCCGGGCGATGTCTTCCAGTTCCGGGAAGACGTACACGGGTCGGCCGGACGCACCGGGCTTCACGGCCGCGGCGATCCCGTCCACGTCCTCCGGGTCGGCGCGGTTCACCATGATGGCCAGGAGGCTGCAGCGTTCCGCCGCCAGTTCCTTGCGGGCAACCTCGACGGCGTCGGCGGCCTCCGCCACCGTCCGCCCCTTCGCGCCCACCACGGCCACCACGGAGGCGGCCAGGTTGTTCGCGAGGCGTGCGTTGAGGTCGAATTCGACGGCGGCATCCTGGCCGGTGAGGTCCGTCCCCTCCACAATCACCACGTCGCAGTGCCGGGACATTTCGGCGAAGATCTCCACGCAGCGGGCGTCGATCTCGGCCCGGTTTCCCTCCGCCAGCAGCCCGCGGACCTCGGCAAACGTCAGGCCGCCGCGGCAGCGCTGGTCGTCAAGATCAAACCGGGCCTTCATCAGCGCCACCATCGGGTCCGCCGCGGCGTCGTTGCCGTGGACCACAGGCTTGAAGAAGCCGATGCGGTCCGCGTGCCGGTGCAGCGTGTCCGCCAGCCCCAGCGCTATGAGGGACTTGCCGGAGCCCGGGGTGGTCGCGCTGACGTAGATTCCTTTGGCCATGTGTCCCAGCATACTTACACCCCTTGACAGCGGGCACCCAGATGGGATTACCTAATGAACATTCGGTAAATAAAGCTGGAGGCAACGACGCATGGCTGAACTGACGATTTCCGGTGGTACCCACTCCATCCTGAAAGACGACTATGCCTCCGAATGGATGGGCATTGAAGTTCTCGCACTGGACGACGGGCATGCCACGATCCGGATGACGCTCCGGCAGGAAATGCTCAATGGATTCGGCATGGCCCACGGCGGAATGATCTTCGCCTTCGGCGACACAGCCTTCGCGCTGGCCTGCAACCCGGCCAGGCCGAGCCCGGCCGAGGAGGGCAGCATCACCGTGGCCTCCGGCGTCGACATCAACTTTCTCAAGCCGGCGTTCCGCGGTCAGGTCCTGACCGCCGTCGCCAACCGGCGTGCCAGCACCGGGCGAAGCGGGCTCTACGACATCCAGATCTACGCCGCCGATCCCGGCGCGGGCGCGCCCGCGCCGCCGCAGACGGCACCCGCCCGCTCGGTTCCGGCCGCCACGGTCCCGGGCGAACTCCCCGCCGACATCGCCGCTGCGGGGGAACTCATCGCCGAGTTCCGCGGCCGCAGCCGCACCATCTCCAAGAAATAGAAACAGGGAACCACAGATGACCCAAGAAACCGCCGCCGCCACCACTGACGCTGTCCTGGACCGTGAGGAAACCATTTCCCGCGACGAACTCGAGGCGCTCCAGCTCAGCCGCCTGCAGCACACGGTGGCCTACGCCTATGACCGCGTCCCCCTGTACAAGCGCAAGTTCGACGAAGCCGGCGTCCACCCGACGGACCTGCGTGAGCTCTCCGACCTCGCCAAGTTCCCCTTCACCACCAAGGAAGACCTCCGGCTCGAGTACCCCTTCGGCATGTTCGCCGTGCCGCAGAGCGAGGTGGCCCGGATCCACGCCAGCTCCGGCACCACGGGCCGCGCCACCGTGGTGGGCTACACCAAGAAGGACCTCGCCGACTGGGCCAAGCTCGTGGCCCGCTCGCTGCGCGCCTCCGGCGTCCGGCCGGGCATGAAGGTGCACAACGCCTACGGCTACGGCCTGTTCACCGGCGGCATGGGCGCCCACGCCGGCGCCGAGGCCCTCGGCTGCACCGTCATCCCGATCTCCGGCGGGCAGACCGAACGCCAGATCACGCTCATCCAGGACTTCAAGCCCGACGCCATCCTGGCCACCCCCACGTACCTGCTGACCATTGCCGACGCGATGATCAAGCAGGGCATCGACCCGGCTTCCACGTCACTGAAGTACGCGGTCCTGGGCGCCGAGCCGTGGACCGAAGAAATGCGCCACGAGCTCGAGACCACCATGAACCTCAAGGCCTGCGACATCTACGGCCTCTCCGAGGTCATGGGCCCGGGCGTCGCCGGCGAAGCCGTGGAAACGCAGGACGGCAGCCACATCTGGGAGGACCACTTCCGGCCCGAGATCATCGACGCCTTCGACCCCACCGTGGTGCTGGGCGACGGTGAACCGGGCGAACTCGTCTTCACCTCGCTCACTAAGGAAGCGCTGCCGATCATCCGGTACCGCACCAAGGACCTCACCCGGCTGCTCCCGGGCACCGCCCGCCCGGCGCACCGCCGCATGGGCCGCATCACCGGCCGCAGCGACGACATGATCATCCTGCGCGGCGTGAACCTGTTCCCGTCGCAGATCGAAGAGATCGCCCTGCGGATCCCCGAGCTCAGCCCGCACTTCCAGCTGGAACTCACCCGACCCGAGGGCACGCGGATGGACCAGCTGACCGTCAAGATCGAGCGCCGCGACGCCGTCACCATCGACGGTGCTGCCTCCGCCGCCAGGGTCCTGCAGCAGCAGATCAAGATCCATGTCGGCTCCTCCTGCACGGTCGACGTCGTCGAGCCCGGCTCGCTGGAGCGGTCCAACGGCAAGCTGCGGCGGATCTACGACATGCGCCCCAAGGGCTGAGCGAGCACCCGATCGTGAGAAACTAGCCACTATGCCCAGCACAGCAACCACCACCAAGCGCGGCCGCCCCGGCTATGACCAGCAGTCGGTGCTGGTGATCGCCGTCGACGTCTTCAACCGCCACGGCTACGACGCCACCTCGATGGGCATCCTGGCCGAGAACCTGGGCATCTCCAAGTCCGCGATCTACCACCACGTGCCCTCCAAGGGCGACCTGCTCAAGCTCGCCCTGGACCATGCCCTGGGCGGGCTCGAGGCGATCCTGGACCAGCCCGGGGCCACCACCGGCTCGGCCGACGCCCGGCTGGAGTTCGTGGTCCGCCAGACCATCTCGGTGCTGGTGGAGCGGCTGCCCTTCGTGACGCTGCTGCTGCGCCTGCGCGGGAACACGGAGATCGAGCGGGACGCGCTGGAACGGCGCCGCACCTTCGACCACAAGGTGGCCGCCCTGATTTCCGAGGCCCGGGATGAGGGCTCGCTCCGCCAGGACATCGACCCCCGCACCGTGACCCGCTTGCTGTTCGGCACCATCAACTCGATTGTCGAGTGGTACAAGCCTGGCGGATCGCTGTCCCCGGAGAAGCTGGCCGACGACGTCATCACCATGGCGTTCCACGGCCTCCACGTCCCCCGCTAGGCCAGGGACCTTCCGCTCCGCCGCCCTCATAGACGGCGCGGAATCCCTCATAGACGGCGCGGAATCTCTCATTGACTGCGCGGGGCGCCGGGTCCACGCTGTGAAGATGGCCACCAGATTATCGAAGGTGCTCACGGGCGCTTTCCCCCAGCTGCGTTACGAACCCACCGCCAAAAGGGTCCGTGCGAGCCTCGGCGGCAACGTCGTGGTGGACACAGTGCAGGCCTGGCTGGTGTGGGAACCCCGGCGGGTCACCCCCATTTTTGCCGTGCCGGAGCAGGAACTGCTGGCGGAGCTGGCACCACCGGCCCTGCCGGCATCTGCCGTCGAGGAACACGCCTTCGCCCTTCGGAAGGGCGAGGCTCCGACCTCACTCGACCCCGGAACAAAGTTTGGCAGACACACATGCGCCGGCGAGGAACTCGACGTCGTGACGGCGGGGGCAACGGCTCCCCGTGCAGCCTTCCGGCCCGAAGACCCGGACCTGGCCGGATACGTGGTGCTGGATTTCACGGCCTTCGACTGGCTCGAGGACGATGAGGAGATCATCGGCCATCCACGTGATCCCTTTCACCGCGTTGATATCCGCGCGTCGTCCGCGGACGTGGAGGTGGCGCTCGACGGCGTGACGCTCGCCAAGACGAACGGGGCGCAGTTCCTCTACGAGACGTTGCTTCCGGTGCGGTACTACATCCCGCCGTCGGATGTGCGGCTGGGCCTGATGCAGGATAGCCCCAAGCGGACCGTCTGCCCGTACAAGGGCCAGGCGAGCTACTGGAGCTACCCGGAGTCCGCGCAGGGCAGGAATATCGCGTGGAGCTATGACCGGCGCTACCGCGACGCCGCCCAGATCCACGGCCTCATCAGCTTCTTCAACGAAAGAGTGGACCTGAGCGTCAACGGCGTACTCCAGATCCGCCCCGTGTCGCCGTGGTCCGGTCCGGCCGGACCGGGGGCACCTCAGGGGTGAGCAGGCCTCGACGACAGAAGGACCCGACAACAGAAGGGGCGCCCCGCTAAGCCGGAGCGCCGCGCTTCTCTCCACCCTGATCTTGTCCCCCCGACTTTCCAGGGCTGGACCGGACCTCAGAGCTGGTAATCAGCTGCCGTGGTGATGTTCTCGTGCACGCAGAGAATATTGTGCTCGGAGTCCATGAACCAGGCGCACTTCTCTGAATCAGTTGTACAAATGTGGTTTTCGGTCTTGAGATCCGGGCGATCGTAGTCCTGGAACATGACGCCCTTGGCTTCCATTTCCTGGACTGTGCGTTCGATCTCGCTGACTTCGAAACTCAGGGTGGTGTGCTCTGAATGCTTTCCATCCTTGACTGGCATCAACTGCAGCATCGGGCCGTCGCCGCTGCCAAATAGTTCACTTCCGTCGTCTGCCACTCCCCTGTGCGGGAGACCGAGCGTCTCGGCATAGAAACGCCGGGCGCGTTCTGCATCATCGACTGGCAGGACTGTTGTGGCTTTGTTGAGTACTAGGGTCATTTCGCCACCTCCTACGAGCAAGATTTTACGCCGGAGCGTGGTGGAAAGAGCCTACAATTTGCCCCCTGAACAGGCGACACTCCACGGGATGCACACCCTTCTTCAGCGGGCGGCGTCGGAGCGCGGAACCGGGCGATAGTAGTCAGTCAGAAATCCGGCGAGGAGACCGCCCAGAACCAGCGCCAGCGCCGGCCAAAGTCTTACAGGGCCAACGACGTCGCGGATATCGATCCTCAGGAATGGCAGAAGAAGCAGCGAGACGGCTCCATATATGATTGCCACCGCCAGCCCGATCTTGATGATGGTTGCCCCCAGTGATCGCATCTTCTTCTTGGGAAACTGCTTCGCGTACTCCTGCGCATTACCGAAGTCGTCCTCAGCCGGAGTCCCGGCGGCGCTCTCGTGAGCGCGGACTTCGTCCAGGGTCTCAGCGATCTCATCTTCCGAGAACCCGCGGATGCGCAAGTTGAAAGTCAGGTCTCGTGCGTAGCTCATGATTGTTCCTGTCGGGTTGCTCGGATCTCGGCGAGGGCTTCGTTCATGCGCTGCCAGGCTGCCGCCGACCGCTGCAGCTCGCTGATAGTGTCACGACTTAGCCTGCGGAACAATCCACCTTCATAGGCCAGAACCTAGGTGGTGTTTTCCTCCGTTGAACACGACACGGTCGCTGCAACTCCCATAATTCTGGGGTTGCAGCGACCGCTGGAGCCTTAGGAACGTAGAGCGTCCAGAGGGGCTACTTCTCGACGAGGGTCAGGACGTCGTAGGTCGCCACGATTTCGTCGTTCTGGTTGGTCAGGACGGCGTCCCAGGCCACCTCGCCGTACTCGTCGGTCTCGCGCGGGGTGATCTTCTTGGCCGTCAGCGTGACCCGAATGGAGTCGCCGGCGGCCACCGGGGTGATGAACCGCAGGTTCTCCAGGCCGTAGTTGGCCAGCACCGGGCCTGGTGCGGGCTCCACGAACAGGCCGGCGGCCCAGCTGAGCAGGAGGTAGCCGTGCGCCACGATGCCCGGGAAGAACGGGTTGGCCGCCGCGGCTTCCTGGTTGGTGTGGGCGTAGAAGGTGTCGCCGGTGGAGTTCGCGAACTTGGTGATTTCCTCCAGCGAGACCTCACGCAGCTCCGAGCGGATGGCGTCGCCAATGTGCAGCGTGGCCAGGGATTTCCGGAACGGGTGCCGGCCCTCCGTCTCGAGCGTGAAGTTGCGGTCCGCCCCGGTGTGCCAGACGCCGGTGACGGCGGTCAGCATGTTGGGCGAACCCTGGATGGCGGTCCGCTGCATGTGGTGCATCACGGAGCGGATGCCGCCAAGCTCTTCGCCACCGCCGGCGCGGCCGGGGCCGCCGTGGACCAGGTGCGGGACCGGGGAACCGTGCCCGGTGGAGCTGCGGGCGTCCTCGCGGTTGAGCATGAGCACGCGGCCGTGGTGGGCCGCGATGCCGGTGACGAGTTCGCGGGCAACCTCGGGATCGTTCGTGCAGACCGAGGCGACCAGCGAGCCGCCACCGCGGGCGGCGAGGCGGACGGCGTCGGGCAGGTCCGTGTAGCCGATCACCGAGGACACCGGCCCGAAGGCCTCGAGCGAGTGGACCTCCTCGGTCTCCGGGTTGGCCCAGCTCAGCAGGACCGGGGACATGAAGGCGCCGCCGTCGACGACGCCGACGCTTCCGTCCGCGCTGGTGACCTTCGGCGCGTCGAGCGTGCCGTAGGCAAACTCCCCGCCGGCGTCGAGCATGGACTGCACGGCGGCGCGCACGTCGGCGAGCTGCTCGAGGGAGGCCAGGGCGCCCATGGTGACGCCCTCGGCGCGGGGGTCACCGAGCACGACACGTTCGCGGATGCGGTCCCCTACCGCGGCGGTGACATCGGCGACGAGTTGCTGCGGCACGATCGCGCGGCGGATCGAGGTGCATTTCTGGCCGGCCTTGGCGGTCATCTCGGTGACGAGGGACTTGATGAAGGCGTCGAATTCCGGCGTGCCTTTGACGGCATCCGGGCCCAGGATCGCGGCGTTGAGGGAGTCGGTCTCGGACGTGAAGCGGACCCCGCCCTTGACCACGTTGGGGTGGGACTTGAGCGTGTTGGCGGTCGAGGCCGAACCCGTGAAGGCCACGAGGTCGCGGTAGTCCAGGTGGTCCAGCAGGGTGCGGACGGAACCGGAAATCAGCTGCAGCGAGCCGGTGGGCAGGATGCCGGATTCGTCGATCGCCTTGACCACGGCGGCGGCCACATATCCGGTGGGCGTGGCCGGCTTGACGATGGTGGGCACGCCGGCGAGGAAGGCCGGGGCGAGCTTCTCCAGCATGCCCCACACGGGGAAGTTGAAGGCATTGATCTGCACGGCGACGCCGGGGATGCGGGTGTAGATGTGTTCACCGGCGAACGAGCCGTCCCGGGATAGCACCTCCATGGGGCCGTCCACCACCACCTGGGCGTTGGGTAGCTCGCGCCGGCCCTTGGACCCGAACGTGAACAGGACGCCGATCCCGCCGTCGATGTCGATCATCGAGTCGATCTTGGTGGCGCCGGTCTGCGCCGAAAGGGCGTAGAACTCCTCGCGGCGGCCGTTGAGGTACTGCGCCAGCTCCTTGAGCTTGAGCGCGCGCTGGTGGAAGGTCAGCGTGCCAAGTTCCGCCTGGCCGGTGGTGCGGCCGTAGTCCACGACGGCGGCGAGGTCGAGCCCCTCGGTGCTCACCTTGGCCAGGAGCTCGCCGGTGCTGGCGTCCAGGACCGGCGCTGCGCCGGTGGCAGAGGCGGCGTCGGGAGTCCACCAGGAGCCCCGGATGAAGCTGGGAACGATCTCGACAGTGTCTACTGTGGGTGCGGCTGTGGTGGTCATCGTTGACGGGTCCTTCCAACGGGGGAGCAAGATCAACACGGCCGGAACATTACTGACCGTCCGTTCGGTAATATGATCTAGAGTACATGAATGAGGCCTGCCGCACACTAACCGCGGCGGCACCGACCGTCCGGGCCCACGGCCGGCCGGCAACAAAGGAGACGCTATGACGCCCGAGACTGGCAGCACCGAGTTGTGGAAGATCACCCTCGGGGAACTCGACGAGAAGATGGGCGTGAAGATCGTCGAGGAATCCGTGGACCGCGTGGTGGCGACCATGCCGGTGGAGGGCAACCGGCAGTCGTTCGGCCTCCTGCACGGCGGCGCCTCGCTGGCCGTGGGCGAAGCCGTGGGGTCCTGGGCCGCCGTGATCCACGCCAGCACCCTGGGCAAGACGGCGGTGGGCGTCGACGTTTCGGCCACGCACCACAGATCGGCCCGCGAGGGGCTGATCACCATCACGGCGACTCCCATCCATCTCGGCGGCACCCTGGCCACGCACGAGGTGCTGATCACCAACGAGGCCGGCCAGCGGCTCTGCACGCTGCGGATCACCAACCTGCTGCTGGACCGCAAGGCCTGACAAGCCGGCTTCGCGGGCACGGTTCGCGGGGTCGTCCCGCGCCGCCCGAACCCTCGGGGTCGCCGGAACCGTGCGGAATCGCCGGAACATTCCGGCGACCCCGCAGCTCTCCGGCGAGCTCGGGCGTGGACGTGGCTTAGAACTGGAGCTGGGCTTGGACCGGGAGCCGCGTACACCGGTCTACCCCAGTGATGTAGAGCCGATCGACCCGGAAGGCCCGCAGCCCCGGCTGTTAGCTTGGAAGGGCTGAGTCACCCGGCACCGCCGGGTATCACCGGTCCCACCGGAAGGATCCACCATGCTCTCGGATACCTCGCTGCCTGTCATCAAGGCGACGCTTCCCGTAGTCGGCGAGCACGTCGGGGAAATCGCCAAGCGTTTCTACAAACACATGTTCGAGGCACGGCCGGACCTCCTGGACGGACTCTTCAACCGGGGAAACCAGGCGGACGGCCGCCAGCAGCAGGCACTCGCCGGATCCATCGCTGCGTTCGCCACCATGCTGGTGGAGAAGCCGGACCAAATGCCGGACCATCTGCTGTCCCGGGTGGCCCACAAACACGTCTCGCTGGGTCTGAGCCCGGACCAGTACCAGATTGTCCACGACCACCTCATGTGGGCGATCGTGGATGTACTCGGGGATGCCGTCACTCCCGAGGTCGCCGCTGCCTGGGACGAGGTCTATTGGCTAATGGCGAACCTGCTCATCAACAAAGAGCGCGGGCTGTACAACGCCGTGCACCTCTCTCCCGAGACCATCTGGCGGACGTGGCGGGTGGCGCAGCGGATCCAGGAGACAGCCGACGTCGTCTCGTTCGTCGTCGAGCGGACCGACGAGCGCGACGTCAAGCCGTCCCTGCCGGGGCAGTACGTGACCATCAAGATGACCATGCCCGACGGCGTGCAGCAGCCGCGGCAATACAGCCTAACCAAGGCCGACGACGGGCAACACCGGCAGTTTGCCGTCAAGAGGGTCCACGGACATCAGACGCCCGACGGCGAGATGTCCACACTGCTCCACAACGACATCCAGGTGGGCGACGAGGTGGTGCTCTCAGCGCCGTTCGGCGACGTTGTGCTGGAGTACACGGACCGGCCCTTGGTTATGGCCAGCGCCGGAATCGGCATCACCCCCATGGCCGGGATGCTCTCGCACCTCGTGCAGTCCGGTTCCCAGCGCCAGGTGATGCTCCTGCATGCCGATGACAGCGAGGCATCCTTCCCGCTCCGCGCGCAGGTCGGGGAGGATCTCGCGAAATTGGCGGACGGGACCCTGAAGACGTGGTTCCTGGCTCCGGCCGAGGCCGGCGGGACCTCCGGGTCCGCGTTCACCGGTTTCATGGATGTCAGCGACGTGGAACTCCCCGACGATGCCGAGTACTACCTCTGCGGTCCCCTGCCGTTCCTGAAGTCGGTTCGGAGCGCCTTGATTGTCGGCGGCGTACCGGCCAAGGACATTCAATACGAGGTTTTCGGCCCGGACCTCTGGCTGGCTGACTTCCAGTAGCCGCGGCCCGCGGTTCTGCCCAGACCCCGCGGGCGAACCCGGGCCCGGAGGCGCCGGCTAACGTACCGCCCGAAGCCGGCCGAACGCCACGAAGGCGGCCCCGAGCAGCAGGGCCGCGGCGCCCAGACCGGCGGCGGGCAGGAGCCCACCGGCGCCCGTGCTGGCCAGCAGGCCTGCGTCGCCTGGCGAATTTCCGTCCGGTGCTGTGCCGCCCACAATTATGGAGGTGTCCGACGGCGGGACGGGAGCTCCGGCGGGTTTGGCCGGTTGCGCGGGCACTCCCGGCGGCTCGGCAGCAGGCGGCTCGGCAGCAGGCGGCTGGGCGGCCGGCGGCTGGGCGGCAGGCGGCTGGGCGGCAGGCGGTTCGGCCGGGGTCTCGCCGGAAACGGCAGGGGGGTCGATGACGAAGGTTACCTTGGCCGGGCGCGAGGCGATTGCATCAACGGACTGCGTGACCGACAGCGTGTGCGCTCCGGCCGCCAGTCCCGCAGGGAACGGGACGCTCCACCGGGCGTCGCCGGCGGAGTTCCGCGTCATCCGGGGCTGAAGCGCCGCCTCGGCTCCTGCCCCGCCGGCTTCGGCCTGCATGGATCCAACAGTCACCCCGTCCACGGCAACCCGCACATCGGCACCATCAACGGCGGTGCCGGAGATGTCCGTGGGCAAAGCGTCCAGGCGGAGGTGTTTGCCGTCCCGAATGCTCGACACCGCCGGCGCAGGCGGAGCGACGACATAAGTGCTGGTCGCGGAGGGGCCGTCCGCCTCTCCGGGAGACGTGAGCACCGCCGTGACCGAGACCTTCCCGAAGACCGGCTGATCTGCCACGTTGATGCTCCAGCGGCCGTCCAGACCGACCTTGCCCGAACCGTCGACATCGCCCGACAGCACCACGGTCGCGCCGGGCATGCCGGTGCCGGCGACGCTGTTCAGGGCAGGCAGGGCGGTACCTGTCGGCGTCGTCAATCCGGGCGCCGGAAGTGGGGCTGGGGCGACGGTAGCCGTAAAGGACGCCGGTCCAGAATGGCTGAAGCCGTTCACGGTCTCTGCTGAGAAGGCCAGCTGCCCGCTCGGTAGCGGGGCCCGGAACGTCCAGTTCCCGGTAGCGTCCACCGGCACTTCGAGTTTTTGCGTCCCAACGGTGATGCGGACCTTGGATTTCGCCGCCACCACGGTGGCCGCGCCGGCCCCCACATGCCCGCTGATTGGCTCCCCTGCTGCGACGGTTCCGTTGGCGGCCGCGGTGAGCGTTGGCTTGGTCAGGAACAGCTGCAGCTGGACACCGCCGGGGACCCTGCCAGCTGCGTCCTCGAGGGTGGTTGCGATGGCCCGGGTCTGGACACCGCCCTCGCTTTCGGCCCCGGTGTGCATGCCGACGGCGAAGTTCCCGCTGATCCACGGGCCGCCGGAGTCTCCGGGGCGGGACTTGACGGTGCTGGAGTCGAAGCCGTTCAGTGCCCGGAGATCGTTGTCGTAGTTCGGTGGCAGGGAGTTCGGTCCGGCGATCACCCAGGTGCCCACCGAGTCCACGGTCCCGCACGACCAACCCAGGCTCCGGCCGGAGCGGCACACGGGCTGGCCCTGGAACGGGGCCACTGTGCCGACGATCTTCACGGACGTCGGCCCCGGATCGGCGGGGTTGTCCCAGCGCGTGACGGCGGGCTGGAGGTCCAAGCCGCTCCTGATGCCTTGGAGGACAGCGATGTCCGTACCGACGTTGGTGCCGTCCGTAGCCACCACGGAATTGCCCGGACCCCCGAACTGGCTGAATCCGAACGTCCCCAGGGTCCCGGCTGCCGCGCCCGTACCGGCAGCCCCGGCCGCCGGCGCTCCTGCCGGAATCTCGATCAAGGCCTGCTTCGCGGCGCCGTCGGCGGCACAGTGTCCGGCCGTCAGGACAAGGGGTTTGCCCGCGGGGCTGAAGGCTCCGAACCCGGCCGAGCACACGGAGTGGCCGTCAACGACGTATCCCTGGCCGCCGAAGAAATCCTCTTCCGTCGAGATCCACGATCCTTGTTCCAACGCCACATTGGCGTAGCGGGCCACGAAATCCGCCGCGTACATCTTCGGCTCCGCGCCCGGCGCTGGCGCCGGCTGCGGTTCCAAACCCGAAGCGGGAGCGGCGCCGGAGGCCATATCGCCGTCGGACGCAACAGCGGCGCCCGCGGCGGGAGCGGACTGCGCCGTGTTGGTGCCGCCGGTACGGATGACGAAGTGGCCGTCGGTGTAGGTGACGGCCTGCAGCCCGGCGGCCCCGACCTCGCGGACGTAGGCCTCGAACAGTTGCTGGGTACTGGAGGCCAGAAGCTCCGCGGACGAGGGTGCAATGGCGGCGGTTTTGGGTGCCGCAACCACGAAGGTGGCCGGCCCGGTCTGGTTCAGTTCGGCCACGCGGGCCAGGAGCTCGGGGCCGCCGCCTTCAACGGCGATCTTGCCGCCGGCGAGGCTGATCCCCACGTAGCCGGGCAGGACCCGCAGGGAGGGCGCGGCGTCGGCCGCGCGGCGGGCCAGTGCACCGGCGGCGTTAAATTCCGCCAGGGTCATGCCAAGGTCCCGCTGCACGGCCCCGGCGAGGCCGGCGTCGCTGATCGGAGCCGCTGCCGTCTCGCCAGCCGCCGCAGTCGTTGTCGTCGTATCAACCGGGGCCGCCGGGCTCGCGCTTGCCGACGCGGCCAATGGCGATACTGTTGGCGCGGGTTCCGTTCCCCGGGCGTCGGCGAAAGCAGGAACGGAGTAGAACGATCCCGCAAGCGCGATGCCGGCAGCCGCCACCGCCCGCACTGTCAGCTGATACCTCGGAGTCTTCACCCGGTTACTCTAGCGTCCCAATTTGGCCAGAATGGCAGTCATCACCCGGTCCGCTATGCCATTGTGGCGTCTGAAATCTCCTGTCTTCGCGTGGCGGGCGAAGCGCAGCAGCCTTTTCAGCCGCGTTTCGAGCAGCGGAGCGGGCACTCTTCCTCCGGCAAACAGGCGCTCGCGCGGATGCGGGACCCCGAGAACCACTGGTGGCTCTGATGCGGAACAGCCTTGCGTTGGTGGGCGGAGTCGGGCCTCCCCGTTCCCCGGCAGGAGCGGCAGCTTGGACCCCGCTCCCGTGCCAGCATGCCAGCGGCCCCCGGATGGCCGGTAAAGACCATCCTGGGGCCGCCGACAGAGCGTCCCGTTCCCGCTATTTCACGGGCCGGTGGTGAAGCTCCAGGTCGTAGCCGGGATGGGGTTTCCCCCGGCGTCGGCGATGCCGGTGGTCAGCCCGGCTATAAAGCGTGTGTTGGCCGCCAGCGTCGCGCTCGGATTGAGGGTCACCACCCGAGTGAGGGGGTTGTATGACACGACTGCCGGGATCAAGGCGTTGGTCGTGGCGTTCCTCAACGTGACGGTCGTGGTGCTGGTACCGGCGACCGCTTCGCTAAAGGTTGCCGTGACGTTGGCCGTCCGGCTGACAGCCACAGCGTTCGGAACAATATTGCGTGCCGTTACCGTCGGGGCTGGGCCGGTGGTGAAGGACCAGGTGGTCGAGGCCAGTGCGTTATTTGCCGCATCCCTGATGGCGGTCGCGCCGCCGGTCAAGGTGGCGGTGTAGCGGGTGTCCGAGACGAGGTTCGCCGTCGGGTTCAAGGTAGCGACCCGCGTCGTGGCGTTGTAGGCAACGGTTCCCGCAACTGCCGTCCCGGCCGCGTTCCGCAGAGTGAACGTCGTCCCGCTGACACCGGTCACGGCCTCACTGAACGTCGCGGTGACATCCACCGCGGCATTTACTCCGGTGGCATTCGCCGCAGCGCTGCGGGCCGTCACCGTCGGGGCTGGGCCGGTGGTGAAGGACCAGGTGGTCGAGGCCAGCGTATTGCCGCCCACGTCCCTGATGGCGGTCGCGCCGCCGGTCAGGGTGGCGGTGTAGCGGGTGTCCGAGACGAGGTTCGCCGTCGGGTTCAACGTAGCGACCCGCGTCGTGGCGTTGTAGGCAACGGTTCCGGCAACAGCCGTCCCGGCCGCGTTCCGCAGAGTGAACGTCGTCCCGCTGACACCGGTCACCGCTTCACTGAAGGTCGCGGTGACATCGGCCGCGGCATTTACACCGGTGGCATTCGCCGCAGCGCTGCGGGACGTCACCGTCGGAGCCGGACCGGTCGTGAAGGACCAGGCGGTCGAGGCCAGTGCGTTATTTGCCGCATCCCTGATGGCGGTCGCGCCGCCGGTCAGGGTTGCGGTGTAGCGGGTGTCAGAGAGGAGGTTCGCCGTCGGGTTCAACGTAGCGACCCGCGTCGTGGCGTTGTAGGCAACGGTTCCGGCAACTGCCGTCCCGGCCGCGTTCCGCAGTGTGAACGTCGTCCCGCTGACACCGGTCACGGCTTCACTGAAGGTCGCGGTGACATCCACCGCGGCATTTACTCCGGTGGCATTCGCCGCAGCGCTGCGGGCCGTCACCGTCGGGGCTGGGCCGGTGGTGAAGGTCCAGGTGGTCGAGGCCAGTGCGTTATTTGCCGCATCCCTGATGGCGGTCGCGCCGCCGGTCAGGGTTGCGGTGTAGCGGGTGTCAGAGACGAGGTTCGCCGTCGGGTTCAAGGTAGCGACCCGCGTCGTGGCGTTGTAGGCAACGGTTCCGGCAACAGCCGTTCCGGCCGCGTTCCGCAGTGTGAACGTCGTCCCGCTGACACCGGTGACCGCTTCACTGAAGGTCGCCGTGACATCGGCCGCCTGGCTGACTGCCGTGGCGTTCGGTACTGCACTGCGGGCGGACACCGTGGGTACCGCCGTGTCCGCCGGTGCCGCGGTGGTGAACGTCCAACTGGTGGTAGCCAGGGGGTTGTTCGCCGTGTCCCTGATGGCGGTCGCGCTGCCGGTCAGGGTGGCCGTGTAGGTGGTTCCCGCGGCCAGGTCCGCCGTCGGATCCAACGTCGCTACCCGGGTGAGCGGATTGTAGATGACCCCGCCAGCGACAGCGGTCCCGGTTCCGGTGGCCGTTCCGGTCCGCAGCGTGAACGTCGTTCCGCTCACAGCCTGGACAGCCTCGCTGAAGGTGGCCATGACATTCGTGCCCACGGCAACCGCCGTTGCGGCCGCTGCCGGCGTCCGCGTCGACACCGTGGGTACCGCCGTGTCGGCCGGTGCCGCGGTGGTGAACGTCCAGCTGGTGGTAGCCAGGGCGTTGTTCGCCGCATCTCGAATGGCGGCCGCGCCGCCGGTCAGGGTGGCCGTGTACTTGGTTCCCGCCGCCAGGTCCGCCGTCGGGTCCAGCGTCGCTACCCGGGTGAGCGGATTGTAGGTGACCGCACCGGGAACAGCGTTTCCGGCGGCGTCTGCGAGCGTGAACGTCGTTCCGCTCACGGCCTGGACGGCTTCGCTGAAGGTGGCCATGACATTCGTGCCTGTGGCGACGGCTGTCGCGCCCACTGCTGGGGTTCGGGTGGAGAGCGTGGGCGCCGCTGTATCGGCGGCCGTGGTCAACGTCCAGCTGGTGGTAGCCAGGGGGTTGTTCGCCGTGTCCCTGATGGCCGCCGCGCCGCCGGCCAGGGTGGCGGTGTAGGTGGTTCCCGCGGCCAGGTCCGCCGTCGGGTCCAGCGTCGCTACCCGGGTGAGCGGATTGTAGGTGACCGCACCGGCAACCGCGTTTCCGGCGGCGTCTGCGAGCGTGAACGTCGTGTCACTCACGGCCTGGACGGCCTCGCTGAACGTGGCCGTGATGTTCGCGCCTGTTGCGATGGCCGTTGCTTCCGCGAGTGTCGGCGTTGACACCGTCGGGACGACGGTATCCGCCGTGTTGAAGGCCCAGTTGGCGCCGGCGTATGCGTTGCCCGCGGGATCGGTGATGGTGTTCTTCAGCGACGCCGTGTACCTCGTGCTGCTTGCCAGCGGATCTGTCGGATCGAGGGTTGCCCTTCGGGCAGTGGTGTCATACGTCACGGTGGCCGGAACGACGGCGCCGTTCGCGTCCAGCAGGACGAAGGACGTACCGTTCACGCCGCTCACGGACTCGGAGAACGTGGCAGTCACGGTGTTCAGCGCCGGGACTTCTGTTGCGTTCGACGCCGGGGACTGCCCGGTCAGTGTCGGCGCTACAGTGTCCGGCTCTCCGATTCGCCAGGAGAACGTTGCTGGCGCCCCGACGTTGCCTGCGGCGTCGGTTGCCCTCACATTGAACGTGTAGTCGCCGTTGAGTTGCGCGTCATAGGACTTGGGTGACACGCAGGTGGGATCCCACGAGCTGTTGCTGGGCAGCAACTGGCACTCATGCGAGGCCGCTGGATCATCGCTCCGGTACGTCACGGTCGGAGTAGTGTCCGCAGACGGGTTGGACGGGAACGGGGCAATGATGGACGTCGTTGGCGCCGTCGTATCGACCGTGAAGGAGAGAATGCCGGATGTCAGGTACTGCGGTACGGCTGGGTCGGTGGGAAGTCCGGTCTCAGGGTCAACGGTGTAGGCCGGGTTGAGCGTCCGCGCCTGCACTCGATGTGATCCTGGCGCCAGTGCGGCGTCCAGAGGCACCGAGTAGGCGCCGTTGACTGTGGTGGTTGTTACGGCGGGAGTCGCGGCGCCGTCCAGGACGATCTCGACCGTCGCCTCCGACGCACCGACCCCCGGGACGGTACCGGTGAAGGTGGGCGTGGTGTTGTTAGTGGTGTTGTCCGAGTTGGACCGTCCGCTGTCGCTGGCGGCCGCCAAATCAGGGGTGGAGGGGGCAGCGTCCGGTCCGTCGTAGATCAGGCCCTGAACGGTGAAATTGTCGATCCGCAACGTGTTGACGCCGGGGCCTCCCGCGTTGGGTCCCTCCACGATTACTGCATTGAGGCCGGACGGAGCGCCGGTGACCGGGCCCGCGGTGTTAATGTCACCAATCGTTCCCGCCGGAGCCCCGATCTGCCGAAGGAAGCTGGCGGTGGTTCCGGCCTGGTAATTCCCAAGGAATGCTTCCCCGACACCCGCCCAGTCGCAGGGATTGCGGGGCGAGGGGGTGCAGAGGCCGGCGTCGATAGTCTGCTTAATGACGCCCGGCCTCTTCCCGCCCGGCGGATCGGCTGTGAAGGTATTAACGCCGTAGGGATGCCGGAACGTGTAGGTAGCTCCTGGCACGAGGCCGTCCATGATGAAGCGCAGCCGGGCGAAACCCATTTGCTCCCCCGGGGTGACCACTCCGTTCACGTGCGCCGCCTCAAGGGCCGCCTCGTAAAGGAGCGTGCCACCCTCCGCAGCAGCCTGAAACCAGAACGCCTCCTCGGGAAAGTTATCCGGATACGCCGCCGGGGCTCCGGGGTTCGGCGGCTCGGAAAGGCAGCCGGACCCAGCCACGTAGCACAACTGCAGCTTGACAGTGCCATCCGAGTACCACGTCGGGAAGCCGTTCTGCGCGTCTACCGGGCTCACGCCAGCCACAGCGGCCTGAGCCGGCAGCATCGCCAGCGGGGCCAACGCGGCAGCCAGCAGGGCGCCCGCGGAGAGAGACGCCATCCAGCGCAGCCTGCCGACCGGATGTTCACGGTTGTTGTGGACGGTTTGAGGCGTGCGGCCGGGACGGGGTGTTCTGATTGACACGATGCTTTCCCCTTGCTCAGTAGGGAGATCCCCAAATCGCGGAGACCCAACTCTTGCGTGGGCGTCCCACGGTGTGCGTCCAGAACTATCGGCTGTACCCTGCGAAATTCCTGCCCAAACCTTGAGGTGCGGGGGGCCCTTGGCCGACGTCTACTTTTGACCGGTCAGCAGAGTGGCTTGGATTGCGGTCAACGGCACTTCTCCGAAGTGCCTGGAGTCAATGGCCGCGCCGCGGTTGTCCCCCAGGGACCCTGCTGCGCGTCACCCTACCTGCCGAGCTTTGCCAGGATGGCAGCAAGCTCGGCGGAGGTCACACCGTGGCGACACAGGTAGTCCGCGGTGTTCAGGGACCGGACAAATTCCAGCAGGCTTTTGCCCCGGGCTTCCAGCAGGGGCATCAAGACGTCCTCGGGCAGAAAGCGCTCGTGGGGGTGCGGGACAGCCGCGTGCCGGTGGTGCTCGTTGATGCCCCGCATGGAGCGCTGGTAGCCGTGCACAATGGCCTCGTCGCTGTGGCCGGCGAGGTCCTGGAGCATGGCCGCGATCATGCCGCTCCGGTCCCGCCCGGCGGAGCAATGGATGACCACCCCGCCCTCCGCCGCGGCCACCGCCCTGAAGACACGGGTCAGCAGGTGCGGGAACAACCTGGCGTTGTCGGCGTAGCAGGCAGGGTCGTTCAAGTAGGGCACACAGAGCTGGCGGAATTCGCTGTTGCCCGGGTCCTCGGTGGGGGCCAGCACGACGTCGAAGCCGGCCAGGGCAGCCGCCCCCACCGGCGGGTCGGTCTCCCGACGCCGGATTTCGGCTTCGTTGCGGAGGTCGATGACGGTCCGGATGCCACGGCGGTGTGCCTGCCGCCAGCCGGCCTCGGTGAGCCACTCCCGGCGTCCCATCCGGAACACGTCCCCGGCCACATGCCACGCGTTGACGGCCCCGTCCCACTCCATCGCCCCGGGCACCGCCGTCGCCTTGGCGTGCTCTGATCGCCCGGCGGGAATTGTCATCCTGAAAGCTAAGCACACGCACCGGCACCGATCCACGGTGGACTTCAGGAAAGATCTGCACAACGGGAAGATCGGTATGGTGTGGGTCCGGGCTTCGGCATAGGGTGGCGATGAACCCGGCAGCCTCCGGGCTCTTTTCAGCTCGCCTGCGGCCGGGACTGACACCCCTTCGCGGCACGTTTTCACGGCACGGGCGCTGAAACCAGCGTGCTACTGAGGGGAACACCATGGGATCTCTGAAACTTCGACGTCGGCGGACGTCTCTGGCGGCCGGTATCGCCACCCTGGCAATGGCAGTCGGTTTGGCGGCGGTGCCGGCGCAGGCGGTGGACAAGACCAAGTACATCGCGCTGGGAGACTCCTACGCCGCCGGGCAGGGAGCGGGGCCGTACCTGGATGATTGTTACCGCAGCGAGAACACCTATTCCGAGCTCGCGGCCGAGTCGAAAGCCATCAAGCTGGTCACCAACGCGGCCTGCAGCGGCAAGACGACCCAGGATGTCGTGAACACCCAGCTAAGGAAACTGAACAAGAGCACGGAGCTCGTCACCATCACTGCAGGCGGCAACAACCTCCGGGTGGGGGCCATCTTCACGTCCTGCGCCGCCGCCATGGTCAACCCCGCCGCGGGACCGCAGTGCGAGGCTGCCACCGCCTACGCGGCGGGCGAGATCGCCAGCAAGAAACTGGCCGGTGACGTGGTCGCGATGATTAGGAGCGTGAAGGCCGCCGCGCCCAACGCCAAGGTTGTGGTGACGGGCTACCCCTACCTCTACGATCCGGTCGCCCCGGACCAGAAGGATCCGATGTCGCTGTTCATCAATAAGGCCACGCAACTGGCTGACGGCCTGAACGGGTCCATCGCCGCAGCCGCCTGGGCTACCGGAGCAGAGTACGTCGACGTCAGGGCCGCCTTCGCCGGTCACGGCATTAATTCTGCAGCTCCGTGGGTCAATCTCGACCTCTCGGCCCCGACCAGTCCCGACAACTTCCACCCGAATGCCAAGGGGTACGAGGCGTACTTCGCATCGCTCAACCGGGCCAAGGCCTACTCGGCACGTTAACGCCGCTTAGCCAGCCTGGATTCAAGGGCGTTCCGGACCATCGGCCACTCGTGTTCCAGGATGGAAAACACAACAGTGTCCCGCAGCGCGCCGTCAGCGCTGCGGGTGTGGCTGCGGAGCACACCGTCCTGCTTTGCGCCCAGCCGCGCAATCGCCTCGCGGGACTGGTGGTTGAGCCAGTGCGTGCGGAACTCGACGGCGGGGCAGCCGAGCGTCTCGAAGGCGTGCCGCAGCAGGAGCAACTTGGAGTCCGGGTTGCTTCCGCTGCCGTGTGCCGACGCCGCGTTCCAGGTGGAGCCGATCTCCACCCGGGGCGTGGCGGCGTCGATGTTCATGTACGTGGTCATGCCGATCACCCGTCCCGGCCCGCCCGTAGCGGGGTCCAGCAGCCGGGCGGTGAAGGGCAGCATGTCGCCGCTGTCCTGCAGGGCCAGGCGGCGCTCTATCTCGGCCGCCATGTGTTCCGGCGCGGGCACACTGGTGTACCAGAGCTGCCACAGTTCGCCGTCGCGGGCCGCCTCGACAAGCCCGTCGTGGTGGTCCGGGCTCAGCGGCTCAAGGACGACGTATTTGCCGGTCAGGGTGATGGGGGCGATCGCGGGACGGTCCAGGGAAGTCACCGCACCATCCTAGGGGCACGGCCAAGCGCCGGTCACTTGGTCCAGTCGAAAAAGCCCTTGCCGGACTTGCGGCCCAGTTCCCCGCGGGCAACCTTGTCCCGCAGGATCTGCGGCGGAGCGAACCGATCCCCCAGCGTGGACTGCAGGTACTCCGCGATGCCGAGGCGCACATCGAGGCCCACGATGTCGGTGGTCCGCAGCGGGCCCGTGGGGTGCTTGTAGCCCAGGACCATGGCGTTGTCGATGTCTTCAGGGCTGGCCACGCCCTCTTCCACCATGCGCATCGCTTCGAGGGCGATCGCGACGCCAAGCCGGGAGGAGGCGAAGCCCGGCGCGTCGTTGACCACGACGGCGGTCTTGCCCAGCGCCTCGACCCAGCCGCGGGCGGCCCGGGCCAGCGCGTCGGAAGTCTGCTCGCCGAGGACCACCTCGATGAGCGTCGACGCCGGGACCGGGTTGAAGAAGTGCAGGCCCAGGAAGTTCTGTGGCCGCTTCAGCTCACGGGCCAACCCATTGACGGACAGCGACGACGTGTTTGACGCGAGGTAGGCGCCGTCGGCGAGCCGTTCCTCGATGCCGCGCAGCGCGGTGACCTTCAGATCCCAGTCTTCCGGAACGGCCTCGACCACCAGTTGCCGGCCGGCGAAGTCGTCATAGTCCACCGTGACCGCGAGCCGGGAAGCCATCTCGTCCAGGTTGCCGTCCACCGCGCCGCGCTCAATGCTCTTGGCAGCGGCGGACTCGACCCGCTCCCGGGCGGCCTCGGCCGAAGCCTCGTCGCGCTCGACCACCACGACGTTGGCTCCCTTGATCAGGAAGGCGTGGGCGATGCCGGCGCCCATGCGGCCGCCGCCGAGCACTCCCACGAAGTGGGGAAAATTACTGTCGGGAAGGTTGGCGGGGAGTGCGGAGTTGCCCATGTCTATTTCTGCTTCCCGGATTCGTTGGCTGACGTTTTCTCTGATGTCTTCGCTGATTTCTTGTCCAGAAAAGCCTGCATGCGGTCGAACTTGGCCTGGGACTCGAAGAGGATCCCCTGCGCCAGTTGGTCAATGAGGGGATGCGCCTCGGCCGGGGCGTGGAACACGGACTTGGTGATCCGGACGGCCAGCGGGTCCTGCGTGGCGATCCTGTCGGCGAGCCGGTGGGCGGCGTCCATCAGCCCGGACGGTTCATGGATTTCGGTGATGAGATTGACGGCCAGGGCACGTTCTGCGCGCAGCACGGCGCCGGCCAGCAGCATTTCCTTGGCGACGGGTTCCCCCACGAGTTCCTTCAGGCGCCAGCTGGCACCGGCGGCGGCCAGGATGCCGAGGCCGGTTTCGGGATTGCCGATCCGGACGGACGGGGTGCCGATCCGGAAGTCGGCGGCGTAGGCCAGTTCGGCGCCCCCGCCGAGGCAGAAGCCGTCCACGGCTGCGATGACGGGCATCGGCAGCTTGGCGATCCGGACGAAAATGGTGGAGTTGATGCCCTGCAGGGCATCGTCGCGGCGCCGTTCGCGCAGCTGCCCGATGTCGGCACCGGAGGCGAAGACCCCGTCGGTGCCGGCGATGATGAGGACTTTCGGGTGCTGCTCGAGATGGGCGCAGACGGCGTGGAGTTCGTCGACCATCTGCTGGTCGATCGCGTTGCGGACCTCGGGGCGGTTGAGCACCACCACCACGCGGTCGTCGCGCTCTTCGACCAGGAGCGTGCTGAAGCGCTCCGCTTCGAGGGCCGTCGCCGGGGCCGCCACTACACGCGCTCCAGCAGCATGGCCGTGCCCTGGCCGACGCCGATACACATGGTGGCGAGGCCGATCTTCGCGTTTTCGCGTTCCATCCGCCCCAACAGCGTGATGGCGATCCGGGAACCGGACGACCCCAGCGGGTGCCCCAGGGAGATCGCGCCGCCGTCGCGGTTCACAATCTCCGGGTCGAGGCCGAGCCGGCGCATGCTGGCCAGGGACTGGGTGGCGAACGCCTCGTTCAGTTCGACGGCGCCGAGGTCGCCGACGCCGAGCCCGGACCGGGCGAGCACCTTCTGGGTGGCCGGGACCGGGCCGATGCCCATGATTTCGGGCTCGCAGCCGGCAGAGGCGCCGTCGATGATGCGGGCGCGCGGGGTGAGGCCAAGCCTCTGGATGGCGGCTTCCGAGGCCACGATGATGGCGGAGGCGCCGTCGTTGAGGGTGGAGGAGTTGCCTGCCGTGACGATCGAGCCGCCCTTGACTACCGGCCGGAGCCCGGCGAGGACGTCCATGGTGGTTCCGGCGCGGGGCCCCTCATCGGTGTCCACCACGGTCTCGCCCTTGCGGGACTTGACGGTCACGGGGACGATTTCCTCGGCGAAGCGGCCGGCGGCTATGGCGGCCAGGGCCCGTTCGTGGGAGCGGACGGCGAAGGCGTCGGCGTCCTCCCGCGAAATGCCGTCAACCCGCCCCACTTCTTCCGCCGTCTCGGGCATGGAGTAGGTCATCTTGCCGTCCCGGGAGAGCTCGCCCTTGGTGAACTGCGGGTTGACGAAACGCCAGCCGATGGAGGTATCGAAGATTTCGCCCGGCTTGGCGAAAGCGGTCCGGGGTTTTTCCTGGACCCAGGGGGCCCGGCTCATGGATTCAACGCCGCCGGCGATCACGATGTCCGCGGCGCCGGACTTGACCATGTGGCTGGCCATGATGATGGCGCTGAGCCCGGAGGCGCAGAGCCGGTTCACTGTGATCCCGGAGATGTGGAGGGGCAGCCCGGCAAGGAGGGTGGCCATGCGGGCCACGTTGCGGTTCTCTTCGCCGGCACCGTTCGCGTTGCCGAGGATGACCTCGTCGATGGTGTCCGGATCGACGCCGGCTCGTGACACTGCCTCGCGAACCACCAGGGCGGCCAGGTCATCGGGGCGGACTGCGGAGAGGGCGCCGCCGTAGCGGCCCACGGGGGTGCGGGCGCCGCCAACAAGAAAAGCCTCGACCATGAGAACATCCTTCACCAAGAAAGCGGGGCCGGCAGCAGAGTAAATTACCGACCGTTCGTTCTATAAAGATTACACGGCGGGGCAAGGGGGTCAACCGGATGCCGCCGGATTACGCGACGACGACGCCCAGGTGGGCCGCGAGCAACGGGGCGAGCAGGGTGAGCTGGTAGTCGTCCACCACGAGGCCGGCCACGCTGCCCAGTCCGCTGATCGTGCGGAAATCGGTGCCCCGGAGGTCGAAGTCCTTAAGCCGGGCGCCGGTGAAATCGAGGGTCCCGATCGTGCAGTTCTTCAAGGCGACGCGGGTGGCGGTGCAGGAGCCCAGGTCCAGTTCATTGATGATGCAGTCGCTGATCTGCACGTCCGTGAGCTTGGACCCGCGCAGGTTCACATAGTCGAGTTTGCCGCCGTCGATCCGCACCGACTGCCAGCCGCTTTCATAGAGTTCCGCCGATCCCCAGCGGGGGTTGCCTATCTCCACATCCCGGAGGCTGGCCCGGGCCGCCGTCAGCACCGGAGCGTAAACCTCGGTCAGGATGCAGTCACGGAACGTGGCGCCGCGCAGCTGCGTCTCGTTGAAGGACACTCCGGTGAATTCGCATTCGGCAAAGTCGGTGGCGCCAAGGTCCAGGCCGTCTGCCGACGCTCGGCTGTACCGGACGCCGTCGTACCGAACACCCCGCCGGAACTCCGGGGCAGGATCGTCCCGCAGCTCCCCCGGCCGGACCGGCGCGAGGCGGGGAGCCGTGACCTTCGGAGCTTTGTCCGCCGCAGCGCGCCGCACTGTCACAGGGACTCGGCTTTGGCGGCGATGTCCGCCAGGTCTTTCGCAAATGCCTTGCGGGTGATGCGCATCCCCAGCGGACCGAACACGGCGAGCATGATCCTGCTGAGCCGGGTCGGTTCGATGACTTCGGCGCCGAAGGTCAGCGTGAGATCCGTTCCGCCGTCGCGCTCCGCCAGCGAAAACCTGGACGTGTAGTCGGCGCCGCCCTGCAGAGCCTTCACCGTGGTACTGCCGCCCCGGCCACCCGACGGCGCCTCAGCCTGGGAAACCCACATCTCCACCGTTTCCGAGCGACCCAGCATGGTGCGGGTTTCCTTCCAGCGGGTGCCCGCGGCGTAGGGTCCGTCGGTGAGCATCTGGATCGAATCGACGCCGGACAGGGTCGCGGCAGATCCAGGAATGTCCGACACCACCTTCCAGACCGAGTCCGCCGGAGCCTTGATGTGCTGCGTGAGAGTGGTCTTGTGGTCCATGACCTCGAGCCTATCGGATCACCGCGCGGTACCTCCCTGAATTAGTAAGCATGCTTTGTGTTAGGGTGATCGGACAGTGAATTTCAACCGGAAACGAAAGGTGGCCAACACCATGGGTGTCGGAGACAAGATTCAGAACGAAGCGGAGAACCTGGGCGGCAAGGCCAAGGAAGCGGCCGGAAACGCCACGGACAATGACCAGCTGCGCGCCGAGGGCCAGAAGGACCAGGTTGTAGCCGACGCAAAGAAGGTCGGCGAAAACGTCAAGGACACCTTCAAAAAGGACTAGTCCTTCCAAACTTTTGCGGCGCCGGATTTTCCTTTGGGGGATGTCCGGCGTCGCTTTTTTGTGCCCGTTTGCGAGAATGACCCCACACAGCCAGCAAAGGGGACACCATGGCACGGACCGATGCAAACCACGGCCAGCCCGACAGCCGGGATCTCAGCAACGTCGACCTGAGCCGGGCCAGCGCTGCCGCCGGCGGCTCCCCGGTACTGCGCGGCTACCTGGCGTCACCGGAGGGCGAGGGGCCTTTTCCGGCGGTCCTGATGGTCCATGAGGCCTTCGGCCTGGACGACATCACCGTACGCCACGCCAACCGCATGGCGGCGGCCGGTTACCTGACGCTGGCCGTTGACCTGTACAGCGACGGCGGCGCCCGTCGCTGCCTCGTGGCCACCATGCGTGCGCTGGCGGCGGGCGAAGGCCGCGCCTTCACCGATCTGGCCACCGCCCGGGACTGGCTGCGGGAATCCGGCCGGACCACGGGCAAGGTCGGCGTGATCGGATTCTGCATGGGCGGCGGCTTCGCCCTGCTCCTGGCCAATGACGGCTTCGACGCCGCCGCCGTCAATTACGGCCGGCTCCCCAAAAACCCCGAGAAGGCCCTCGCCGGGGCCTGCCCGATCGTGGCCAACTTCGGCGGCAAGGACCGCACGCTGCGCGGCGGGGCCGCGAAACTCGAGTCCGTGCTCGACCGCTTGGGCGTGGCCCACGACGTCAAGGAATTCCCGCACGCCGGGCACGCCTTCCTCAACGATGTGGAGACCGGGCCGAGGGCGCTGCGGCCGCTCTTCCGGGTCATGGGGATCGGTCCGGATCCGGAATCGGCCCCGGAAGCCTGGCATCGGATCGAGGACCACTTCGCCCAGCACCTGAAGGCCTGAACCCCCGTGCCGGACGTCCGTGGGCTTCGCGGGCTGGCGCTGCGCCAACGGCCCGGCGCTGCCCGTATACGCGTAGCGCCGGGCCATCGCCGTGTCACGGGACGTTCTCCGTAGCGGAACCGGGGGGGGTGGTCGGGATGTCCGCGTTCGTCCCGGCTCCCCGCGTGACGACGCTCGATCCCAGTTACTCGATGCCGGACCCCGCTTCACCCCTACACACCCCCGGGATTGCGCGGGCACATTCAGGCGCGGTCGGCAGCAACTGGGCGGGAGCGTCACGGCGCCATCGGAAGGTTCCCGCGTGCCCGCGGTTAGCCCGCGTTCGTCCCGGCTCCCCGCGTGACGACGCTCTATCCCAGCTACTCGATGCCGGGCCCCGCTTCACCCCTACACACCCCCGGGATTGCGCGGGTACGTAGAGGTGCGGTCACCAGCAACTGGGCGGGAGCGTCACGGCGCCATCGGAAGGTTCCCGCGTGCTCGCTCGCTCACGTGGACTAGAGCGAGCGCACACCGGTCATACCGCCTCGCGCTGCCCGGTCCGCAGGAGGGGTGCGAAGAACTCGGCGAGTTCCGGCGTCGCCGTCAGCGGCAGGACATTGGCCACGTACTGGTCCGGCCGCACCACCACCACGGCGCCGCCGCGGTCGATGCCGCGCAGCTCGAAGATATCCGCCGTCGGATCCGTGGCGTAGACGTTCTCGAGGTAGGTGAGCTGGAACGGGCCCACCTGCGGCTTGAACGCGGCCGGCACGGCGCCAATGTCGATGTTCGTGTGGTCCTGCTGGTAGATCACCTTCACGTCGAACCAGGCATCGCGGTCGGCACCTTCGGGGGTGGCGGCGAGGGGCGAGTCCGGCGCGTTCGCGATCCAGTCGGCGAACTCCGCGGCGGGCGACCCCGCACTCTGCTGGCCCGTACTCTGTCCAGCCTGCGGTGCTGCCGCGTCCGCGAAGACGTAGATGCGCCAGCGCCCGTCCGCCTTCGCCTGGTGCCCAAGGTGCACCGGATTTGTGTCGCAGACCCGCACCACCGGCGCGGACTTGAAACGCTTGCCGATGGTGAACCCGGTGGCCAGGTCCTGGTGCGCCGGCCCGCCGATGAGCATGGAGGGGGCGTACTGGGTCATAAACCCTGCGGGGAATTCGGCGGTGCTGACGTAGAAGTCCTCAAGCTCGGAGGGATTCTCGAACTCCTCCGGCTTCTTCGCCATCAGAGTGGACCACTCCTTGTCGAAGTCGATGAGGTTCTTCGCGATGACCTGGCGCTCGGCCGAGTACGTGGACAGCAGGCTCTCAGGGCTCCGGCCCTCGAGCACGTGCCCAAGCTTCCAGCCCAGGTTGAAACCGTCCTGCATGGAGACGTTCATGCCCTGGCCGGCCTTGGCGCTGTGCGTGTGGCAGGCATCGCCGGTGATGAACACGCGCGGGGTGCGGGTGCCCCGCTGCTCCGGCAGGACGTCGTCGAACCGGTCGGTGAGGCGGTGGCCCACCTCGTACACGCTGTGCCAGGCGACGTTGCGCACGTCGAGCGTGTAGGGGTGCAAGATCTCGTTCGCCTTGGCGATGATCTGCTCGATGGTGGTGTTGCGGACGGCGCCCTTGTCCTTGGGGTCCACCTCGCCGAGGTCGACGTACATGCGGAAAAGGTGGCCGCCTTCACGCGGGATCAGCAGGATGCTGCCGCCCCGGCCGGACTGGATGGCACATTTCAGCCTGATGTCGGGGAAGTCCGTGACGGCAAGGACGTCCATGACCCCCCAGGCGTGGTTGGCCTGGTCGCCGGCGAGCGTGCAGCCGATCGACTCCCGCACCTTGCTCCGCGCGCCGTCCGCGCCGACGACGTACTTGGCGCGGACTGTGCGCTCCTGGCCCTCGTCGGGTCCGGCCGTGTGCAGGAGCGTCACGGTGACGGGGTACTCGCCTTCACCGGTGACCTCGAGGCCGCGGAACTCCAGGCCGTAGTCGGGTGACATGCGGCTCGGCGAGTTCGCCATGAACTCGCTGAAGTAATCCAGGACGCGGGCCTGGTTGACGATCAGGTGTGGAAACTCGCTGATGCCGGCCGGGTCGTCGACGGCGCGGGCGCTGCGGTGAATGCGGGAGGGGTCCGCGGGGTCCGGCTTCCAGAAGGCCATCTCGGTAATGCGGTACGCCTCGGCGATGATCCGCTCGGCGAACCCGAAGGCCTGGAAGGTCTCGACACTGCGGGCCTGGATGCCGTCGGCCTGGCCGATCGCAAGCCTCCCGCCGCGGCGCTCCACGATCCGCGTGGTGACGCCCGGGAACTGGGAGAGCTGCGCGGCGGTGAGCATGCCCGCGGGCCCTGAGCCCACAATGAGCACGTCCACCTCGTCAGGAAGCTGCATGGGCCGATCGACGCCGACGCCGGCGGCCGGCTGGACTCGCGGGTCACCGGATACGTAACCGTGGTGGTGGAACTGCACGGGCTTTCCTCACTTCGTTGTGTGGCGGGTCGTTTGTGTGGCGGGACTGTCGTCGTCATGTTCTAAAAATCGGTGTTCGATTATAGAACGTGACGTTCGATAATAGAATTCTGATTCTCAATCCAAAACTGTACGGCAGATATGACGCGGGTTACAAGCACCGTGGAAATTGCCGAAAAGGGGGTTGACGTTCCCCCGTTCCCGGCCCATAGTTTTCGTATACGATTTCGTACTCGATGAGGAGTAACACTTGGAACAGGTCACCGACCACCTCCTGGCCGCGGCCCGCAAGGTCATCGCGGTGCATATCAACTACCCCAGCCGGGCAGCCCAGCGCGGCCGCACGCCGGAGCAACCTTCCTACTTCCTGAAACCGTCGTCGTCCCTGGCAGTTGGTTCGGCAGCAGCTCCTTCAACCGTGGAGCGGCCGGCCGGCTGCGAACTCCTCGGCTACGAGGGCGAGATCGCCCTGATCATCGGCAAGCCCGCCCGCCGCGTGGGCATCGAGGACGCGTGGAGCCACGTCGAGTGGGTCACCGCCAGCAACGACCTCGGCGTCTACGACCTCCGCTACGCGGACAAGGGCTCCAACCTGCGCTCCAAGGGCGGCGACGGCTTCACGCCGGTGGGGCCGGGCCTGATCGCGGCCGACGCCGTCGACCCCGGAAAACTGCGGATCCGCACGTGGCACAACGGCGAGCTGGTCCAGGACGACACCACCGCGGACCTCCTGTTCCCGTTCGCCAGGCTCGTGGCCGATCTGTCCCAGCTGCTCACCCTCGAAGAGGGCGACATCATCCTCACCGGCACCCCCGCCGGGGCCTCGGTGGCCAAACCGGGCGACGTCGTCGAGGTGGAAGTCAGCGCCGGCGAACCCACCGCTCTTTCTACCGGCCGGCTGGTCACCCGGGTTGCGGAAGGCACGACGCCGTTCGCGGACTTTGGCGCCCGGCCCAAGACCGATGACGTGCAGCGGGAGGAGGCGTACGGCTCGCGGGAAGCCGCCGGGCTCGCAGCGCCTGCTCCCGTCCTGTCCCCGGAGCTGAAGGCCAAGCTGGAAAGCGTCTGCACGGCCACCCTGTCCTCCCAGCTGCGCAAGCGCGGCCTGAACAACGTCAGCATCGACGGACTGACCTCGACCCGGCCGGAGAAGCGGATCGTGGGCCTGGCCCGGACCCTGCGCTACGTCCCCAACCGCGAGGACCTTTTCACGAGCCACGGCGGCGGCTTCAACGCCCAGAAGAAGGCCATCGATTCAGTCAACGAGGGCGAGATCCTCGTCATGGAAGCCCGCGGCGAAAAGGGCACCGGCACCATCGGCGACATCCTGGCCCTCCGCGCCCAGGTCCGCGGCG
This sequence comes from Arthrobacter sp. NPDC056886, assembly GCF_042788715.1. Taxonomy (NCBI): domain Bacteria; kingdom Bacillati; phylum Actinomycetota; class Actinomycetes; order Micrococcales; family Micrococcaceae; genus Arthrobacter; species Arthrobacter sp. NPDC056886. The sequence goes on from NZ_JBHUBT010000010.1 coordinate 129,261, forward strand.
CCGCGGCAATCATCACCGACGGCGGGGTGCGTGACTTCTCGGCCGTGGCCGCCATGGACATGCCCACCTACTATGCCAACCCGCACCCCGCGGTCCTGGGGCGCCGGCACATCCCGTGGGACACGGACATCACCATCGCTTGCGGCGGCACCACCGTGCAGCCCGGGGACATCATCGTGGCCGACGCCGACGGCATCCTGGTGATCCCGCCGGCCCTCGCCGAAGAGCTCGCGGACGATTCCATCGCCCAGGAACGCGAGGAAACCTTCATCGCCGAAATGGTGCAGCAGGGCCACAGCGTGGACGGCCTCTACCCGCTCAACGCCGCCTGGCGGACCCGCTACCAGGAATGGGAAGCCGGCAAAGCCCATGACTGAGACCGCCGCCACGGCCACCACAGTCAGCAAATCCGAGCAGGCCTATGCGGCCGTCAAGGCACGGATCGTGGACGGCACCTACTCCCCCGGCTACCGGCTGGTGCTGGCCAAGATCGCCGAGGACCTGGGCGTCAGCGTGGTCCCGGTCCGCGAAGCCATCCGGCGGCTCGAGGCCGAGGGCCTGGTCAAGTTCGAGCGCAACATCGGCGCCACCGTGGCCGGCATCGACCCGACCGAGTACCTCTACACGATGCAGACGCTCAGCATCGTCGAAGGCGCCGCCACGGCCCTCTCGGCTCCGTTGATCGGCGAGGCGGACGTGGCCCGCGCCCGGGCCGTCAACGCCGAGATGCGCGAATGCCTGCAGCACTTCGACCCCGTCCGGTTCACCCGGCTGAACCAGGACTTCCACAGCGTCCTGTTCGAGCACTGCCCCAACCCGCACATCCTGGACCTCGTCCACCGGGGCTGGAACCGGTTGGCGTCCCTGCGCTCGTCGACGTTCCGCTTTGTCCCCGGCCGTGCCCACGAATCCGTGGACGAGCACGAGGCGCTGCTGCGGCTCATCGAGTCCGGCGCCAGCCCGGATGACATCGAAAAGGCTGCCCGCCGCCACCGCAGCGCCACCCTCGACGCGTACCTCGCCCAGGCGGCGGCAAGCGACCTCCCGACCCCGCAGACCACACAGCAGTAAGGAAAAACAATGACGTTCACTGCCGCAGAAACCAAAACCCATTACGTTCCGCAGGATCTTCCCACCCACATCCAGCACTACATCAACGGCGAATTCGTTGATTCGGTGGGCGGAGCAACCTTCGACGTCCTGGACCCGGTGTCCAACCAGAACTACGCCACCGCCGCCGCCGGCCAGAAGGAAGACATCGACCTCGCCGTCGCCGCCGCCCGCGACGCGTTCGTCAACGGCCCGTGGCCGAAGATGAAGCCCCGCGAGCGGGCCCGCGTCCTGAACAAGATCGCCGACGCCGTCGAAGCCCAGGAGGCGCGGCTGGCCGAGCTCGAAACCTTCGACACCGGTCTGCCCATCACCCAGGCCAAGGGCCAGGCGCTGCGCGCGGCCGAGAACTTCCGTTTCTTCGCGGACCTGATCGTGGCCCAGTTCGACGACGCCATGAAGGTCCCCGGCGCCCAGATCAACTACGTCAACCGCAAGCCGATCGGCGTCGCGGGCCTCATCACGCCCTGGAACACGCCGTTCATGCTGGAGTCCTGGAAGCTTGCCCCGGCCCTCGCCACCGGCAACACTGTGGTCCTGAAACCGGCCGAATTCACGCCCCTATCCGCCTCGCTCTGGGCGACGATCTTCAAGGACGCCGGCCTTCCCGACGGCGTGTTCAACCTGGTCAACGGCCTCGGCGAGGAAGCCGGCGACGCCTTGGTCAAGCACCCTGACGTGCCGCTGATCTCCTTCACCGGTGAAACCACCACGGGCCAGACGATCTTCCGCAACGCCGCGGCCAACCTCAAGGGCCTGTCCATGGAGCTTGGCGGCAAGTCCCCCTGTGTCGTGTTCGCCGACGCCGACCTGGACGCCGCGATCGACTCCGCCCTGTTCGGCGTCTTCTCCCTCAACGGTGAGCGCTGCACCGCCGGCTCCCGGATCCTGGTGGAGCGCGCCGTATACGAGGAATTCTGCGACAAGTACGCCGCCCGGGCCAAGAACATCGTGGTGGGCGACCCGCACGACCCCAAGACCGAGGTCGGCGCGCTGGTCCACCCGGAGCACTACGCCAAGGTGGCCTCCTATGTGGAGATCGGCAAGTCCGAGGGCCGGCTGCTGGCCGGCGGCGGCCGCCCGGAGAATCTGCCCGCAGGGCTCAACAACAGCAACTACATCGCCCCGACCGTGTTCGCCGACGTCGCCCCGGACGCGCGGATCTTCCAGGAAGAGATCTTCGGACCCGTGGTTGCCATCACCCCGTTCGATACCGACGACGAAGCCCTCGCCCTGGCGAACAACACCAAGTACGGCCTCGCGGCCTACATCTGGACCCAGAACCTGACCCGGGCGCACAACTTCTCCCAGAACGTCGAGGCGGGCATGGTCTGGCTCAACAGCCACAACGTCCGCGACCTGCGCACCCCGTTCGGCGGGGTCAAGGCCTCCGGCCTGGGGCATGAGGGCGGCTACCGCTCCATCGACTTCTACACCGACCAGCAGGCCGTCCACATCACCCTCGGCACCGTACATACTCCTAAATTCGGCGCCTAAGTCTCCTGCCGGCGCCACCCAGACCCCTTTCAAAGAAGAGAGAACGCCATGACCAACTTCGTCCCCACCCCCACCGTCCCGGCCCCGGACATCGTCCGCTGCGCCTACCTGGAACTCGTGGTCACGGACCTCGCCAAGTCCCGCGAGTTCTACGTCGACCTGCTGGGCCTGCACGTCACCGAGGAAGACGAGAACACCATCTACCTGCGGTCCCTGGAAGAGTTCATCCACCACAACCTGGTGCTGCGCAAGGGCCCCGTGGCCGCTGCGGCCGCCTTCGCGTACCGGGTGAAGTCCCCCGCCGAGGTGGACGCCGCCGAGGCCTACTACAAGGAACTGGGCTGCCGCACCGAGCGCCGCAAGGAAGGCTTCACCAAGGGCATCGGCGACGCCGTCCGGGTTGAGGACCCGCTCGGTTTCCCCTATGAATTCTTCTACGAGACCGAACACGTGGAACGCCTCACCCAGCGCTACGACCTCTACTCGGCCGGCGAGCTGGTCCGGCTGGACCACTTCAACCAGGTCACCCCGGACGTCCCGCGCGGCCGCAAGTACCTTGAAGACCTGGGCTTCCGCGTCTCCGAGGACATCAAGGACTCCGACGGCGTCACCTACGCCGCCTGGATGCACCGCAAGCAGACCGTGCACGACACCGCATTGACCGGCGGCAACGGCCCGCGGCTGCACCACATTGCCTTCGCCACGCACGAGAAGCACAACATCATCCAGATCTGCGACAAGATGGGCGCCCTGCGCATCTCCGACCGGATCGAGCGCGGCCCCGGCCGGCACGGGGTCTCCAATGCGTTCTACCTCTACATCCTGGACCCGGACGGCCACCGCATCGAGATCTACACGCAGGACTACTACACCGGCGACCCGGACAACCCCACCATCACCTGGGACGTCCACGACAACCAGCGCCGCGACTGGTGGGGCAATCCCGTGGTTCCCTCCTGGTACACCGAGGCATCGCTGGTCCTGGACCTCGACGGTAACCCGCAGCCCGTCATTGTCCGGGAGGAAAAGTCCGAGATGGCTGTGACCGTGGGCGCCGACGGCTTCTCCTACACCCGCAAGGAAGACGACGGCCCCGCCGGCGAAAAGACCGGCTTCAAGCTCGGGGCGCAGGTTTAGCGTGCTGGATCCCGCGACGATCGAGGCCATCGCAGACGAACTGCTGGAAGCCGGGCGCTCCCGGACACCGGTCCCCCGCCTGACTGCCCGCTACCCGGACATGACGGTAGAGGACTCCTACGCCGTCCAGCAGCTGTGGCGGCGCCGCAATGAGGACGCAGGCCGGACCCTGGTGGGCCGCAAGATTGGCCTCACGTCCAAGGCCATGCAGGCCGCCACCGGCATCACCGAGCCGGACTACGGCGCCATCTTCGATGACATGGTGCTGGAAACCGGCTGCTCCGTGCGGTGGGACCAATACACCCATCCGCGGGTCGAAGTGGAACTGGCGTTTGTCCTGAAGAAGGACCTGGCCGGCCCCGGCTGCACCATCTTCGATGTCCTGAACGCCACCGACTACGTGGTTCCGGCCCTGGAGATCCTGGACTCCCGGATCGAAATGGAGGGCCGGACCATCGTGGACACCATCGCCGACAACGCGGCTATGGGCGCCATGGTGGTGGGCGGAAACCCTGTCCGCCCCGACGCCGTGGACCTCCGCTGGGTTTCCGCCATCCTCTACAAGAACCAGACCGTGGAGGAAACCGGCGTGGCCGCCGGCGTCCTGGACCATCCGGCCAACGGCGTGCACTGGCTGGCGAACAAGATTGCCGCCCACGGGGACTGCATGAAAGCCGGCGACATCATCCTCGCCGGATCCTTCACCCGGCCCCTCTGGGTCTACAAGGGCGACACCGTCCACGCCGACTACGGACCGCTGGGGAGCATCACATGCCGCTTCGAGTAGAACCGGACGCGACCTTCCGTGACGCGCTGCGCAACCAAACCGGCGCGGCCGGCCGGCCGCTGGCCGGGATGTGGGTGTGCTCCGGCAGCCCGCTGGTGGCCGAGCTCTGCGCCGGGGCCGGCCTGGACTGGCTCCTGATCGACGCCGAACACAGCCCCAACGGGCTCGAATCCGTCCTGGCCCAACTGCAGGCCGTGCACGGCTACCCGGTCCTGGCCATGGTCCGCCCGCCCGTAAACGACACCGTGCTGATCAAGCAGTACCTGGACCTGGGCGTCCAGAACCTGCTGATCCCCATGGTGCACTCGGTGGCCGACGCGGAAGCGGCGGCGGCCGCCACCCGGTACCCGCCGCATGGCGTCCGCGGGGTGGGCTCGGCCCTGGCCCGGGCGTCGCGCTGGAACCGGATCCCGGACTACCTTGCCCGCGCATCCGAAACCGTCAGCCTCACCGTCCAGATCGAATCCGAAGCAGCCGTTGCCGCCGTGGAGGACATCCTGGCGGTGGACGGCGTGGACGCGATTTTCCTGGGGCCCTCCGACCTCGCCGCCTCCATGGGGCTGCTGGGCCAGCAGGAACACCCCCAGGTGCGCGCCGCCGTCGAACACTGCCTTGCCGCCGCCAAAGCGGCCGGCAAACCCGCCGGCGTGAACGCCTTCAACCCCGCCACCGCGCACCGGTACATGGCAGCCGGCGCAGCCTTCGTGCTAGTCGGGGCCGATGTGTCCATTCTCGCCCGCGGCTCCGAGTCCTTGGCTGCCGAATATATCCCGCCGGGCCCGGTGGTCCAGCCTTCCGGCACCCCCGCCAGCTACTGAAGGTTCTCAGCGTTAACCCCGACGGCGGCAACCACCTGTTCGAGGTGATTGCCGCCGTCGTCGTACTACAAGCCGCGCTACAGCTTGTTGCGGTCCGCGTCGGGACCAGTGGGGCCTAGCTGAAGAGCTCGCTCTTGGGCGCGTTGTTCTTGACCTTCTGCCAGCCCAGCCACAGCACCAGGGCGAAGAACGGAACGGTCGCCAAGGTCCACAGGCCCAGGTGGAAGACCTCGCCGGTCTTGCTGGTCATGGTGTCGAAGCCGATCAGCACGGTGATGGCCAGCAGCGCGACCAGTCCTGCCCAGCTGGTCCAGGGCGAGCCCGGCATGGGGAGGCTGGAGACACGGCCCTTCTGGTGGCGCAGTGCGATCTGACTGGCGAAGATGGCGCCCCACGTGAAGATCACGCCGATCGAGGCGGTGTTCAGCGCGAGATCGAAGGCGTGCGAGCCGCCCAGCCAGATGTTCAGCATGATGCCCACGAGGTAGAACGCGGCGATCGCGAGGATGGCGGCGTACGGCACGTGGCGCTTGGACATTTTGGTAAGCCACTGCGGGGCATGCCCATTGTTGGCCATGGTGCGGAACACACGGCCGATCGAGTACAGGCCCGAGTTGCAGGAGGACAGCGCGGCGGTGATGACGATCATGTTCATGACGTCGCCCACCCAGCCGAGGCCCATCTGGCCAAACACGGTGACGAACGGGGACACGCCGGCCTTGTACTGGTCCGAGGGCAGCAGCATGGCCAGCAGCAGGACAGAACCGACGTAGAACACCACAATGCGCAGTACGACGGCGCGGATCGCCTTGGGCACCTCGCGCTTGGCGTTCTGCATCTCGCCGGCGGTGATGCCGACGAGTTCGATGCCGTTGTAGGCGAAGATCACGGCGTTGAGCACGAGGACCATCACGAGGGCGCCCTTGGGGAACATCCCGCCGTCGTCGGCAAAGAGGTTGGCCACCGAGGCGTGGCCATCGCCCACCTTGGCGTTGGTGACCACCATGAAGGTGCCAACGGCCAGGAAGATCAAGATGGCGCCGACCTTGAGGCAGGAGGCCCAGAATTCAAACTCGCCGAATGCCTTGACGCTGAGCAGGTTGACGGCCACCAGCAGCGCGAGGGCGGCAATCGCGGAGGCTTCCACCGGAACGTTGGGGAAGAAGAACTGGAAGTACAGGCCGATCGCGATCAGCTCCGCGATCCCGGTCATGCCCCAGTTGATGAAGTACATCCATCCGGAGATGAAGGCGCCCTTCTTGCCGAACATTTCGCCGGCGTAGCTGACGAAGGAGCCCGAGGTCTGGCGGTACATGATGAGCTCGCCCAGTGCCCGCATGAGCAGGTAGGCGATCACGCCGGCAATGGCGTAGGAGAAGATCAGCGCAGGGCCCGTGGAGGCCAGGCGTCCGCCGGCCCCCATGAACAGGCCGACGCCGATTGCGCCGCCCATCGAGATCATCGTCACGTGGCGGCCGCTCAGGGTCTTCTTGTAGCCCTCGGCGCTGAGGGTCGAGTCGACGGCGGGTTGCGCCGGCGCGCTCTTGAGTTCTGTGGGGGTAATTGAAGGCACAGCTGATTCCTTGTAGGTCGATGTATGGCCGGAACAGGACTGTGGATTCAAGTACACAAAATTCGGGCCTAAGCCTCTTGCAGGGGCCAAGACGTGTACCGAACCTCACAAGTGTCGAAGCTCGCGCGGCTCATCTATCGTACTAGCATTCAGGACCCCGGCGTGACCCGGGCAACACCCAGACCTGCCCCGAAACCGCCACAACACCGGTAATTTCACGAAAAAGCGCAGGTCAGAGAGCTGTTTCCATTACCCTGAGCACACCGGCGGGAACTTTCCGTCCGGTGTGCCTGCAACTCAGTGCAGGCCACGGCAGGAACGCCGTGAGTCAGGGGGGACCATGAAACAGAGAGCGCTACTGCCTGCGGTGTTGCTTCTCGTACTGGCGGGTTGTTCGAGCGGCGGTTCCGGTCCGGCTGGAACCAGCACCGCAGCAACGCCAGCACCAACAACATCACAGACATCAGGATCGCCGGCGCCGAGTATCTCCGAGCCTGGCGATGTTTCCACTTCGCTGAACGCGCCCGACGCATTGCGGCAGCACGTTTGCACCGCATCAGCCGACGGGTCGTGGTCCTTCAAGGGCACCCTCGTCAACAACTCGGATAAGAACAAGGTGTTCACCGTGGCCATCGCGGTCACAGCCGGCCCCACGGTGGCAGGGCACGCCCTCATCACCCAAGTTGTTCCGGCCGGCCAGTCGGCCGACATCGCCGCACCGAACTTCGCCAAGACCAAGGACGGCGGCGGGACCTGCGCGCCAGTCGTCTCCGTAGAGGACGCCCCATGACAAAGAAGTTACTTCTCATCACGGCCGTGATCCTCGGGCTTACTGCCGGGCCGCTGGCAGTAAGCCCGGCCTTCGCTGAGGATGCACCGGTTGCACCGCCGGCAACCAGCCCGGCGGCCACACCGACCGCAACGCCGGCACCGACCGCAACGCCGACCGGATCCGCATCCTCATCCGCATCCGCTCCCGCCGGTCCGGTTCCAAAAACAACGGCAACTCCCACGGCGACGGCGACGGCGAAAGTCACCGCGGAGCAGGCAGTGCCCCTTGTCGAACCGACGACGACCCCGACGAAAGAGCCGGCGCCTCCGTCCGTCGTCGTCCGAGGAGGCATCGAGACGAAGTGGACGGCGCTGAAGGGTGCCGCCGGGGCTCTCGGCGCGCCGACCGCCGTCGAGGTCTGCTCACTGGGCGTCTGCAGCCAGGCGTTCGACGGCGGATCCATTTTCTGGACCAAGGCAACAGGGGCGCATCCGGTCCTGTTGACCGAGGGACACACCGGCCCCCGCTGGCACGCTAAGGGCGGCCTGGCGATTTTCGGCTATCCCGTCACGGATGAGAATTCGGTGTCTGGAGGAACTATCCAGAAGTTCTCCAGTGGCCGCATCCTGGCATGGACAGGCACGCGGATGCTGGAGTTCTCGGCCACAAACGGCATCGGGAGCCGCTGGGCCGCGGCCGGCGGCGAGGCCGTTCTGGGCCTCCCCGTAACCGCCGAGGCCTGCGGGCTGAAGGCATCCGGGTGCTATCAACGGTTCGACAACGGCAACATCTACTGGGCGCCGGGAATCGGCGGCCATGTTGTCTGGGGCGGCATTCTTGGTCGCTGGACGGCCGGCGGGGCCCAGAACAGTTCGCTGGGCTACCCGCTCACCGAGGAAACCTGCGGGGGTACCGGGGGCTGCGTGCAGCACTTCCAAGGCGGCAGCATCTTCTACTCGCCCACCACGGGCGCGCACGTGACCCGCGGCGCTATCGGCAGCCGATATTCCGCCGCCGGGACGACGCGAAGCATGCTGGGATACCCGATCACGAGTGAGACCTGCGGACAACCCGCCGGTGGCTGCGTGCAACGGTTCCAAGGCGGGAGTATCTACTGGTCACCCACCACTGGTGCATGGATTTCCGGCAGGGGCATCGACAGCAGGTTCGTCGCGGCGGGTGGCCTTGGCAGCTCGCTGGGGTATCCCATCGCGAGCGAGCGCTGTGTTGCCACGGCCTGTTCGCAGTCCTACCAGCGCGGGGATATCACGTGGACCAGCTCCGCCGGGTCCCGACTCTATGGAATGACCGAATGCCATAAGCTCAACAACGGCCAGGCCAAGTACTCCACGTACGGAGCGAACCGCGTCCTCCTCACCTGGACCTCGGGTTACGGACAGTCCCACGCGACCAACCAGTACTGCCTGAAGGTCGCCGGAGCGTATGTACCGGACTGGCGGACTGACGGCTACGTCGGTAAATCAGGGTTCAAGCCGCCGGGAGTGCCGTCCGGTCCCACCCGGAACCTGTACTCGCCCACGGGCTCGTTCTCCGTGACGGAGGCCTTCGGTCTGGGCAACCCCGGAACGAAACTTTCCTACCGCACGCTGAACCCCCGTTCGCGGTGGGGCGGGAACCCCTGGACGCCCACGTACAACAAGTACCACGAGTCGTCCTCCTGGGTCGGCTGGGACGAGAACATGTGGTGGTTCGCCAGTGGGGGCTACTACCGCCAGGGCGTGGTCATCAACTACAACCGGCCCAACATCGTCCAGGACGCGGGCTTCGCCATTTTCTTGCACATGAACAAGGTGCCGACAGCCGGTTGCATCTCGCTCGATGACTGGGCAGTGGTTGACTACATCCGCAAGTCCACCCCGGGCGACCGGATCATGATGGGGACCTACGGGTCGCTCTTCCGTTAGATCCAAAGCACCGCAGCTTCGCAGCTAACGCCCGGCGCCCTCGGCCCGGGCGTTAGCCTTTTCCCGGAGCTCGCGGGGAGAGCGGCGGCGCCAGGCTGGGCTGCGCAAACCCCGATGGTTCTGCTACACCAGAGCGCCGTCACGCATGGTGTAGCGGAGCCAGTTTCCGGAGCCGGCCCCGGGCCCGGCTTCGTTTCGTTTGGCGCACGTGCTGAACCATTCCCCCAGTGCGCGGTCGTGGCTGACCATGACCAATGTCCCTTCGAAGCCGGAAAGGGCCGCTTCAAGCTGTTCCACCAGCACGGGCGCCAGGTGGTTGGTGGGCTCGTCCACCAGCATTGTCCCGTAGCCGCCCAGCAGGAGCCGGGCCAGCGCCAGCCTGCGTTGTTGCCCTGCGGACAGGCCCCCCACCGGCACGTGGAATTCGCTGGTCCGGAACAGCCCCAGGCGCAGCAGCGCCTCGGCGTGCTCATCGATGTTGCCGCCCAGGCCCGCGGCAAAAGCGGGCAAGAGCCGCAATGCCGGGCGCTGCGGGAGTTCCAGCTCCTGCTGCAGGTAGCCGATCCGGCCGTGCCTCGCCACGGTGCCCTTGGCCGGCACCAGCGTGCCGGCGAGGACGGAGAGCAGCGTGGACTTGCCTGCACCGTTGGGGCCCGTAATGAGGATCTTCTGCCCCGCCGCCACGCGGAAGTCCGTGGGTTCCAGGCGGCCGGGCACGGCCACCCCCTTCGCTTCAAGCGCGGGACCCGCCGCAACGTCTGCCCGCAGATCCGTCGCCAGCTTCAGGGGCACCGGGGGACGGTCGATGGGATTTTCCTCCAGCCGGCGCAGACGCTCCTGGGCATTGCGGACCTTGCTGGTGGCCGCCTTCTGCCACGTGCCGGCCTTGAAGTCGAACCCCATCTTGTCGCCGTCGCGTTGGCGGGCGTAGCCCATCTTCCCCGCCACTGTGTCCGCCTGGAGCTGCTCGGCAGCCATCGCGTCCAGCCACCCGTGGTACTGCTGCGCCCAGCGCTGGCGTTCTGCAGACTTCTCCCGCAAGTAGCCTTCGTACCCGTTGCCGTACCGGTTGACCGTCCGGCGTTCGGCATCCACCTCAATCACGGTGGAGGCCACTTTGCGCAGCAGCACGCGGTCGTGGGAGACCACCACCACGGTTCCGCGGTGCGCGGCCAGCCGCGCCTCCAACCAGGCCGTGCCGCTGGCGTCAAGGTGGTTGGTGGGTTCGTCCAGGAGCAGGATGTCCGCGGGATCCGCGAGTACGCAGGCCAGGGCCACGCGTTCCTGTTCCCCGCCGGAGAGCGAGCCCAGTGTCCGCATCCGGTCCAGCCCACCCAGCCCAAGCCGGTCCAGCGCCGCCTCCACCCGGGATTCCGCGGCGTAGCCTTCCCTGAGCTGGTGCTGCGTCTGCAGGTTGCCGTAACGCTCCAGTTCGTCCGCTTCCGCGTCGGCAAGCCCGCGCTCCAGACGGTCCAGCTCCGCCTCCAGTGCCCGGAGCGATGCCAGGGCGGCGTCAATCGCGTTGCTGACGGTGAACTGCTCCGGCAGGCCGTGGGTCTGGGCCAGATAGCCCACGCGGCCGTGGGTGACGGCGGTGCCCTCGTCCGGGGCCTCCAGCCCGGCCAGGATCCGGAGCAGCGTGGATTTTCCCGCGCCGTTTTCGCCGACGATCGCCACATGTTCGCCGGCTGTGATGGCAATGTCGACGCCGACAAAGAGCTGGCGGTCCCCATAGCCATGGGATACGCCCGAAAGGCGGAGATGTTCGCTCAAGGAGTCCTCGCAGGTAGATGCCCAGCCTGCCCGGCGGCGGCTTGCGTCCTCAGTATCGCACCGTCGACTGGCACTGGGGCACTGGGGCGCCTCCCGCCCTCGGCCGGGCTCAGGCTGCAAGCACAACCGCTTTCTTGCGCCGGGCCTTCGCCAGCCGCGTCCCGATCAGGCCCTGCCGGGGGCTGAACAGATAGACGGCCGCGAAGGCGGCCCCCTGCGTCAGGACCACCATGGCGCCGGAGGCGGTGTCGAGGTAGTAGCTGAAGTAGATACCAGCGATGGAGCACACCGCGGAAATGGCCGGCGCGATCACGAGCATGCGGGAGAACCGGTCCGTGAGCAGGTAGGCCGTGGCGCCGGGGATGATCAGCATGGCTACTACCAGCACCACACCTACGGTCTGCAGGGCCACCACGGAGGTCAGCGCCAGCAGGCCCAGCAAGAGGGCGCCGAGGCGTTTCGGGGACAGGCCGATCGCGTGGGCATGCGTAGGGTCGAAGGCGTAGAGCGTCAGATCGCGCCGCTTCAGGATCAGGATGGCGAAGGCGACCACACCCAGCACAAGAACCTGGATGAGGTCCGGGATGCTGACGCCGAGAAGGTTGCCGAAGATGATGTGGTTCAGGTCCGTCTGGCTCGGCGTAACGGAGATGAGCACCAGGCCCAGGGCGAACAGCGAAGTGAAGACAATCCCGATGGCGGCGTCCTCTTTGACCCGGCTCGTATTGCGGACCACCCCGATGAGTGTCACGGCAACCAGCGCGAACACCAGAGCCCCCAGGGCGAACGGCGCCCTGACGATGTAGGCGAGGACAACGCCCGGCAGCACGGCGTGGGAGACGGCATCGCCCATCAGCGACCAGCCAATCAGCACCAGCCAGCAGCTCAGCACGGCGCACACAATCGCAGCCAGCGCCGTGGTGATGATGGCACGGACCATGAAGTCATAGCCCAGCGGTTCCAGCAGGATGTCGAAGAGATCCATGGGTCAGCTCCTGCCCTGCGGGTTCGAAACGGCGCGGTCAGTGAAATCCCTGTCGGGGACGTCGCTGTCGGGGAGGTCTGTGTCGGGGAGGTCACGGTTGAGCACGTCGAGGCCGAATGCCATGGCCAAGTGCTCGGGTTGCAGGACCACCTCGGGCGGGCCGTGCATCAGGACCTTGCGCATCAGGAGCACCGCTTCGTCGCAGAGGTGCGGCAGGGCATGAAGGTCATGGGTGGAGATCAGGATGGTGCAGCCGTCCGCGGCGAGCTCCTTCAGCAGGCGCGTGATGGTTGCCTCGGAGCGCTTGTCCACCCCGGCGAACGGCTCGTCCAGGAGCATCATGGTGGCTCCCTGGGCGATCCCCCGGGCAACGAAGGCGCGCTTCTTCTGGCCGCCGGAGAGCTGGCCGATCTGCCGGCCGGCGAACTCGGAGAGTTCCACCCGGTCCAGGGCGAGGTCAACGGCGGCGCGGTCCGCCTTGGAAGCCCGGCGGGTGAATCCCTGATGCCCGTAGCGGCCCATCATCACCACGTCGCGGACGGACAGCGGGAACTGCCAGTCCACGTCCTCGCTTTGCGGGACGTAGCCGATTCCGCCGCCCTTGCGCGCCTTGGCGGGCGGTTCACCGTTGATGAGGACGCGGCCGGCGTCGGGCTTGATCATTCCCATGATCGCCTTGAACAGCGTGGATTTCCCGGAGCCGTTCATGCCCACCAGGCCACAGATCCGCGCAGCCTCAAGGGACAGGGACGCGGCGTCGAGCGCCAGGACGTCGCCGTAATGGACGGTGACGTTTTCCACCAGAATCGCCGGGTTGCTCATGATGCCGCTCCTGTCAGGCCTTCGGTGATGATCTTGGAATCGTGCCGGATGAGGTCCAGGTACGTGGGGACGGGCCCGTCCGCTTCGGAGAGCGAATCCACGTACAGCACCCCGCCGAACGTCGAACCCGTGGCCCCCACCACCTGGCGCATGGGAGCGTCCGACACGGTCGACTCGCAGAAGACGGCGGGGACCTTTTTGGCCTTCACGAATTCGATGGCCTTGGTGATCTGCTGCGGGGTGGCCTGCTGTTCGGCGTTAACGGCCCAGATGTAGACCTCCCGGAGGCCGGCGTCGCGCGCCAGGTAGGAGAATGCGCCCTCGCACGTCACTAGGGCCCGCTGCGCCTCGGGGACGGTCGCAAGCTTCTGGACCATTTCATCCTTCACGGACTCCAGCTTGGCCTTGTAGGCCGCGCCGTTCGCCTCAAAGACCGCAGCGTTGTCCGGGTCCAGCTTCGAGAACGCCTTCACCATGTTGTCCACATAGATTTGGACGTTGACCGGCGACATCCACGCGTGCGGGTTCGGTTTGCCCTGGTAGGAGTCTTCGCTGATGGACATCACCTCCACGCCTTCGCTCACCACGGCATGCGGAACGTTCAGTCCTTCAACGAACTGGGCAAACCAAGCCTCGAGGTTCAGACCGTTGTCCAGGATCAGGTCGGCCTTGGCCGCCTTGCGGATATCGCCCGGGGTGGGCTCGTAGCCGTGGATCTCGGCGCCGGCCTTGGTGATGGACTCGACCTGCAGCTTGTCCCCCGCCACGTTCTGCGCCACGTCGGCAAGGACCGTGAAGGTGGTCAGGACAACCGGTTTCCCGCCCCCGGACCCCTGGCCCTCGGCGGCACCCCCGCACGCGGCCAGGGACAGGCAGAGAAGAACGGCGGCGACGGCGGCACCGGCAGCACTAACGGGACGGGATCGGCGGACAACTTTGGCGCACCGAAAAGAAAATTTAGGCATACCGAATATTGTACGTGACCGCGTCGCTCTGCCGCGGCGCTAGGCTGGGGACATGGGCACAGCTCTCCGCACACCACCAGCGCCGCAGCCGGAGCTTTACCGGTTTTCCCGGCTCGATTTCATCACCGTTGGACTCTACGTTGCCGTGGCCGCATTCTTCGCCGTGGCGGGCGCCCTGTTGGCGCCGCTGCTGCTGCAGATATCGCCCAATCCGGCGGTGGCGTCCTACGCGGTGAACCTGGTCTTTTACGCCACCATCGGCGCCCTTGCCCTGGCCGCCGCGTGGCGCGTCGCCGCCCGCGACCTCCGCGTCCTGGCCACCAGGCCCTGGTTCACGGCGCTGATGGTGCCGCTGGCCGTCGTGGTGATGCTCATCCTCACTGCGGTTCTCGTGGCCGTCAGTGGGCCGGTCCAGACCTCCGCCAATCAGGCCGGGCTCCAGGCCCTCATGCAGCAGGTCCCGGTCTGGCTCATGGTGCCCCTGCTGGTGATCGTGGGCCCGTTCGTCGAGGAATACATTTTTCGCCACCTGCTGATCGGCAAACTGAGCCGCCGGGTCAACCTCTGGGTCTGCTGTGCCTTGTCCGTGGTCCTCTTCGGGGCCCTGCACATCGTGGGCCAGGAGGAAATGACCCTGCAGGTGCTGATGCCCTACCTCGCCATGGGGGCCGTCCTGGTGTTCGTCTACGTCTGGACCGGGAAGAACGTGATGTTCTCCTACTTCGTCCACGCCTCCAAGAACCTCCTCGCGGTCATCTTCATCTACGCGATTCCGCCGGAGGTCCTCGAACAGCTGCAGCGGGTCCAGGGCTAGCCGAGGCGCTATCAGGAGGCAGCGGGAGATCTGCGGTCCGGGCCCTTCCGGCGCGGGCGCCGACGTCGTAGGTTCGTTCCATGACACTGAACATCCAGATCGCCGTCGACTGCAAGAACCCGCACGAGCTCGCCGACTGGTGGGCTGAAACACTGGAATGGGCCGTGGAGCCCCAGGATGAGGTGTTCATCCACTCCATGATCGAGCAGGGCTTCGCCACGGAAGCAGACACCACGATGCACCACGGCAAGCTCGTATGGCGCGTGGGCGCCGCCATCCGCCCGCCCGAAGAACTCGACGCCAAATCGCCCGCCCGGCGCATTCTGTTCCAGATTGTCCCGGAGGAAAAAACCGTCAAGAACCGGGTCCATTGGGATGTCAGGCTCGCGGGCGCGGACAAGGACTCAGTGCGGGCCACCCTTGTTGCGCGCGGCGCCACGTTCCTCTGGACGGCCAACGAGGGACCGCATTCCTGGCACACCATGGCGGACCCGGAGGGCAACGAGTTCTGCATCAGCTGACGCGATTACTAGACTCGGACTGTGAGCAACGAAATCCCCGCCCAGGTATCCGACGTCTTTGACCCCACCCGGTGGCGCACCGTGTCCGGTTTCGACGACTTCCAGGACATGACATACCACCGGCAGGTGGAGCGTGGCGCGGACGGCTCCGTCGTCCGGGACCTGCCGACCGTCCGCATTGCCTTCGACCGCCCGGAGGTCCGCAACGCCTTCAGGCCCGGCACCGTGGATGAGCTCTACCGCGCCATGGACCATGCCCGGATGACCCCGGACGTGGCCACGGTCCTGCTCACCGGAAACGGCCCCTCCCCCAAGGACGGCGGCCACTCGTTCTGCTCCGGCGGGGACCAGCGGATCCGCGGCCGCGACGGCTACAGGTACGTAGTACAGGACACAGCACAGAACACAGCAAATGGCGAGACGACGGAAACCATCGACCCCGCCCGCGCCGGCCGGCTGCACATCCTGGAAGTCCAGCGGCTCATGCGCACCATGCCCAAGGTGGTCATCGCAGTCGTCAACGGCTGGGCAGCCGGCGGCGGGCACTCCCTCCACGTCGTCGCGGACCTCACCATCGCCTCCCGCGAGCACGGAAAGTTCAAGCAGACCGACGCCACCGTGGGAAGTTTCGACGCCGGCTACGGCTCGGCCCTGCTGGCCCGCCAGATCGGCCAGAAGGCCGCCCGGGAAATCTTCTTCCTGGCCCGCGAATATTCCGCCGAGGACATGGTCAGGATGGGAGCCGTGAACGAGGCCGTGGACCACGACCGCCTTGAACAGGTCGCCCTGGAGTACGCCGCGGACATTGCCCGTCAGTCCCCGCAGGCCATCCGCATGCTCAAGTTCGCATTCAACCTGGCGGACGACGGCCTGGCCGGCCAGCAGGTCTTCGCCGGCGAGGCGACACGCCTGGCCTACATGACCGACGAGGCCGTGGAGGGGAAGGAGGCCTTCCTCGAGAAGCGCGATCCCGACTGGTCCGCGTTCCCGTACTACTTCTAAGGCGCACTGTGACTTCCGGAGCCATAAACATCGAGCCCGCGCTCAAGGCGCTGGCTGCTGCCCTCCACGGCGAGGGTCCCGCCGTCGAGCTCTCCGCCGGGCAGAACGGCTCGCCGGTGCTGGGATTCCCTGACACTGCCGGCATCGAGGACGCAGCCGTCGTGGTGCGGACCTCCGGGTCCACCGGCGCGCCCAAGGCGACCGTCCTCACCGTCGAGGCCCTGGCGGCCTCGTCCATGGCGACCGCCTTTGCGCTCAAGGGCGAGGGCCAGTGGCTGCTGGCCCTCCCCGTCCAATACGTGGCCGGGGTGCAGGTGCTGGTCCGCTCGCTCTTCGCGGGAACCCGCCCGTGGGTCATGGACCTGTCCGCCGGCTTTACGCCGGAGGCCTTCACCGCCGCGGCGCTGGAGCTCACGGACAAGATCCGTTTCACCTCGCTGGTGCCCACCCAGCTCCAAAGGCTGCTGGACGCGCCCTCCGCTGACACGCTGGCGATGCTGCGTCGCTTCAACGCCATCCTGCTCGGCGGCGGTCCCGCGCCGGCGGAGCTGCTCGCCGCGGCCCGGGACGCCGGAGTGCGCGTGGTGACCACCTACGGCTCGTCCGAGACCTGCGGCGGGTGCGTGTACGACGGCTTCCCGCTCGAAGACGTCCTGGTCCGGGTGGAGAACGACGGGCGCATCCTGCTGGGCGGGGCAACCATCGCCGCCGGGTACCTTCAGGCCCCCGAGCTCTCGGCAGCAGCGTTCAGCGAGGAGGACGGCGTCCGCTGGTACCGCACCAACGACCTCGGCGAACTGGACGCTGACGGCCGGCTCACCGTGCTCGGCCGGGCCGACGACGTCGTCATCACCGGCGGCGTCAAGGTTTCCGCCGCCCATGTCCAGGCTGAGCTGGAAAAGCTCGACGGCGTGCGGGCGGCTTTTGTCGCCGGCGTGCCCTCCGCCGAGTGGGGCCATGCCCTGGCTGCGTACGTCGCCGTGGGCGACAGTTCCCCGGAAGGCATGGCGGCGTTCGCCGCGCGCCGGAACGAAACCTGGGGACCGGCGCTTGGCGCCCTCGCCCCGAAAACGGTCCTGCCCGCGGCGGAACTGCTCATGCTGCCCAACGGCAAACCGGACCGCCTGGGCATGACGGTCCTGCTGGATGCGCTCCATCAGGGAAAATAGACAAGCCGCATCAGGCCGGCTTTCCAACCAATCAACGAGTATTCAACCAATCAACGAGGTACTGACCGTGGCCACAGCCGCACAATGGATCCAAGGCGCCCGACTGCGCACCCTGCCGGCCGCGATCGCACCGGTGCTGATCGGCAGCGCGGCCGCCTACGAGATGGATTCGTTCATCCTGCTGAACGCCGTGCTGGCCGCCCTGGTGGCCCTGCTCCTTCAGATCGGCGTGAACTACGCCAACGACTACTCGGACGGCATCCGCGGCACGGATGAGGACCGGGTGGGTCCCCTCCGGCTGGTGGGCTCCGGCGCGGCCAGCCCGGAGCACGTCAAACGGGCCGCGTTCGCGGCGTTCGGGCTGGCGATGCTGTTCGGCCTGATCCTGGTGATCATCACGCAGGCCTGGTGGCTCATCCTGGTCGGCGTCGGCTGCGTGCTGGCCGCCTGGGGCTACACAGGGGGCAAGAACCCGTACGGCTACCTCGGCCTGGGCGACGTCTTCGTGTTCGTGTTCTTCGGACTCGTCGCAACGCTTGGCACCACGTACACGCAGGCCGGGCAGCTCAGCCTCGCCGCCATCATCGGGGCGATCGGCACCGGGCTGATCGCGTGCGCGCTGCTGATGGCCAACAACGTCCGCGACATCCCCACCGACCGAAAGGCGGGAAAGAAAACCCTGGCCGTCCGGCTCGGGGACAAGCACGCACGCGAAAGCTACGTGCTGATGCTCGCCGTCGCGATCCTGCTGGTCATCGTCCTGGCCCCCGCGCGGCCGTGGATGCTGATCGTGCTGCTGCTGATCCCCGCCAGCCTTATGCCGTCCTGGCTGATGATCGCCGGGCGGCGGCGCAAGAGCCTCATCCCGGTCCTGAAACAGACCGGACTGATCAACCTCGGCTTCGCCGCGCTGTTTTCGATCGGGCTCGTCCTCAGCCACGGCTTCTAAGCCGGGGCTCTGGGCCGCGGCTGTTCAGTAAGTGTTTGAGTCAGGATTGCTTGAAACAGGACTGCTTGGAACAGGACTGCTTGGAACCACGGCCGGGCTCAGGCCCCTGGCTGCTGGGAATCCTTGCGGGGGTTGTCCGTGCGGACTGCAATGTCGGGGTTTGCGTCCACGAGGCGGTCTTCGGCGTCGGCGTCAGCCACCTCGCCGGCGCTGCGCATAGGCTTGGCCTTCCCCGAGAACCGGTGGTGGAGCGTCGCAGTGGCCGCGTCGCGCTGCCTCTGGAAGAACAGGAAGCTGATGGCGAAGGACATCATCCCGGCGCACAGGGCAGCCAGGAGCACGCCCAGCTGCAGGTAGAGGAAGAGGGCAAACAAGGGCGCAAACAGCGCCAGCCGAATCAGGGTGTATTTGAGGAAAGCCACCCTTCAAGTTTAGCCGCCCGAACGGCGGCGCTGCTTCGGGCCGCCGCTGCTCCTCGCCGCTGCGGGCCGGTGGCCTGCAGCCGGGCACAGTGGCAGGCGCCGTCGAGGCGCCCGACGGCTAGACTGAAGATATGCTCCGTGTAGTGGTTCCGATCGTCATACTGGCCGTGTTCGTCTATGGACTGGTGGACCTCATCCGCACTGACAAGCGGCTGACCAGGGGCATCTCCAAGACCGCCTGGATCTTCGTGCAGGTCCTCCTCCCTGTGGTCGGCGCCACCCTGTGGTTTCTCCTTGGCCGCCCCCGCGCCACGGACACCGCACCGGTCGCCTACAGCCACCCGGTAGCGCCCGACGACGATCCCGATTTCCTTCGCAACCTTGAAATCCGCCGCCGCAACCAGGCCGAGGCCGACAGGCTCAAGAAGCTCAAGGAAGAACTCGAGGCCAAGGACCGCAAGCCGGACGCCGGCGGCGAGGAAACCAGCGGCACCGAAGGCGCCGGCGATGCCCACGAACCCGGCGACGCCGGAACGCCCGGCACCGACGAGGTTAAGTAGCGCGAGGTTAAGTAGCGCGAAGCTACGTTGGGCTGAGTCAAGTAGGCCGGTTGACCGTTCCACCCCTGCTGCCCCCACGGTGAACAGTGACGAAATGCCCGCGCCATGCGCCAATCCGCCGCCTAGAATGGGCAGATCATCGGCCGAAGCATCTGGGCTCGGAAGTGCTGGAATGCGTTTGAACAGTGGAATGTGTTTGAACAATGGAATGTGTTTGAACAGTGGGACGCGTTGAACCGTGGATAACATTTCGCGCAGGGCCCTACTATCCGCCGGCTTGGGTGCCGGCATTCTCATTTCGCTGCCCGGGCCCGCTGCGCCCAGCATCTCAATCGCGGAGGATACCGGGCTCCGGGGCGATCCATTCATGCTCGGCGTCGCCTCAGGCGAACCCTGGCCGGACGGCTTCGTGCTCTGGACCCGATTGGCGCTTGACCCGCTCGCCGAGGACGGCCTCGGCGGGATGCCGTCCCGGAGCATCCCGGTTGCCTGGGAGGTAGGCGAAGACGCCGCGATGGGCAAAGTGGTAGCCCGGGGCCTTGAGTACGCCCATGTAGAGAACGCCCATTCCGTACATGTGGAATTACGGGGGCTTCAGCCGGGTCGCGAGTACTTTTACCGGTTCCGCTGCGGGCGTCATGTTAGTCCCATTGCCCGGACGCTTACGAGCCCAGCACGCCATGAGACTCCGGCGGCGCTCGCGATGGCCTTCGCCAGCTGTGCGAAGTATGAGCAAGGGTACTTCACGGCCTACGCCCGCCTTGCCCAAGACCACCCTGATCTGGTGCTGCACCTTGGCGACTACATCTACGAACGCCGCGGCGGCACCGACGTCCGCGAAGACGCCCGCGGCCTCGACGTGCTGGAGACCGTAACGCTTGAGGGCTACCGCCAGCGCCATGCCCAGTACAAGTCCGACGCCGATCTGCAGGCCGCGCATGCGATCGCACCGTGGCTGGTGGTCTGGGACGACCACGAAGTCGACAACAACTATGCCGATGACGTTCCGGAGGACAGGGATCCGGCCGAGATGAACGATACCGCTGCGCGCTTCCTCGAGCGCCGCGCCGCGGCCTTCAAGGCCTACTACGAGAACATGCCGTTGCGCGCGTCCTCTGTGCCGGCCGGAACGGGCATGAAAATATATCGCACGATCCAGTGGGGGCAGCTGGCCAATTTCCATATGATGGACACCCGCCAGTACCGGGATGCCCAGATATCCGGCGGCGGCCGGGGCAGGAATGCTGCCGGGCGGCTGGATAAGAACCGCACAATCACCGGCACCCTGCAGGAGAAGTGGCTCCTGGAAGGGTTCATGAACTCCACCCAGCGCTGGGACATCATGGGCCAGCAGGTCTTTTTCGCCGAACGGGACCGCAATGCGGCGGCCAGTATCGACGACGTCTCCATGGACAGCTGGGACGGCTACGCGGCTTCTCGGCGGCGCATTACCCAAGGCTGGGTGGATGCCAACGTGCGTAACGCCGTCGTACTCACAGGGGACGTGCACCGGCACTGGGCCAACGAACTGAAAATCGATTTCAAGGACCCAGACTCGCCGGTGGTGGGCTCAGAACTGGTCAGCACGTCCATTACCTCCGGGGGCAACGGTTCGGGTGCCACATTCGATCCAGTCATGGCGTGGAACCCACATTTGAAGTTCTTCAATAATCAGCGCGGCTACGTGGCTACGCGGATCACCAAGGACTCCCTACGGGCGGATTTCCGCGTGCTGGACTTCGTCAGCAGGCCGGGATCCCCAGTCAGCACCAAGGCCTCGTTCCAGATCAACGACACCGTTCCGGGCCTCGAGCCGCGCGCCTAACCGCGGCCAGACACACCGGTCGCCGCCGGTCACCTGTTCCCGGCCGGCGGAGCTGGTGCTTACAGCCCCGAGTAGGAGTGCAGGCCGTTGAAGAACTGGTTCACGATCGTGAAGTTGAAGACCACGCACAGGTAGCCGACGATCGACAGCCAGGCGGCACGGGTTCCGGTCCAGCCGCGGGTGGCGCGGGCGTGCAGGTATCCGGCGTAGACCACCCAGATCACGAACGTCCAGACTTCCTTCGTGTCCCAGCCCCAGAAGCGGCCCCAGGCCTTCTCTGCCCAGATGGCGCCGAACATGAGCGTAAACGTCCAGCCGACGAAGGCGATGGCGTTGATGCGGTAGGACAGGTTCTCCAGGCTCAGGGCGTTCGGGACCAGGCGCATGAACCCGAGCTTGTCGGCACCGCCGGCGGCGATGGTCTTCTGCCGGTGCGACTGCACGAGCTGCAGCGCGGACATGGCGAACGTCAAGGTGAACAGCGCCGAGGACATCACCGCGATGGAAACGTGGATGATCAGCCAGTAGCTCTGCAGCGCCGGCACGAGGTGGCCCACGGGTGTCCAGAAGGCGATGGAGGCCGCGACCAGCATGATGATGGCCAGGCCGATCACAAACGTGCCCAGGAAGCGCAGGTCGCGGCGGATCAGCACCAGCAGGAAGACGGCCACGGCCACGAACGCGCCGGTGGTGAGGAATTCATACATGTTGCCCCACGGCACCCGGCCCGCACCCAGCGCGCGGGTGATCACACCGGCCGCGTGAATCGCGGCGCCGAGGACCGTCAGCGCGACGGCAACCCGGGCGGGGGCACGCCGCTCGCCGGCGTAGCGCATGCTGCCGTCGGCGGTCTGGCCCGCACCTGCCGCTGTGCCGCGAGAGGAGACGGCCGACGTCGGACGCTCGGCACGGCCTACAGGGCCGCTGACGTCCGCGTCGGAGCGGTCAACGTCGCCTCCGGCGGTCGCCGAACCGACTCCGACGGGCACGCGGGCGGCCTCGGCGGTGGTTGCCTGGGCGGCCAGTTCCGCGGCCTTGAGGTCCACCGCGCGCAGCATCTTGCTGCTCTTGGCCAGGTCCCAGGCGAAGGCGATGAACGCCACCGTGTACGTGCCGGCGGCCAGCAGCATGAAGAGCTCGCTGTACTGGCCCATGGTTTCGTTGATCGAGAACAACATTACTGATCCTTCTTCGACTCGGAAGAGCCGGCTGTTGACTGGATGAAGTCTTCTGCGGGTTGTTCAGGGGTGGCGTGTGTGCCGCCAGCACCCGTGCTGCCTGGTGCCGTGCCGGCGTTGTCCGCCCGGTCATTATCCGCCGTTGCGCTGGGAGCGGGCTGGGAGCCAGTCGTGGTGTCCTCGCCCAGCAGCCATTCCTCGGAGAGGAGCCTGCGGATAGCCGCGGCCTCCCCGGCCAGGCGGTGGTCTTCACCGCGGGCCAGGAGACCGTACTCCACCATGGTGCGGCCGTCCGCGTGGGTGCCGGTGCGGACCCAGACGCGGCGCCGGTTCACGTAGAGCGAAGTCACCAGTCCCGCCACAGCCAGGAGCGCGAAGATCAGGGCGTACAGCTGGCCGGGGTTGTGGTGGATGTCCACGCCGATGTAGCGCTTGACGCCGTCGAAGCTGATGGAACCCTTGCCGTTCGGCAGCGTGTAGCTGCCCCCGGGCGCCAGGACAATGCCCTTCGTGTCCAAGTTGCGGGCGTTGAGCGGCGTGAGCTTCTTGACGTCGAGCTCGAAGACGTTCTGCGGGGAGCCAGCGTTCAAGCCGAGGTCGCCGAAGTAGGAGTTCAGCGTCAGCTGAGGGTTGATCAGCTCCGGGTCACCGCTGAAGGACACGCCCTTGTCGGTGACGAACGCCGTCGGCAGGAAGAACCCGGCGAAGGCTAGCTGTTCCGGTTTGGCGTCGGGGACCTTGATGACCACAGAGGAGTAGTAGTTCTCGCCCTGGAGCTTGGCCACCACGGGACCCTGCATGGCGATGTTGCCGGCGCCGTCGCGGACGGTGACCACAGGAGCGTAGCCGTTGCCGGTGAGGTACACGCTGGTGCCGCCGAGGCTCAGGGGGTCGTTAACCTTGAGCACTTCCTTCTTGGCGGGTGCGTCCGGGTTTTCCTTCGTGGTCACGGCGGCCGTGAAGTCGATGGGCTGACCGAACTTGCCCTTCGATTCACGGTCGAAGGTGATGTCGAACTTGTCCAGCTGCACCGAATAGGGCTGGAGCTGGCTGCTCTGGAAATTGGTGCCGGGCGTGAACTGGTCGTAGCCGACGAGGGTGTTGACGAACGTGTCGCCCTCCACCAAAATCCGCTGCCCGCTGTAGCCGAACAGGCCGCCGGCCGCCACCGAAACCAGCACTCCGATCAGCGCGGTGTGGAAGACGAGGTTGCCGACTTCCCGCAGGAAGCCGCGTTCGGCCCCGAGGGAGGGGCGGACGCCGTCGCGGTCCCGGACATCCACGCGGTATCCGCGCTTCTTCAGCAGTTCCGCGGCGTCGGAGATGGCGGCCGACGCCGGGATCCCGTCGTCGGCCGGAATCACTAGTGTGCCGTATTCGGGAAGCCTGGACAGCCGGGCTGGGGTGCGCGGCGGCTGGGAGCGCATCGCTTTGTAGTGCGCGATGGCGCGCGGGATGACGCAACCGATCAGCGAAACGAACAGCAGGATGTAGATCGCGGAAAACCATGCCGAGGAGTACACGTCATAGAGCTGCAGCGAGTCCAGGATCTTCCCGTAGTCCGGGTGGTCCTTGATGTACTGGGTGACAATCGCCGGGTTGGCCGGGCGCTGCGGGAACAGCGAGCCGGGCACGGCGGCGACGGCAAGCAGCAGGAGCAGAAACAGGGCCGTGCGCATGCTGGTCAGCTGCGTCCACGCCCACCGGAGCATGCCCAAGGGACCCAACGACGGCAGGACGGCCTCGGGCTTCGGGGACTTCTTCTTTTCGTTCACGCGCTCGCTCATCAGATTGGCAATTTCACATCGGTTTGGAACCAGTACTGCAACCCGGAGACCCAGGTGCCCCATACGCCGCTGGCCATCAGGATGCCGAGCAGGATCAGGATGCCGCCGCCGGTGCGCTGGATGGCGAGCCGGTGCGTGCGGAAGAAGGACATCACGCCGATGCCGCGGCGTACGGCCAGCGCGATCAGCAGGAATGGGATGCCCAGCCCAAGGCTGTACACGAACGCCAGGAACGCGCCCTTGGCCGCCGAGGAGCCGCCGGAGAGGCTGAGCAGCTGGACGGCGGAATAGGTGGGGCCGATGCACGGCGCCCAGCCGAGCCCGAACGTGATGCCCAGCAAGGGCGCGCCCCACAGCCCGGCCGGTGGTTTGGCGTGGATCTTGGCATCGCGCTGGAGCCAGCCGAAGCCGCCCATGAACACGACACCCATGACGATCACCAGGACGCCCAGTAGCTGGGTGATCCACCTGTTCTGCGAGCCGGTGATAAGGCTGCCCAGCTGCCCGAACGCCCCGCCGAGAAGCACGAAAATCACGGAAAAGCCGAGGACGAACAGCCCGATGCCGGCCAGCATGCGGCCGCGCCTTTGCCTCTGCAGGTCGACGCCGGTCAGTCCCGTCACGTAACCCAGGTACCCGGGCACCAGCGGAAGGACGCAGGGAGAGAGGAACGAGACGAGTCCGGCCAGCAGCGCGACGGGAATGGCAAGCAGGAGCGATCCGTTCAGGATGGCTTCGGCGAAGGGGCTGTTCACGGCGGGGTCCGCGCTACTCGGCCACGGCGGAGGCGATGAGGGATTTCAGGGTGCCCTGCTGGATTTCGCCCAGGACCCGGGAGGCGACGCGGCCTTGCTTGTCCAGCACCAGGGTGGTGGGCACGGCACCGGGCGGCACAAGTCCGGAGACGGCCAACAGCACCGCACCGTCCTTGTCATTGAAGCTCGGGTACGTCAGGTTGAAGGTCTTGTCGAACGCGTCGGCCGTGGCTTTCTCGTCGCGCAGGTTGACGCCGAAGAACTGCACGCCCTTGGTCTTGAACTCCTGGTGCAGCGCCTCTAGGGAGGGCGCCTCGACCCGGCAGGGGGCGCAGGCGGCGAACCAGAAGTTCAGCACGGTGACCTTGCCGGGGAAGTCCGCCGAGGTGACGGCCGTGCCGTCGAACAGCGTCCCCTTCAGCGCCACGGGACTCTTGCGGTCAGCAACGGCGAACTCGGTCACGGACCCGTCTCCGGCCACGTAATTCTTGTTGTCCCCGGCCTTGGCCTGCTTGGCGAGGGCGTCGTCCTGGGCACAGCCGGACAGCCCGAGCATTGCGGCCAGCGCGGCGCCGCCGGCGGTCAGGACGCGGCGGCGGGACAGCGGAGTCCCTTCGTGGCGGTTGGCGGCCACGGTCAGGCTCCCGGGGTGCTGGCGGCACCGGGCAGGAGGGCGGCAGCGGGCTCGCTGTAGTCGACGCGCACCAGAGCGCCGGCGTCGTCGAACACCAGGGAGGTGAGGGACGTCAGAGTGCATTCGCGTTTGCGCGGATCGTGCCACAGCGGCTTGCCTTCGGCGCTGAGCCGAGTGGCCCAAATGGGCAGCTGGTGGCTGACAAGGATGGCTTCGGCCCCGTTGCCGCCCATCTCAAGGGCCCGGACGCGTGCGTCCTGGACGGCCGCGATGACCCGCGCGGCCTGCTCCTTGTACGGCTCACCCCAGGAGGGCCGGAACGGGTTGTACAGCCGGGCCCAGTGCTTGGGCCGGAGCAGCTCCGCCTTGGAGACGTGGAGACCCTCAAAGTAGTTCTCGGCTTCGATGATGCGGGCTTCAGTGGTGATCTCGAGGCCCAGGGCATCGGCAATCGGCTGTGCCGTCTCCTGCGCGCGGGTCAGCGGGGACGCGGCGAGGTGGACGATCCGGGCCCCTTGTTCGGAACGCTCCCTGAAGTGTTCGGCCAGCGTGCGGGCCATCTCCCGGCCGAGTTCGGAGAGGTGGAATTCCGGCAGCCTGCCGTACAGGACACCATCGGGATTGTGGACCTCGCCGTGGCGGAGCAAATGAACAGTGGCTTGGGGCATGTCTACCAGTTTCTCAAAGATGCCGGTCGATCTGAAATCTTCTACAGAAGGTAGAACTGACGAGTTTGAAAAAATGTTCCCTGGAGTTGGAATAAAAGATGCAAACGCATGTTTATACTGGGTGAAGCAGTTAGTTGAGATTTCAACCAATGATGTTTCAAATAACGATCAGACGAACACCCGCAGTACTAACCCGACTCAAGGAGATTCACCATGGCACTTCCCACAAACGTCACCACCGGCACCTGGACCCTCGACCCGTCGCACAGCGAGATCGGCTTTACCGTCCGCCACGCCGGCATCAGCAAGGTCCGCGGCCAGTTCACCGACGCCGCGGCAACCCTGGACCTCGCCGAGAACGTCATCGACTCCAAGGTCAACGCCTCGATCAAGACCGCAAGCTTCGACTCCGGCGACGCCAACCGCGACGGCCACGTCCGCGGTGAAGACTTCTTCGACGTCGAGACGTTCCCGGAGATCTCGTTCGTCTCCAGCACCATCGTCCCCAAGGGCGACGCCTACGAGCTCCAGGGCGACCTCACCATCAAGGGCATCACCCGCCCCGTGGCCCTCGAGACCGAGTTCAACGGCGTGGCCGTCGATCCCTTCGGCAACACCCGCGCTGGCCTCAGCGCCGAAACCACCATCAGCCGCAAGGACTTCGGCCTGACCTGGAACGCGGTCCTCGAAGCCGGCGGCGTGCTGGTCAGCGACAAGGTTGCCATCAACCTGGAACTGGCCTTCATCGCTCCCGCAGCGTAACTAATATTCGGTGCAGCCCGGGCCTGGCCATTTCGTCCGGTCCGGGCGGCCGACGCCGGCCCGCCGGTTCCAGCGCCCTGCTTCGTCTTCGCGACGAAGCAGGGCGCTGTTGTCTGCGCCGCTGTTGGGCCGTTTCTGTTGCCGGGACGGGCGCCGCGGCGGGCTCCGCGACAGGCCCGCAAGTCCCTAGATAACAGGGATACGGCGGTCTACAGTGAGAGCCATGAGCAACCCGAGTGATGATGTACCCCCACAGCAGCCGGGCGCCCAGCCTCCGGCGTCGGGCAACGTCCCGCCAGGTGGCCCACAGCAGCCCCCGGTCAATCCGCCGTCCGCTCCTGGCTACCAGCCACCGCCGCCGGGGTACCAAGGTGGGTCCGGCTATCAAACTCCCCCGCCGGGATATCAGGCTCCGCAACCGGGGTATCAGGCACCGCCGCCCGGCTATCAGGGCCAGCCTGCGGCACATCAGGGCCAGCCTGCCCCTACCGGCGGATTCCGCTTCGAGCTGCCCGCTGACCGTCCCAGGAATTTCGGCGAGGCCCTGCCCATAGGCGGCCTCTCCGGCATGTTCAAGGTCGCCGCGATGCCCACCGAGCTGAAGGTTTCGTACTGGATCTGGCTTATCGGCGGGCTGCTGGGACTCCTCGGTGGAGTTATCGGGCTGTTTGGGTCTTTTGTCCTGATCGCCTTCGCGCCGCCAATCGGACTCCTGGTGCTTCTGCTGGTCATCGTTGCGCTCGCCCTGGCAACCGCTCAGATCGTCCTGGCCATGAAGATGAAGGAAGGCCGGGAGTGGGCCCGCTTCGCCCTCACCATTCTTGTCGGCCTCTCCTTGGTGCTGACACTCATCAGTGCCGGCGCCACCGACGGCCGGGGCGGCGGAGGCCTGCCGGGCTTCATCATCAGCCTGGTGGCGACCGTGCTCATGTGGCTACCGAACGCCCAGGCCTGGTTTGTCGCCAACCGAGGCCGGATCTAGGCCTGCCGTCGCCTGCGGAACCCGTCGGATCGCGGCAGGGCCGGAGCGTCCCTGCCGCGGCCGTAACGGCCCAGGAATGAGGGCTGAGAATACCTCTCCGGAATGATCCACACGACGGCCGGACCGCGGTACGGTTGAGCTAAACCATGCTGGGGGCAGGGCAGGATCTCTGGTCCCGTTGGCCGATTCAGTGATCGACACGCAAAGGACCGCTTATGAGCAACCCGCCAGTCCAGCCCCCACCGCCCAACGGCTCCGAGCCGGGCGGGGAATCCACTCCGGCCTACGGCCAGAACTCCCCGCAGACGCCGCCGGCGTATGGTCAGAACGCCCCGCAGACGCCGCCGGCGTATGGTCAGAACGCCCCGCAGTTTGGCCAGAACGCGCCGCAGTACGGCCAGCAGACGCCGCCGTACGGCCAGAACGCGCCGCAGTTTGGCCAGAACGCCCCGCAGTACGGCCAGCAGACACCCCCGGCGTACGGCCAGAACGCCCCGCAGTACGGCCAGTCCCCCTATGCCCAGTACCCGTCCGAACAGCCGCAGGCGCCGGGCGCGGTTCCCCAGTTGGTGAATACATCATTCTGGCTGATCGTCGCAGCCGGAGCCCTGTGGGTCATCTCGATGCTGGTGTCACTGGGAACCCTGGGCACCCCCGCCGTCAGGGACATGTTCGAGCAGCAGATGGCAACGAGCGGCGCGCAGGTCGATTTCGAATCCATCAAGGGTGTCCTGATCGGCACCATCGTGGTGTTCGCCCTCATCAGCGCCGGGCTCTACGCCCTCGTCGCCTTCAATGTCCGCAAGGGCAAGAACTGGGCCCGTATTCTGGGCACCGTGTTCGCCGCCTTGTCGATCTTCAACATCCTCCCGCTCAGCCTCGCCACGCTGGCGGCGCTGGTGGGCATCGCGGCCATCGTGCTGCTCTACCTGCCCGCGGCCTCGCCGTACTTCCAGAAGCGGCAGTCCTTGGCCAACCCCTACGGACAGCCCGGGGCCCCCTTCGGGAAGTAACTGGCTAAGAACCACCAGCCAAGAACCACCAGCAGAGAACGGTTCAGCGGGCGCGGGAACCGGAGGGCAGGCCGATCCTAGTCGGCGTCCTCCGGGACCTGCGCCCGTTGTGCGTGGTAGGCCAGAATCTGCAGTTCCGTTGCCATGTCGACCTTCCGGAGGTTGACCCCCGGGGGGACCTGCAGCATGACCGGCGCGAAGCTGAGGATGCTCCGCACGCCGGCGGCAATCACCCGGTCGCAGACGTCCTGGGCCACCGCGGCGGGCAGGGCGAGGACCACCATGTTGGCGCCCGTCCGTTGCAGCACGGGCTCGAGGTCGGCGGCGTCGCTAACCCGCAGCCAGCCGACCTCGCTACCCACCACCATCTGGTCGGCGTCGAAAATTGCCACAATGTCAAAGCCCCGCGACTCGAATCCGCCGTACCGGGCCAGGGCCTTGCCCAGGTTGCCCGCACCGACGATCGCGACTTTCCAGTCATGCGTCAGCCCGAGCGCAGCCGCGATGTTGCGGTTGAGGTACTGGACCTCGTAGCCGACACCCCGGGTTCCGTAGGAGCCGACATAGGAGAGGTCCTTGCGCAGGGTCGAGGAGCTGACTCCGGACGCCTCCGCCAGGGACTCGGACGAGACCCGGTCCACCCCTTCAGCCAGCAGTGTGGTCAGGGCGCGCAGATAGATGGTCAGCCGGGCCACGGCCGCGGGGGGAATCTGTTTGGCGGCAGTCCCGGCTCCCCCGGGGACAGCCCCGGGAGATGAATCCAGCGAAGTCACTATCTGCTCCATTGCGTCGCGTTGTGCTTCCCACTCTAAAGCCCCCGCGCATCACGCAACAAAGCACCCCGCCGTCAGGACGGCTGGCCGATGACCCGTTGCAGGGTCCGGGTCAGCCGGGCCTCGTCGATCTTCCAGAAATCCCGCTGGACCCCGTTGACCAGCACCACCGGGATCTCCTCGGCGAAGCGCTCACGCAGCCCGGCGTCGTCGTCCACCGATTTCTCCGACCAATCGATTCCCAGCGCAGCAGTGACGCGGGCGACGGCGGCGCGCGCCTCCGCGCACAGGTGACAGTCGGCTTTGGTGATCAGTACTACATCGGGGATAGATGCGGGTTTGGCCATGCATCCACCGTAGCCCGGCGCCCGCTTCGGCGTCGACGCACGGCGCAGCCGGCCTGAGCGCGGGCCGTCCTGCCGTCGCATCGCGCGCCCTGCGGGCTGTCCGGGGCCGGTCATTGACTAGACTCGTGGCATGCCCGAGGAGAAATACGTCATTGTGGCCAGTGAGCCTGCTGCATCGACGCAGCACGGCGAGGCCGCATTTTTCGACGTCGACAACACCCTCATGAAGGGCGCAAGCCTCTTCCATGTTGCCCGCAAGCTTCACCAGCGGGGCGCGTTCACCCTGCCGCAGGCTGCCGGGTTCGCGTGGAAGCAGTTCATGTTCGTGCTGCGCGGCGAAAACATGGACGATGTCCACGCCGTCCGCGATTCCGCCCTGACGCTGGCTGCCGGCATCACAGCGAAGGACATCGAAGCCCTGGGCGAAGAGGTCTACGACGAGATGATTGAGTCGCGGATCTGGCCGGGGACCAAGGCCCTGGCGGAGCAGCACCTCCGGGTCGGGCGCAAGGTATGGCTCGTCACGGCGACGCCGATCGAGGTGGCCACGGTCATTGCCGCCCGGCTGGGCCTCACCGGGGCGCTGGGCACGGTGGGCGAGATCCTGGACGGCTCGTACACGGGGCGGCTGGTGGGCGAAATCCTCCACGGTCCGGCCAAGGCGGTCGCGGTCCAGAAAATTGCCGAGGACCAGGGGCTGGACCTCAGCCGCTGCTGGGCCTACAGCGATTCCCACAACGACATCCCGCTGCTGAGCATGGTGGGGCACCCCGTTGCCATCAATCCCGACTCCAAGCTGCGCCGATACGCCCGCGAGCACAACTGGCCGGTCTACGACTTCCGTGCCGGCCGGCGCGCCGCCACCCTGGGATTCAAGGCCGCGACGGTCGGCGGGGCCATCTACGGCCTGTGGCGTGGGTTCTCCCGCTTCCGCGGACCCGGCCGCTAGGCCCGGCAGCTTCCGCGGCGGTTCCGGACCGTGCGCCGCGGATCCGGGTAGCCCGTGTCCTTGGTCCGGAGCCGGGTCCGGGTCCGGTGCGAAATCTTCACACCGGACGGAGCAAGAAAAATGCCCGCCGCCTGGAAGGCAACGGGCATTTCATGCATTTCGAAGTATTGCTACTTCTTATTGCGACGCTGGTGGCGCGTCTTACGAAGCAGCTTGCGGTGCTTCTTCTTGGCCATACGCTTGCGACGCTTCTTAATAACTGAACCCACGAAAGTTCCTTACCGGCTAGATGCAGTACCTGCCTGTTGGGAAGGGTCCGCGGGCTAAGCAGCAGACTGAAACAACTGACAGGTTCTTACAATGACGTAAAACGTTCCTTAACAGGGTACCGCCTCTGCGAGGTACCCCACGACCGCGGGCCCCATGCGGTGCCCAAAGCGCTCAATTCACGCTGTGATTGTTGCCGCTGGCTGTTCAGCCAGTTCCGGCATGCCCGTCGCTCCGGTCGACGACGGCACCCTTGAGGTACTGTTCGACGGCGTTTTCCGGCACCCGGTAAGAGCGGCCGAACCGCACGGCCGGCATCTCCCCCGAATGCACAAGACGGTAAACAGTCATCTTTGATACCCGCATCAGTTCCGCGACTTCGGCCACGGTCAAAAAACGGGCCTTGGAGAAGTTGGCCTCCGTAGACATTTCCCTATTCCTTTGCTCAAGCGAACGGCAGCCCCACCTGGTGACATGGCGGTGTGCCGATGCTGAGCCATCTAACAACCATGTGTTAGCAACACTAGTTGCTCATGGTGCCAATGTGAAAGGCTTCCTCAGGAATCCCCACCCGATTTCCGCAGGATCTGCGAAACCTGGCACCGCCCGCGCCTCCAGTCCAACCCTCAGGCACGCGTCCGGCGGGTGCGGGCCGAGGCTGCCAGTTGGCCAAGTACCGACGCCGTCACGTCCCAGTCCATGCAGGCGTCCGTGACGCTCTGGCCGTAGACCAGCTCGTCCCGGCCGGCTTTGCCAGCGGTTTTGCCTGCGGCTGCGACGGCGGCGTTGACCTCCAGGGTCTGCGCCCCGCCCACCAGGAAGCTCTCCAGCATGACGCCGGCGATGGCCCCGGCCGCGGCTCCGGCACTTTCCAGCTGGGCACCGATTTCAAGGGCGACCTCGGCCTGACGGTGGTGGTTCTTGCCGCTGTTGGCGTGGCTGGCGTCGACGATCAGGCGGGGGTTCAACTGCCTCGCGGCGAGTTTGGCGGAGGCCGCTGCAACGTCAGTGGCGGAGTAGTTGGGGCCCTTGCGTCCGCCGCGGAGGATGACGTGGGTGTCCGGGTTGCCGGCGGTGGCCACAAGGGCGGCCCGGCCGTCGTCGTCGATCCCGAGGAACGCCTGGGCGGCAGCGGCGGCGCTGCACGCATCCAGCGCCACTTGGAGGTCGCCGTCTGTCCCGTTCTTGAAGCCGATCGGCATGGACAGCCCGGAAGCCAGCTGGCGGTGGATCTGGCTCTCCGTGGTGCGGGCACCGATAGCGCCCCAGGCGACCAGGTCCGCGACGTACTGCGGGCTGATGGGCTCAAGGAACTCGGTGGCGGTGGGCAGGCCGAGGGCGGTGACCTGGCGCAGGAACGCCCGGGCCGCGCGCAGGCCCGCTGCGATGTCGTGGCTGCCGTCCAGCCGGGGGTCGTTGATCAGGCCCTTCCAGCCCACCGTAGTGCGCGGCTTTTCGAAGTATGTGCGCATGACGATCAGCAGGTCTTCGCGGTGCTTCTCCGCCTGGCTTACCAGCCGGCGGGCGTATTCCAGCCCGGCCTTTGGATCGTGGATCGAGCAGGGACCCACAATGACGAGCAGCCGGTCGTCCACACCGTCCATGATGGCCCGGACCTCGTCCCGGCCCCGTCCCACGACCTCGGCCAGGCGGGCTTCCAACGGCAGTTCCGCCATCAGGTCCTGCGGAGTGGGGAGCGGGGTGAACTCGCTGACGCGCAGGTTCGAGGTGGAGTGCTGGGTGCCGGGGGCTGCTTCGATGCTCATGTTCGGGTCCTGTTCCGGATGCGGAGCGGGCCCTGATCAGAACCCGCCGGAGAAATGGCGAAGGGCAGAGAATAATCTCTGCCCTGTTGGCTCTGAAGGAAAGTTGGATGCGTGTCAGTTAGACGCGGGCCCCTCCAGAGCCAACGAAAAATACGCATACCAACGGTTAGTCATAGCGTCGACCATAGCTCCGGAGCCGCGGCCGGGGCAAACGCCGGGCGTAACAATTCGCCGTGGCCACCCCCAGGACGCCGCCCCGGCTCTCGGGAGTGCAGTTCGCGGCAGTGTTTGGCGTGGCAACGTCAACTGGCCGGCACCAACACGTCGCGAAGTGTCACTTGGACGCACACCGGCACCACCTAGAGTGTGAATGAACCCAGCACGAGCATCCCCTCACTCCGACCACTATGGAGGCAGCAATGACGCAGACCGTCCCGCCCGGCAACCCCGAGGCTCCGACCACGCCCGGGGCCACCGCCACGGATCCTGGGGCGTCCGCGCCCGGGCAAGACGCAGAGGCAGCGGCCGGCCGTGGACTCCCTGCCGCATTGAAGCGGCGTGTGCCCAAGTACGCCGACCTTGCCCCCCTGATGCAGTTCAAGAAGCCGGAGTTCAGCCGGGCCGCCAGGCTGCGCCGGGCGAGCACCATCTGGGACCTGCGGGACATGGCCAAGCGCCGCACGCCCCAGGCGCCATTCGACTACACCGACGGCGCCGCCGAGGCCGAAATCTCCCTCCGCCGCGCCCGCCAGGCGTTCCTGGACATCGAGTTCCGGCCCGGGGTCCTGCGGAACGTCTCCAGCATCGACCTCCGCACCGACATCCTGGGCGGGCCGTCCCGGCTGCCGGTGGGGATCGCGCCCACCGGTTTCACCCGGATGATGCAGTCGGAGGGCGAATACGCCGGCTCCCAGGCCGCCGCAGCCGCCGGCATTCCCTATACCCTCTCCACCATGGGCACGGCATCCTTGGAGGACGTGGCCGCCGCCGCGCCCACGGGCCGCAACTGGTTCCAGCTCTACCTGTGGACGGACCGGGACCGTTCGCTGGAACTGATCCAACGTGCCGCCGCGGCGGGCAACGACACCCTCATGGTCACGGTGGACACCGCCGTCGCCGGCGCCAGGCTCCGCGACGTCCGCAACGGCATGACCATCCCGCCCGCCCTGACGCTCAAGACCGTCCTCGATGCCTCCTACCGGCCCGCATGGTGGTTCAACTTCCTCACCCATGAACCGCTGACCTTCGCATCCCTCTCCCGGTACACGGGCACGGTCGCGGACCTGATCAACTCCATGTTCGACCCCACCCTGACCTACGCCGACCTCGACTGGCTGCGCGAGACCTGGAAGGGCAAGCTCGTGGTCAAGGGCATCCAGACGGTCGACGACGCCCGCAAGGTGGTAGACCACGGCGCGGACGGGATTGTGCTCTCCAACCACGGCGGCCGCCAGCTGGACCGGGCACCGATCCCGTTCCACCTGCTCCCCGAGGTCTCCGCCGCGCTGAAGGCAGACCGCAGCGACGCGGCGATCATCCTGGACACCGGCATCATGAGCGGCGCGGACATCATCGCCGCCCTCGCCCTCGGCGCCGACTTCACGTTGATCGGCCGCGCCTACCTGTACGGGCTCATGGCCGGCGGACGGGCAGGGGTGGACCGCGCCCTCCAAATTCTGGAGAAGGACATGGAACGCACCATGGCCCTGCTGGGCGTCAGCCGGATCGCGGACCTCACCCCGGATCACGTGCGGATCCTCGGCAGGTAGCACGCCCGATTGCGTAACAGTGCGCGTGGGCAAAGCGCGTACCCCGGGAGGCATACGCTGACGGGACGGGTTACTTCTTGCGGCCGAACTTGGGCAGGTTGGCCAGGAGATCGGCGGCCTTGGTGGCCGCCCGCCCCACGGTCCGCCCGATCTGCTGGGGCATCTTGTCCTCCCCCGCCGTTCCCACCGGGATGACGACGGCGGGGCTCAGCGGACTGCCGGCAGGGCGGGCCGCCAGTGCTGCAGCGGGCTGCGCGGCGACTGGCTGCGGGACGACGGGCTGCGGGACGGCCGCTCCAGCCAGGGCATCCGGGACGGCGTAAGGGCTGGATTCGGGCTGGCGGGCGGCGGCCGCGTCCGCTGCCGCGGCGGGGCCGACGTCGAACGCCTGCAGCCAGTTGGCGATCCCGGCGAGCGGTTTGGGGTTGAGCGTGTAGTACCGCTTCTGGCCCTGGGCGCGCATGCTCACCAGGTCCGCTTCGCGGAGGACTTTGAGATGCTTGGAAATGGTGGGCTGGCTTGCTTCAAGTTCCTGGACCAGTTCCCCCACTGCTTTGTCCCCCTTGCGGAGGGCTATCAGAATGTCACGCCTGGTTGCCTCAGCAATGACGGCAAATACGTCGTCTGTCACCATGCCCTCCACACTAGCGACATATACGCCAGATGGCATCCACCAATTGCTGCCTTGGTGCTGGCCCTTAGCCCGGGCTCGGACCTAATCGAACCAGGGGTCCAGTCCGTGCAAGGGAAACACTGCCTTGCGGGTGGCCATGATGGTGCGGTCCACCTCGTCGTTGGGGTCGAAACCCACTTCCCAGGACCGCCACCAGAGGTCGACGTCGTCGCCCATCGCCTCGGGGGGCTCCACACCGAACTTGGCCCCGTACTTGTCAGTGACATAGCGTCGCCACTCCTCCGGAACCGGTGTGCGCAGCGGTACTGGGCGGCCGGCGGCGATGGCTATCAGGTGGCTCCAGGACCGCGGCACGACGCTGACGACGTTGTAACCGCCGCCCCCTGTGGAAATCCACCGGTTCCCGCAGTAGCGCGCGGCCAGGTTGCCGATGGCCGTGGCGGCCTCGCGCTGGCCATCCACGCTGATGTTCAAGTGGGCGAGCGGGTCCAGCCGGTGCGAGTCGCAGCCGTGCTGGCTGACTATAACTTCCGGCTCGAACGCGCCAATGAGCTGGGGCACGACGGCGTGGAAGGCCCGCAGCCACCCGGCGTCCGCGGTGCCGGCCGGGAGGGCGACGTTCACGGCGCTGCCCTGCGCGTCCGGGCCGCCGATCTCGTTGGCGAATCCGGTGCCCGGGAAGAGGGTCAGCCCGGACTCGTGCAGCGAAATAGTCAGCACGCGCGGATCGTCCCAGAAGATGCTCTGCGTGCCGTCGCCGTGGTGAGCGTCGACGTCGACGTAGGCCACGCGCTGGACACCGCCGTCGAGCAGCCGCTGGACCGCGAGGGCGGCGTCGTTGTAGATGCAAAAACCGCTCGCGCGGTCCCGGGAGGCGTGGTGCATCCCGCCGCCGAAATTCACGGCCCGCACCGCGCTGCCGTCCAGGATAGCTGCGGCCGCGAGCAGGGAGCCGCCGGCCAGCCGGGCGCTGGCTTCGTGCATGCCGGCAAAGGCGGGGTCGTCCTCGGTTCCCAGGCCCCTGGCGTGGTCGGGGGTATCCGGGTTTTCGCTGACACGCCGCACGGCCGCCACGAACTCCGGGCTGTGGACGGCGTACAGCTCCGCGTCGGCGGCGACGTCCGGTGCGGCCACCGTGACGTGGTCCAGATCCAGCAGCCCCAGGCTGCCGGCCAGCTTCGCGGTGAGCTCCATGCGCTCCGGCGCCATCGGGTGGGAGTGGCCAAAGTTGTAGGCGGTCATGGCAGGAGCCCACACCACCGTCGTCGGCAGCGCGGTCTGATCGAGTCCGGGCAGGAATGTCATCAATCACAGGCTACCCGAGCGGTCCCCGGCTTCCCGTGCGTGCAGGGGTGCTCCCCACGGCCATTACCGAACTTTAGTGGTTTACTACTTGGGGAAGCAGTTTCAACCGAGGAAAAACATGACGCAAAGCCAGTCGAGGTCCACGAGCCCGACCAACTGGCAGCCAGGTATGCCGGAGCGGGAAGGCCTGTGGATCTTCACACGCCTGCGTGACTTCATTGACGGCATCGCAAACAGCTCACCGGCCCGCCTGGCACTCTCGGCGTTCGGCCTCGTGATCCTGGTCTTCACCGCTTTGCTCTCGCTGCCCTTGGCTTCCGCGACGGGACAGGTCACACCACTACATCAGGCGTTCTTCACCGCGGCGTCCGCTGTCTGCGTCACGGGCCTGACCGTGGTCTCCACGGCTGTGCACTGGTCCTTCTTCGGCCAGCTCGTGATCCTGGTCGGCATTTTCGTGGGCGGCTTGGGCACTTTGACCCTCGCGTCGCTGCTGGCGCTCATGGTCAGCAAGAGACTCGGTGTCCGCGGCAAGCTGATCGCCCAGGAGGCCATGAATGCCGGCCGGCTCGGCGAAGTCGGCACGCTGCTCCGGATCGTGATCGTGACGTCCGTGGTGATCGAGGCGGCTTTGGCGCTGGCTCTTATCCCCCGCTTCCTGATCCTCGGGGAGAGCTTCCCGCAGTCTCTCTGGCACGGCATCTTCTACGCAATTTCATCTTTCAACAACGCCGGTTTCACCCCGCATTCGGACGGAATCGTCCCCTACGAAACCGATCTCTGGATCCTCGTCCCGCTCATGCTCGGCGTGTTCCTGGGCAGCCTGGGCTTCCCCGTTGTCATGGTGCTGCACCAGAACGGGCTGCGGTGGAAGAAATGGAACCTTCACACCAAGCTGACCATCCAAGTCTCCTTCATCCTCCTCGCCGCCGGAACGGTCCTCTGGGGCTTCCTGGAGTGGGACAACCTGCGCACCATCGGGGACATGGACCTCGGCGACAAGATCACGCACGCGCTGTTTGCCTCAGTCATGTTGCGGTCTGGCGGCTTCAACCTTGTGGACCAGAACCACATGGAGTCCACCACCATGCTGCTCTCCGATGCCCTCATGTTCGCCGGCGGCGGCTCGGCCTCCACGGCCGGCGGCATCAAGGTGACCACCATCGCGGTGATGTTCCTGGCGATCACCGCCGAGGCCCGCGGCGACGCCGACGTAAAGATCTACGGCCGCACCATCCCGGAGGGCACCATGCGCGTGGCCATTTCCGTGATCGTCGCCGGCGCCACCCTCGTCTCGGTCTCGGCCCTCCTGCTCCTGCACATCAGCCATGCCTCCCTGGACCGGGTCCTGTTTGAAACGATTTCCGCCTTCGCCACGGTGGGCCTAAGCACCAACCTCAGTGCAGAGTTGCCGCCGTCGGGCGTTTACGTCCTCGCTTTGCTCATGTTTGCCGGGCGCGTTGGGACGGTCACCCTTGCCGCAGGCCTGGCCCTGCGCCAGCGCAGCCAGCTGTACCACTACCCGGAAGAGAGACCCATCATTGGCTAGTTCCTCAGGCGCCGTCAACCGCCCCGCCCACAACGCCCCCGTGCTGGTGATCGGGCTGGGCCGTTTTGGCGCCTCCACCGCAGAGCAACTGGTTAAGCAGGGCCGGGAGGTCCTGGCCATTGAACGCGACCGCACCCTCGTCCAGAAGTGGGCGAGCGTCCTGACGCACGTCGTGGAAGCCGACGCCACCAACATCGACGCCCTCCGCCAGCTCGGCGCCCAGGAGTTCAGTTCTGCCGTGGTGGGCGTGGGCACCTCGATCGAATCCTCGGTGCTGATCACCGTAAACCTCGTGGACCTCGGGATCGAACACCTCTGGGTCAAGGCCATCACGCCCTCGCACGGCAAGATCCTGACCCGGATCGGCGCCAACCACGTCATCTACCCGGAGGCTGACGCCGGTGTCCGCGCCGCGCACCTGGTCTCCGGGCGCATGCTGGACTTCATCGAGTTCGACGATGACTTCGCGATCGTCAAGATGTACCCGCCGCGCGAGACCGTGGGCTTCACCCTCGACGAGTCCAAGGTCCGTTCCAAGTACGGCGTCACGATTGTAGGCGTGAAGTCCCCGGGCGAGGACTTCACGTACGCGCGGCCGGAAACCAAGGTTTCCTCGCGGGACATGCTCATTGTTTCGGGCCACGTGGACCTGCTCGAACGGTTCGCCGCCCGCCCCTAGGCCACAACCTGCGGTCGCCGGTGCCCGAAATGACCGCGGTTGGCGGCCGGGAACCGGCGGCCGCTGACCCCTGGGCCAGAGCCGGCAGGTTCAGGCGAGCTGCCGGGTGATTTCCGCTGCGCGCGCAGCGGCCGCGCGGGCGCCGTCGGCGATGATGGCCGGCAGTCCGCGCTCGTCAAACGTGGCGATGGCCCGTTCCGTGGTGCCGTTCGGGCTGGTGACCGCCTTGCGCAGGGTGGAGGGATCCGCGCCGGGTTCGGCCAGCATGAAGCCCGCCCCGGCGACGGTCTCGCGGGCCAGCAGCAGGGACAGCTCCGGATCCAGGCCCAGCTGCGCGCCGGCCTCCGCCATGGCCTCCGCCAGGTAGAAGGCGTAGGCCGGGCCGGAGCCGCTGATCGCGGAGAGGGCGTCCACCTGGTCCTCTGGGATCTCCACCACCGTGCCGGCGGCTGCGAGGAGGTCCTTGGCGTGCTGGAGCTGCCCGGCGGAACAGTTGGTCCCGGGTGAGACGGAGACGACGCCGCGGCCCAGCTTCGCCGGCGTGTTCGGCATGGCGCGGATGACGGGCTGACCGGCCGGCAGCGCCGCCTCCAGCTGCTCCAGGGACACGGCGGCCGCGACGCTGATGACGATCGTGTTCGGTGACAGGGACCCGCTGATTTCCCGGGCCAGGTCGGCGATGCCCACGGGCTTGACGCCAAGGATTACGACGCCGGAGCCGGTGGCCGCCTGCTTGTTGTTGTCGGGCTCTTCTTCGCCCGCGATGGCCGTGATCCCGTGGTGGCGCTGCGCCAGCTCGGCCGCGCGCTCGGCCCGGCGGACAGTAGCGACGATATCGGCCGGGTCGACGCCGCCGTCGATCAGCCCGCCGAGGATTGCCTCGTTCATTGACCCACAGCCCAGGAATGCGATTCGGTTGCTCATGCCCCCATCATTGCAGTCGGACGCGATTCCCAGCCAGCTCACACCTTCGCCGCAGTCAGCGCACAATTTCGGCCCCTAACGTAGGAGCTACCTCATTGAGGGTGCGAGTGATGCAGCAGGCATGCGGATGCCTGCGCGGCACCGGTGGTTTGCAGCGGATTTTCCCATTTTTCCCGCAGCGGACCGCCGGTGCCTTTGCCGTTTAAGGGCCCGGCGGCGGACGGGCACAGGCACGCCGGGGGACGCCGTCGGATTGCCAGCTAACCCACAGGGAAATTTCGCCGGACGCCCAAGATCGGCCTCTATCTTGGAAAGTGCCTCAACAGGTGCGAGTGATGATAGTCGGCTCCCCGGAGCCGTCGGTGCGCCGGGCGATTGACAGCAGAGTTCCCCCAAGTCCTGCTCCAATCGCCCGGCGCTACTCCTTTTAACCGGCTTTTAACCGGCGTTAACCGCCCGCAGTAGGGCGGGGGCGGTGCCTAACCGGCTCCGCCGAACGCCGGGCTGCCGAGCTTCTCCTCCAGGAACCGGCGCTCCGCGGCGCTCCCTGCCAACGCCAGGGCCTGCTTGTAACCTTCGGCGGCCTCCGGATAGCGGCGCAGACGCATCAGGAAGTCCGACCGGATGGCGTGGAAGAGGTAATAGTTCTCCAGTGGCAGTTCCTCAACCGCGGCCAGCCCGGCACCCGGCCCGCGCAGTTCGGCAAGGGCGACGGCGCGGTTCAGCGCTACGACCGGTCCGGGCGCGACGGCCAGGAGCTGGTCATACAGCTGCAGGATCTGCGTCCAATCCGTGTCCGCGGCGGTCGGGGCGTCGCTGTGGACGGCGTTGATCGCCGCCTGGAGCTGATACGGCCCGGGACGGTTCCGGCGCAGGCACCGGCGCACCAACTCCTGGCCTTCATTGGCCAGGGCGCTGTCCCAGCGCCCCCGGTCCTGGGCCACGAGCAGCACGAGTCCGCCGTCGGCGGCAAACCGGGCGGCGCGGCGGGACTCAATGAGCAGCATCAGCGCCAGCAGACCCGCCGCTTCCGGCTCGTCCGGCATCAGGGACGCCAGCAGCCTGCCCAGCCGGATGGCTTCCGTGCATAGCTCCGCGCGGGCTGGGCTGTCCGCGGGGCCCGCGGTATAGCCCTCATTGAAGATCAGGTAGAGGACCGCCAGCACCGATTGCAGCCGCTCGGGCAGTTCGGCGCCTTGCGGGACACGGTACGGGATCTTGGCATCGCGGATCTTCGCCTTCGCCCGGACCAGCCGCTGTGCCATGGTTGCCTCCGGCACCAGGAAGGCCCGGGCGATCTCCGCCGTCGTCAATCCACCCAGCAGCCGCAGGGTGAGGGCCACCTGGGCGGATCTGGCCAGGGCGGGGTGGCAGCAGGTGAATATCAGCCGCAAAGTGTCGTCGTCCACGTCCTCGACTCCTGACTGTTCCGCCAGGAACTGCTCTTCAGCGGCCGGCGCGGATCCGGTCCCGGACCGCGCCGCCGCCAGCCAGGCCGCCTGCGCATGTTTGTCCTCGCGTGATGCCTCCCTCCGCAGCCGGTCGATCGCCCGGTGCCGCGCCGTCGTGATGATCCAGCCGGCCGGGCTGGGCGGGATGCCCGCCGACGGCCAGTGCTGGACGGCCGCACTAAAAGCATCCTGGACGGCGTCCTCGGCAATATCGATGCTCCCGAACGTCCGCGTCAGGACGGCTACGGCGCGGCCGTATTCGCGCCGGAACACGCGGGCAATGTCCGCCTCGGTCGCGCCGTCATGTGCACCATGGTCGCCCACCGGAGTCCCCTCGGCCCCAGCTAGTGCTGGAAGGGACGGACTTCAACGGGAAGAGTGGTGGCGCCGGCCAGCTTCCGCGCCCAGCCAAGGGCCGCGTCCAGGTCTTCGGCCTCGATCACGGTGAATCCGCCGAGGTGCTCTTTGCCTTCGGTGAATGGCCCGTCGGTCACGAGGATCTCGCCGCCGCTGGGCCGGAGGACCGTCGCGGACTCCGCGGGGTGGAGCCCCGCGGCGAACACCCAGGCCCCCGCCGCCTGCATTTCATGGTTCAGGGCCGCCAGGTCACGCATGATCGGCTCGAGGAACTCAGGGTCCGGGGCGGGCCCGTCTGGCTGGTAAATGCTGAGCAGGTACTGCGTCATTTCGGATGCCTCCTTGGCGAATCAGCCGGCGGTGTGCCGGCCTCTCAGCTAATACACGATCGGGGACGCTCCGGATCGACACGGTCTCGGCACGGTCTCGGCACGGTCGCGGGCCCGGGCGGTCTCAGGAGGCTTTTTCCGGCGACTGGAGTCGCGCCGGAGGTTGCTCCGCCACGTGCGGCGCGGCGTCGACGGGCCCCTCAAACACCAACTGGTCCAGGCGGCGGAGGATGAGTCCCTCACGCAGGGCCCACGGGCACGTCACCAGGCTGTCGAACTCGAACATCTCCAGCGCCGCTTCCGCGACGAGGGCGCCGGCGAGGACCTGCGGCGCGCGGGCCTCGGAGACGCCGGGCAGGTGCAGCCTGTCCCCTACCTCCATGGCGGAGATCCGCTGCGCCCAGAGCCCCAGGTCCAAGGCCAGCAGCTCCCGCTTGACGTAGGGCCCGGCGGCGCTGGGGGCGGCGCCGGCGATCCTCGCGAGGGACCGGAACGTCTTGGACGTGCCCGCCACGAGGTTGGGCCGGCCCAGCTTCTCAAATTTGCGCACGGCGGGTTTGAGCGTGGAGCGGATGTAGCGGCGCAGCTCCTTGATGCTCTTGGCCGAGGGCGGGTCCTTGGGCAGCCAGTCGCGCGTCAGCCGGCTGGCGCCGAGCGGAACGGACATCGCCAGCTCGGGCAGCTCGTCCTGTCCGAGGGCCATCTCGAAGGAGCCGCCGCCAATGTCCAGGTTCAAGATGGGCCCGGCGCCCCAGCCGTACCAGCGCCGGACGGCGAAGAACGTCATGGACGCCTCTTCGCTGCCGGAGAGCTCCCGGAGGGTGACGGTGGTTTCATGCTTG
The DNA here is from genome assembly GCF_042788715.1 of Arthrobacter sp. NPDC056886. Taxonomy (NCBI): domain Bacteria; kingdom Bacillati; phylum Actinomycetota; class Actinomycetes; order Micrococcales; family Micrococcaceae; genus Arthrobacter; species Arthrobacter sp. NPDC056886. The sequence goes on from NZ_JBHUBT010000010.1 coordinate 172,407, forward strand.
ACGCGGGCCAGGACGGCCGCGCCGTTGGTGGCCTCGCGGATGGCCGAGGTGCAGAACGCGAGGAGGTCGTCGGCCTTGTGCTTGGCCGCGAATTCCCACGCCTCAAGGACGAACTCGACGAGTTCATGCTGCCCGGTGTCATTGATGTTGCCGTCGTCGTCGAGGAACTGCACGAGCGAGAGCCGCCGCTTGTGCGAGGCGTAGGGGACCGGACGGGCGCCGGGATGGGCGTCGACCAGGAGGAGATGGACAGTATTGGACCCGATGTCGAGGACGCCTAGACGCATGGTGCCATTATTCCCCCCAGGGGACGGCTGGCCTAGCCGCGACGGCGGTATTCGCGAAGAATGGCGCTCTTCGCGAATACCGATGCCGCGGGCTTAGGCCGGGTCGCCGTCCTGCGCCGGTCGGTCCGCTGCCCCAGCGGCGGGCTGGGCGGCGCCGTCGGCGGGCTCCGCAGTGGGCTGGCCGGCGTCGTCGGCGGTCTCGTCCGTGGGCTTGAAGTCGCGGCGGATGTTGGCCACGCCCTCCGGGTCTATTTCGAAGCCGTAGGCGGCCCCGGGGTTGATCACCATGCCGAGCTCTGCGCCGAGGTTGCCGATGATCGCGGCGCCCTGCGTGCCCAGCACGTTCGGGGCGGCGGCGAGATACTGCTCGGTGACGCGGCTCGGGTGCGAGAAAACGGCCAGGACGGGCTTGCCGGAGGAGTTCGCGAGGACCAGCGGCTCCACCTGCGAGTCGGGGCCCTCCAGGGCGTCGGAGCTGACCACGTAGACCTCGTTGTTGAGGAAGGCGAGGATCACGTCCACCGGGTTGGCGTCCGGCTGCTCCCCCCGGGCAAGCTGCTCCTCGAGTTCGTTCAGCGGCTGGTTATCCAGGTGTGCGGGCTGTTCAGTCATATTCCTACTCGATCACGTCCACGGCCGGTCCGCAAACGCGAAATCGCCGGAAACCTGCGAATCCGCCGGTAATTTCCGGCGAATCCGCGCGTTTCCGGCGAATTCGGTAGGCGGGCCTACTTCTTGACGGAGGTCTTCCGGGCGGGTGCCTTGCGGGCCGTCGTCGTGCGCTTGACTGGTCCCTTGGCCCGCTTTTCGGCGAGGAGTTCGACCGCCTGTTCCCGGGTCAGCTCCTCGACCGCGGTGCTGCGCGGGACGGTGATGTTGGTGATGCCGTCGGTGATGTACGGGCCGAACCGGCCTTCCTTCACCACAATGTTCTTCTCCGAGACCGGGTCCGGACCGAATTCGGCCAGTGGCGGCACCGCGGCACGGGCGCCGCGCTGCTTGGGCTGCGAGTAGATCTCCAGCGCCGCCTCGAGCGTGATCGTGAAGATCTCCTCTTCGGAGCCGATCGAGCGGGAGTCCGTGCCCTTCTTCAGGTACGGGCCGAACCGGCCGTTCTGCACCGTGATCGGGTTGCCGTCGGCGTCCTGGCCGAGCACGCGGGGCAGGCTCATGAGCTGCAGGGCCTCATCCAGCGTGATGGTGTCCACGCTCATGGACGCGAACAGGGATCCGGTGCGGGGCTTGGCCTTGACGGGTTTCTTCGCCGGCTTAGGTTTGCCGTTCTTGTAGTACTCAACGGGCTGGTTGGCCAGCTGTTCCTCGGTCATCTCCGGGATGACCTCTGTGACGTAGGCGCCGTAGCGGCCGTTCTTAGCCACGATGGTGTGCCCGGTGTGCGGGTCCGCGCCGAGGACGCGCTCCTCCGGGGCAGCGGTCTCCATGAGTTCAACGGCTTTGGCGGCCGTGAGCTCGTCCGGGGCCAGGTCCTCCGGGACGTTGGCGCGGGCCGCTTCAACCACTTCGCCGGTCTCGGGATCCACGGTGGCGGTGGAGCTTTCCAGGTACGGGCCGAATTTGCCGACCCGGAGAGTGATCGCGTCCGTGATGGGGATGGAGTTGATCTCGCGGGCATCGATCTCGCCGAGGTTGTTCACGATGCTCAACAGGCCGGGCTCGGAGTCTTCACCGAAGTAGAAGTGCTTGAGCCAGGCCGGTCCAGCCGCCTGCCCGTTGGCGATCTTGTCCAGGTCGGCTTCCATGTCGGCGGTGAACTCATAGTCCACGTAGTCGTGGAAATGCTGCTCAAGGAGCCGAATCACGGAGAACGCGATCCAGCTCGGGACCAGCGCGGAGCCCTGCTTCCGGACGTAGCCGCGGTCCTGGATGGTGGAGATGGTGGAGGCGTAGGTCGACGGGCGGCCGATGCCCTTCTTTTCCAGCTCCGCTGTCAGCGAGGCTTCCGTGTAGCGCGGCGGCGGCGAGGTCTCGTGCCCGACGGCGACAATGTCGGTGGCGGTGAGCGCGTCGTCCTTGGCCACATTCGGCAGCCGGCGGGCTTCCTCGGACTCCTCGTCGGCGCGGCTTTCGTCCTTGCCTTCTTCGTAGGCGGCGAGGAAGCCGGGGAAGGTGATGACGGTGCCCGACGCCGAGAATTCGGCGTCGCGCCGATCGGCCGGGTTACCAACAGTCACGGCGCCGAGGCGGATCGTGGCAGTGGAGCCCTTGGCGTCAGCCATCTGCGAGGCGACCGTGCGCTTCCAGATGAGCTCGTAGAGCCGGAATTCGTCGCCGGAGAGCTGCTTGGCCACCTGGGCCGGCGTGCGGAAGGAGTCGCCGGCGGGACGGATGGCCTCGTGGGCTTCCTGCGCGTTCGCTGCCTTGCCGCTGTAGACCCGCGGCGACTGCGGCACGTACTCGGGGCCGTACAGCTCGGAGGCCTGGCGCCGGGCGGCCGTGATGGCCTCGTTGCTCAGCGCGGACGAGTCCGTACGCATATAGGTGATGTAGCCGTTTTCGTAGAGGCGCTGGGCCACCTGCATCGTGCTCTTCGAGGAGAAGCGCAGCTTGCGGCCGGCCTCCTGCTGGAGAGTGGACGTGGTGAACGGCGCTGCCGGGCGGCGGGTGTACGGCTTGGTGTCGACGGAGCGGACCCGGAATTCGGCGTCCTGCAGCCCCACGGCGAGCGAGGCGGCGAGTTCTTCGTTGAGGTGGACTGCGTTGCGCGAGGTGAGCTCGCCGTTGTCGTTGAAGTCCCGGCCGCTGGCGACCTTGGCGCCGTCGACGGCCGCGAGTTTGGCTTTGAAGGAGCCGGAATCGGCGCCGAACTGGCCGGTGAGGTCCCAGTAGGAGGCGGCCCTGAAGGCCATCCGCTCGCGTTCGCGGTCCACCACCATGCGGGTGACAACGGACTGCACGCGGCCGGCGGAGAGGCCCCGTGCCACCTTGCGCCAGAGCACGGGCGAGATCTCATAGCCGTAGAGACGGTCCAGGACGCGCCGGGTTTCCTGGGCGTCCACCAGGTCCTGGTCGACATCGCGCAGGTTGTCCATGGCGCGGTGGATGGCTTCCTTGGTGATCTCGCCGAAGGTCATCCGGTAGACCGGCACCTTGGGCTTGAGCACTTCGAGCAGGTGCCACGCGATGGCCTCGCCTTCGCGGTCCCCATCGGTTGCGAGATAGAGAGCGTCGGCGTCTTTGAGCTGGGCCTTGAGCTCGGCGACCTTTTTCTTCTTGTCCGAGGACACCACGTAGTAGGGCTTGAAGTCGTTGTCAATGTCGACGGCGAACTTGCCCAGCGGCGTCTTCTTCAGTTCCGCGGGGAGCTCCGAGGGCTGCGGAAGGTCGCGGATGTGACCGATGGAGGCCTCCACGATGAAGCCTTCGCCGAGGTACTTGGCGATGGTTTTGCTCTTGGCGGGAGACTCCACGATCACGAGTTTCTTGCCGGTTTTGGCCTTGCTTGGCACGGTGCTCCTACAGAAAAAGGTGGCTCGGGCAGATGCGCCCATACCCGCCTAGTTCACCATATTTTGCAGAATCCCGCGCATCCGGCCGGAAATGACGGCCCCACGGAGGTGGGTTCCGGCTGCGATCAGACCGCGTGTCCGGCGGCCTTTCAGGGCGCGCAGGAGGCAACGTCCTGCGGTGCCGGCGACGGTTTTCAGTCCTTGCCGGGGCGGGCTCTGTCCTTGCCGGTGGCGGCTTTACCGGGGGCCGGCTTGGCGGCGGCCGGTCCGCGGTCGTCCGGAATCATCGACCACATCGTGGCCATGCGTTCGGCGCCGTCGGGCACGTGGTCCGGATCCTCGAGTTCGTAGTCCCGCAGGAGGTCAAAGACCCGCCGGTTCAGTTCGGACCGCTGGTCCGGTGTCAGGTACAGGAGGTTGCTGGCCAGCACCACGGAGGACGGGCCGTCGGCGGTGTCGCCGTTCTCGCGCCGGGCGTTGCGGGCTTTGGCGTACGCAAGGACCCGGCGGCGGTAGGCGTCGAGCTCGAGGTCCAGGACGGCGAGTTCCGGGCTGGCCACTCCCCCCAGCGAGTGGATGGTGAAATCGGTGCCGGCGGCCTTCCAGCGCCGCTCCCGGGCGTCCCCGGCGGTTTCTGCGGGAACCACGATGCCCCACTTCTGTAGTGCCCGCAGGTGGTAGCTCATGGCACTGGGAGTCAGGCCGGTCTGCGCGGCAAGCTCGGTGGCCGTCCGGCTCACCTGGGTGGAATACAGTTCGGAAATGACCTCCAGCCGGGCGGCGTGGGCGAGGGCACGGATCGCCTTCGGGTCAGTGATTTCCACTTGCTTTTCCGGGCGATGCCGGCGCTTGGTGGCTGGCGGAGCCGTGGACTCCGCCGTCGGGGTTTCTGCGTTCACTCCTCCAGTGTATCCAGCCTCTCCAAACTATGAAAGAAATGCTTGACATCTCTTCCGGGCCCGGGCTACTTTCCTATTTATGAAACAAACACTTCATAACGCGTCCACTCCCGCAGCACCGGCGCAGCCCCTGTGGCGCAACCGCGACTTCCTGATCGCCGGCACCGCCCGGTTCGTGGCGACGGCAGGGATGGGCGCCGTCGTCGTCAGCGTCATGCTGCACCTGCAAAACGCTGCCGTCGCCGGCGAAACGCCTGTCGCCGGGCCCTGGCTGGTGGCCGCGTACCTTCTGTGCTCGGCGCTGCCCCTGGTGCTGCTGGCTCCGTGGGCAGGCCGGCTGGCCGACACCATGGACTCCCGCACGCTGGCGACGGCGAGCTCCGCGGTCAGCGCCGCCGCCGTCGCCGGCATGGGGCTAGGCATGCAGTACCTGGAGAACTATCTGCCCGTGCTCTTTGCCATGACATTCGTGCTCGACGCGGCCCAGGCGGTGGCCGGACCCACCTGGCAGGCCCTGCTGCCGCGGATCGTCGGCGAGGACCGCACCCCGCGGGCCATGGGCACCATGCAGGCGACCGTCATGATTGCGGGCATGGCCGGTCCCGCCGCGGGCGGCCTGCTCAGCGGCTGGGGCGGGACCGGACTGGTCTTCGCCGTGGCCAGCGGCTGCTACGTCGCCATGGGGCTGGGCGCCCTGCTGATCCGGACCCGCCGCGGCACAGCGGCCGAACGGGCCGGCCGGGCGAAGCCGGCGCTGCTCGACGGACTGCGCCTGATCCGCCGGGACAGCCTGGTCTGGGCCTTGGTTCTCGGGGCGATGTTCTTCATCGTCGTCGGCGAGGCCACCAACGTGCTCGAGGTGTTCCTAGCGCGCGGCGAACTTGGCGCCACCGAGACGCAGTACGGGCTGCTGGCCGCAGCCTTCGGCCTCGGCATGGCGGCCGGGGCGGCGATGGCCGGCAGCATCAAGACGCCGGCGGTACGGCTGCGCGTGCTGCTGGCCTCCATGACCGGAGCCTCGGCGTTCCTCGTCCTCACGGGGCTGGTCCCCAACGTGGAACTGCTCTTTGTGGCTTACACGGCGACGGGCACGGCCTGCGGCGTCCTGAACGCCTGTTTCGGAGCCATCGCCATCCTGCGGATTCCGGAAAGCGGGCGCGGCCAGGCGATGGCGATCGTTGGCGGGATGACACGCGCCGTCTCCATCGGGGCGCTGGCCCTGGGCGGGTTCCTGGGGGCAGTGGTCCCGGTGCGTTTCAGCTTCGTGCTCACCGGAGCCGTCGGCGCCCTGGTGGCCCTGGCCCTCACCGCGTACGTCCTGCCGCGGTTCGGGCGGGAAGACATAGGCGTCAGCCCGGCGGCGGACGCCGGCGTCAGCCCGGCGGCTGCGGCGGCAATGACAGTCGCCGGGCCTGGGGTGGCGGGCGACGTTTCAGGCGGGCAGCAGGAAGCCGTCGCGCACCAGGTTTCCCACTTCCTCGAGGAGCCCAGTCCGGAATTCGGCACTGTCAAACCCCTCGTAGCCGCCCAGCAGGGCCTCGAGGGCGCCGATGATCTGCCCGGCGGACAGGTCGCCGTCGCACGCTGAGACGAACCCGGCCAGCTCGGTACTGAGCAGGTTGGTGCGGCGCAGCCCGGCACCCTGCCGCAGCAGGATAACGCCGGGGTGCTCCGCCCCCGGGCGCTGGTGCCGCTCTTCGGTGACGTCGTCCGCGACCAGCAGGTGGGCGGCGGCCAGATCATGGGCGGCCAGCCAGTCGGCACGCTCGACGGCGGCGCCCAGGTGTGGTCCCACCGGCTGTTCGATCGGGTAGGTGATCTCCTCGAAGCGGGAAAGCACCCGCCCGGCGCCGTCGGCGGGCCGCCGCAGCCAGATCATGCCAAAGCCGATTCCCGCCACCTTGCGGGAGGCGAAGTCGTCGAGGTAGGCCGCGTACGAGTCCTGGTAAAGCCGGCGGTCGCGGTTTTCCGAGGCGTCTTGCAGCCAGGTCTCGGCATACTGCTCCGGGCCCACCTGCTCGCGCTGGATGAACCAGGCGTCGGCGGCCGGACTGGCCCAGCTCTGCGGCCGTTCGGCCCAGCCGGCACCCGCCGTGATCTCCCAGTTGCCCAAGAGCTGGGCCGTTCCGCCCGGGGCAAGGACTGAGGGCAGCGCGCGGACCAGCGAAGAGACGATCTGGTCCCCCGGCAGGCCGCCGTCGCGATAGGTGAACTGGTCCGTGGTGGTCTCGCCGAGGCTGCGGGGCGTAATGACGAACGGCGGATTGGACACCACCAGCTCGAACTCCTCCCCCGCGACCGGCTCCAGCAGGGACCCGAGCCTGAGGCTGACGCGGGCGTCGAGGTCGGCGGGGTCAAGGTGCAGCTCGTCGGCGTTGAGCAGAAGGTTGAACCGGGTGAAGGCCAGTGCGCGTGCCGAAATGTCCGTGGCGGTCACGTGCTCGGCATGGTGCAGCAGGTGAAAGGTCTGGATGCCGCAGCCGGTGCCGAGATCCAGCGCCCTGGCAACGTGGCGGCGGGCGGTGACCTGGACCAGGGTGGTGGAGGCCTGCCCGATCCCCAGGACGTGGTCGTGGCGGAGGACGCCCGCGCGCTGGTGCGCCGCGAGGTCGCTGGCCACCCAGAGGTCCGCTCCGCCCTCACCGACCCCGTCATCGCCCACGGTCGGGTCCCAGCCGTAGGGCCTCAGGTCCACCTTGGCCTGGACCAGGTCCTGCTCCTGGTCCTGGTCCTGGTCCTGGTCCGACGGCTCCACGAGCCCGAGTTCCAGGAGCCCGGCCGTGCGGATGCCGGGGAGGGCGGCGTCGAGGGTCTGCGCGCGCTGCGGCTCGGAGAGGAGCCAGAGACGCACGACGCCGGCGAGCGCCGCCGTCGCCGGCTCCGCGAGGGAGCGCCCGGTGACGATCAGGGCGGGGATGAGCTGGTCCCGGCCGAGGGCGGAGTGCGCGGCCTCGCCGAGCAGCTCCGCAACCCCGTCCACGGTGTAGCCAACGGCACGCAGGTCCGCGGCCAGGGCCTCGAGGAGGCCGGGAAGGTCGCTCCGCGGAGCGTCCGGAGTGTCGCCTGCTGTGAACTGGGTTGGGGGAGCTGGTGCGGCGGGGCCCTGCGCTGAGGAAGTCACCGGACAAGTTTAGTCCCGGGGTCCGGTCGCGGGCTTGGTCCTGGCTAGAGCTCGGTCTCAGCGTAGATTTTCAGGGCGTCCCGGACGAAGGCCGCGCCGTCGGGACCGCCGTAGTTCGCGGCGAAACGGGGGTCGGCCACATACATCTCCCCGAGTCCCGTCACGTACGCCTTGATGTCCGGACCTGCGTCGTTGTTGCCGGCCGCGGGGCCGGCCGCGGGGCCGCCTGCGGCGGGTGACGCCGCCGGGGTGCCGGGGATACCCCGGAGCCATTCGACGTGGCGCCGGGCCAGGTCCTGCGCCACCGCGCTGCCCGCCGGAACCCCCGACTCCGCAGCGGCCGTCCAGTCGGCGCCGAGCTGCCGGGACTGCTCCGTCCGGGCAGCCTTCTCCTCCGCCCCCATGCCGCGCCACCAGGTGTCCGACTTCGCGTAGGCATCCTTGCCCCACCGCTGCTGGACTTCCTCCTGGTACTTGGTGTGGTCGAAGCCGTCGAACATTTCCTCCGCCATGATCTTTCCTCCCGTTTGCAATGCCTCGATGGTGTGCCGGACCGAAGCAATCTGCCGGCCCAGCCTGTCCTCTTCCTGCAGCAGCCACGCCAAGTGCCGACCCAATGCATACTCCGCGTCCGCCTCGTTGCCGAGCACCTCCGCGATCGCCGGCAGCCCGAGCCCCAGATCGCGCAGGAGCAGGATCCGCTGCAGACGGACCAGCGACTCTTGGCCGTAGTACCGGTAACCGTTGTTGCCGGTGCGGCTGGGCTTGAGCAGGCCGATGTCGTCGTAGTGACGCAACGTCCGGCCGGTGGTGCCGGCCAGTTTCGCGATCTGCTGAACGGACCAGTCCATGCCTCCCCCTTTCTGTACCTTCGGGCCTGTTCCCTAGGGCCTGTTCCCTAGGGCGGCCCGTTCCCGCTGCCTTCGGGGTGTGCTGCTCCCTTACCGGCTGGCCGCTGCCCGCCCGTCCTTCGACTCTAAACTTTGACGCAGCGTCAAAGTCAAGGGTCCGCGGGTGGGGGCACCGGGACGATCCATGCGGCCGGATGGGACCCGGCGAGACGGTAAGTTTGAGGCATGGTTTTCCCTTCCTTCCACGCACCGGCCGCCCGGCTGGTCCGGCGAGCGCTCACAGGCGCGGCCGCCGCCGTCGTCGTACTGGCCGCAACGGCCTGTTCCCCGGCCGGTTCGATTGAGAACGCCGACGTCCCGGCGTGGAAGGCAACCGCCCTGCCCTCGGCCCCCGGGACGGTGCTGGAGGATGCCGGTAAGATCCTGAACCGGGATCCGATCGTCCGGACCGCGTCCGGCGTGCCCGCCGGCAGCTACACCCTGACCATGACTTGCGAAGGCGGCGGCAAGGCGTTCTTCGCCGTCAGCCTGGACGGCAGCCAACTGGCCGAAGCGGGAGCCGCCTGCAACGGCAGCCGCGAAACCGCCCGCATCAAGGTGCCTGTCGCGGGCGACGTCACGCTCAGCACGTCCAGTGTGGATGCCCCGCTCCTCTACGCCTACCACCTGGCAGCGTCGGAGTAAGACCTGCCGGCAACCGGCCACCGCGGTCCGGCCCGGTGCCCTCTGACGGGCCTGTCCGATCCGGTCCTTTCGCCTCTGGCGCTTGATCCCGGGCAACCCTAATCTCAGGGTATGCCAACTGTGCCGGCGAGCAGGGCGCCGCGACAGCGCACCCCGGCCGCCGCCGTGGTGCTCTCAGTTGCGCTATTTCTCGGGACGGTCCTGTCCGGCTGCGAGTATGAATACTCCGCCGACCGCTGGGACGATGAATCGACCTCCGCTGCCGCAGCGCCGACCACTGACGCCGCTCTGCCCCGGGACCCCCACCTCACCGAGCCGGTGTCCGGCAAGGAGCTGGACGCCTGGGTCCACGAGGTACTGCCCGACGCCGCGGGGCAGGTTTTCCATACGGGGTTTGGGACGCTGGAGGCCGACGAGGAGAGGGAAGAGACCACGACTGTGCTGCCCAAGGGTACCTACGCCGTGACCCTGGCTTGCCGGAGCGCCCGCCGGGTCTCCTTTTCCATCGAGAACGGTGAGAGCGAACTCGTGGACCTGAATCTGCGGTGCGGGACGTCCAGGGTGAACGTGGTGCAGCTGGCCGCAAATGCGGTGCTCACGATCAAGGTGGATGCGAACGGGCCGGCGAACTATGCGTACCGGGTGAGCCGCATCTAAGGTTTTCCGGCCGACCAGGAAGTCCGGAGCGCGTCTTAGGCGGCGCATCCCTCGGGGCACCGCAGGGTATCGGGGCTCGCGGCGCACTCGGCGCAGTAGAGCGTGAGCGTCCGGCAGTTCGGATTCGAGCAGTTTTCGAACTTGCTCGTGGGCGCCGCGCAGCGGACGCATTCGCCGATGGTCTTGGCGTCACCGCTGAACTCGAGGTGCATGCGCTTGTCGAACACGTACAGGGAGCCCTCCCACAGGCCTTGGTCCTTGAAGGCCTCGCCATAGCGGACAATGCCGCCGTCGAGCTGGTAGACCTCCTTGAACCCGCGGTTCACCATCAGGCTCGAAAGCACCTCGCAGCGGATGCCTCCGGTGCAGTAGGTGACAACCGGCTTGTCCTTGAGAGCGTCGTACTTGCCCGAGTCAAGTTCCTTAATGAAGTCATGGGTCGTGGCAACGTCGGGGACCACAGCATCTTTGAACTTCCCGATCTGGGCCTCGAAGCCGTTGCGGCCGTCGAAGAACACGACCTCGTCGCCCTGCTGCTTTTTGGCTTCAATGAGTTCGTGGAGCTCCTCGGGTTTGAGATGGGTTCCGCCGCCCACCACTCCGCCGGCGTCGACTTTAAGCTCGCCCGGGGCGCCGAAGGACACGATTTCGTCCCGCACCTTCACGCTGAGCCGTGGGAAGTCTGCCGCGCCGCCGTCGGACCACTTCACGTCGATGTCGTGGAATCCCTTGTACTCCCGGGTGGCCTTGACGTATTGCTTCACGGCGTTCAGTTCCCCGCCGACCGTGGCGTTGATGCCATCCTTGGAGAGGATGATGCGGCCCGTTAGGCCGAGTTTTTCGCACAGGGCTCGCTGCCAGAGCCGGACGGCGTCCGGGTCAGTGAGGGGGGTAAAGCCGTAAAAGAGCACAATCCTGTTCAAAGCCACGTATTTAAGGGTACTTGCTGGGAAAGTGGGCCGGGGCAACAGTCACAATTGGGTACGCAAGCGGCCTTCCCCGATCCGGCCACTGTTGCTTGTGGCACTGCTGGAATACGCTCATCACATGAGTCTTGACGCCATGGTTGAAGACACCACGCACCTGCTGGATGTCTGGGTTGCCGGATGGGCCGGTTGTCGCGGATATGAGACACGCAGGGAGGGGCGGTTCCCTGCGGCTTTTCGCGCGGACACCACCCATGAATGGGAATACTTCGCCTACGATCCCTCCGATTCAGAGTTCGCTGAGCTGGCGGCGAAGACGGCCGAGGCGCCGGCCAGAGTCCTCACGGTTCTCACCAACGACGTTGCCAGGTATTCAGTCCTGGGACCGCGGCACGGCCTCCATGTCACCTCGGCTTCCCAGACCATGATGATTGTGGACATGGAGACCCAGGACTCGGAGGACCCGTGGCTTTCCGACGACGACCTCAAGCTGGAGACATCCCGGACGGACGGCGTCCACCACGCGGTGGTCCACGCCCGCGATGAGGTCGCCGCGAGCGGACGCGTGTTCGTGGTGGGGCACACCGCCATCTTCGACAAGATCGTGACCTCGCCGACCTACCAGCGGCGGGGGCTGGGCAGCTTCATCATGAAGGCCCTGGCGGCCCAGGCATTCGAGCACGACGTGGATTCCGGGTTGCTTCTCGCCTCGCTGGACGGGCAAAAACTGTATTCGCACCTCGGCTGGCGCATGGTGTCCCACGTACTGATGCTGTCGACGTCGGACGAAGGGGCGGACCTGTCCGTCGGTTGAGGCGCTGCGCGCGGTGACCCCGCCCGGGAACGGGCGCGGGCAACCTGCCGACCTCTTGGCGGCCCTGCGCGACAGCCTTTGGCCGTTCGCCGCGCTGGCGCCGCGGTGCCTGCCGGGCGGGCGATTTGAGGCCGGATGAAAGAATATGTGAGTGAACCCGCATGAGTCCCTGATTCCGTTGCTGGGCCGAGGCCCGGACCCGGAACAGCTGCGCCATGTGCGAACGATCCCGGCCCGCGAGGCCGTCAATGCGCCGTGGCCGGAGTGGTCCCATTCGGATGTTGTAGAAGCCTACGGTTCGCTGGGGATCCACGAGCCCTACCTCCACCAGGTCCAGGCCGCCGAACTGGCCCACGCCGGAGAGCATGTGGTCATTGCCACCGGCACGGCGTCCGGGAAGTCGCTGGCGTATCAGCTGCCGGCCCTGGACGCGATCCACCGTTCCGAGCTCAGGGTCCTGTCGGATCCCGGGAAGATCCACGACGACGGCGCCGTGACCCTCTATCTGTCCCCCACGAAGGCACTGGCCGCCGACCAGCTGGCCGCGATCCGGGCCTTGAAGCTCCCCACCGTCCGGGCCGAAACCTATGACGGCGACACCGATCCCGCTTCCCGGCGCTGGATCCGGGACCACGCGAACTTTATACTCGCCAACCCTGACATGCTGCACTTCGGCATCCTCCCGAACCATGCGTGGTGGGCCAGGTTCTTCCGGCGCCTCCGCTATGTGATCGTGGATGAGGCCCACAGCTACCGCGGGGTCTTCGGCTCCCACGTGGCAAACCTCATGCGCCGGCTGCGCCGGATCTGTGCCTACTACAGCCCTGGCGGCTCCCATCCCGGACCTGTGTTCATCGCCGCGTCCGCCACGGCCTCTGACCCCGAGCAGTCCTTCGGCCGGCTGATCGGCGCGCCCGTGCGTGCCGTGTCCGAGGACAGCTCGCCCCACGGGTCCACCACCGTGGCTTTTTGGGAGCCGGCGCTGACGGAGCTCCGGGGCGAAAACGGTGCCAAGGAGCGCCGGACCGCCGTCGCCGAGACCGCCGACCTGCTGGCCAACCTGGTGTCCTCCCGCACCCGGACCATTGCGTTTATCAAGTCCAGGCGGGGGGCAGAGACGATTTCCTCCATCGCCAAGCGCCTCCTCGACGAGGTGGACCCCAGCCTGCCGCAGCGTGTGGCCGCCTACCGCTCGGGCTACCTGCCGGAGGAGCGACGTGCCCTGGAAAAGGCGCTGCGCTCGGGTGAACTGCTGGGCGTCTCGAGCACGTCCGCGCTGGAACTGGGCATCGACATTTCCGGTCTCGACGCCGTGCTGGTCGCCGGCTGGCCGGGCACGCGGGCGTCGTTGTTCCAACAGATCGGCCGGGCGGGCCGCGCCGGCCAGGACGCGATCGCGGCATTCGTGGCCAGCGATGACCCGCTGGACACGTACTTGGTGAACCACCCCGAGGCGATTTTCGACGTCTCGGTGGAGGCCACTGTCTTCGATCCCTCCAATCCCTATGTCCTGGGCCCGCACCTGTGCGCCGCCGCTGCGGAACTTCCCCTCGGGTTCGCCGAACTGGAGCTCTTCGGAGCCACGTCGGAGAAGCTGCTGGACCGGCTGGTTCTGCAGGGCTATCTGCGCAAACGGCCGGCCGGATGGTTTTGGACCCATCCGCAGAGCGCCGCGGCCATGGTGAACCTCCGGGCCGACGGCGGAGGTCCGGTGAGCATCGTGGATGCGGAGACCGGCTCCCTGCTCGGCACCATGGATTCGCCCCAGACCCATTACCAGGCCCACACCGGCGCCATCTATGTCCACCAGGGCGACAGCTATGTGGTGGAGGACCTGAACGAGGACGATCACTGTGTGATGGTGCGCCGGGCGAACCCCGACTACTACACCACCGCCCGGGACGTGACCCAGATCGAGGTCCTCGAAACGGAACGCACCACCCAGTGGGGCGATGTGGCCGTGCATTTCGGTGACGTGAAAGTGACAACCCAGGTGGTCTCCTTCCAGCGCAAGGCGCTGATATCGAACGAGATCCTCGGCGAGGAACCCCTGGAACTGGGCTCCAGGGACCTATTTACCAAGGCGGTCTGGTTTGTCGTGGACAACCGTTCGCTGACCGGAGCCGGGCTGATCGAGGCACAGTTCCCCGGAGCCCTGCACGCTGCCGAACACGCGGCCATTGGCCTCCTGCCGCTCGTGGCTTCCAGCGACCGTTGGGACATCGGCGGAGTGTCCACGGCCATCCACGCCGACACTGGAGTGCCCACCATCTTTGTCTACGACGGCCATCCCGGCGGGGCCGGCTTCGCCGAACGCGGCTACGACAAGGCCAGGTTGTGGCTGACCGCCACGCGCGACGCCATCAAGGCCTGCGAATGCGAGTCCGGCTGCCCTTCCTGCGTCCAGTCACCCAAGTGCGGCAACAAGAACAACCCGCTCGACAAGGACGCTGCCGTCACACTGATCGACGTGCTGCTCAAAGAAGCCAGCGAACTGATGGAGAGCGGCAACTCCGGCACACCGGAGGCCGCGGCACTGACAACGGGAGAGAAGCCCGCCCAGCCGCTCCGAGCCTGAACCGCGTCTCAGCGGCATTTCGGTGGCGCACAGCCGGACGTCGGCGCCAGCCGCGGGACGTCGGAGCGGCCAGCCGCGGCCAGATTCGCGGCTTCCGGGCCTCCGCGCCTGGTCCTCCGCAGGGAAGTCGGCGTCGTTCACGGCGGGGACCGGCCCCCGGGCGCAGGGGGCGGTCCCGCCCGGGCCAGCCCTGTGGCCGCCCCGAGGAACGGTCCGGCGCCGAGCTCGGTGCGGACCTGCACTGTGGCGTCCGGGCCCTCAGAACAGGCAACCATCGCGGCGTCGTTCTTCAGCGCGACCTCCCGGGCCACCGCACAGGGCTCGCCGGACGTGATTCCCCGCGCGGCATCAGCGGCAGCCAGCGCCGCGAGATCGGCAGCCGCCGCAGCCCTCGACGCTGCGACAGCCGATTGGGCCAGAAGCAGCAGCAAAGCCACCGCCATGATGACCACGAGCCCGAGCCCTAGGGCCAAGACGGTCCCGGAGCCCCGCTCCGACGGCCGGCAGCGGTGCGGGGCACGGTCAGGAGCCGGACTTCGGGGCCGCGGCCCCTGGGCCCAGGCACGGGTCGGCGACATCAGGTCCCCTGCCCCGGGGAGCGGGAGGCATTATTCAACCGCGGCTGTTGTGCCGCGCCGGGGGCCTCAGCGCGCGCCCACACACTGGCGCTCAGGACCCACGGAATGAGAGAACCGACCGTCCCGGGGACCCGGCCGGAGACGGTGACCCTGTGCCATTCGCCGTCGAGCGTCACCTCGGCCGTTGCCGTGTCGCCGGCGAGCCGGCGGACAACCTCTCCCACTTCGCTGGCTCCGGCTCCCCTCGCCAGTGCGCGGGCACCGCCGCGGGCCGCTTCCTCGACGCGCAGTTGCGTCACTCCGGCCGCCGAACCTGCCAGCAGCAGGGCGAGCAGGAACACGACCGAGGGCAATGCGACGGCGAACTCTGCAGTGATCGCCCCGCGACACTCCGCGGTGGGCGGCGGCTCTCTTCGGCTGCCACTGTCCCAGCCGCGCCAGCCTGCCTTCATGGCAACGTGAGCGCTGTCCGAATGAGGTTCAGGAGGAAACCGCGGACCTCGTCGCTGCGCATGATGAACACGAGGACCCCGGCGAA
Source organism: Arthrobacter sp. NPDC056886 (assembly GCF_042788715.1). NCBI lineage: Bacteria > Bacillati > Actinomycetota > Actinomycetes > Micrococcales > Micrococcaceae > Arthrobacter > Arthrobacter sp. NPDC056886. The sequence goes on from NZ_JBHUBT010000010.1 coordinate 187,807, forward strand.
CCCTACGGCGGCCAGCGTTGCTATGGCATATTCAGCGGTGGCCATTCCAGCTTGCGCGGATGGCGGCCTCCTGCGTCCGTGCGGCTGAACGGGGACAACCGAGCTGGCGCCGGGATAGATTTCGAACACCTCGGCAATGCCGCCCTCCCCTGTGTCCTTCCGACTTGCAGCGGGAGTGTCCTGATTTATTGACATCTGCTCTTCCTTCCAAGGGACACCGGCAGGATCGCCGGCTGGTTCGACTCTCCCGGCTGGGCTGTTGCGCCGTAAGCCCCGAGGTCCGCCAAGTGGAAAACGTGCCCCCCCGTGGCGGGCTGTGGAGGAGAACTGCCGGCATCAGGCCGGGAGCAGCCCCAGGAGCACGGGCACGACGCCGAGGCACACAAACGCCGGCAGGGAGCACAGGCCCAGCGGCACAACGAGCTTCACGCCCAGCGCCGCCGCACGCTGCTCGGCCGCCCTGTTGCGTTCTCGGCGAAGCCGGGCGGCCTGGGCATAGAGCAGTGCTGAGGAGGGGGCGCCGGTGAGCGCTGCGAAGCAAAGCGCATCGCGCAGGGCGAGGAGCTGGGGCGCCCGGGCACCGGAACTGCGCCATGCTGTATCCCAGTCGGCGCCGATGGCGAGTGCTGATACGACCGGCCGAAGCTGCCGCCCGATTTCCGGAGGCACGAGGGCGGCGACGAGTTCGAGGGACCGGCCAAGCCCGGCGCCCGCATCCAGCATGGCGCCGATCAGTTCCAGCATCATGGCGGTATCGCGCAGGCCGGGGAAGCCGTGCCGGCCGTGCCGTCCGGCACCGCGGGACGCCGGACTTCGGGCGGCCTGGTCAGCCGGGGCGGCCGGGTCAGCCGGGGCCGGAAATTGGCGCCGGAGCCGCCGGCGGACGCGGCCCGGGCGTGCGAGGACCAGGACGGCTGCACCGGCAAGGCTCGTTGCCACCACGAATCCGGCCAGTTCGGGCCTCACGGCGGCCGCGGAGTCACGATGGGGCTTCCGCCGCGGCCCGGACGAGCCGTGAGGACCACAATCGGCCGACGGCGGTCAGCGCCGCACCTGCGGCCAACGCCCCGAGGCCCCAGGGGTTCCCCAGCAACGTCGCCACCGGATCCACGCCCAGCAGCAGGCCGAGGGCCAGGCCGGACAGCGGGAGCCAGGTCAGTAGACGGACGGTCGCGCGCGGCCCCGCCAAGGCGGTCTGCCGGGCGGCCTCGGCGTCGTCCTCCGTCTCAAGGTGGGCGGCAAGGCGCGCCAGGACATCGGCCAGCGGGCAACCGCTGGCCTCGGCTGTGTCAAAGCATGCGGCGAGCTCGCCCCACACATGCACGTCCCGGCCCGCCCGGACGCCAACCGCCCCCATGCCTAAGACGACGGTGCCCTCGCTGGCAGACCTGCCGGAGACCTCGCGACGGATGGCCTCGGCCACGGACGACCCGCGCAGAGCGGCGGCACGCGCGGCCGCCAGGATCCTGAGGGACTCCGGGCCGAGGACCGTTCCGGAGCCTTCGCGGGCCTGGTCGCGGCCGAGACCGTGACCCGCCATCCGGCCCGCGGACCGTTCCTGCGAAGCGTCCCCGCCGTACAGGACCCAGAGTTCGTCCCACAGCCGGGCGGGGGTGCGCCCTCCCTTCAGCAGCGCGGCCAACTGTTGGACCACCACCGTCATTGGGACGGGCCCGGCACCTGCGGATCCCCTGCCGTGCAAGCCACCCAATCCCCGGACAGCCCGAAGAGGGCGGGATCGCGGCTGCCCGTCGGCCGCGGAACTTCCCGTGCCGGCGCCTTGCAATGCCCTGCGGGTACGCTGTCCGGCCGCGCGCGGGGAGGGAAATGCCAGCCACACGGCCAGCACCAACGCGATGATCAGGAGGGCCGTCATCGCAGCGTCCATGCCCTCGCTGGTTCGTGTCCGGATCCCGGCGGGCGCTCTGCCAGCCGCGCTTCCTGAAGTTCGGAGGGCGCTCCGGCCAGCCCGGGATCCAGGCCGAGACGGTGCGCCAGCTGCGGCCAGGCCCGGCCGAAGCGGAGCTGCCCCTGTTGGACGTCGAGTGCGACGGTGACTGTCAGGCCAAAGTCGTCGGCCTCCATGATTCCAATGCTCGCGACCTGGCGCCCGGTTTCGGTCCGTTCGACATGCACGACGGCGTCGATCGCGCTGGCGACCTGCAGCCGTACGGCGTCCTGGCCCATGCCGGCGAGCGCGCCGAGGGCCGCAAGCCGCGCGGGCACGGCCGCGGCCTCATTCGCGTGGATGGTCCCGCCGCCTCCGGTGTGTCCAGTGTTCATGGCCGAGAGCAGCTCACGGACTTCCGGGCCGCGGCATTCGCCCACCACCAGCCGGTCCGGCCGCATCCTCAGGGCCTGGCGGACGAGCTCGCCGAGGTCCACGGCGCCGCCGCCTTCCAGGTTTCCATGCCGGGATTCCAGCGAGACGACGTGCGGATGGACCGGATTCAGTTCCGCGGCGTCCTCAATCAGGACGAGTCTCTCCCCGGGGTGGCACAATCCCAGCAGCGTAGCCAGTAGCGTCGTTTTCCCCGAGCCGGTGGCCCCGCTGATGAGGAAGCTCAGCCGGGACGCCACCATGCGTTCGAGCACCGACTGGACCAGGGTCCCGGAAGTCCCGGTCCCGAACATGCCGTCGCGCCTGAGCTCGGGCATGGTGAAGACCGTGGCCCGGCGGATGCGCACGCTCAGGAGGGTTCCGGCCGTGGAAATGGGCGGCAGCACCGCGTGCACCCGGTAGCCGCCGTCGAGCCGGACGTCGACGCACGGCGAGCCGTCATCCAGGCGGCGCCCGCCGGCTGCCACCAGCCTCGCGGCGAGGGCCCGGATCTGCGTTTCCCCGGAAAAGACGACGGGAGCCTTTTCCAGACCGCCGCCGCGGTCCAGCCAGACCGAGTCCGGCCCGTTGACAAAGATGTCCGTCACGGCGGGGTCCCGGGTGAGCGGCTGCAGGGGGCCCAGGCCGTTCAGTTCCGCGCTGATGCTCTCCACCGCAGCCAGGGCGCCCGCCGTTCCGAGCAGCCGTCCGCTGGCCTGGACCGCGGCCGCCACCCGCGACGGGGTGACCGGGGAGGCATCCGCCATGACGGACTCGCGCACGGAATCCAGCAGCGTCTGGTCGACGAATCCCTGCGAGCGCCGGCGGCCCGGCGCCCGCCGGGTGGGCTGTTCCGGTTCGGCGGGTTCCACGGCCGCATGGGCACTCATGAGTCATGTCCTCCGTTCAGGTCAAGGACACCGGCGGAGAACCGGCGGACGGCTCGCTGCCGGCCGGCTTCCAGAAGGCGGCCGAGTTCCGTTGCTCCGGCCAGACCCTTGATGTCTGGCATGATGCCCTGAAGGGCGAGCCCCACGGAGTCGGCAATCAGCGGCGCATCCAATGCGGCGCCGGGACCGGCCCGGACCACGAGCGCGGTGTCCACAAGCGGAAGCTCCTGCAGCAGCCAGGCCGTGGCGACGGCGGCCCGCAGCCGGGCGGGCGCGACGACGATGATCCGGTCGCATTCGCCGGCGAAGGCCCGCAAAGCCCCCCGATCCCGGCCGATATCCAGCACGACCAACTCGCAGCCGCGGCGGGCCGCATCGAGAACCGCGGCCACGGTGATCGCGTCCACAACGGCGGCACGATCCCGGGTTCCCGGCCACGACAGGAAGGCGAATCCGCCGGCGCCGGGCAACGCATCGTGCAGCTGGGCAGGGTCGATGCTGCCGCTCACCCCGGCCAGATCCGGCCAGCGGAGTCCGGGGGCGTCCTCGGCGGCCAACGACAGTTCCAGACCGCCGCCACAGGGGTCGCCGTCGATCAGGAGCACGCGGATCCCGGTTCCGGCAGCGGCCTGAGCGATCCAGATGGCGGCCGTCGTGGCCCCGGCACCGCCGCAGCCGCCGGTGAAACCCAGAACGAGCCCGCCGGCTTCCGGCGCGCGGGACCGGCTCAGGTATTCCGCCAGCCAGGCGGCCGCATCCGGCAGCACCGCGACGCGTTCAGCCCCGACTGCGGCGGCCAGATGCCACAGCCCGTCCCCGTCACCCTTGAGGCCGAGCAGCACCGCAGGAGCCCTCCGCCGTGGCGGCAACTCGCGGATATCGCTGCCCACCAGCACGGCCGCCGCGGCGTCCCAGAACGGCGCAGCCTCGGCAACGTCCTGCACCGTCCGCAACTGCCCGCCGGCCGCGGCGACGATGCGTTCCACTTCGCCGCGCAGCACCTCGACCCCGGTGACGAGCAGGATTTCCGCGGAATCCCCGGGGATCCAGGGCCCCTGCTCCGGCGGGGGCGGCGAGCCCGGACCACGTTGCTGGTGCCTGTTCATGCTGCCACTGTGCCCGGGCGCCAAGCCACGCGTAACCGCCGTCCTGGGCTATGTGGACAAGCATCGCGGCCTTCCTGCCGCCGCGGCCAGGAAATGCGCACGGACCACGCCCCGGAGCAGGGCAGAATTGACCCTATGTACCTGCTGCTCGCTGCCCACGCCGACGGCGCGGCGCTGCAGCAACTCACGGCGGACGGCGCCCCTGAACCGTCCAATCCGGATCCCCGGGTTGTCAGCGCAGGCGACCTCGCCGGAGTTGTGCGCGGGCTTGAGGCGCGGCACCCGCGCTGGATCTGGCACCGGACCCAGGACTGGTATCCGGCGCTGCTGGGCGCCGGGGTGGAACTCGAACGCTGCTACGACCTCACGTTGTGCGGTTCGATCCTGGCCCACTCGGAGTTCACCGCGCACACCGGCTATGCGCAGGCGGCGGAGAAGCTGACGCAGGACGACGAGCTGCACCAGCCACCGCGGGGCCTGCAGCCCCCTGCCCCGCCGCCGGAACAAGGGGCCCTGTTCGATGCCCCGGCCCCCGGCCAGCGTCCCGGCCAGTCCCTTGAGGCTCTCCGCGCCGAGTACGCCGCGCAGCAGGCGGCGCTGAGCCAGGCGGCGCTGAGCCAGGCGGCGCTGAGCCAGGGAGCAACGGACTCCGGCACCGCGATCATCACCGACGCCGGCCGGCGCCAACGGCTGCAGCTGCTGCTCGCGGCGGAATCGGCCGGGGCCATGATCGCCGCCGAAATGCAGCACACCGGCGTCCCGTGGCGGGAGGAACTGCACGAGCAGATTCTCGCGGATCACCTCGGACCCCGCCCGGCGCCGGGCCAGCGTCCGGCCCGACTCGAAACGCTCACGGCCGAACTGAGACTGCTGCTGAAGTCGCCGGCGTTGAACCCGGACTCCCCGCAGGAGCTCATGCGCGCCCTGCACCGCAACGGCATCGAAGTGAAGAGCACCCGCCAATGGGAGCTGAAGGAATCCAGCCACCCCGCGATCGTGCCGCTGCTGGAATACAAGAAGCTGGCCCGTCTGCACGCGGCCAATGGCTGGGCGTGGCTTGATACCTGGGTGAAGGACGGCCGGTTCCAGCCTGAGTACGTGGTGGGCGGCGTGGTGTCGGGCCGGTGGGCGTCCCGGGGCGGCGGGGCGCTGCAAATCCCGCGCCAGATCCGCGGCGCGGTCCACGCCGATCCGGGCCACAAACTGATCGTTGCCGACGCCTCGCAGCTGGAACCGCGTGTGCTCGTGGCGCTGGCGCAGGACGCCAAAATGGCCGAGGCCGCCCGGGACAAGGACCTCTATGCAGGCATTGCCGCACAGGGCTTCGGCGGTGACCGGGCAAAAGCCAAGGTGGCCCTCCTCGGAGCCATCTACGGGGCGACGACGGGCGAGTCCGGGCGCCTGATGCCCCAGCTGGCCCGCACGTATCCCCGCGCCGTGGGCTTCGTCGAGCAGGCTGCCCGCGACGGCGAAGCCGGCAGGACCGTCACGTCACGGCTGGGCCGGAGCAGCCCGCCGCCGTCGGACCGCTGGCTGCAGAGCCAGCACTCCACCACGGCGGAAGAACAGCGCCGGGCGGACTCGATCGCCCGCTCGCGCGGCCGCTTCACCCGGAACTTCGTGGTCCAGGGCTCGGCCGCTGACTGGGCGGCGTGCTGGCTCGCTGAACTCCGACGCCGGCTGCGCGCCATGCGATCGGAGGGCGCCGCCGTCGGCGAACTGGTGTTCTTCCTCCACGACGAAGTAATGGTGCACTGCCCCGACAGTGCCGTCGCGGACTGCATCAAGGCGATCGAGGACTCCGCGACTGCCGCCAAGGAGCTGTTGTTCGGCCGGATTCCGGTGGAATTTCCGGTCAGCGTGGCAGTGGTGGACTCGTACGACAACGCCAAATGAGTGACCCAAGTCACCGCCTGTAACGTACCCGTCGGTAGCGTTGTGTGGGCTCCGTCACCGGGCTACCCTCGGAAAGGCCGGCGAATTTCCCGTACGAACCGCCGGCTATTGCAACGACGCAAGGAATTGGGGAGGCAGCACTTTGGCTGGCATTTTTGAGATCGCGCAGGCTGGCGACAAGGCATATTTCTTTAGGTTGACGGCGGCGGATGGCACGGTAGTGGCCGTGTCACCGCTCTTCAGCTCCATCAAAAGCGCGGCCGCGGGCATCAACGCGGTGCGCGAGAACGCCGCGACCGGCCTGATTGTGGATCGTTCTAGTGCGCATCGGAGGGCGGCCGTCGGCCGGTCGGGCGGCCGGGCGCGCGCTCCCCTGGCGGGCAGCGCCGTGGCGACCGGCTAGCGGACCGGCCGGTACCGCCTATTCTTGAGGCGCCTCACACATCAATCCCGTAGAGCCGGGCGCGGTCCCACGGAACGGCCCAGCCCAGCTGTTCAAAGAGCTGGTTCAGGATCATCCCGGTAAATCCCCACACCACCACGCCGTTGACGGTGAAGGCGGGGCTCTGGAACGTTTGGCCGGCCCGGCTGACCGTTGCCATCACCCGGTTGTCCGGGTCCAGCAGATCCCGGACCGGAACACGGAACACCTGCGCGGATTCGCCGTAGTCCACCACACGGACCGGTGACTGGGCGGCCCACCAGGCCAGGACCGGGGTGACCAGGAAATTGCCCCGGGGCAGCGCCAGTTCAGGCATTACTCCGAGGACGTCCACGCCCGCCGGGTTCAGCCCGGTCTCCTCTTCCGCCTCGCGAACGGCAGCGGCGACCACGGACTCACCCGGATCGATGCCGCCGCCTGGAAACGCCACTTGCCCGGGATGGTCCTCCAGGGTCTGGGCCCGCTGGAGGAGCAGCACGTCCAAATCGGCTGGAGCCAGCAGCTTCTCGGACTCGGCTGGCTCGTTGCCCAGCGCACCAAAGAGCATGAGCACGGCGGCCCTGCGGACCCGCTCGCCGGGTTCGACGGCGAGTTCCCGCCAGCGCGGATCCGGGGCCGGCGCGGTGCCCGCCTCCACCGCGGCAACGAGGTCGACGAGGTCCTGGCGCGCGGTCACGGCTGCTTCCTCTGCGATTCCATCCGGATTTCCGCGGCGCGGTGCGTCTCGGCCAGCAACCGGGCCAGCAGTGCCTCCTGCCCCGGGGCGAGTTCGTACTTCAGCAGTTTCTTTGCCTTCTCCGGATCGGTTTCCCCCATCCCGTAGCTGGGGCACCAGTTGGCGACGGCGCAGGCGCCGCAGGCCGGCTTGCGGGAGTGGCAGACGCGGCGGCCGTGAAAGACGACGCGGTGCGAGAGCATGGTCCAGTCCTTCGGCTCGAACAGCGCAGCGACGTCGGATTCGATCCGGACCGGGTCATCCGACTCCGTCCAGCCAAGACGCCGCGCCAGACGGCCGAAGTGGGTGTCCACGGTGATGCCCGGAATGCCGAAGGCATTGCCCAGCACGACGTTCGCCGTTTTCCGCCCGACGCCGGGCAGCGTCACCAGGTCCTCCAGCCGGCCCGGCACCTCGCCGTCGTACTCGTCCACAAGCCGGGTGCACAGCGCCAGGAGATTTCTGGCCTTGGCGCGAAAGAAGCCGGTGGGCTTGATGATGGCCTCCAGCTCGGCCGGATCCGCCTCCGCCATCCGCCGCGCATCCGGGTAGCGGGCGAACAGCAGGGGCGTGATCTGGTTGACGAGCACGTCCGTGGTCTGCGCGGACAGCACGGTAGCGATCACGAGCTCGAACGGGCTGCGGAAGTCCAGCTCCGCGTGGGCATAGGGGTACTGTTCCGCGAGTTCCCGGTTGATCCGGCGCGCTCGGCGCTTGAGCGCCAGGACAGACTCCCCGGACGCCGGCGCCGCACCGGGCCTGGCGCTTCCGGGGTCCGGGGTGCCGGATACCGTGTTGCCGGAGTCCGTCGTCACGGGGGCCGGCTAACCGCGTTCGATGTTGCTGAGGTCCCGCAAAACGCCCAACCGGCCGTCGGTGTGCTGGACCAGGAACTCGTTGCCGCGGTCCTCAATGGCAAGGACCCAGCCGCCGGGTTCAATGACGAACGCCGGGGCTCCGGTGCGCGGGTCGACGGCGGTGCGGGGCTGTGCGACGGCGAACCAGAACGCCTCGTGTACAGGGTGGACATCGTCCTCTGCGGGCCGGCTGGCGGGATCCACCGTGGCGCCGATTGGCTCCTGCGGGCGGACCTGCTCATTTTGCCGGACCTGGGGGTTGACGGTAGTGGGGGCACTGCCGCCGGGGGTTGCCGGAACGCCGGCAGCCTGGGTCTGTTCAGCCGCGGGCGGGGTCTGCGCAGCGGCGGCAGTGGGCGCACCGGCCCCGGCAGCTGCACCTACGGCGGTGGCACCGGCGGCTGCGGCACCGGCAGCCGCCGCCGGGACGGCGGCCGCCCGGGTCTTTTCCGCACCGGACGCGGCCGGCTCAGCGGACCGTGCCGACTCAGCCGACGGAACCGACGGCGTCGAAGAGGCGGACGGCGTCGAAGTTGGCGACGGCGCTGGGGCAGCCGCGCTGGCTGCGGGTACAACGCCCGAGATCTGGGTCTCCGGTGCGCTGGGTGCCGCTGCGGCCGGGGCCGCGACGGGGGCCGCACCCGTCGAAGGCGCCCCGGCTGACGGTGCCCCGGCCGCCGTTGGGGTTGCCGCCGGCGCAGCGGCCTGGTCGCCGGTTACCGGGCCGCTTGCGGCCGGGCGCTTGCCCCAGCCCGCTGCCGCGCCGGATGCTGCCGCGCCGGACGTTACGGCGCCGGATGTTGCTCCTCCGGCTGCTGCCGCCTTGGTCGCGCCTGTTCCCGCGGAGCCCTTGGCTGTTTTGGGCTGCTTCGGCGTCTTGGGCGCCCGGGGCTTTTGCACCGGGGCAACAGCTTCGCGCGCCACGATGTGGGCAGGCGTTTCTTCCCGGCCCAGGAAGTCGCCAGCAAAGAACGGAATCCAGCGGGCCAGAACGGTGGCCGCGAAGAGCCCCAAGGCGCCAAGGAGCGCGATCAGCATGCTCGGCACGAACGCCCCGGCGACGGCCAGGAAGAAGAAGGCCAGCGTGAAAGACGCCACCACCGACGCGAACTGGTCGACCGACAGGGACCCGATCCGGATCTTGGTCGTCGGGCTGAGGCGGCGGGCCACGAACAACGCGGTGACAATGAGCGGAAGCACGATGCCCAGGCCCAGGAAGAATAGACTGCCCAGATTCCACAGGTTGTATGCGAAAGCAAACATCGGAATCAACGAGGCGATGAAGAGAAGCAGGGTGGAGCCGAAGACTGTGAGGTCCCGGATGGTGAAGGGGCCGAGGACAGCCTCGTTCTTCTTCGCGGTCTTCTTGTCCACCGTGAAGCGTGGCGCATCCCCGAACCCGGCAGGCCCCGGCTGCGCCGTTCCGCCTTGGCTCTGGGCGGGCGCCCGGAGCTGCCCGTTGTCTTGCTCGTTCATTCCGTATCTCCTTAGCATGGCGGCACCCTGGACAGCGCCGCCTAACGGCAGGCGAGGACAGTACCGCAAGCGGTTCCGGTCGCCTCCATCGGATGTCACAACTTCATCTCAGCCTAGCCAAGTGGATGGCCGATCACTAGCTGACAAGCCGAGGGCGGCCACAGCAGAATTCTCCGGCTTTCCGAATTGCGGAGGCTTGGCTCCCGGCCGCAGTCCGGCGCCGCCAACGAACCATTCGGCGCTTAACAAACACCGCTCACGGCGCTGTTTGTGACAGGGCGCACGTTTGGTCGGACCCGCGTATTAGTGTTTATTCCAGACAGCTCCAGCGGCACTGCCGCGCTCTGCCGCCGCCCGACGCCGCGCATGCGGCCCGGCGTGGAGGCGACGCGCATGGCCGCGCAGCCCGGATCGATGAATGATGAGGTTCACCATGTCCCAGCAGACACCCGGCTCCATGACCACGCAGACGCCCCACGGCGACGCCTTCGAAAACCTGTCTCAGGAGAACCGCCGCTTCGCGCCCTCGGCCGAGTTCGCGGCGAATGCGGTTGTCTCCGCCGGCGAGTACGCCGAGGCCGACGCCGACCGCCCCGCGTTCTGGGCGAAGCAGGCCCGCGAACTACTGAGCTGGAGCAAAGACTTCACCCAGGCGCTGGACTGGTCCAACCCGCCGTTCGCGAAGTGGTTTGTCGGCGGGGAGGTCAACGCCGCCTACAACGCCCTGGACCGCCACGTCGAGGCCGGCCAGGGGGACCGGGTGGCGATCTACTTCGAGGGCGAGCCGGGAGATACCCGCACGTATACCTACGCACAGCTCACCGAGGAAGTGAAGAAGGCTGCGAATGCCTTCGAGTCCCTGGGCGTGGCCAAGGGCGACCGCGTCGCGGTCTACCTGCCCATGATTCCCGAGGCCGTCATCACCATGCTGGCCTGCGCTAGGATCGGCGCGATCCATTCCGTGGTCTTCGGCGGCTTCTCCGCCGATGCCCTGCGGTCCCGGATCGACGACGCCGAGGCCAAGCTCGTGGTCACGGCCGACGGCACCTACCGCCGCGGCAAGCCCAGCGCCCTGAAGGCCGCCGTCGACGACGCCCTGGCCCGCGAGGGAGACGGGAACGGCCACACCGTGCAGAACGTAGTGGTAGTCAAGCGCAACGGGGCGGACGTGGACTGGCACGAGGGCCGGGACCACTGGTGGGCGGACACCGTCGGCGCCGCGTCCGCCGAGCACACCGCCGTCGGGCACGACGCCGAGCACCCGCTCTTCATCCTCTACACCTCCGGCACCACCGGAAAGCCCAAGGGCATCCTGCACACCACCGGCGGCTACCTCACCCAGACCGCCTACACGCACAAGGCGGTCTTCGACCTGCACCCGGAGACCGACGTCTACTGGTGCACCGCCGACATCGGCTGGGTCACCGGGCACTCCTACGTCGCCTACGCCCCGCTCATCAACGGCGCCACCCAGGTCATCTACGAAGGCACGCCGGACTCCCCGCACCAGGGTCGCTGGTGGGAGATCGTGGAGAAGTACAAGGTCTCCATCCTCTACACCGCCCCCACCGCGATCCGCACGTTCATGAAGTGGGGCAAGGACATCCCGGCCCGGTCCGACCTCTCCTCGATCCGCGTCCTCGGCTCGGTCGGGGAACCCATCAACCCGGAAGCCTGGATGTGGTACCGCGAGGTCATCGGCTCCAATGCCGGCAAGAACGGCGAACGCAAGGAGAATCCCGCACCGATCGTGGACACCTGGTGGCAGACCGAGACCGGGGCGCAAATGATCGCCCCGCTGCCCGGCGTCACGGCGACCAAGCCCGGTTCGGCCCAGGTCCCGCTGCCCGGGATCGCCGTGGACGTCGTGGACGAGGCCGGCGAGTCGGTGCCCAACGGGCACGGCGGCTTCCTGGTGATCCGCGAGCCCTGGCCGGCTATGCTGCGCGGGATCTGGGGTGACCCGGAACGGTTCAAGGACACCTACTGGTCCCGCTTCGAGACCATGTACTTCGCCGGCGACGGCGCCAAGAAGGACGAGGACGGCGACCTCTGGCTGCTGGGCCGGGTGGATGACGTGATGAACATTTCCGGGCACCGGCTCTCCACCGCCGAAATCGAGTCCGCATTGGTCTCCCACCCCGCCGTCGCGGAAGCCGCCGTCGTCGGTGCCGCCGACGAGACCACCGGCCAGGCCGTCGTCGCCTTCGTGATCCTGCGCGGGGATGCCGTGGACTCCGGCGAGGACACCGTCCAGGAACTCCGCAACCACGTGGGCAAGGAAATCGGTCCGATCGCCAAGCCCAAAACCATCCTCGTGGTCCCCGAACTGCCCAAGACCCGGTCCGGCAAGATCATGCGCCGCCTGCTCAAGGACGTCGCGGAAGGCCGCGAGGTCGGCGACGCCACCACGTTGGCCGACAACACCGTCATGGCCCAGATTGCGCAATCGCTGAAGAAATAACCGGCGCCCCGCTCGCCAGGTTTTGCCGGTGGCGTTCGGCCGGCGGCGGCGCCGCCCACTCTGGTGGGCCGCGCCGCCGCCGTCGTCGGTCCAGCAGGTCGATGCCGCAGCGCGCAGCCTTCCGCCTAGCGAACAGTGCCCCGATAACGAGGTTTTCCGGTAACGAACAGCGGGTGGGGGGCGGCGGCGCGATAGATTTGCAGACATGACTGAAGCCACACCGGCCAGCGGCGCAGGCCGCGGCACAATTCTGGTACTCAACGGACCCAATTTGAACCTGCTCGGAACCCGCGAGCCGGAGAAATACGGGACGGCGACCTTGGCCGACGTCGAACAGCTCGCCAAAGACGCCGGCGCGGCACACGGCCTGGACGTCGAGTGCTTTCAGTCCAACCACGAGGGTGCCCTGGTGGACGCCATCCACGCCGCACGCGGGAAGGCGGTCGGAATCGTGATCAACGCCGGCGCCTACACGCACACGTCAGTGGCCATCCGGGACGCCATTTCCGCTGTTGCCCTGCCCGCGGTCGAGGTGCACATCACCAATGTTCACGCCCGCGAGGCTTTCCGGCACCATTCCTACCTTTCGGACATCAGCAAGGCCGTGATCGCCGGCGCCGGGATCCTGGGCTACCGCTTCGCGGTGGAATACCTCGCCGGACTGCACGCGGACAAGGACTGAGCATGTCCCCCGCCGGACCCTCGTCCGGGGACTCGGGCGGGGACGCGGTTACTGAATCTGCCACAGCGCAGTGGTACCGGCACTTCGGCATGGTCGATGCCCCCGGTTCCTCCCCGTGCTATGCCGCGTGGGCCGTGGGGATCGCCGGTGACGCCGAGCTGATCCGGCGGATCGATCAGTGGCCGCACAACAAGCGGCAGCCGCTGCTGATCCTCGCGGCAGCCCGGTTTCTCGGCGCGCAGGTCAGCCCCTACAGAGACTTCCGGGTCTTCCTGGACCATCACTGGGCCGAAGTCTCGGAAATTGTTCTGTCCCGGTCCACGCAGACGAACGAAGCCGGACGCTGCGCCACGCTGTTGCCGTCACTCGCTCAGATTTCGGCCGTGGAGGGCCGGCCGCTGGCCCTCCTCGAGGTGGGCGCCTCGGCCGGGCTGGCTTTGTTCCCTGACCGTTACGGCTACGAGTTTGTCGGTTCAGGGGGCGACGGCGGCGCGGCGGAACCGGGCGCCGACCCTGCGGACGACGCGGATCCGGCGGAGGCCCCGGAAGCACGGACGACGCGGCTGGTTCCGGGCGGCGCCACGCCCGGCACGTTTCCGGTCCTGCGCTGCGTCACCTCGGGCCCGGTGCCGCTGCCGGCGGAAATTCCCCGGGTGGTCTGGCGTGCCGGGATCGACCTCAATCCCCTGGACGTCCGCAACCCGGACGACGTCGCCTGGCTCGAAGCCCTCGTCTGGCCGGAGCAGGAGTTCCGGCTCGATCGGCTCCGCCAGGCGATCGCAATCGCCCAGGAACGCCCGCCGCTGCTGGTGGCAGGCGATCTCAATGAACGGCTCGTGGAACTCGTCGGCCGCGCCCCGGCCGATGCCGCTCTGGTGGTGTTCCACAGCGCCGTGATGGGGTACCTGGATGCCGGCGGCCGCGCCCGGTTCCGGCGCACCATGGCGGAACTTGCGGCGGAGCGGGGCTGCCACTGGCTCTCGAACGAAGGCCACACGGTGATTGCGCAGGCGGACGGGTCCACTGTGGTCCCGGAAATGGACGACGCCCGGCTCCGCGGCCGGTTCCTTTTACTGCAGGACGGCCTGCCAGCGGCCATCACCGGCCCGCACGGGCAGAGCTTGGAGTGGCTTTAGCCGTGGCTCTGGCCGGCGCGGGCCCTGGCCTGCGCGGTGCCCCTTCGGCTATTTCTTGATGCACTGTCCGGACGAGACGGGACTGCCGAGACCCGGTGCCTGGGCCGCCACCGGGCCGAGGTCAGCCATGGTGATCGCAAATCCGAGTGAGGACTCCGAGGTGGCCTTGGCAAAGACCACGCCCGCCACCTGCCCGTCCATGGTCAGGAGCGGGCCGCCGGAGTTACCCGGCTGCACGTCACCGGCCAGACGGTACACGTCCTCGGGTGACGCATTTTTGCCATAGATGTCGGGGACCAGCACGGTGGCGATGTCCTGCACCGTGGCCGGTTTGGACTGGAAGGGCCCGCCGTGCGGATAACCGGCGAAGGCCGCGGCGCTGCCGGACGGCAGGTCAGCGGCCAGCGCGAGGGGTTCCGAGCGCAGGCCATCCACCGCCACAACGGCGAGGTCGTGCTGGGAGTCAAAGTAAACGACGCGCCCGGGCAACGCGCGGCCGCCGGGCGTTTCCACCACCGGCTCGTCGACTCCCGCGACCACGTGGGCGTTGGTCACCACCCGCCCGGGGGCGACCACAAAGCCGGTTCCGGTCTGATTCTGGCCGCACTGGTAGGCGGTTCCGGCGATCTTGAGTACGGACGCGGCGGCCTTGTTCAGCGCCGGCGTGTCCGTGCTGGTGTTCGGTATGGCAACGGGCTGGCTCTGGCCGAAGCCGTCCAGCAGGGTGGGGATGCCGTCGCCGATCACTGCAGAGCGCAGCTGCGCCATCGATGCCTTGACCGGCGTGGGCGTCACGCCGTCGATGAACCTGATGACTTTGGACTCCGCGAGCTGCTCGGACACGAACGGCACGCCCAGGGCCCCGATGCTGAACGCCAGCATCGACATCACGAGGGCGGACACCACCACGTTCACGCCCCCGCCCACAAGGCGGTCCACCGCGCGCAGGGGGCTGAAAGGGACCACGCTGCGGACTTGCCGCCCGATCATGGTGCCGAGGCCGTTCCCCACGATCATGAGCAGGACGGCGGTGGCGACGATTGCCGTCAGGCGCCAGCCGCTGTCCTCCACCAGGCCGCTGACGATGGGAACGGAGACGAAGGCCGCGACGGCGCCGGCAGCGAATCCCGCGATGCCGCCGAGCGTCACAAGGAAGCCGTTGCGAAGACCGTGGATCAGGTAGGACAAGAGCGCCACAACCAACGCCACGTCCAAAATGGTCAAGCCAAACACCGGGGCTCCTTACAGACAGTTCAGCGACGATTGTACCGGTGTAAGCTGAACGTTTGCCGACCGGCCGTTAGCCTGCACAGGGATCTGCGCGGGCTTCCCGAGCCGTGCGCATTCGGCCCCTTCGGGCGTTTCAGTGCCAACTACGTCACAGAAGCTCCAAAATTCTGAAAGAATGGCTGAAGCGCCCCAGCCGACACAGCTAGTCAGGAGATTTCATGGATATCGAGGTATTGCGCCGCGCCCCCCTTTTCGCCACGCTCGACGACGAGGCGTTCCGTCTGCTGACGGACGAACTTACCGAGGTGGACCTTTCACGCGGTGCCTCGGTATTCCGGGAAGGCGATCAGGGTGACCAGCTTTACTTCATCGTCTCCGGCAAGGTAAAGCTCGGCCGCACGTCGCCGGACGGCCGCGAGTCCCTGCTGGCCATCCTTGGCCCGGGCGAACTTTTCGGCGAAATGGCGCTGTTTGACCCCAGCCCGCGAACGGCCACGGCAACTGCCGTTTCCGAGACGCGCCTCGCCGGCCTGAAGAACGAGAGCCTCAACGCGCTGCTGCGCACCCGCCCGGAGGTTTCGGCCCAACTGCTGCAGGCCTTGGCACGCCGCCTGCGCCGCACCAACGATTCGCTGTCCGACCTCGTCTTCTCCGATGTGCCGGGCCGTGTCGCCAAGGCACTGCTGGATCTGGCCGACCGCTTCGGCCGCCCGGCGACCGACGGCGTCCTGGTCGCCCACGAACTGACGCAGGAAGAGCTGGCCCAGCTGGTCGGCGCCTCCCGCGAAACGGTCAACAAGGCCCTCGCTGAATTCGTGCAGCGCGGCTGGCTGCGCCTGGAAGCCCGCGCGGTCGTCATTCTCGACATGCAGCGTCTGCGCCAGCGTTCCCGCTAGGGATCCCCAGCAGCAACCACGAAGGCCGGCCCCGGGAACGGGACCGGCCTTGTGTCGTTTCCTCAGCAATCTCGGCCTGTTGGTCCGAGGGACATGCTCAGCTCGGGCAGCCAGGACCGGACATAATGCCACTATGTCCAATGGCCAGGGCCAACGGAGGGCATGTCCAGGGCCGACACGTCCCGACGAGGGACATGCTCAACGGCCAGTGCCAGCGAAGGGCATGTTCCGGGCCGACACGACCCAACGAGGGACATGCCCAGCTCGGGCAGCCAGGACTGGACATAATGCCACTATGTCCGATGGCCAGGGCCGACGGAGGGCATGTCCCTGGGCCGGCTCACGCCAGCGAGGGACATGCCCAGCCGTGCAGAAAAGACCTAGCGTTCCCGCTGGGGTTCGCCGGCAATCGTCTTGGCCGCTTCGACTTCGAGCATGAGCCGGCCGTCTTCCTCGACGAGCTTCGGCTGGTAGACGTGGGCCTTGCGCTTGTAGCTGAGGTAGGCGATGCAGCCGTTGGCCTTGGCCATCTTCTCGAGCATGATCTCCGAGCCGGGCACCAGGAGTTCGCCCAGGGTCCGGCCGACGGTGTTCTCCTGGCCCACCTCGTCTCCAAGCACCGTGGTGTCCCGCTCGTCCACGACTTTCCGGCAGCACACCCAGCGGCCCCACATGCCCTTGCTGGCCAGCAGCGAGGGCTGCTGGTTCACGGGCACGGTGGCGGCGAAGTACCGGGTGTTGAACCGGCGGTGCGCAAAATCGGGGCTGAGCCAGTTCACCAGGGGCTTGAGCAGGTCCGTGCGCAGCGAGAGCCCGCGCTTGGCGAGCAGGTCGGTGAAGGATTTCTCCTGCTCCGCCACGGCTTCGCGGGCGCGCATCCAGTCGGCGCTGGAGGTCAGCTCCACCGTGGTGGACAGGTCGGGGCCGGCCAGCAGGATGCCGGTTTCCTCAAACAGTTCCCGGATGGCGCCGACGACGTGGCGGCGCGCCAGCCCGACGTCGGACGTTCCAATCTGCTCGGCCCAGTGCTGGGGCGAGGGGCCAAGCCAGCCGACGGCGTCGTCGTCGGTCGCTTCCAGCGATCCGCCGGGGAAGGCGAGGACACCGAGCGGGGAGGACCCCGTCCGGTAACCGAGCCAGGTTTCCAGGCCTGTGGGCGAGTCCCGCAGGAGGATCACCGAGGAGGCCAGGCGGGGGGCACGGGGCGTCCGCTCACCGTGTTCAATCCAGCTCCGGGCTGCTCCCTCGAGATCGGGGGGCAGAACAAACAGGCGACGCGCTAACTGAGGCAACGAAGTGACCGGCCTTCTAGGCGAATTCGGCGATCAGTTCGACTTCAACAGGCGAGTCGAGCGGCAGGACGGATACCCCGACGGCGGAACGTGCGTGCTGGCCGGCGTCACCGAGGACCTGGCCCAGCAGCTCCGATGCGCCGTTGATGACGCCGGGCTGGCCGGTAAAGGAGGGGTCGGAGGAGACAAACCCGACAACCTTGACGATCCGTGTGATGCGGTCGAGGTCGCCGATCACGCTTTTGACGGCGGCCAAGGCGTTCACGGCGCAGACGGCAGCGTAAGCCTTTGCGTCTTCCGGCGACACGGTGGACTCATCGGCGGCGCCTGCTGCACCGGCGGACACCTTGCCGGTGGCCTCGAGCTTGCCGTTGATGAACGGCAGCTGCCCGGACGTGTAGACGTGGTTGCCGGAAATGACGGCCGGAACATACGCCGCGACCGGGGCCGCTACGTCAGGGAGCGTCAGGCCCAGCTCCGCCAGGCGCTGTTCGACGGCGGACGACGCGCCGGTGGCCGTCGCGGCAGCGGTGTTTTCGGAGACGTTTTCCGTACCCGCCGGCGTGGCCGGCATGGCTTCTGAGGGGGTGCTCATGGCTACTGCTTCTCCCGCTTCAGGTAGGCAACCAGGCCGTTTCCGTCAGGGCCGGGAACAACCTGGACGAGCTCCCAGCCGTCCTCACCCCACTGGTCCAGGATCTGCTTTGTGGCGTGGATAATGAGCGGAATCGTGGCGTACTCCCATTTGGTCATGACATAAAGCCTAGTCGTTGCCGGTAAAGTGGAAAACATGGCGACTGGCAAGAACCCTTTATTTGACACGGCCACCACCCTCGGAAAGATCTTTCTTTTCCTGGGCGTGAGCGCTATTTGTGGCGTCCTGGTGGCGGGCCTCCTGGTCCCCGCGGCGGCTGTTTCAGGCAGCGCGGCGAGCGGTTCGATCCAGTTCTTCGACACGCTTCCCGCAGAGCTGAAGGTCGACCCGCCGAGCCAGTCGACCACGATCCTGGCCTCCGACGGCAGCGTGATCGCCAACCTGTACGCGGAGAACCGCACCCGGGTGTCGCTGGACCAGATGTCCCCGCACATCAAGGACGCGATCATCGCCATCGAGGACAGCCGCTTCTACGAGCACGGCGGCGTGGACACCACCGGCATCCTGCGTGCCCTCGTGAGCACGGCCCGCGGCAACAAGCAGGGTGCGTCCACCATTACGCAGCAGTACGTGAACAACGTCATCAACTCCTCGCTGGAGGCCGAAGGCAAGGGCGACGAGGTCCTCCTCAACGGCGTCAACAAGGGCGTCGGGGACAAGCTCCGTGAAATGAAACTGGCCATCGCGCTGGAGAAGAAGTTCACCAAGGAGCAGATCCTCGAGGGCTACCTGAACATCGTGTTCTTCAACCGGGACGCCTACGGCATCGAAGCCGCGTCCAAGTTCTTCTTCAGCACCACGGCCAAGAACCTGACCATTCCGCAGGCTGCGCTGCTGGCCGGCGTCGTGAACAGCCCTTCCTACTACGACCCGATCACTAATCCGGAGAACGCCAAGGTCCGCCGCGACCTCGTGCTCCATGCGATGCTGACCCAGGGCAAGATCAAGCAGGCCGAGTACGACGCGGCGGTCGCGACGCCGGTGACGACCAAGGTCACCCAGCCCCGGCAGGGCTGTGCCTATTCGAAGACGGCGCCGTATTTCTGTGACTACGTCCTCCACCTGCTCCTGAACAACCCGGCCTACGGGGCCGACGCCGCCGAGCGTGAACGGAAGATCTTCCGCGGCGGACTGACCATCAAGACCACGCTGGATCCCAAGGCCCAGGCCGTGGCCCAGGCCCAGGTGGACGGGTCAGCCGGGGCTAATCCGGACAAGTGGGGCGCCTCGCTGGTGTCCGTGCAGCCCGCCTCCGGCAAGATCGTCTCCATGGCCCAGAACACCGTGTGGTTCCCGGCGGCCGGCAAGTTCGACCAGACGCAGAACTTCAACGTGGACGTCCAGGACGCCAAGGGCAATGACCTCAACGGCCTCGGCGGCTTCCAGCCCGGCTCCACGATGAAGCCTTTCACGTTCGCGGAGTGGCTCAACGAGGGCAAGTCGATGAGCACGCGGCTCAACGGCGCCGTGCGCCGATACTCTCCCGGCTTCCCGTGGCAGAACACCTGCCCAACACCGACCGACGGAATTTACGACAACAACGTCCCCGGCAGCTTTGACCTGCAGAACGCTGATGAGACACATTACAAGTACATGTCGGTCCTTGACGGTCTGGCGAACTCCATCAACACCATCACGTTCGCCTCCGCGGCCCAGCTGGACCTGTGCGGGATCCAGAAGGTCGTCGACGCTGTCGGGATCCATGGCGGCAACCCCAGCGGGGATGATCCGCACCCCCAGATACCGATGACCCGACTTTCCAACCTCATCGGTGCCACCCAGACGTCGCCGCTGACCATGGCCAGCGCGTTCGCCACCTTCGCTAACGACGGCAAATACTGCGAGCCGATGGCCATCGATTCGGTGACGGACGCGACCGGCGCCCAGCTGCCGGCCCAGACGCCCAACTGCCGGGACGCGATCAAGCCCGAGGTGGCCCACGGCGTCGCGTATGCCATGCAGGAAGTACTTAACCGCGGCTCGGGTTCGCTGATCCAGCCCCGGATTTCGACCCGGACCTCTTTCCCGATTGCGGCCAAGACCGGAACGAACGACAACAACAGCTCCACCTGGGTGACCGGCTACACCAAGGGCCTGGCGACGGCGACGTGGTTTGGCGATCCCCTGGGCGACCAGCAGCGCGCCGGACAGAATGTGACGATCAACGGCAACTTCTACAAGGGCATCGACGGTTACATGATCGCCGGTCCGCAGTTCTCGAACTACATGGCCCAGGTTGCGCCGGCCTACGGCACCGATCCGTTCCCGGCTCCCCCGTCGGACATGCTGTACGCCCCGGCGCCGGTAGCACCGCCTCAGGCCACCATCCCGTCGGAGCGGAGCAAGGCTCCGTCCGAGGAACCGTCGGCCGAGCCGAAGCCGGAACCCACGAAGTCGTCCGGCAAGAAGTAGCCGATGAGCTTGGGGAACCAACTGGCAAGCCGCGTTCGAAGCATCGGACGCGGCTTTGCCGTGACCGCCGCGATCGGGACGGCGGCTGGGACCGCCGCCGCCGGCTATGGGCTGTGGGAGAAGAACCAGTTCGTGCTCAGGGAGGAGACCCTTCCCATCCTGCCGGCCGGGTTCGGCCCGTTCCGGGTCCTACACCTCTCCGACATCCACTTCGTGCCGGGCCAGCACCGGAAGGCCCGGTGGCTGTCGTCGCTGGCGGAGTTGAGGCCGGACCTGGTGGTGAATACGGGCGATAACCTCAGCCATGCCAAGGGCGTTGACCCCCTCGTGGCGGCCCTGCGCCCCCTGCTGGAATTCCCGGGCGTGTTTGTCCCCGGCTCGAACGACTACTTCGGCCCGAGTTTCAGGAACCCCACCTCATATTTGCGCGGCCCCTCCTCCCAGCGCCCAGAGCCGGAGAAACTCGACTGGCCCCGGCTGAGGTCCGAGTTCGGCATGTCAGGCTGGGTGGAACTGACCAACCGCTGTCAGTCCCTGGTGCTGAAGGGCATTCGCTTTGATTTCTCCGGCGTCGACGATCCCCACCTGCGCCTGGAACGGTACGCGGGCTGGCCGCGCGGCACCAAGGGCCGGGACGCCGACCCGCATGTGCGCATCGCCGTGGCGCACGCTCCCTACCAGCGCGTCCTCGACCACTTCACCGAAGCCGGCGCCGACCTCCTCCTGGCCGGCCACACCCACGGCGGACAGATCTGCGTCCCGGGCTACGGGGCCCTTGTCACCAACTGCGACCTTCCCGCCTGGCGGGCCCGGGGCCTGCACACGTGGGAAAGCAACGGCAGCACGACGCCGGTGAACGTCTCGGGAGGCATCGGCACCTCCCGCTTCGCCCCAGTCCGCATCGCCTGCCGGCCCGAGGCCGTCCTGCTCACGCTGACCTCCCGCGCCTAGCCCGCCCCGCATCTCAGCTTGCCCGCCGGCCGGCCTAACGGGTGGACATGCCCTCCCTCGCGCCCCCGCCCACTGGCCATGCCCTTCCGAGGGTTGGCGCCACGACTGAACATGTCCCACAGGGGTGGCAGCACGACCTGATATGTCCGCCCAGGGGTGGCGACTCGACGGGACATGCCCTCTCATCACCCCGAGCGATGGGCATAAACCCACAATGCCCACCCGCCGCGGCCAAGATTGGACATGTCCTCCCAGACTTGGCACCACGACCGGACATGTCCCGCAGGCACCCCCGCCGCCCGGACCCCATTGCGGATCGTAATGACTGGGCGAGATGCTGGGAGCGGTGGGCAACGTGTGAATCCGGTCACTCGATGGCCTAGGGTAGTTGCTACAGGAAACTACATTCAACGGTGCTATCTATGCACGGGCGTCTTAAGAAGCAGGCATGGCCAAGCAGAGTTCATTTTTCACCTCCATCAGCCGTCTCTATCCGCACGTCAGGCCAATCCTGCCCCGGCTGGTCATGGGCCTGCTTTGCGCACTGCTGGCCAGTGTCATGGCGCTGGCCATCCCCCAGGTGCTGCGCGTGCTGGTCAATGAATCCCTGGAGCCCGGTGGCAGCGCGGAAGCCGTCTGGGGCGCCTCGGCCCTCATCCTCCTCCTCGGTATCGCCGAGGCAGGACTCGTGGCCCTGCGCCGGCAGTTCGTCATCAATCCGGCCACCACGGTCGAGACCCGGATGCGGGTCTCCCTCTACGGGCACCTTCAGGACCTCACGGTCTCTTTCCATGACCGCTGGGGCTCCGGGCAGCTGCTCTCCCGGGCCATGACCGACCTGAACTTCCTGCGCCGCTGGATGGCCTTCGGCGCCATCATGCTGGTGGTCACCACGCTCACCGTGGTGATCGGTGTCGCGGTGATGTTCTCCATGAGCTGGCAGCTGGCCCTGATCTTCCTGGCCGCCGCCGTGCCGATCATGATCTACGGATTCCGCTTCCGCACCCGGTTCAGCAAGGTGGCCCGCCGCAGCCAGGACCAGGCCGGGGACCTCGCCACGACGGTCGAGGAATCCGTCCACGGCATCCGCGTCCTGAAGGCCTTCGGCCGCAGCCGCGAGGCGCTGGAGAGCTTCAACGAACAGGCCGAGGAACTCCGGCAGACGGAGATCGCCAAGGCCAAACACCTGGCCACCTTCAGCCTGGTGGTGACGCTCCTGCCAGAACTCGCGCTCGGCGCCGGCCTCGTCGTCGGCATCCTGCTGGCCTCCACGGATCAGCTCTCCATCGGGTCCCTCGTGGCCTTCTTCGCCACCGCGGCCGTGGTTGCCGCGCCGGTCGAGTTCTGCGGCATGCTGCTGGCGATGGCCCTCACCGCGAAGTCCGCGGTGGACCGGCACTTCGAGGTCATGGACGCACAGAACACGATCACCAGCCCGGACCAGCCCCGCCGGCCGGCCGGGCTCAAGGGCGCCCTCAGCTTCCGCAGTGCCTCGTTCGCGTACGAGGACTCCCCGGACAAGCCGATCCTCAAGGACATCACGCTGGACATCCGGCCCGGTGAAACCATGGCCCTTGTGGGCATCACGGGCGGCGGCAAGAGCGCGCTGCTGCAGCTGGTCCCCCGCCTCTACGACGTCACCGGCGGCTCCATCACCATCGACGGCGTGGACCTGCGTGAGTTCGGCGTGGAGGAGCTGCGCACCGTGGTCGCCGTGGCGTTCGAAGACACCACGCTGTTCTCCAGCTCCGTCCGGGACAACGTCCTGCTCGGCGCGCCCGACGCCGGTTCGGCGGACGGCCGCGACGCGGCCCTGGAGGAAGCCCTCGACGTCGCCCAGGCCCACTTCGCCTACTCCCTGCCGCACGGCGTGGACACCCTGATCGGCGAGGAGGGCCTCAGCCTCTCCGGCGGCCAGCGCCAGCGCATCGCCCTGGCCCGCGCCATCGCCGCGAAACCGGCGGTGCTGGTCCTGGACGACCCGCTCTCGGCGCTGGATGTGAACACCGAAGTACTCGTCGAGGCCAGGCTGCGCCACGTCCTCGCGGACACCACCACGCTGATCGTGGCGCACCGGCCCTCCACCGTGGCCCTGGCCGACCGGGTGGCCCTGCTCGAGGACGGCCGGATTGCCGCCGTCGGAACGCACGCGGAACTGCTCGCCCAGAACAGCCACTACCGCTACGTGATCGCCAGCCTGGACGCGGAACCGCGGGACCTGGATTCAGAATTGTCCGCCCTCGAGGACCACTCCGAGGAGATTTCCCGATGAGCAGCGCAACGTTCGGCACCGCCAACGAGGACAACGCCCACCTCAGCAGGAACGAGAGCAAGGCCGTCCGGCGGCGCTCCCTGGCCCTTCTGAGCTCCCTGATCCGCCCCGTCCGGGCCCGTTTCTGGCTCACAATCGGCGCCGTCGTCCTGTCCCAGGCCGCCCGCGTGGCCGGGCCTGCGCTGATAGCCTTCGGGATCGACCGCGCCCTGCCCGCCGTGCGCGCCGGCGACAACCTTCCCCTGGTGTTCGCCGGCGTCGCCTACCTTGCCGCGGCCGTCGTGGCGGCCGGCCTGACGGCCCTGTACGTGACCTCGACGGCGCGGCTCAGCCAGGCGATGCTGCTGGACCTCCGTGTCCGGGTCTTCCGCCACACGCAGCGGCTGAGCCTGGAATTCCACGAGAAATACACCTCCGGGCGCATCATCGCCCGGCAGACCTCGGACCTGGAGGCCTTGCGCGAACTCCTCGATTCCGGCGTGAGCTCGCTGGCCTCGGGAATGCTGTTCATGGCGTTTACGGCCGTGACGGTGTTCGCCCTGGACTGGCGCAGCGGGGTGCTGGTACTGGCCGCCGGTGTGCCGATGTATTTCCTGGCCCGCTGGTACCAGAAGCACTCACAGATCGCCTTCCGCGAATCCCGGGTGGTCTCGGCCCGGCTGATCGTGCACTTCGTGGAAACCATGACCGGCATCCGGGCCGTGAAGGCGTTCCGGAAGGAACGCGAGAACGCCGCCCGCTACGCCGACCTGTCGGAGGACTACCGGCGCGCGACCGTCCGCTCCATCAACCTCAACGGCATCTTCCAGCCCGGGCTGGTGCTGATCGGGAACGTGTGCGTGGCCCTCGTGCTGCTCACGGGCGGTTTCCGGGTCCTCAGCGGCGACCTCGAGGTCGGTGTGCTCCTGGCCCTGATCCTGTCCACCAAGCGCTTCTTCCAGCCGGTGGACCAGATGGCGATGTTCTATAACTCCTTCCAAAGTGCCCAGGCGGCGCTGGAAAAGGTCTCGGGACTGCTCGAGGAGGTTCCCACCGTGCGGCCGCCGAAGACACCGGTGGCCCTGCCCCACGCGCGGGGCGGCATCGACTTCAACGGCGTCGAATTCCGCTACGGCGACGGCCCGGTGGTCATCCCGCGCCTGGACCTCCACATTCCTGCGGGCCAGACGGTCGCGCTCGTCGGGCAGACCGGCGCCGGCAAGTCCACCCTCGCGAAGCTGATCGCCCGCTTCTACGACGTCTCCGCCGGGTCCCTGACCCTCGACGGCGTGGACTTGCGCCAGCTCACCACCGAGGACCTGCGCCGGAACGTTGTCATGGTCACCCAGGAGGCCTTCCTGTTCAGCGGTTCCGTGGCGGACAACATCGCCCTGGGCCGGCCCGAAGCCACGCGCGAGGAGATCGAGGACGCGGCCCGGGCAGTGGGGGCGCACGCCTTCATCACGGAACTCCCGGACGGCTACGACACCGACGTCAACAAACGCGGCGGCCGCGTCTCCGCCGGCCAGCGCCAGCTGATCAGCTTCGCCCGGGCCTTCCTGGCCCGCCCGGCCGTCCTGATCCTGGACGAGGCAACGTCCTCGCTGGACATCCCGTCCGAGCGCATGGTCCAGCAGGGCCTCGCGGGGCTTCTGGGCGGCACGCGGGACGCGGCCACCCGGGACGCGGCCACGCGGGAGGCCGCGGCAGACGCGGCCTCCGGGCCGGGCGCCCCCGGCGCCGGGCGGACAGCGCTGATCATCGCCCACCGGCTCTCCACCGTGGAGACGGCGGACCGGGTCCTGGTGGTGCACGACGGACGCGTCGTCGAGGACGGCACCCCGGCGCAGCTGATCGGCGACGGCGGCGCGTTCGCCCGGCTCCACGGCGCCTGGAAGGACTCGCTGGTCTGAACAGCTCCGGCTGAGACCGGCCGGCGTCCGGGCCGGGACGGCGCGGACGCTGGCGTCGCGCGCCCCGCCGTCGTCACCCCGCCGTCGCCCCGGCGGCGTCCCGCCGTCGTCAGGCCCGATTTCACATCCGGGGCCTTGATCGGATACTCTTGTGAAGTTGCTTTTGAAGCAGCGGATCGGGATGTGGCGCAGCTTGGTAGCGCGCGTCGTTCGGGACGACGAGGTCGCAGGTTCAAATCCTGTCATCCCGACCACAGATAAAAGAGGGCCCTCCACGCGGAGGGTCCTCTTTTGCGTTTCCTGCACTAATTAGTGCTGTGCAGCGTCTTAATGTTTTGCCACGCCCTGCGCTCCTCCGGCCGGAGGACGCTGCCCCGGACACAGTGCGGCCCCGGGAGAAATCTCCCGGGGCCGCACTGTTACATCCGGGTTGTTACATCGGGTCGGGCCAGTTGCCGACGTTCAGCGAGTGGGTCATCGGGTCGGGCCAGTTGCCCACAGCCTGGGCAGCTCGCATGGGGTCGGGCCAGTTGCCGACGGCGGCAACGTCTGAGACATCGGTCAGTGAAGCAGCGGACAGCACGGCCGGGGCCGCGGCGGAGAATGCCAGTGCGCCCGCCAGCACGGCGCCGGCTGCAATCTTCTTCAACATAGAGTTCCTCAATATGGGTTGGGGTCCTTAACCAAGTCAGCACTACCCTTGTTGACACACATTGTAAAATGGTTTCCACAGAGACTGTCAAGCATTTAGTACAAAGAATGTCCGGAATTAGGAGGTATCCGTGGGGAACGGATTTGGGGAGAAGCTCCGCGCGGAACGGCTCGAACGGGGCCTGACGCAGGCGGAGCTGGGCCGTGACCTGTACTCCCCCAGCTACATCTCTTTGCTGGAAACCGGACGGCGCGAGCCGACGGCCGATGTCATCGAAGAGCTCGCCCGCCGGCTTGAACTTGCCCCCAAGGCGCTCGAGGCCTGGAGCCAGCCGGTGTCCGTCAGCGACGCCGAATACGTGCTCGCGGGGCTGTATGCCCGGCAGGCCTGGGACCTCCGGGACTACCCCGTGGCCGCCACCCATGCCGCCGCCGCCGCCAAGATCGCCCTGGAGGCCAAAAACACCAGCGCGTGGTGGAACATGACCTACATGCAGGCCGAGTGCCTGATCAAGCAGGGCCTCTGGCAGGAGTGCAAGGACGTGGTCCAGAACCTTCTGGACCACCCCATGGCCGCGGAGTCGGCCGGGCTCGGTGTCCGGGCCGAACAGATGCTCGCCGCAGCCTCGCAGGGGCAGGGCCAGCTGACCGCCGCCGTCGAGCATGCGCAGGAAGCGGTCCGGCTCTGCGCCGAGCTGCCCAAGGGCTCCACCATGATCATCGGCGCCCTCCGCGCCCTCATCGGTGCACTGGCCGAGAGCGGCCGCCTCGACGAGGCCTGGGAGTACTGCCAGGCCATGAATGAGCAGATGGACGACCACTCCATGTCCCAGCTCGCCGGCGAGGTGGCCTGGGTGATCGGCAACGTGGCCTTCATGCGCCATGACTACCCCGAGGGAATCAAATACCACGAGCGGGCCGGCCGGCTGCTCTCCCCGGCCAACGACATCGACCTGTGGGCCCGGTTCAACAAGGCCTCCGCCGCCGTCCGGCTCTC
The DNA here is from genome assembly GCF_042788715.1 of Arthrobacter sp. NPDC056886. Taxonomy (NCBI): domain Bacteria; kingdom Bacillati; phylum Actinomycetota; class Actinomycetes; order Micrococcales; family Micrococcaceae; genus Arthrobacter; species Arthrobacter sp. NPDC056886. Next base: position 215,039 of record NZ_JBHUBT010000010.1, read on the forward strand.
CTCGGGAATCGTCGAACCCGAGACCCTGTCGTCGATCGAGCGCGCCGAACTGGCCCTCTCTATCGTCGGCGGCAACAAGACGGACCAGCTCGAAGTGGCGTTCATCCGGGCCCGCTGGCTCTACCTCACCGGCGACATCGTGGCCGCCGTCCAGAAGCTGCGCGAGATCCATGCCGAGCGGGAGGCGCTGGCCCGGCACACGGCAGGCGAGGTCTCCCTGCTGCTGGGCAAGGCCCTCAAGGCCGCCGGGGAGTCCGCGGAGGCGCTGGTGTACCTCGAGGAAGCCCAGAAGGAATTCAGCGCGGCCGGCGCCTCGGACCGGGTCCAGCAGGCGCTGGACGCCGTGCTCGAGATCAAGCTGGCCCAGCGGCGGGCCGAGGCCGCCTCCGCGGAAGCGTAGCCCCGGCCCGGCCCGGCCGGACTAGGCGAACGTCCGGCCGGTGAGCTTCTCGTAGGCCTCCACATAGCGGCTGCGGGTGCGCGCCACGACGTCGGCCGGAAGGGCGGGCGGGGGCGTGTCGGAAGCCTTGTCCCAGCCCGATTCGGGCGAGGTCAGCCAGTCGCGGACATACTGTTTGTCGTAGGACGGCTGGGCCTGGCCGGGCTGGTACGTGGCCGCATCCCAAAAGCGTGACGAGTCCGGGGTCAGCACCTCATCGCCCAGGGTGATGGCGCCGGTGGCGGCGTCCCGGCCGAATTCCACCTTGGTGTCGGCCAGGATGATGCCGCGTCCACGCGCGATTTCCTCGGCCTTGGTGTAGATCTCCAGGGTCAGCCGGCTCAGCTCCGCCGCGACCTCCGCGCCGACGAGGCCCACGACGGCGTCATAGGTGATGTTCTCGTCGTGCTCGCCCACTTCGGCCTTCGCCGAGGGCGTGAAGATGGCCTCCTGCAGCCGCGATCCGTCAACCAGGCCGGCGGGCAGCGGGATGCTGCACACGGTGCCCGCCGCGCGGTACTCCAGGAGCCCCGAGCCGGTGAGGTAGCCGCGCGCGATGCATTCGACCGGGAACATATCCAGTTTCTTGCAGATCATCGCCCGGCCTTCGACGGCGGCGGGGACACCGCCGTCGACCGTGGACGCGAGGACGTGGTGCGCGACGCCGAGCTGTTCGAACCACCACAGACTGAGCTGGGTCAGGATGCGGCCCTTGTCCGGGATCTCGCTGGCCAGGACGTGGTCGTAGGCGCTGATGCGGTCGCTGGCCACCACCAGGACGCAGTCCTGGCCGAACCGTTCGGTGAACGCCGGGTCCGCGGGGACGTAGAGGTCGCGGACCTTGCCGGAGTAGACGTGCCGCCACCCGGGCAGGTCCAGGGTCGCGGTGTCCAGACCGCCCTTGGGCACGGTCTCGGGCTGGGTCTCAGGGGTGCCGGGCATCGGGGCTGCGGGTTCCGTCACGTTCACGCCTTCGCTTTCGACGCGGCCGGGGTTCCCGGCGCCGCTACGCGGATTTGCCCGCGGGCGGCCTTGCCGCCGATGTCGGTGCGGAACTGGCTGCCGTCCAGCTGGACGAGCTCGACGCCGTCGTACGCCCGTTCCCGGGCCTCCACGAGGTCGGTGCCCAGGGCCACGACGGCCAGGACGCGGCCGCCGGCGGACACCACCTTGCCTTCGCCGTCGAGCTTGGTGCCGGCGTGGATCACGTGGACGCCGTCCAGGGCGTCGACCTTTTTCAGGCCCCGGATGCGGTCGCCGGTGCGCGGCGTGCCGGGGTAGTTTTCTGCGGCGACGACGACGGCGACCGCGGTGTCCTTGGACCAGCGCAGCGGCTGCACCTTGTCCAGTTCGCCCTTGGCGCCGGCCATGAGCAGCCCGCCGAGGGGCGTCTTGAGCCGGGCGAGGACGGCCTGGGTTTCGGGGTCGCCGAACCGGACGTTGAATTCGATGACCCGCGTGCCGCGCGAGGTCAGGGCGAGGCCGACGAAGAGGACGCCGACGAACGGGGTGCCGCGGTGGGCCATCTGGTTGACCGTGGGCTGGGCGACGCGGTCGATCACTTCCTGGACGAGGCCTTCGGGGGCCCATTCCAGGGGCGTGTAGGCGCCCATGCCGCCGGTGTTGGGGCCTTCGTCGTTGTCGAAGATGCGCTTGAAGTCCTGCGCCGGGGACAGGGCCACGGTGTTGCTGCCGTCGCAGAGGACGAAGACCGAGACCTCGGGCCCGTCGAGGAATTCCTCGATCACCACGGTGCCCCCGGCGTCGAAGCAGCTCTGGGCGTGCGCGAGGGCCTCGTCCCGGTTGTTGGTGACGACGACGCCCTTGCCGGCGGCGAGTCCGTCGTCCTTGACGACATAGGGGGCGCCGAAGGTGTCGAGCGCGTCCGCAGCTTCCTCGGCGGTGCCGGCCACCCGGGCCATTGCCGTGGGGACGCCGGCCTCGGCCATGACTTCCTTGGCGAAGGCCTTGGACGCTTCCAGCTGGGCTGCGTCCCTGCTGGGGCCGAAGACCGGAATGCCGGCGTCGCGGACGGCGTCGGACACACCGGCGGCGAGGGGCGCCTCCGGGCCGACCACCACCAGGTCCACGGAGAGCTTGACGGCCAGCGCGGCGACGGCGTCGGGATCGTTCGCGTCGATCGCATATGTGGGGACCAGCGCGCTGATCCCGGCGTTGCCCGGGGCCGCGTGGACCTCGGAAACGTTGGGGTCGGCGAGCAAGGATCGGACAATGGCGTGTTCGCGGCCGCCGGGGCCGATGACAAGTACCTTCACAGTCTCCAAGGGTACGGGGTGCACCCCGCAGGCTCCTAAGCTGTGTCGGCCGCCGGACATGCTCAACCTTCGCGGCGGCGCAGGCTGGGTTCAGGGCACGGCGCCGGGGAAACCGTGGGACATGCCCAGTCCCCAGCCCGGCCACTGGACATGATGGCACCTTGTCCATGCTTGGGCACCAACACTGGACATGTCCCCCTGAGACCCCTGAGCATGTCCGTTTTTGGGGTCCCAGGGCTGGGCATGTCCCCCGGCCAGATGGTCGCTGAACATGCCCAAGCACCAGCCACGAGATCGTCTCTGGGTTCAAGGCACGGCGCCGGGGAAACCGTGGGACATGCCCAGTCCCGGGCCCGGCCACTGGACATAATGCCACTATGTCCATGCCTGGGCGCCAACACTGGACATATCCCCCAGCACCCATGACCATGTCCATGCTTGGGCACCAACACTGGACATGTCCCCCAGCACCCATGAGCATGTCCGTTCTTTGGCACCAGCACTGGGCATGTCCCGTGGGGACCCGTGAGCATGTCCACTCACCAGACAATCCGCCGGCCGCGCGGCTACGAATGGCATGTATGAACAAACCCAGCATGAAGCCCAGCAAGCGGTCCCGCGGCACCACAGCCCTGGCCGCGGTGGCCGGAGTGGCAGCCGCCGCCGTCGTCCTGTCCGTCGCGGAACTGATCGGGGCGTTCTTCACCGCGCGGGCCACGCCCCTGATTGCGCTGGGCTCCACGTTCATCGACTTCACGCCGCCGTGGATGAAGGACTTTGCGATCGCCACGTTTGGCACCAACGACAAGGCCGCGCTGTTCGTCGGGATGGCTGTCACGATCCTGCTGCTCGCATGCGTGCTCGGCATCGTGGCGTACCGGAAATGGGTCCTGGGCGTGGCCGGGGTGGTGCTGATGGGCGCCGTGATCGTCGGCAGTGTGGTGACCCGGGCCAGCGTCAAACCGGTCGACGCCATTCCCTCCCTGATCGGCACCGTGGCCGGTCTGGTGGTGCTGCGGCTCCTGATCACCAGGCTGTGGCGGATGCAGGAATGGCCGGACCTGGAGGCCGATCTCGCCGCGAAGGACCCCGACCGCCCGGCGACCACCCGGCGCGCATTCTTTGCCGCCGCCGGCATCACCGCGGCTGCCTCGGGTATTGCCGCCACCGGCGGGCGCCTGCTGAGCGCCGCCCGCAGCAACGTGGCTGCGGCCCGCGAATCGCTGAAGCTGCCGGCACCCGCCAAGGCCGCCGCCGCTGTCCCGGCCGGTGTCCAGTCCAAGGCGCCTGGCGTCACGCCGTGGCTGACCCCGAACAAGGACTTTTACCGGATCGACACGGCCCTGAGTGTGCCGGAGATCAACGTCCAGGACTGGGAGCTGCGCATCCACGGCCTGGTGGAACAGGAGGTCCGGCTGACCTTCCAGGATCTGCTCGACGCCCAGCTCATCGAGTCCCATGTGTCCCTGACCTGTGTGTCCAACCCGGTGGGCGGCAACCTGGCCGGCAACGCCAAATGGTTGGGCATGCCCATCCGCGACGCGCTGAAGCTGGCCCGTCCCAAGCAGGGCGCGGACATGGTGCTGTCCACCTCGATTGACGGCTTCAGCGCCTCCACCCCATTGGATGTCCTCCAGGACGACCGCGACGCCATGCTGGCGATCGGCATGAACGGCGAGGCCCTCCCGCTCGAACACGGCTACCCGGTGCGGATGGTGGTTCCCGGGCTGTACGGCTTCGTCTCCGCCACCAAGTGGGTGGTGGACCTCGAGGTGACCCGGTTCGCCGACAGCAAGGCGTACTGGACCCAGCGCGGCTGGTCCGAACGCGGCCCGATCAAGACCATGGCCCGGGTGGAGGTGCCCAAGTCTTTCGCCAAGGTCCCCGCCGGAAAGGTCGCAATCGGCGGCACCGCGTGGGCCCAGACCCGCGGGATCACCAAGGTGGAGGTGCAGATCGACAGCGGCCCGTGGACCGAGGCAGTGCTCTCCGATGAGGCATCCCTCATCACCTGGCGGCAGTGGTCCCTCGACTGGCAGGCCACGCCGGGGCCGCACTACATCAAGGTCCGCGCCACAGACGGCACCGGCGAGGTCCAGACGGACAAGCGGGCGGATCCGGTCCCGGACGGCGCCTCCGGCTGGCAGTCAGTCATGGTGACCGTGGAATAACCGGGGTATCAGCACCGGGCACCATAGACTTGCTGCATGGCTTTGAACCCGCATGCAACCTTCACAGTCGACTCCGCCGTCGAACTGGCAGTCATCGAACGCAGCGGCTTCGTGGAGTCCCGCCATATCGGCTCGGCTGTTGTGCTGGCCGCGGATGGAACCGTGGTGGTCGAGCTCGGCGACATTAACGCGCCCATCCTGGCCCGGTCCACGCTCAAACCGTTGCAGGCCCTCGCATCGATGCAGTCCGGAGTGCCCCTGCGGGGCGCCCAGGTGGCCATCGCGTGCGGCAGCCACGTCGGATCCCTGGACCACATGGATGTGGTGGAGGGCATGCTCAAGGCGGCCGGAGCCAAGGAAGACCAGCTGCAGTGCCCGGCCGACTGGCCCCAAGATGAGACCGCCCGGAACTGGCTGGTCCAGACTGAGCGCGGCAAGTCCCGGCTTGCATTCAACTGCTCGGGCAAGCACGCCGCGTTCCTGTGGGCGTGCACAGAGAACGGCTGGGACAAGAACAGCTACCTCGAGCCCAACCACCCGCTGCAGCAGCGGATCCGCTCCGTGATCGAGGAGTACTGCGGCGAACACATCGCCCACCTGGGCATCGACGGCTGCGGCGCGCCGGTTGCTGCCGTGTCCCTGACGGGGCTGGCCCGGGCCTACTCGAAGCTGGCCAAGGCTCCGGGGGACAAGAATTCGAACGCACGGGCTGCCACGATTGCCACGTCCATGCTGGACTACCCGTGGGCCGTGCAGGGGCGCGGACAGGCCAACACGATCGTCATGGACGAACTCGGCATCCTGGCCAAGATCGGGGCCGAGGGCGTGCTGGTCATGGCCACCCGCCAGGGCGTCTCGGTTGCCATCAAGATGCTCGACGGCAACATCCGGGCCACCACCCTGGTCGGGCTGACGCTGTTGGCGGCCTCCGGCGCCGTCGAAATCCCTGAGGTGTCCAGCGTCCTGGACAAGGTGGTGGACCCCGTCCTGGGCGGGGGACGCCCGGTGGGCAAGATCCGGCTCGGGCGGGCCGTCGCGGCTCTGCTGGACTAGGGCCGGAGGCAGGAAATTGGCTGTATCGCGCCGTCGAATCGCCGTCGACGAGGGCCGCGCGGCGCTCGCCGCATGGCAGGCCGCCAACCCGGCCGCGCCGGGAGCCAAAGTAACCAGCGCCGGCGGAACCGGCGCTGAGGCAACCGGCACCGTCCCGCGCACCACGATCGCGACGGCGGTGCGCTACTCGCTGGAGGAAGTCAGCGCGCGGGCACCCGGCAACTCCGTGGAAGTGCGCGTCCCGCCGTTCGGCGTCACGCAGTGCGTGGAGGGCCCGCGGCACACGCGCGGCACCCCGCCTAATGTCATCGAGTGCGACGCCGCCACCTGGCTGGCGATGGTCAGCGGGCGTTTGAGCTGGGCAGACGCCGTCGCGGCCGGCCAGGTTGCGGCCTCGGGACTGCGCGCGGACCTGTCCGCCCTCCTGCCCCTCTAACCGCTCATCGGGCCCCGCAGCCGGGGCCCCACAAGCCGGTCCGGGCCCTCAGCCGCGCCCGATGTACGGCATGCCCGCGGCCGTGACCACGAGGGAACCCACGTTGGCCGACGCCGGCATCCCGGCCATCAGCAGCACGGCCCGGGCGGCGTCCTGCACCGCAAATGTCGGCTCGGTCCGCAGGCTGCCGTCCGCCTGGGGTGCCCCGGAGCCGACGCCGATCTCCTCCATCAGATCCGTGGCGGCGTTGCCGATGTCGATTTGTCCGCAGGTGATGCCGTACCCCCGCCCGTCCAGGTCAATGCTTTTGGTCAGCCCCGTGATCGCGTGCTTGGTCACCGTGTAGGCCACCGTCCGCGGCCGGGGCGAATACGCCGCGATCGAACCGTTGTTGATGATTCTTCCGCCCTGGGGCGACTGGGCCTTCATGGCCCGGACGGCGGCCGCGGCGCAAAGGAGGGAGCCTGTGAGGTTCACGGCTACGGTCGCGTCCCAGTCCTCCATGGTGATCTCGTCCACCGAGGCGGCGGGGCCGAACACACCGGCGTTGTTGAAGAGCACGTCCACCCGTTCCCACTGGCCCAAGGCCGCGGCGAAGAGCCGCTCGACGTCGTCGGGGACGGTGACATCGCACTGGACCGCGAGCGCCTGGCGGTGGCCGGCCGCGGTCTCGCGGAGCAGCTCTTCCCGCCGTCCCGCCAGGACCACCCGGTAGCCCTCGGACAGCATGAGGCGGGCCACCGCACGGCCGATCCCGGAACCGGCTCCGGTGACGACGGCGACCCTTCCGGGCGTATGGTGCTGGCTCATGGGGTCCTCCTCGACGGTTACGCGGCTGCCCGGCCAGCGTACCGCCGAGACGGCACATCACGGCAGTGTTTCGCACCCGGACCGCCGCGAACTGTCTTCTCGGGAGGCGGTCGGGGCGGACATTTTTAGTGGCGTGCCGCCCTAGCGGGAGTCGCCGCTGCGGTCCCGGGCCTGCCGGCCCGTGCGGTAGCCGGACCAGAACGCCAGCACCAGCAGCCCGACGCCGATCAGCGCGGACCCGGCCCAGGCGCTGGCACCCATGAACATGAGCCCCTGCGGTAGGACTGCCTCCGTGGCCAGCGGAGCGTACGCGAACCAGCCAAAGTCCTCCTGTTGCACCGGCTGGGCGAGAAAAACCAGACCTGCGAGCAGCATGGCCGCGGCAACAAGCGGCACTGCCACGCTGCCGAGCAGATTCTTCCGGGCACGGCCGGAACTCCGATTCCCCTGCGGATCCATGGCCATACTGTACCGCTCGGCCCGCGGATTCTCGGCTGGGGCAACGGCCGTGCGCCAGGATCAATGGGCGGAGGTCAGTGGCGGGCCCGTGCCCTCTTTCCCGCTGCCAGTGAGCCCCCGGTTGGGGACGTTGGGCGTCCGGCACCGCCGAGCCGCCCCCGGATCACCCGGGCGGACGAGCCGGGCATGGCGGACCGGCCGTCGGCGCTGCGGTCCCTGATCAGGCCGGTTCCGGCGATCTCCCTCGCCTGGGCCACCCCGGCCACTGCCGCTTTCTTGGTGGGAAACGTCACTGAAACTGCCATCAGTTGCCCTGCCCCGTCCATCATCCGAATGCGGTAGCCGCCGTCGGGCGCGTCCACGAGCTCAAAATACCCCGCCATTGCACACTCCTCGTTCCCTCGTATCCCCCGCCGGGATGTTAGTAAGTGTACTTACTTAACGGTAGAGGGAAAGTGCTGAAGGTCCCGCCGACCGCCCGGGGTGGCCGAAGGCGGGCCAGAACGGCGGCGAGAACCGCGGCAGCGGGCGCAGGCCACGGGGACTCCTCACGCGGCCTGGCTGGCGCGGATTACCGGCGCGGCGCGGGGCGGGGACGGGGCGATCGGCCGGGCCGCGGAGGCGTCCGGCCCGCGCCGTGCTGCGGGCTGTCGCTGCGTCGGATGCCATCTTCGTGCAGTTCCAGCGCGCTCATCACCAGGGCGAAGTGACTGAAGGCCTGCGGCGTGTTGCCCAGCTGCCGGCCGGCGTCGACGCCCCACTCCTCGCTGAGAAGTCCGACGTCGTTGCGCAGCGCCAGCAGGCGCTCGAACAGCTCCCCGGCCTCGTGGCGCCGGCCCGCCCCGATCAGGGCCTCCACCAGCCAGAAGGAGCAGGCCAGGAACACCCCTTCCTCACCGGGAAGCCCGTCATCACTCTGCGCCGGCAGGTAGCGGCGCAGGAAACCGTCATGCGTCAACTCGCGCTGGACGGCGTCGATGGTTCCGATGATGCGCGGATCATCGGGCGCCAGGAACCCCACCCGGGGCAGCAGCAGGAGGCTCGCGTCCAGCTCGGGCCGTCCGTAGGACTGCACGAACGTGTTGCGTTCGGCGTCGAACCCGTTGGCCATGACCTCGGCGTGGATGGTGTCACGCAGCTCCTCCCAACGGTCCGCCGGACCAATCAGGCCGTAGTCCCGGACCCCCTTGACCATGCGGTCCGCGGCCACCCACGCCATCACCTTGGAGTGCGTGAAATGGCGTTGCGGGCCCCGCATTTCCCACAGCCCGTTATCCGGCTGGCTCCAGGCTGTCTCGAGATGTTCCATGAGGGCCACTTGGACGTCCCAGGCCTCGTCGGAGTGTTTGAGGAGCGAGTTCCGCGTCAGGGACAGACAATCGAGCACCTCGCCCCAGACGTCGAGCTGCAGCTGGCCGGCCGCGCCGTTCCCGGTACGCACCGGCGCTGAGTTTTCATAGCCCTTCAGCCACGGCAGTTCGAGTTCCGGCAGCCGGCGTTCACCGTGGAGCCCGTACATGATCTGCAGATCCGCCGGGTCCCCGGCGACGGCGCGGAGCAGCCAGTCGCGCCACGCGCCGGCCTCCTCCGTGTAGCCCGCGGCCAGCAGCGCCTGCAAGGTCAGGGTGGCGTCGCGCAGCCAGCAGAAGCGGTAGTCCCAGTTCCGGGTGCCGCCGATCTCCTCCGGCAGGGAGGTGGTGACGGCGGCAACGATGCCGCCAGTGGGGGCGAAGGTCAAGGCTTTGAGCGTGATCAGCGAGCGCTGGACCGCGCCCCGGTGCGGCCCAGTGATCTTGCACTTCGCCGACCAGTCGAGCCAGAACTCCTCGGTGGACGCCAGGACCGCCTCCGGGTTCACGGAGCGCGGCCGGCGGAGATGGCTGGGGCTCCAGGTCAGCACGAAGGGCACGCGGTCCCCGGCCGTGACCGTGAAGTCGCTGACGGTGTGCATCCGCTCGCCGCGCAGGGGCGCCTTCGTCACCAGATAGGCGGCGTCGGGCCCGGCGATGGCGTGGATTCCGCGCTCGTCGTGGCGGACCCACGGCACAATATGGCCGTAGTCGAACCGGAGGGCCAGTTCGCCGCGCATTCGCACCGAGCCGCGGACACCGACCACGATCCGCACGATGTCCGCCACTTCATCGCGGGGCGGCATGAAGTCAATGATCCGGACCTTGCCCTCGGGCAGGTCCCACTCGGTTTCCAGGATCAGCGTGCCTTTGCGGTAGCGGCGGCGCGTGCATTCGCCGCCGGCTGCCGGCGCCAGCAGCCACCGGCCGGCCGCGGGGGTATCGAGGAGCGCGCTGAAACAGGCTGGTGAGTCGAAGCGCGGCAGGCACAGCCAGTCGATGGAACCTTCAGTGCTGATCAGGGCCGCGGTATGCAGATCCCCGACCATTGCGTAATCCTCGATGCGTACCATGACTCTTACAGTGCCACACCGCCGTCGCACCCGGCACGGTGACGGCGCACCGGAGGCGGCGCATGCGGCACTGGCCGGAGAACGAGGATCCATCGTTTGGGGAAAGGGGACTGGCATGGCAGAGCACGGGGGCGCTGTGCGGATCGGCACGTCCGGCTGGAGCTATGACCACTGGGACGGGGTCCTCTACCCGCCAGGCCTGCCGGCCCGGGACAGGCTGGCACACTACGCGGCCCGCTTCGACACCGTGGAATTGAATGCCAGCTTCTACCGCTGGCCGAAAGAGGGATCGTTCGCCAGCTGGCGCCGCCGCCTGCCCGACGGTTTCGCCCTCTCCGTCAAGGCTCCCCGCGGCCTGACGCACGCCAAGAAGCTTTACGCCCCGGAGGTCTGGGCGGACCGGATCACCCGGTGCTGGCACGAACTCGGCGACAAGCGGGCCGTGCTGCTCGTCCAGCTCCCCCCGGGCCTAGCACGGGATGATGCCCGGCTGGACTACTTCCTGGCGGCGCTCCCGGGGTGGATCCGCGTCTGTGTGGAATTCCGCCACCCCAGCTGGGACGACGACGCCGTGTACGCCCTGCTGGAACGTCACGGCGCGGCCTACTGCATCATGAGCGGCGCCGGGCTCCCGTGCGTCCTGCGCGCCACCGCGCCGTTTGTCTACATCCGGCTGCACGGCCCGGACCACGACTTCCTGTACGGCGGATCCTATTCCGATGACGACCTGCGCTGGTGGGCGGACCGGATCCGCGAGTGGCAGGCCGGCGGGAAAGACGTCTACGCGTATTTCAACAACGACGGCGGCGGCAACGCCGTCCGCAACGCCGCCACACTGTGCGGGCTGCTGGGTGACCCGCCACGCTGGTAACCCGGCGTCACTGGGGCGCCCACGCCGGACCCCGCCGGCACTGCCCGAGCCCGGCACTGTGGGAGAGTGGAGGCATGGAATTGGCGTCGCAACCAGCGCAACAGCTGCCCGTATCCGGCAACAGGGCCTTCCGGCTCGCCCATTGGGTGTCCGACGCCGTGAACGGGGTTCGCCTCAAGACGGCCCGGAGCTGGAAGTTCACCCCGCAGACCGTCGCCTATCAAGGCTACGGCTCGACAGAGTGGGTCAGGCTGCTTGGCCGCGTGGTCCTCACCAGCAGGCCCGCCCCCGGCAGCAAGGCGGAGCGGCTGGCCCTCAACGGCAACCAGAACGTCCGCGGCTGGCGCGCCTTCACGAGTGTGCCGGTCCAGTTCACCGAAGTGGAGATCCAGATCGGCGGCGTCACCACGCGCGTGCACACCGACCGCGGCGGCCTGGTGGACACCCTGGTGCACGTGGCGCTGACCCCGGGCTGGCATACAGCCGTGCTGCGGGCCGAAGGAACGGAACCGGTCGAGGCCAGGATTTTCGTGATCTCCCCGGATACCAAGCTGGGCATTGTCTCGGATATTGACGACACCATCATGGTCACGGCCCTCCCCCGGCCGTTCCTGGCGCTGTGGAACACCTTCGTCCTGAACGAACGCGCCCGGATGGCGACGCCTGGCATGGCCGTCCTGATGGATCGGCTCAAGGTGGAGCACCCGGAGGCGCCCGTGATCTACCTGTCCACCGGGCCGTGGAACGCGGCACCCACCCTGGCTCGCTTCATCGCCCGGAACCTCTATCCCTCGGGCGCCCTGCTGCTCACGGACTGGGGGCTGACCCACGACCGCTGGTTCCGCAGCGGCCAGGACCACAAACGGCGGAACCTTGAGTTGCTGGCCCAGGAGTTCCCGAACATGCGCTGGCTGCTGTTCGGCGACAACGGCCAGCACGATGAAGAGATTTACTCCGGCTTCGCGCAGGAGCACCCGGAGCAGGTCGCCGCAATCGGCATCCGGCAGCTCTCGGCCAGCGAGGCCGTCTTCGCCGGCGGCCACTCCGACACTGGAGACCACTCGGAATCATCCGTCCCGTGGCTCTATTCGCCCGACGGCGCCGGACTCGCCAAGGGCCTGCAGGACCTGGATCTGCTTTAGGTTGAACTTGCTTTAAGGGCGTCAGCCCGCGGGGCTGGGCTCCCCGACGTCGGCAGTTCCGTCCTGCTGTCCGTGGCCAACCGCTCCAGCCTTCTGTCCGGCGGCAGGCGCTCCATCCAGCCGTCCGCCGGCCGGTTGCGCGGCGGCCGCCGCGGTCCGGGCCGCAAGCAACTCTTGGAGCCAGTAGTAGGAGGCCTTCGGTGTGCGGACCTGGGTGTCGAAATCGACGTGCACAAGGCCGAACGGCTGCTTGTAGCCGGCGGACCATTCGAAGTTGTCCATGAAGGACCACACATAGTAGCCACGAAGATCCATGGCCTCGGCCGCACCGCCGGGACGGGTCGCTTCCAGGGCCGTGCCGATGTGGTCCGCGAGGTAACGCAGGCGCCGTTCATCCGGAACCATCCGGCGGTCCGACCCGACGCACTGGACCACCACGTCCTCGAAGCTGGCCCCGCCCTCGGTGATGTAGACCGGCGGCAGATCCGGGTAGCGGTCGGCCACCTCAGCCAAGGCAACCGACATGTATTCGGGCTTGACCGGCCAGCCGTAGGCCGTGGTCGCGGTGTCCGGGAACGCCGCGATGTGGAAGGGCGCACCGGGTGTCCCGCTGAGATCATCCCCCATGGCCTCGGCCATGCCGGCCGGCACGGCCCCCTCCCCCGGGCCCGCCCCGACGCGGGTGGGCATGTAATAGTTCAGGCCGTAGAAATCCAGGGGCTGGGAAATCAGCTCCATGTCTTCGCTGGAGGGGTTGAATGACGATGAAAAAAATGTGGCGGCCCGAATGATGTCCGGGTACTTGCCCAGCAGCACGGGGTCGGCGTAGAGCCGGTTCTGCGCCAGATCCATGAGTCCGGCGCTGACCGCATCCAGCGGGTTGGCGGTGGCCGGAACCATTGGCGAGTACACGTTGGTGATGCCGATTTCGCCCTGCACCTTGGCGGCACGCAGCGCCTGGAGCGCCAGGCCGTGGCCCAGCAGCTGGTGGTGCACGCTGGGAAGCGCCTTGAGCATGAGCGCCTCGCCGGGCGCGTGCATGCCCAGGGCGTAGCCGTTGGTGGTGACTGTGGCGGGTTCGTTGACAGTCACCCATCGGGAAACGCGGTCCCCGAACGCGGCTGCGGCGATGGCGGCGAAGTCGCCCAGCCGGTGGGCCGTATCCCGGTTCATCCAGCCGCCGGCCTCATCCAGGGGCAGCGGGGTGTCCCAGTGGTAGAGCGTGGCCATGGGGGAAATGCCGTTGGCGAGCAACAGGTCGATCAGCCGGTCGTAGAAGTCCAGTCCGGCGGGGTTCACGGGCCCGCTGCCGCCGGGCTGGATCCTGGACCAGGACAACGAAAACCGGTACGAGTCGATTCCCAGTTCTTTCATCAGTGCCACGTCCTCTGGCATCCGGTGGTAGTGGTCGCAGGAGACGGCAGGACTGTGGTCCTCCACGATCGACCCCGGTTTCGCGGCGAAGGCGTCCCAACCGGACGGGCCGCGGCCGTCTTCATCGAGCGCACCCTCGATCTGGAAGGCTGAGGTAGCCACGCCCAGGGTGAAGCCGGGCGGAAGAAGGGAAGCCAGATCCTTGGCGGAAGCGTTCATCGGTGGAGACCTCTATGTAGTTTCAGGAGTTGGTTGACTGATCTTAGGCTTCCCCGGGGGCGGGCGCCACGACATGCACCGTTTGACGTGCGCTGCTCCGCCTCGCCCACCCAGGGGTTCCCCGTCACGGCCCGGATTCCCAGCGCACGGGCAGCACGCGCACAAGGGGATCCCGACGTCGGATGATGCACACCGGGATGTCGCGGCCGCCGGAGCCGTTCACGCCGTCCTGGAGGTTCTGGCCGCTCTGGACGTCGGCCCGCCAGCTGCCGGCGTCGTACTCCGCCCGGGTCCTGGCGTCCCGCAGCACGGCGAAAGCGCGCAGAATCGCGCTGGCGTCGCCGCCGTCGGGAAGGGCGGTCTCCAACTGGCGCATGTCCGCATGGTGCCTGTCGGGATGGTGCCGGCGCATCAGCGCCCGGAAGGCGCGGCCAATTTCCTGCCGGCTCGCCTCCGGCGAGACGTGCAACAACGCATAGTAGCCGCGGGGATCAGGGTTCCTGCCGGGCATGGTCGGCCTCCGCTGCATAGGGCCGGAGCCGGCGCGGTGCTTTCAAGCGCCGCGCCGGCTCCGGGGACTTACTTACCGATCTCCTGCATTTTGTCCTGCGAACGGGTGATCTCAATCTTCCGTGGCTTGGCTGCCTCTGACACCGGGATCCGGAGGGTCAGGACGCCGTCGGCGTAGTGCGCCTTAACGTGTTCCGTGTCCAGGGTGTCGCCGAGGATCAGCTGGCGGCTGAAGACGCCGCGGGGGCGTTCCGAGACCGTCAGTTCCACGTTGGGCTGGACCGGGTCCCGCCGTTCCGCCCGGACCGTCAGGACATTACGCTCAATGTCGAGCCCGATCGAGTCGACATTGACCCCCGGAAGGTCGAACGCGACGACGAAAACGCCGTCCTCCTGCCACGCGTCCATGGGCATGGCCGCTGGGCGCGCCGCCGTCCCGAAGACCTGCTGGGCGAGCCGGTCAAAGTCACGGAACGGGTCTGTCCGAATTAACATCATTTCCCACTCCTTTAGCGCGAGTTGGTCTTCATCTTCACAACCCACCGCCGTTTTTCTGTAGTGGTGGGTATAGATTTTTTATAGCACCGGTGGCACACTGCTGCAAGAGGGAAGTACGGGAACGGGAGGAAGACCATGGCGGACCGCGGCGCGGGTACAGGCCTGTACGCCATCTCCGTAGTGGCAGAGCTGGTGGGCACGGGACAGCAGAATATCCGGCTCTACGAGCGCCGGGGACTCCTCGCGCCAGACCGCACTGCCGGTGGCACCCGGCAGTACAGCGACTCCGACCTCGCGGCGCTCCGGCGGATCGGCGAACTGCTGGCCGAGGGCCTTAACCTGGCCGGCGTGGCCAAGGTGATGGAACTGGAGGCAGCCAACGCCCGGCTGCGGGCCGAGCTCAAGCGGGCGCGCGCCCGCTGACGGCGCTCAGTCCTGGCTGGCGTCCGCCGCGGAGAGCGTTCCGGTGATCTGTTCGCCCGGAATCCGGGCCGTCCGCCACGTGTCCACGGCGATGACGCCGCCCAGTACAACGAGCGAGATCGAAAAGGCGGCCAGGGCATCGGTCAGCCAGTGGTAGCCGAGGTAAAGGCGGCTGATGGCGGCGAAGAAAATGCCGATCCCCGCCACGATGAAGGCAATGACGGCGGTCCGGGGATTCTTCCGGCGCGAAAAGACCAGATAAGTGGTGACCAGCAGAAAATCGCATGCGCCAAGGACGTGGCCGGAAGGAAAGGAGAAGGTGGAGTCGGCGCCGAAGAGCATGAGATCCAGCGGAGGCCGGTGGCGTTCCACAGTCCGGCCGATGACCTGCGCCAGGATCACGCCGGTCAGCATGGCGCCGGCGAGGAGCATCGGCCGCCAGGCGTGCTTGGCAAGCAAGCCCCAGGCCACCGTCACGATAAGGACGATGATCGGCAGGCCGATGGGACCGAAGACGATCGCGAGGATGATCATGATCAGGGTGGTCGGATCGCCCCGCAGGGTCAGGAGCCACAACCGCACGGGCTCGTCCACTGCCGAGATGCCGTCCTTCTGGATGACGGCGACCAGCAGCATCACGAAGAGCACGACGCCCGCGATCATGAGGCCGCCCGCGATGCGGTAGAGGTTCCGCCGCCCCTGCGCGCTCATGAACCGCTCCTCCACGACGAACTTATCGTGGAACATCCGCCACCGGCCCTGCGGTTTGCCTGTCTGAGCCTTTGCCATGTCGCCGTGCCGCCTTTGCGCGTGTTGTGGATAGTCCCGCTGACGATTATCCCCTCTTATGGGCGCAGCGGTAGGCAAATGGCCAGCCGGGACCTCCTGCACGGCGGGCGTGGCGACCGTCCGCGAGCGTAACCTTGCGCCCGGACGGCGGCAGGACGTTGCTGTGAGCCGCTTCACAGTGTAGCCTCCCAAGCAGACAATGTAGCCCCCAAGGCAACTTGTGATGCTTACTAAGCAACTCTTGCAGAATCAACGACGAGCTGGATGGAGAACAACAATGGTCGAGGAACAGCCTGCCGGTGCCCGCGCGGGGCGGAGCCGCGGAAAGGTCACCGATGTGGAGACCTACGGCATCGAACGGATACCGGAGAAGGACCGCAATGCGAGCGCCTTTGACCTGTTCAGGGTTTCGTTCGGCGGGGCCAACACCTTTGCCACAGCCTTCCTGGGCGCATTTCCAATCCTGTTCGGCCTGTCATTCTGGCAGGGGCTTGCCGCGACGGTGACAGGCCTGGTGGTCGGCGCTCTCCTGCTGGCACCCATGGCCGTCTTCGGTCCCACGAACGGGACCAACAACGCGGTGTCCTCCTCCGCCCACCTGGGCGTGCACGGCCGGGTGGTTGGATCATTCCTGTCCTTGCTGACTGCCTTGGCGTTTTTCTCCATCTCGGTCTGGAGTTCCGGCGATGCCCTCGTGGGTGGCCTGAACCGGCTGGTTGGCCTGCCGCAGGACATGGGCTCGTTCGCCGTCGCCTACGGCCTCTTTGGTGGACTCGTCCTGGTTGTCTGTGTGTACGGGTTCAAGTTCATGCTGCTGGTGAACAAGATTGCCGTCACGGCGGCCACCCTGCTGTTCGTTGTAGGCTTTATCGCCTTCGCGGGCGACTTCAACCTGAACTTTGAGGGCACCTTCGGGACCGGATTCGACGGCGTCGGCATGGCAGGATTCATTCCGGCGTTCATCGGCGCAGCGCTGATCGTCATGTCCAACCCCATCTCCTTCGGCGCTTTCCTGGGCGACTGGGCGCGATACATCCCCACCACCACACCGAAGCGCCGGGTCATGGGTGCGGCGCTGCTGGCCCAGCTGGCAACTCTTATTCCGTTCGTCTTTGGCCTGGCCACGGCGTCCATCATCGCCACCAAGGCGCCGGAATTCATGGACCCGGCGGCGCCGAACTACGTCGGCGGCCTGCTGGCGGTTTCCCCGGCCTGGTATTTCGTGCCGCTGTGCGCCATAGCCCTGATCGGCGGCATGTCCACCGGGGCGTCCTCCCTGTACGGCACCGGCCTTGACTTCAGCAGCGTCTTCCCGAGGTTCAACCGGGTCCAGGCCACCCTCTTCATCGGGATCCTGGCGATCGCATTCATCTTCGCCGGCCGTTTCGCCTTCAACCTCGTCCAGAGCATTTCCACGTTCGCCACCCTGATCGTGACCTGCACCGCACCGTGGATGGTGGTCATGATCATCGGCTTCATCACCCGCCGCGGCTGGTACGACGCCGATGCCCTCCAGGTGTTCAACCGGCGCCAGAGTGGCGGACGGTACTGGTTCAACCACGGCTGGAACCTGCGCGGCATGACCGCGTGGCTGGTCAGCGCCGCAGCCGGGCTGAGTTTGGTGAACATGCCCGGCCAGTTCCAGGGCCCCCTGGGCAACCTGGCAGGCGGCGTGGACATCAGCCTGCCGGCATCGCTGGCCCTTGCTGCTGTCCTCTACCTCGGGCTGCTGTGGATCTTCCCGGAGCCGCGCGGGGTGTTCCCCGCCGCCGGGCCGCGCTGGATCCCCTCGAAGGACACCGCGGTGCCGCCGGTGAGGGATGCAGCCGGCAATACCGTGCCGGCCGTAGCCCCCGAGGCTGCTGCGCCGGGCTTGCCCGGCGACCGGGACCCGGAGCTGGTGGGCCAGCCGTGACGTGGTTCGATCTCAGCGTTCCGCTCCGCACCGGAATGCCTGTCTACCCAGGAGATCCGGAGGTCAGGATCGCATCGGCGCTGACCGTGGAGGCCGACGGCGCCAATGTGCTCTCCCTCGCGCTGGGCTCCCATTCGGGCACCCACGCCGACGCACCCCTGCATGTGGGCGACGGCTGGGCGGCCCTGGACGAACTGCCGCTGTCCCACTTCGGGGGGATCGCCGAAATTGTGGACGTCCGGGGTGTGGCCGGCGGCGGCGCCATTACCGCCGCGCAGTTGGCAGGGATCGCCCCGGCGGGCTCGCCTGTGGATCCCGGGAATCCTGCGGGCCCTGGGAATCCAGCGAAAATCCTGCTCCTGCACACCGGCTGCGCCGCGGCCTGGGGAACCGACGAGTACCTCAAGCACCCGTGGCTCGAGGCTGCTGCGGCGCAACTGATCGTGGACCGCGGCTACCGCGCCGTTGGCCTGGATGCCCTCAGCGTGGACCCCAGCTCCCCCAGTACCTGGGACGGGAACCCGGCGGAGGGCGGCTTCCCCGCCCACGCCATCCTGGCCGGAAACGGCTGCATCATCGTGGAAAACCTCACCGGGCTGGAGCAGGTCCAGAGGGCCAGGGACGCAGGATCCGACGTCGAGGTCTTCCTCTTTCCGCTCAATATCCCCGGGGCCGACGGCGCCCCTCTCCGGGCCGTGGCCCGGCCGCTGCCCGTTCCGGCGCTGGAGCCGACAGTACTGAAGCCGACGGTGCTGCAGCCGACAGTGCCCGGCGCGCTCAGCCGGGAAGAGGTGCAGGAGGCAGCGGACCGACTGGTCGCCGCCTTCGCGGCCACGGACACCGAGGCCTACTTTGCAGCCTTCAGCCCCCAGGCGACATTCATCTTCCATCCGGAAGCCCAGAGCCTTGGTTCGCGGTCCGCCTACCGGGCTCTCTGGGACAGCTGGCTCGCCGGCGGCTGGCGGGTGCTGGACTGCCGGAGCAGCGAGCAGGATATCCAGCTCCTGGGGGCTACTGCGGTGTTTTCGCACCGGGTGGCCACGACAGTCCAGATTGACCGGGACGGTGGCCGCGATACAAGCGATGAGCGCGAGACCATCATCTTTTCCCGGGCCCTGGACGGCAGCGTCGTCTGCGTCCATGAGCATCTCTCGGCGTGCCCCGCAGATGGCTAGGGCCAAAGGTCCCGGAACGAAAGGAACCGCAGGTCAACGGCACCCGGCCCGCCGGACCCGTATTTCCGGACCGAAAGTTGCCCCTGAAGGGATTTGACGTGTCAATAAATATGACGTTACTGTTCCTGAATCCATTGGGGCCGACTAGAAGTACTCCAAGAAAGACAGAGCTATGACCACCACCACCCAGTCCATTGAGATCCAAGTCGATAGCCGGCGCGTCCTCGACGAACGACTCAACGACGCCGTCCGCGGGCTGCAGCAGCTCGCCATGACCACGGGGACGCACGGCATTTTGCTCACGCGGCACAAGCCCGGCCACTACACCGCGGCCCTCTCCGACCAGGTCCCCTTCGGCATGACCCGCGAGCTCGTTCACTGAGCTGAGCCATCGGCAAACCGGACGCTGAGAGCCGGACTTAAAAAGCCAGGTCCCGGGCGGCAGAGCATCGACTCGCCGCCCGGGACCTTTTTGGCGTTTCAGGGACAGTGACCGGGCATGGCCTGGTCACCGGCCAGGGTCTGGTCACCGGTGAGGGTCTGGTCACCAGTCATGAACGGTGCCGTCCACGAGGCGGTTGTAGGGCAGGTAGGCCTGCTGGTAGGGGAACGCGGCGGCGGCTTCCTCGTTGAATTCGACGCCGATGCCCGGCGCCTCGCCCGGGTGCAGGTAGCCGTCCACGAACGTCATGGACTGCTCGAAGACCTCGTTCGTCGCATCCGAGTGCTGCATGTATTCCTGGATCCCGTAGTTGTGGATCGCCAGGCCCACGTGCAGCTGCGCGGCGAACCCGACCGGGGAGATGTCGGTGGGGCCGTGGAAGCCGGACTTGATCTGGTACTGCGCGGCGAAGTCCATCACCTTCTTCAACGGGCTGATCCCGCCGAAGTGCGTGGACGCGGCCCGGACGTAGTCGATCAGCTGTTCCTTGATCAGGGTCTGGTAATCGTAGACGGTGTTGAAGATCTCCCCGATCGCCAGCGGGGTGGTGGTGTGCGCCCGGACCAGGCGCAGCGCCTCCTGGTTCTCGGCCGGGGTGCAGTCCTCGAGCCAGAACAGGTCGTACGGCTCCAGCGCCTTGCCCAACTTCGCGGCCTGGATCGGGGTCATCCGGTGGTGCCCGTCATGCAGCAACGGGATCTCCGGGCCGAACTCGTTCCGCACCGCCTCGAACACCGTCGGCAGGTGCCGCAGGTAGGCCCGGGTGTCCCAGTCCTCCTCCTGCGGGAACGCGCCGCGCCCGGCCGGTTCATAGTCATACCGCTCCCCGGAGGCCTGGGCCTGCGCCGCGACCCCGTACACGGCCTTGATCCCCGGGACCGCGGTCTGGATCCGGATCGACTTGTAGCCCAGCTCCAGGTGCTCCCGGACCGAATCGAACAGCGAGGGCAGGTCCGCGCCGGAGGCGTGCCCGTAGGCGCGCAGCCCGTTCCGGGACGCCCCGCCCAGCAGCTGGTAGACCGGCATCCCGGCAAGCTTGCCCTTGATGTCCCACAGCGCCATGTCCACCGCGGCGATCGCGGCCATCGTCACCGGGCCCCGGCGCCAGTACGAGGACCGGTACAGGAACTGCCAGGTGTCCTCGATCCGGTGCGGATCCTTGCCGATCAGCAGCTGCGCGACGTGCTCCTTCAAATACGCGGCCACCGCGAGCTCACGCCCGTTCAGCGTCGCGTCCCCGATCCCGGTCACCCCGTCCTCGGTGGTGATCCGCAGCGTCACGAAATTCCGGGAGGGGCTGGTCACAAAGACTTCAGCAGCAATGATTTTCACAACAGGTCCTTTTCTGGTCTTTCAGGGAGTGTCTTAGCTGCGGGGCGCCAGCGGCGCCAGCGACGCGGCCTCGGCGGCGGCCCGGGTCAGCCGCCCGGGCCGGGGTCAGCGCTGCGTCGTTCCGCCCGGGGTGCTCCCGAGCAGTGCCAGCTCAGCGCGGCCCGGCAGGCCTTCCCAGTCGCCCGCGGTGCTGACGGCAAAGGCTCCGGCCAGGGCGCCGCGCTGCAGGCGGCCGGCCACGTCGGCGCCGTCGAGCAGGGCCGAAAGGTAGCCAGCGGTGAAGGCGTCCCCGGCCCCCACGGTATCGATGCTGGTCACGGGGACGGCGGGAGCCTCCCAGCGCCCGTCGGCGGTGTGGACGCCGGCGCCGGCAGCCCCGCGTTTGACCACGACCTCACGGACCCCGCGGTCCAGCAGTTCGGTTGCCATGGCCGTTTCGGCGGCGTCCGCACCGGCGTCGGCGTCGCAAGTTCTGGCCGGCCCGGCCCCGGGAGCAGCCGCGACCAGCCCGAGTTCGTCGTCGGAGGCGATCACGATGCTGGCGTGCCGGGTGAGCGGAGTGAGCACAGCGCGGGCCTCCTCCCGGGACCAGAGCTTGCTGCGGTAATTGACGTCAAGGGAGACTTCCATGCCGTCGGCGGCGGCGCGCTCGGCCGCGTACTCCACGGCCTTCCTGGCGTCGGGGCTGAGGGCCGCGGTGATGCCGGTCAGATGCAGGATCCGGGCACCGGCGCTCAAGGCATGGTCCAGGTCCTCCCGGCCGAGGGTGGACCCGGCGGAACCGGCGCGGTAGTAGAAAGCCCGGGTGACATCCGCCGTGCGTTGTTCGAGGAACATCACCCCGGTGTTCCGTGCGGCATCAATCCGGTGCAGCAGCCCGATCCCCTCGGCGCGCAGCTGCCGCAGGATGTACTCGCCATGCGGGTCGGCGCCGACCACCCCGGCCCAGGTGACCCTGTGCCCGAGCCGGGCAACCCCGACGGCCACGTTCGATTCCGCCCCGGCCACGTGCATGCCCAGGGTGCCGCCGGCGGACAGCGGCCCGGTGGACCGCAGCGAGACCATGGACTCGCCAAAGGTGAGCAGGTCAACGGCCTGCGGTGCGGAGGCGCTGGCCACAGCGGCCATCACCGCAGGCTCTCCGCGCGCGGACGGCTGAATTCGGTGGCCAGGGCCACGAATCCGCGGGCCCGTTCCCGCATTGGTGCGAGGTCTCCACCGGAGCCGGCGTCGCCGAACAGCGGTCCGCCGAGCCCGACGGCGATGGCGCCGGCTTCCCAGTAGCCCGCTGCCTCATCCAGCCCGACGCCGCCGACGGCGATGAACGGGATCGTTGGGAAGGGATCGCGGAGCGCCTTGAGGTACCCCGGTCCGCCGATCGACGCGGGGAAGAGCTTCACCGCGGTGGCGCCCCGGTTCATGGCTTCATAGGCCTCGCTGGGAGTCAGTGCACCTGCCAGCACGGGCAATTCGAGCCGGGCCGATTCGGCGATCGACTCTGCCAGCGACGGCGTCACCATGAACTGGCCGCCCGCCTCGGCAACCCGGTGAACGTCCTGGGCCGTCAGCACGGTTCCGGCCCCGACGAAGCAGCCCGCAGGGGCGGCCGCGCGGACCTCACGGATCGCTTCCAGGGCCCCCGGTGTAGTGAGCGCAATCTCGACGTACCGAAAGCCCTCCTCCATCGCCGCGAGGGCTGCCTTCGCGGCGGCTGCCCCGTCCGTGCCGCGCACAATTGCCACCAGCCGGGTCGCCCGGATGCCGGCCAGCAGTGATTCGGGCGTCAGGGTGTTCTCCATGTCAGGCTTCTCTTTCGTCGGGGCATTCAGATCCGGGCTCGGCACGGGGGCGCTCACCACTCGGCGAACGCGCCGTCGGGATGCCGCCAGACGGGACCGCGCCAGGCGTGCCCGCGCTTGTCCGCGGCACGGACCACGGCCTCATCGATCTCGATGCCCAGGCCCGGGCCCGTGAGCCGTTCGATGTGCCCGTCCACGAACTTCAGCGGGGACTTGTCCACCACGTAGTCCAGCACTTCGGCGCCCTGGTTGTAGTGGATGCCGATGCTTTGTTCCTGGATCAGGAAGTTGGGTGTCGCGAAGCCCACCTGCAGGCAGGCGGCCAGCGCCAGCGGGCCCAGCGGGCAGTGCGGGGCGAGCTGGACCTCGTAGATTTCGGCGAGCGAGGCGATCTTGCGGACCTCGGTGATGCCGCCAGCGTGGGAGAGGTCCGGCTGGGCCACGGCGATGCCGGCCTGCAGCGCGGGCAGGAATTCCTGCCGGCTGTACAGCCGCTCGCCGGTGGAGACCGGCGTCGTGGTGGAGGAGGTGAACTCGCGCAGCAGGTGGGTGTTTTCCGGGACCACCGGTTCTTCGAGGAAGAAGGGCCGGTACGGCTCCAGCAGCGGCGCCACCCGGCGGGCATTGGCGAGGCTGAAGCGGCCGTGGAAGTCCACGGCCACGTCACGGTGGTCGCCGAGGACCTCACGGGCCGCTGCCACCCGGCGGACGACGCCGTCGAGCTCGGCCACGGAGGCGATGGGGCTCATCCGGCCGCTGGCGTTCATCTTGACAGCCGTGAGCCCGACCTCCAGCTGCGCGCTGATCTGGTCGGCCACCTCGTTGGGCTCATCCCCGCCCACCCAGCCGTACATCCGGATCCGGTCCCGGACGTGGCCGCCGAGCAGCTGGTGCACGGGGGTGTTGAAGTGCTTGCCGGCGATGTCCCAGAGGGCCTGGTCCAAACCGGACACGGCGCTGGCCAGGATGGGCCCGCCACGGTAAAAGGACCCCTTGGTCATGACCTGCCAGTGGTCCTCGATCCGGAGTGCATCGTTGCCGATGAGCAGCTCGGAGAGCTGGTCGACGGCGGTGCGCACGGTTTCGCTGCGGCCTTCACAGCTCGCCTCGCCCCAGCCGACGATCCCGCTGTCCGTCTCGATCCGGACGAAGAGCCAGCGCGGCGCGACGAGGAACGTTTCAATCCTGCTGATGAGTGTCATCTGTTGCCTAGCCCTTGGTCGCGCCGGCGGTCATGCCGGAGACGATGTACTTCTGCGTGAAGAGCGCAATGATCATGATCGGGATGGTGACCACGGTGGCGGCCGCCATGAGTCCGCCCCAATCGATGCTGGCGTAGGAGACGAAGTCGAAGATCGCGACCGGCAGGGTCTTGGTCTTGGAGCCGGAGAGCACCAGGGCGAACATGAAGTTGTTCCACGAGAAGATGAAGGACAGGATGCCGGCGGTGGCCATGCCGGCGACGGACAGCGGCAGGGTGATGCGGCGGAAGGCGCCGATCGGGGTGAGGCCGTCCACCTGGGCCGATTCCTCCAGCTCCAGCGGCAGGGAATCGAAGTAGCTCATCATGATGTACACGATCAGCGGCAGCGCGACGAACATGTGGCTCAGGATCAGGACCTCGAAGCCGCCCACCATCTTCAGGTTGGAGAAGACGTAGTACCAGGGCACCAGCAGGGAGACGCCGGGGATGACGCGGGCCATCAGGACTACGAGGGCCGAGCGGTGCATCGTGAACCGGCTCATGGCGTAGGCGGCGGGCACGCCCAGGACCAGCGACAGGGCCGTGGAGACGAAGGCCACCCAGAAGCTGTTGAAGATGAAGACGAGGTAGTTGTTCCGCTGCAGCACATTGGCGTAGTTCTCGAACGTGGGGGTGAAGAAGAACGACTTGCCGGTGTCGTAGATGTCCACGTTGGTCTTGAGGGAGGCCAGGAGCATCCAGAACAGCGGGGCGATCAGGAACAGCACCACAGCCACCAGTGCGGCGACGCGGAACACCTTGTACGCGCGGGTGCCCAGCGGCTTCCGGGGGCGCGGCGCCGGGTTGGGCGACGCGGTGGGGACGGTTTGGGGTTCGGTGTTTTCGGACAATACGGTCATTTGCTTACCGCTTTCTTGCGCATGGTCAGCAGCCACATGGAGCCGATGATGATCATGAAGAACAGGATCAGCACCGCGGAGGACAGCCCGTACTGGTTGTAGTCGAAGCTCAGCCCGTAGGCGTAGACGTTCAGCGTCTCCACTTCGTGGAAGGACCCGCCGCCTTTGCCCTTGGTGGCGTAGAGGATGTCGAAGGTCTTCAGGGCGTCGATGCCCCGGAGCAGGACGGCGACGATCACGGTCGGCATCATGAGGGGCAGCGTGATGAAGAAGAAGCGCTGGAAGGCGTTGGCGCCGTCCATCCGGGCCGCCTCGTCGGGCTCCTCGGAGAGGGAGGTCAGCCCGGCCAGCAGGATCAGGACCACCATGGGGGTCCACTGCCACACGTCCATGAAAATGGTGGTGCCGAGCGCCGTGTCCTGGCCGGAGAGCCAGGGCTGGGCGGGAATGCCGACCATACCGAGCAGCTGGTTGACGAAGCCGATGTTGGGGTCGAAGATCAGCCGCCACATCATGCCGACCGCCACGGGGGTGGCGACGAGCGGAAGCAGGATGGCCACGCGGACCCACTTTTCGCCGCGGAACGGGCGCCACAGCAGCAGCGCGATGCACATGCCGAGCACCACCTCGCAGACGAGGGCAACGCCGGTGAAGCTGAGCGTGCGGCCGACGGCGGGCCAGAAGCGTTCGACGTCGGACAGGACCGTGAGGTAGTTCTGCAGGCCGACGAACTCGGAGGCAGCCCTAACCGAGCCCTGCGAATCTGTCAGGCTCAGGTACAGGGTCCAGGCCAGCGGGAAGACGATCAGGACGCCGACGAAGATCATGGCGGGGGCGGCGAAGAGCCACTTGCGGTGCCGGTTGGCCCAGCCCGAGAAGTTCTCGCGTGCGCTAGGGGTGCGGGCGGCCTTCCGGGATGGCGCGCTGCGGGGAGGGGTCAGTACAGACATGGCTCACCTAAGGAGTTGGGGGTGAAGTGAAGAGCTGGCCGCGGCGGGACGGCAGCGGACTGCCGTCCCGCCGGGGCTGGATGGTGCGTGACGCGGGTAGTGCGGCAGGCGCGTAGCGCGCCGGCCGTGCTACTTCTTTTCGGTGTCCAGGAACTTCTGGAAGGCGTCGTGCGCCGTGTCGGCTGCGGCGGAACCGTCAGCGCCGGTGATGGTGGCGACGATCGGGCCGCCCACGATTTCGCGGGCCTTGCCTACGGTGAGGACCTGGGGACGGTCGTGTCCGACGCCGTTCTTGGCGCTGGCGGTGATGGCCTCGGCGAGGTCCTTCGGGTAGGTGGAGGTTCCGGCCGGGTCAGCCCAGACAGAGGCGCGCGGTCCGGGGACGCCGGCCTTCTGTGCTTCGAGGGTGCGTTCCTTGCTGGTGGCCCACTGGATGAACTTCCAGGCGTTGTCCTGGTTGCTTGATGCCTGGTTGATGGCGAGGCCCCAGGACGGGATGTTGTACGGCTTGGAACCTGCGGGGCCGGCCGGCAGTGCGGCGAAGCCGACCGTGTCGGCGACCTTGGACTTGGCCGGATCGGTGGCGTTCTTGTAGAGCGAATCGGCCTCGGTGTAGAAGGCGGCCTTGCCCTGCGTGAAGATAGCCATCGCCTCGGGCCAGCTCATGTCCGTGCTGACGTTGGCGGGGCCGTAGTTCTTGATCAGGCCGCCGTAGAACGCGTAGGCCTTCTTCGCGGCGTCGGAGTTGACGGCGGACTTGCCGCTGGCGTCGGTGAAGTCGCCGCCGAAGCTGTACAGGAAGCTGGAGAACTGGGTGACGGCGGCGGACTTGCCGGTGCGGGCCACGAAGCCGGCCGTGTCCGGGGAGGAAGCCTTGATGGCCTTGGCCGCGGCCTCGAGCTCGTCCATGGTCTTGGGAACCGCCAGGCCGGCGGCCTTCAGCAGGTCTTTGCGGTAGTAGAGGACTTCGCGCTCGGTGATGATCGGGACGCCGACCACCTTGCCGTCAGCGGTGGTGGCCTTGACGGGGCCCTCCTGGTAGTCCTTCCAGTCCCACGTGGCGTCCGAGGAGACCTTGGACGTCAGGTCCGCGAGGTAGCCGTTCTTCGCGAACGTCTTGCCTTCCTGGAGCGGGCGGTACATCATCACGTCGATCTCGTCGCTGCCGGCGTTGAGCTTGACGTTGTACTGGTCCGAGAGCTGGTCCTCGCCCAGTTGGGTCAGTTCGACCTTGAGTCCGCTGGACTTCTCGAATTCCGGAATGGCGGCCTTGATGCCTTCGGTCCAGACATGGTTCGCCAGGGTGACCCGGACCGTGCCGGAGGTCTTGGCATCCGTGCTGCCGCTGGCGCCGCCGCAGGCGGTCAGCCCCAGGGACAGGACCGCGGCGACCGCAGCGTACTTCGCAATTGAACGTCGCTTCATTACGACTTCCTTTGGTTTTCAGGGCTGGCGAGAACGCCCAGCCGGCTGCAAATGCATCTTTACATCTGCTCTGGAAGCGATCATAGAGAAATAAAGCAGACTTAAACAAGACCCTTGCATCCACCCGTATGATTTATTTATGAAAACTCCAAAGGCGGAGCCACCGGCAGACCTGCATTCCGTGCTGGTCCAGAACCTCGGACTGGCCATCGCCGAAGGGACGCTGGCGCCACACTCGATCCTGCGCCTGGACGAGCTTGAGGCCCGGCACAACGTCTCCCGCTCCGTGGTGCGCGAAGCCACCCGCGTGCTGTCCTCTAAGGGAATGTTGGAGTCGCGGCGGCGGCTGGGGACGGTGGTGCAGCCGGAGGAATCTTGGAACGCGTACGACCCCCAAGTGATCCGCTGGCGGCTTGCGTCCTCAAAGCGGCTGGAGCAATTGCAGGCCCTGAACGAGCTCCGCGGGGCAATCGAACCGCAGGCTGCCCGCCTCGCAGCTGAGAGGGCGTCCTGGGATGCCGGCAGCGACCTCGTCTCCCTGGCCGCACGGCTGTGGGCGTCAGGCCAACGCGGGGACCAAGACGAGTTCCTCCGGCTCGACATCGACTTCCACGCGGCGGTGTTGCGGGCCTCCGGCAACGCCATGTTCACCCAGCTGCACAACCTGGTCACCGAGGTGCTGACGGGGCGCACCGAGCACGGCCTCATGCCGCACCTGCCACACCATGAGGCCCTGCAGCTGCATGTGGATGTAGCCAGTGCCATTCAGCGCGGCGAGGCGGACGCCGCACACGCCGCCATGAGCAGGATCGTGGAGCAGTCCACCGAGGAAATGGGCGACATCTGGTCCAGCTATCACGCCGGCTCCCCCGCCTCCCCGGAGACCTAGTGCGCGGTCAGCGGCCGCCCTCGAGCTTCCGGCTGCGCTGCTCCTGGGCCATGGGCCCGTACGGGTAGACGCCGACGCGCGGCCGGCTGGCCTCGGATAGCCGCTCCGTCTCGCCCGTGGTGAGCCGCAGATCCGCTGCCGCGAGATTGTCCGCCAGCTGCGCGGTGGTGCGGGCACCCAGGATCACCGAGGTGACCGCCGGCCGGTCCGCCAGCCACGCCAGTGCCACCTGGGCCGCGCTGACGCCGTGGCGCCCGGCAGTTTCCTCCACCTCGGCCATCACGTCCCAGGTGCGTGGATCGGCGTTGCGGGCCTCCCAGGCCTCCATCCCCCGCTTTGGATTTTCGCCGAGCCGGGTGGCCCCGGCGGGCGGCTGGTCGCGCTTGTACTTGCCGGAGAGCCACCCGCCACCCAGGGGCGACCATGGCAGCAGCCCGATCCCGGCGTCGAGCGAGGCCGGGACAATTTCCGACTCGATGTCGCGGACCAGGAGGCTGTACTGCGGCTGCAGGGTCACCGGCGCACTCCAGCCCTGGGCCTTGGCCATATGGACGGCTTTGGTCAATTGCCAGCCCAGGAAGTTGGAGAAGCCGTAGTAGGCGATCTTGCCGCTGGTGACGGCGTCGTGCAGGAACCGGAGGGTCTCCTCGAGTGGGGTGACCGGGTCCCACGCGTGCAGCTGGTAGAGATCGATCTGCTCTACGCCCAGCCGGCGCAACGAGTCGTCCAGCGCCCGGACCAGATGCCGGCGGGAGGTCCCGACGTCGTTGGGGCCTTGGCCCATCGGGAAGCGGCCCTTTGTGGCCACCACCGCCCGGTCCCGGACGTCCGGCCGGTCTGCCAGCCACCGGCCGATGATTTCCTCCGCCACCCCCGAGCTGTAGACGTCGGCGGTGTCGACGAAGTTGCCGCCCGCCGCGAAGTAGTCGTCCAGGATGGCGCGGGACTGCTCCTCGGTGGCCTCGGCGCCAAAAGTCATGGTGCCCAGCGCGTAGTTGGAGACGACGGCGCCGCTGTTGCCCAGGGTGCGGTATTGCATGGAACTCCTTGGTTCTTGGATCTAAGGGGAGATGTCAGTCTTCCGTGGGGGTGGTGCGCAGCGAGTGGTAGGTCCGCCACGTGTGCTCGGGCGCGTAGCCCAGCAGCCGTTTGGCCTTGTCGATCGAAAGCATGGTCTCGTGCTCGCCGAGATCCTTGACCACTTTCACGTTCGGGAACACCTCTGCGGCGAGGCTGGCGCTGGAGCGGCTCATCACGGTGTCCTCGTTGGCGATGATGAAGGCCTCGAAGCCTGGTTTGCCGTGCTCCAGGGCGCGGGCCACGGCCTGCGCGCCGTCCCGGCCGTCAATGTAGCCCCAGAGATTCCACTTGCGCAGCCTCGCGTCGTGGTCGAAGGAGGGGAAGTCCTCATAGTCCTCCGGGTCCATCACATTGGAGAACCGCAGGCCGGTGATGCTCAGGTCCGGGTCCCAGCGGGTCAGCTGGACGGCCATCTGCTCCTCAAGATGTTTGACCAGCGAGTACGTGCTTTCCGGCCGGGCCGGATAGTCCTCGTCCACCGGGATGTAGGGAGGGTCGACGTCGAACGGCAGCCCGAGCACGGTCTCACTGGACGCGTAGACGATCTTCTTGATCCCGGCCCGGCGTGCGGCCTGGAACACGTTGTAGGTGGACTGCATGTTGTTCTCGAACGTGGCGGCATCAGGGGCATGGCCCGGTGCGGGAATCGCGGCCAGGTGCACCACCGCGTCAAAGCCGGCATGGCGGTCCTCCAGGCCAAGGAACACGTCCACCACCTGGCCGTAGTTGCGCAGGTCCACTTCCGTGAACCCGGGGCTGCGCGCGCCCGTCCGGTCCAGGTTGGTCACCTCGTGCCCGTCATCGCTGAGCCGCCGCACGACGCTTCGGCCCAGCTTTCCGCTTCCTCCGGTAACAGCAACTCTCATCAGGAACTCCTCGGGGTGGCAGGCGTTGCGGACCGTCATGGTCCGGCACGTGGACCGGCACCTTCTCCGGTGCCGGCGGTCACCGTTCCACCCTAAGCGGAGGCGGCCACGGTGCCCAGCCCCGCGTGACCTTCGGCCCTAGGCAGTCCCCGGGCCGGGCGGCAGGCTGGGGCCATGAACCGTGACCAGCGCGTTGTCGTGCGCGCGGGCGCACATCGCGTCCACCGGCCCAGCGAATGAACCACCCGGGATCCCGGCCGGAAAGGCGGCCGGCGACGCGTGCTTCCGGTCGGTTGCGCGGACCGCTCGCGGCGCTGGTTGCGGCATCGGCCGGCGCCGCCTACGTCCTGGCTGTCCGGCCCCGGCTCTTGCGGTGGGGGGCCACCACCCAGGAAGCCGCCGGGCCGCTCGCCGGCGACCAGATCGTGACGGCCCCGCGCCTGCAAAGCACCCGCGCGGTGACTATTGCGGCCCCGGCGTCAGAGGTGTGGCCTTGGCTTGTCCAGTTGGGCGCCGGGCGCGGCGGCTTTTACTCCTACGACTGGCTTGAAAAAACCGCGGGTCTGGGCATCCGGAGTGCGGACAGGATTCTCCCGGAGCTGCAGCATCTGGAGGTGGGCGACATCGTTCCGCTCTCCCCCGACGGCGGCCTGCCGGTCAGGCTGCTCGAGTCAGGTGCTGTGCTGGGGCTGGGTGGATCCATCGACTTGCGCACGGGGAAGATGTCGCCGGCCGGCGTCCGTCCTACCGGGCGCCGGCTGGACATCGGCTGGACGTTCGTTTTGCGACCTGCGGGCCCCCAAGCCACCAGGCTCCTGTCCCGCACCCGGTACGATTACTCGCCCGTGGCCGAGGGACTGGTCCTGCGCACGCTGGTGGAACCCATGCAGTTCCTGATGGAGCGGCGGATGCTCCTGGGGATCCGGTCCAGGGCGGAAGGCCGCCGCAGCTAGCGTCCGGCGATCGTGCCCCCGGTCCTCCTGCGGTCCGCGCATCCTCCCGCGGTTCAGTCGGTTCGCCGGGGTTGGAGGCCCTTAGGCCCCCGCGGCCGCCCTCAGACTCCCGCGGCCCGCGGACTGGCACCGTCCGGGGCCAGCAGGTAGTCGACAAACCAGTCCCTAGCCAGGATGGCCGCCGCCGCGAGTGTGCCGGGTTCCTCAAACAAGTGCGTCGCCCCTTGCACGATAGCGAGCTGGCTGGGGCAGCGCATCATGGCCTTGGCCCGGCGGTTGAGCTCCAGCACCTCGTGGTCCAGGCTGCCCACAATCAGGAGCGTGGGCGCTGTCACGGCGGACAACCGCGGGCCGGCGAGATCCGGGCGGCCACCGCGGGACACTACGGCCGAGATCCGCGCCGACGGCTCCGATGCCGCCCACAGCGCGGCCCCGGCGCCCGTGCTCGCCCCGAAGTAGCCCACCGCGCAGGAGGCCGTCTCTGCCCGGGTGGAAAGCCAGTCCGTGGCCGAGGACAGCCTGCGGGCCAGGAGTTCGATGTCGAAGACGTTGGCGCGGCTGCGCTCCTCCGCCGTGGTCAGCAGGTCCAGCAGCAGCGTCCCCAGACCAGCCTGCTGCAGGAGACCGGCCACGTAGCGGTTCCGGGGGCTGTGCCGGCCGCTGCCGCTGCCGTGGGCGAACAGCACCACGGCCCGGGCCGGCACCGGAAGGTGGAGCTGCGCCTGGATCCGCACCGCGCGGGACGGGATCTCAACTTCCTCGTCGACGTCGGCGGCCCTGTCGGCGCCGGCCGCCGCCGAGGCCCAGAAGGGCGGCGGCGTGGTCTCGACGCGTTTGGCCGCAAGATCGAGCAGGCGCAGCACCTCGTCGTCGTCAGTGGGCGAGAAGTCCCTGTAGTGGTATCCGACGGCGGTGAACTGGCGCGGCGTCGCCAGGCATACCACTTCGTCGGGTTCCGTCAGGTTGGCGAGGGTTTCCGCGGGGGCAACGGGAACGGCCAGAATCACGCGTGCCGCGCCCTGTTTGCGGGCGACCCGGCAGGCCACCCGGGCGGTGGAGCCGGTGGCAATCCCGTCGTCGACGATCACCGCGATGCGTCCGGTCAGGTCGTGCCGGGTCCGGCCCTTCCGGAACAGGACGAGCCGGTTTTCCAACGCTGCACGTTCGTGCTCTTCAACAACCTGCAATTCATCGCCGCCGACCCGTGAATGGGCCAGGACCTGCTCGTCCAGGACCTTGGCACCGCCTTCACCGATCGCCCCCATGGCGAGCTCGGGCTGGTAGGGGAGCCCGAGTTTCCGCACCACAATCACGTCAAGGGGAGCATCCAGGGCGGCGGCGACTTCGAAGGCTACGGGCACGCCGCCGCGCGGCAGGCCCAGGACCACAATGTCCTGGCCACGCAATTCCGCCAGACGCCGGCCGAGCTGCCTTCCGGCGTCGACCCTGTCTTCAAAAATGCTCATGGGATATGGCTTTCAAGTCGAAACGTGGACCATCGGCCATCAGTCGTGTGCTGCTGAAACTGGTGCGCTCTGGCGGGTTCCCCCAAACCCGAATTGGACCCGGTGGCCGCTGCATCCAACTATCCGCCCGCGGCCGAAGCCCTGTGAGGGCCTTTATGCCCAATTTTGGGCCTGCGTGCCGACCGGCCCGCGGCTGACGAGCAGCGGTACGGATGTATATACTTTCTCGGTACGGTTTTGCAGCGAGCCGTTGGATTGTTCTTCGATCCGGCCGCTGCCGTATCCGCCCCTTGCCGTGGTGGGAAGCACAGCCGGGTCGTCTTGACCTGAGTGAAACGGCACAACAGACAAGTGGTCATCGAGTCAACCGCAAATTCAATCAACCAGCAGCTGCATGAACTGGTGCTCAGCAGCTCCGACGTTGAGGACTTCCTCGGCGGCCTCGCCCGGGTGTCCGCGCGCAGCCTGTCCGAGCCCGGGGACGAGATCCTGTGCGGCATCACGCTCCTGCGGCAGAGGAAGGCGGCCACCGTCGCCAGCAGCAGTCCGGCCGCGCAGGCCATGGACGAAATCCAGTACACCTTCGGCGACGGCCCGTGCATGACGGCTTCCCGGGAGCAGGAAACCGTCCACGTTGAGGACCTGGATTTCGATGATCGCTGGCCGCAGTACGCCGCCACGGTCCGCGGACACGGCTTCCGGTCCATCCTGGCGTTGCCCTTCCTGCTCGAAGGAGAAACCCGGGCCGCCTTGAACCTCTATTCGCACCGTCCGGGCCGGTTCGATGACCGCGCCACGGAACTGGCCCGTGATTTCGTCCACCAGACATCCATGGCCCTGCGGCTCGCGGTCCGGTTCGCGCACAGCAGCGATACGGCCGCCGACCTCAAAGCCACCTTGGAAACGCGGACCGTCATCGACGTCGCCGTCGGCATCATCATGGCGCAGAACCGCTGCAGCCAGGTCGAGGCGTTCGAGCTTCTAAAGTCGGCATCAAGCGCCCGGAACATCAAGCTCCACGTCGTCGCGTCCGGGGTTGTCGAATC
This sequence comes from Arthrobacter sp. NPDC056886, assembly GCF_042788715.1. NCBI lineage: Bacteria > Bacillati > Actinomycetota > Actinomycetes > Micrococcales > Micrococcaceae > Arthrobacter > Arthrobacter sp. NPDC056886. Next base: position 248,372 of record NZ_JBHUBT010000010.1, read on the forward strand.
GCTCGGCCAGGGCCCCACCCGGACCCACTTCGAGGTCTAGCCCGGCGCTGGCGCAGCCTGAGCGGTCACGTAGGGTTTCCCGGCAGCGGCTCGCCCCCCGCCGCCGCGCCAAGGCCGGCGAACGCCAGAATCCCGTCCCGGACTTCGAGGGCCCGGTTGTGCTGGACCACGTGCCCGGTTCCCTGAACCTGCTGCAGCTGCCCCCGGCCGGCGAGCCCGGCCAGCCGGCGACTCCAATCCGCATCCGCAACCGGGTCGTTGGCGCCGCGCACTACAAGTACCGGCGCCCTGACACCGGTGATCTTCTGCTCCATGGGGTACTCCATCATGAGCCGGAGGTTCTTGAGATACCAGACGGGACCGCAACGCAGGTAGTCGGTGAAAACCAGGGCGTTCGAGGAGGGGCTTTCGTGCAACAGGCAGTCGCGGCCAAGTGCCAGGGCCTGCTGCGCCACGGTGCCGCGTTTGGGGTCCACCACGGGGCCCATGAGAACCAAATTCGAGATACGTCCGGGCGGCGCCTGAAGGGCCGCCTCCGTGGCGAACTGTGTTCCCATCGAGTGCCCCACGAGCACAAATTCGGGAACGCCAAGCTGTTCCATGGCACTGAGGATGTAGCGGGCATGGGCGGCAATGGAAAGCGTGTTTGCGGGCCTGGGCGTGGCACCGAAACCCGGCAGGTCAATGGAGTAGGTGTCCACCGACCCGGCCAGGAGCCGGTGCAGCCTGCGCAGGTAGCGGTGCGACACGCCGATTCCGTGGATGAGCACGACGGCGGGCCCAGACGCGGGCACGGACCCGCCGTCCCCTTCGCGCGAGGCGAAGACGTGGCCGGCGTGGCCCGCCACCGAAATCTCCAGGCGGACGGGTTCCCTCATGCTGCGCGTGACGGCGGCGCGCAGCGCGGGTACGGCAGGGACCGCGGGGCAGCAGCCGGGGTCATAGGGGGCTCGTTTCTTAGCAGAGTAGTCGGCCCAGTCTAGTAAGCCTGCTGGCTAGATCCCGGACACCGTGCGGGACAACTGCCCCTCACGGGAAGACGCCGGCGGATCAGGTGTCCCGCTTGTCCCGCTCTTCGAACTCCTCATCGAGGTCGTAGCCCCGGAATTCCGTCTCCGGATTCGGTTCCCCTTCCACCACACACTCATAGTCCAGTTGGCGCTGGACTTGGCTGTCGAGGACCTGAAGATCCTTGTCAGCGACTTTGGTGAGGTCCTCAGGGAATTCGTCTTCCGGGCTGAGGTGCAGCTTCTCGGTCATTACATGCCTCCCTGCGCGAGGAGGACGAACCCGACCCTGAACTGTCGTGGCTGCATTGAGGATAGCGGCAACTGGCATGGGTCGGGACGTCCCCGTCGGCCCTTTCCTAGGCGGGCTCGGAACCGACGTTTACCAGCCAGTCCACGCCGAACCTGTCCTTGCACATGCCGAAGATGTCGCCCCAGGGCGCCTTTTCGAGCGGCATCCCGATGGTGCCGCCCTCGGCCAGCTTGTCGAAGTAGCCGCGAAGCTCGGCTTCGTCGGACCCGCTGAGGGACACGGAAAAATTATTGCCGGGGGTGTAGTCCATGCTGTTGGGCGTGTCTGCTCCCATAAGCACCATGCCGCCGTCGGTCCTCAGCTGGGCATGCATGATCTTCTCCTGCTCCGCAGGGTCTTCGCTGGCATGGTATTCGGCGAAGGTACTCATGGTCAGTTCCCCACCGAACACCGACTGGTAGAACGTCATGGCGTCCTTGGCGTTGTCGCGGAAACCGAGGTAGGGATTGAGCGTGGTCATGTCCGAAACTCCTTGCTGCTGGGGGTGGCTGCTGGGGGCGTCGGCCTGGACGGCAACGACGACGGTGCACGTTACACGGCATATCCTGCCGCAAAACCACCAGCGTGGGTAGGTACCTCGAAAACAACGCAGCAGAAGATCAAAGCAGCAGGCCAAAAAGCAGCAGAAGAGCCAGCCGGGAGCGTCCGACGGCGGCCTGTGCCGCCGTCGGAGGCTGGTGCGGGAAGGCGGCTAGGCGGTCTGGCCCGCGTGCTCGCCCTCGGCTATTTCCTCAACGAGCTTGGCATTGAAGGCCGGGAGGTCGCGGGGGCTGCGGCTGGTCACCAGGCCCTGGTCCACCACCACTTGCTCGTCGGTCCAGTTCGCGCCGGCGTTCTTGAGGTCCGTCTGGAGCGTGTGATACGAGGTCACGTTCCTGCCGCTGACCACGCCGGCATCGATCAGCATCCACGGGCCGTGGCAGATGGAGGCGACGGGCTTGTGCTGCTCGAAGAAGGCCCGGGTGAACGCTTGGGCGTCCTTGTCGACGCGGAGGTGATCGGCGTTGACGACGCCGCCGGGAATGACCAGGGCGTGGAAGTCGGCGGCGTCGGCCTGCGCCACCGCGAGATCGACGGTGAACGTTTCGCCTTTTTCAGTGCCATTAAAGCCCTGCAGCTTGCCGCTCTTCGGCGAGACGAGCGTGGGCACGCCGCCGGCTTCCTTCACGGCATTCCACGGGCTGGTCAATTCCACTTGCTCCACACCATCCGTGAGCAGGAACGCGACTTTCTTGCCCGAAATATTGTGCTCTGACATATGTCCTCCTCGTGCCGGGCGCGGGCCGGGCAGCGTTCGTCCTGCCCGGCCCGCGCAGAATTTCACTTGGCTAGCAGTTTCAACTCTAGGAACCCGCCAAGTCATAAGCAAGCTGATGATGTGATGGAGAACCCCCTCCGGCAGCGGGCGTGAAGCTGAGAGAATGGGCCAATGGAAGTCGCTCTCGGGGTGCTGGCCCTTGTCGCCATTGTCTGCGCCTGCAGCGCGTTGGGCCACAAGATCAATGTCCCCGTCCCTCTTCTGCTGGTGCTGGCCGGCGTGGTGGGTTCGTTCCTCCCGTTTGTCCCCACCATCGAGCTGAACCCCGAACTCGTCCTGGTCGGGCTGTTGCCGCCGTTGCTCTACGCAGCCGCGTTACAGACCTCGCTGTTCGATTTCCGTTCCAACCGCCGCTCCATCGGCCTGCTTTCGGTGGGGTACGTCATCTTCGGCACCGTCGGCGTCGGGCTGGTGGTCGCCTGGCTCTTCCCCGAGATCCCGCTGGCCGCGGCCATGGCCCTGGGCGCCGTCGTCGCACCCCCGGACGCCGTGGCGGCAACCGCCATTGCGCGAAAAGTGGGCATGCCCCGCCGGATTGTCACCATCTTGGAAGGCGAATCGCTGGTCAACGACGCCACGGCGCTGGTCTGCCTGCGCGCCGCCATCGCCGCAATCGGCGGAACCGTTTCCGCGGCGGAGATCGCCGGCGGCTTCGTCCTGGCGGCTGGCGGCGGCCTGGTGGTGGGCTTTGCCGCGGCCTTCGTGCTAACCGCGCTCCGCAAGCGAATCCGCAACGTGCCGATCAACACCTCCATATCCCTTATCGCCCCGCTCGTGGCCTACCTCCCGGCGGAAGCTATCCACGCTTCAGGCGTACTGGCCGTGGTCGTCACCGGGCTGATCATGGGAACCAAGGCGCCGTCCATGCCGAACGGGGCCGCGCGGCTGAGCCAGCGCAGCAACTGGCACACGGTCCAGTTCCTGCTGGAGAACTCTGTGTTCCTCCTCATTGGGCTGCAGGTCCGGACCATCATCGAGGGCGTCCGGGACGACTCGCTGGGGCCGGAACGGATCTGGCTCGGCTGCGCCGCGGTGCTGCTGGCCGTGCTGGTCCTGCGCCCGGTCTGGGTCTTCCCCGCAACGTACCTGCCGCGGCTCATTCCCGCGGTCGGCCGCAAGGATCCCGCGCCGCACTGGCAAGTTCCGGTGATCGTCTCCTGGGCCGGCATGCGCGGCGTGGTGACTCTTGCCGCCGTCCTGGTCCTGCCGGCAGGGCTGGAGCACCGGTCCGTCCTGATCCTGATGGCCCTCGTGGTGGTGGCCGGCACGCTGACCCTGCAGGGCCTGACACTGCCGGCGCTGGTCCGGCGGCTGCACGTTCGGGGACCGGACGCGCGCGAGGACGCGCTCAACGAGGCATCGCTGATGCAGATGGCCACGGCGGCGGGCGTGCGGCGGCTCCAGGAACTGCGCTCGGACGCTGACCCGCCGGAAGTCGTGGCGATGCTGAAACGGCGAACGCAGGAGCGCGGGCTGGCCGCATGGGAGCGGCTGGGACGGCCGTCCGCGGAAGCCGCCACCCCCAGCCAGCGCTACGCCCAGCTCCGGCTGGCGATGCTGGAAGCCGAGCGCGCCAAGGTCCTCGAGCTGCGCCGCGGCGGCGGATACGCGCACGAGGTCCTGCTCAACGTCCTTGACCGCCTCGACGTCGAAGAGTCCATGCTGGACGCCGCGCTGGAAGAGCCAGACGCGGACGGCAGCGGCGGCGAGGGGATCGCCCGGCCCCGTGGCGTGTGCGACCACTTGGAGTCCGCCCCGGATACGGCCGTCCCGCCGGGGCCCTTCTGTGCCGCGTGCGTACGGGAAGGGACCACGACGGTTCACCTGCGGATGTGCGTGCAGTGCGGGAACGTGGCCTGCTGCGATTCCTCGCCGGGAACCCATGCTTACAAGCACTTCCAGCGCAGCGGGCACCCCGTCATGCGCAGCGTCGAGCCGGGCGAGGACTGGCGCTGGTGCTACCCGGACGAACTCCTGGGCTAGGGCCCAGGCCCAGCACCTTGACGCCGGGCCTGTCGCCGTGCCGCGTGCACTGACTGGGTGCTGTAACTGGGTGCTGTGACTGCGTGCCGGGCCCTGTTCAGGGCCCCTTCCCCTCCGTAGGCTGGAAAGGGACCTGCTGAAAAGGAACACGGTGGAAGGGGACCCCGCGAAGAAGGGAACCCGCCGCCGTCGGACGAAAAGAGGACACCGTGGACAACCAAGACATCCTGGAGCGCATCAAAGCCCTGGTGGAGGAAGAACACGGCCTCCGCGAAGGCTCGCAGGCCGCCGGGGCCGGGGCCCCGGACATTCTCAGGCTGCAGCAAGTGGAAGAACAGCTGGATCAGTGCTGGGACCTGCTCCGCCAGCGGCGCGCCAAGAAGGACTACGGCGAGAACCCCGACGAGGCGGAGGTGCGGCCGGTCAGCGAGGTTGAGGGCTACCAGAGCTAGCCCCGGCCATGACCTGACGGGCCGGCTGGCCATGCAGATTGCGCTGCTGGGAGACGTCATGCTGGGCCGCCTGGTGAACCAGCACCTGGCCGTGGTTCGGCCTGCCTATCCGTGGGGCGACACGCTGGAGCTGCTGCGGCAGGCGGACGTCCGCCTCGCCAACCTCGAGTGCGTCCTGGCGTCCGGCGGCGAGCCCGAGCCCGGCAAGGTCTTCCACTTCCGCTCGGACCCGAAGAACGTGGCCAGCCTCCTTGCCGCCGGGATCGACGGCGTCTCGCTCGCCAACAACCACGTCCTGGATTTCGGCCAGGACGCGTTCCGGGAGATGTTGCCGGCCCTGGACGGCTGCGGCATCCTGCATGCCGGCGCCGGCCCGGACCTGGACGCCGCCCGCCGGCCGGCAGTGCGGCGCGTGGACGGCACCGCCGTCGGATTCATTGCCTTCACGGACAACGAGCCCGGCTGGGAGGCCGGCGCCGCGACTCCCGGGGTCTACTACGTTCCGGTGGACGACGGCGGCCGGCGCGGCGGGGCACGATTGGACGGCCGGTTGGACGGGCTATTGACCCTGGTCGGGAGGACGAAGGCCCGCGTCCAGTTCCTCATCGTGTCAGCCCATTGGGGCGGCAATTGGGGCCACGACGCCCCGGTCCGGCATCAAGAACTCGCCCGGGACCTCATTGATGCCGGAGCCGACCTGGTGTTCGGCCACTCGCCGCACATTTTCCGCGGCGTCGGGATCCACCGGAACCGCCCCATCATCTACAGCGCCGGGGACTTCGTTGACGACTATGCGGTGGACCCGATCGAGCGCAATGACCAGTCATTCGTGTTCATGCTCGAAACGGACGGCGGCACACCGCGCACGCTTCGGCTGTACCCCACGATCATCGCCGAATTTCGGGCACGGCTTGCCCGGGGGTCGGCGCCCGAGATTGCCGCCCGGATGCAGCGGCTGAACGGCCACCTGGGCACGGTGAGCAACTGGAACGCATCCGGCCGCTGCCTGGAGATACCGCTCGACAAACCGGCCGGAGTTTGAGGCCCCGTTTACATTCCCGAAACATGCCGGTCACGCGAACTTCACGCCGCCGCGAATCCCGTAACGTGCCCGCAACTTTTCGCCCCACTACCGGAAACATGGCTCCGCGACGATTGAACACGGACCGGGGGGCCGGCGGCGACGTGTCCCGGTACGGAAGACTGACGAGAAGGGACCCCGGTGGAACTCACTGCTGGAAGCGTCTGGATGATTATTTCGGCGGCGCTCGTTCTGCTGATGACCCCTGCATTGGGCCTCTTTTACGGCGGCATGACGCGGGCCAAGGCCTCGCTCAACATGATGATGATGAGCTTCGTCTCCATCGGGATTGTCGGCGTGGTGTGGGTCCTCTGGGGTTACTCGATGAGCACCGGGCAGGGCGTCCTCGGCGTGTTCGGCAACCCGTTCGCCAGCTTCGGCCTGAGCGGCCTCATCGGTTCGCCCGACTTGATCAAGGCTGGTTACAGCGCCACGTTTGCCATCCTCACCGTGGCCCTCATCAGCGGCGCCATCGCCGACCGGGCCAAATTCACCTCCTGGGCCCTGTTCGTTCCCATCTGGATCACCCTCGTCTACTGCCCGTTGGCCTTCATGGTCTGGGGCGGCGGCCTCATGAGTGCCGGCGGTGCCGTGAGTGCCGTCTTTGGCCAGGTCATTGACTTCGCCGGCGGCACCGTGGTGGAAATCGCGTCCGGAACCGCGGCCCTGGTATTGGTCCTGATCCTGGGCAACCGGCATGGCTTCGGCAAGGACCCCGGCCACCGCCCCCACAACATCCCCTTCATCATGCTCGGCGCGGGCATCCTGTGGTTCGGCTGGTTCGGCTTCAACGCCGGCGCTGCTACCACCGTGGAGCAGGCCGGCCTGATCTGGGTGAACACCCTGGCCGCCCCCGCCGCGGCCATGATCAGCTGGCTGGTCGCGGAGAAGGTCCGCCACGGCCACCCCACCTCCCTGGGCGCCGCATCCGGCGCCGTTGCCGGCCTGGTGGCGATCACGCCGTCGTGCGCCAACATCAGCCCCCTCGCCGCGCTGGGCCTGGGCTTCGTGGCCGGTGCGGCCTGTGCGGTGTTCGTGGACCTGAAGTTCAAGTTTGGCTTCGATGACTCGCTCGACGTCGTCGGCGTCCACCTCGGCGGCGGCCTCATCGGCACGCTCGCCCTGGGCTTCATTGCCCTGCCGGTGGACGGTGCAGGCGGCGGGCTGTTTTACGGCGGCGGGCTCCACCAGCTCATCGCACAGACCGTGGCCGTCCTCATCACCGTGGCGGTGTCCGGTCTCGGGACCGCGGTGATCGGCCTCGCCATCCACAAGACGCTCGGGTTCCGGGTCAGCCGCGAGGACGAGCTCGCCGGCGTCGACCGGTCCGAGCACGCCGAGACCGCGTATGCCTTTGCCGAACTCGGTTTCAGCCGGTTTAGCCCCTTCGGCCACCACGTCCGCCCGGCGCAGGCTGTCCACGCCGCGACGGCAGCCAACGCGGCCGCCCGGGCGCCGGAGAACGTGCCCGCACCTGCACCTGCACCTGCACCTGCACCTGCAAAGGAAGACAGCCTGGTCTGAGGCAGCGGCCAAACGCCCGGCATAAGTTTTTCCAAAGGGCCCGGGTGTAAGACGCGGCCGGAGGCTAAGATATGGGCGGGGGGCACTCGAATTAGCGAACTCGCTTATGGGAGGCCACGATGTTCAGCCAAGCCAGCCGCAAGGCATCAGACCCGCAGCTAACATCGGTGGCGCGTGTCCCGCGCAGACACCGTCACAGCGCGCTGCCCAGACCTGACCGACGCCGGATCCGGCGCGCACTGGCGTCGCTGACAGTCGTTGCGCTGGTCGCCTGCTTCGGCCTCGCGGCGGCCGCCCCCTCGTCCGCGGCCCAGAAGGCGCAAAGCTATATTGTGGTGCTGAAGGACGGCGTGGTGAACGCCGGCGCCGCGGCGGCCGCCCAGCAACGCGCCTACGGATTCACGGCCTCCAAGCTCTACAGCAACGCCGTGAATGGCTACTCAGCAACCATGACGACATCCCAGGCGCAGCGCCTCCAGGCCGACCCGAACGTCGACTTCGTCACCGCGAGCCGAACATTCCAGCAACCGCGGGATCTCGGGTCCGCGGCTACCCAGGAGACCCCCTTCTGGCGGAAGCGGATCGCCGGAACCGATTCAGACGTCCGGAAGGCCCTCGACCGCGGGCCGGCCAAGATCAATGTCAACGTCGCCGTGATCGATAGCGGCATCGATGCGACCCACCCGGACCTGAACGTCAAGGGCGGCGTTGACTGCCAGTCCGGCTCGCCCGTGGATGTGACCCCCGTTGACGTCATGGGGCACGGGACATTTGTGGCGGGCGTCATCGGCGCCCGGAACAACCGCCAAGGCGTCATCGGCACCGCCCCGGGCACGCCGCTGTGGTCCGTCCGCGTGGTTGATGATAACGGCCTGATCTCCGAGCAGAGCCTGATCTGCGCCATTGACTGGGTGACCTCGACGCACAAGGACGACAACGAGGACAACGACATCGCCGTGGCCAACATCAGCATCGCCGGCGGAGCCTCGGACACGCCCAACTGCGGCAAGGGCACTGACGCGATGCACTACGCCATCTGCCGTTCTGTCCGTGCTGGCGTCACCTACGCTGTCGCGGCCGGCAACGAGGGCATGGACTTCGCCAACACCGTGCCGGCCACGTACGACCAGGTGCTGACCGCCACCGCCATGGGCGACTTTGACGGAAAGGCCGGCGGCGACGCCGCCCCGACCTGCGGCCCGGACGACTTTTCGAAGTACGGGCAAAAGGATGACCAGCCGGCATTCTTCTCCAACTTCGCCACCACAAGCGACGACAAGGCCCACACGGTTTCCGGACCCGGAATGTGCATGCTCTCCACCTGGCCCGGCGGCTACAACGTAAGCAACGGCACCAGCTTCGCCAGCCCGGCCGTGGCAGGGTCCGTGGCCCTGTGCATCAGCCAGAACGAATGCACGGGTTCAGCCGAGCAGGTCATGGCGGATTACCTGCACGCGACGAAGTCGTACACGAAGCGGCACAACGAATACGGTTTCGATGGCGATCCTGTCCACCCGATCTCGTCGCACTACTACGGCTATCTGACGCAGACCACCAGCTTCTGACAGAACGGGTGTGAGACCGCTGGCCGCGAACCTCGGCCGGCGGTCTCAGCCGCTCGTCTCAACCTGCGGGCCTCAGCCCAGGAGCCGGCGTTCATAGGCGAAGGCCACCAGCTGAAGCCGGGTGCCGAGCCCCAGCTTGCCCAGCACGCTCCTGAGGTGTGTCTTGACGGTCGCCTCGGAAACGAACAGGCTTCCGGCTATCTCACCGTTGGCCAGCCCCTTGGCCGCGAGCAGGAAGACGTCCCGTTCCCGGGCCGAGAGCACCTCCAGCACGGACAGGTCCGGTCCCCCGGCCGGCACCGTCCGGGCGGCATGCTGGAACAGATCCTGGACTGACCCGGGCGCAATCACGGAGTATCCCGAGTACACGGTCCGGATCGCGGCGAGGAGGAACTCCGGTTCGGCGCTCTTGAGCAGGTAGCCGCTGGCCCCGGCGTGCACGGCGTCCACCACCGCCTGGTCCCGGTTGAAGGTGGTCAGAGCGATAATCTTCGGCGCGCCGGTGCCCGCGGCTTCCGCCTGCTGCAAGATCCGCCGTGTGGCGCCGACGCCGTCCAGGACCGGCATGCGCAGGTCCATGAGCATCACGTCGGGGCAACGTTCGACGGCGAATGCCGCTGCCTGCGCGCCGTCGCCGGCTTCCCAGGACATCGCCATGTCCGGCTGGCTTTCGACCAGCATCCGGATTCCCGCACGGAACAGCGCCTGGTCATCGACGATCGCCACTGTAATGGCCGCCCCGGCATCAGCCACGGTGGCCGGTTTCCTCCGGCGACACGGCCGCGCCTACTGCAGCACCTCCGGCGGGAACCAGGTCTGGCTCCGCGCGGGTGACGGCGGCGGCGTCGGCGTCGGCAATCAGATTGTCGGCAATCATTGTGCCGTAAGGGATAAAAACCGTCACCCGGTACTGCTCGCCGTCGGGACCGGCCGTCATCCAGCCCCCTGCGAGGTGGGCCCGTTCCCGCATCCCGGCGAGGCCGCGGCCCACCCGCACTTCGGCGGCGCGGCCCGGGTTGTCGGACGCGGCCGGGATCCCGGATGCCACATGCAGGGTCAGCCCGGGGCCGCTCCAGTCCAGGTGCAGCCGCACTGCGGTGCCGCGGCCGCCGTGTTTCAGGGCATTGGTGAGGCATTCCTGGATGATCCGAAAGACTGCCAACTGCTGCCCGGCGGAGAGCCCTGCGGGCGCACCGGACTCGCTCTGTTCGATGGCGAGGCTGTCCTGCATGCGCGCAACCAGCGGCCCGACGTCGCTGAGCCGGGGCTGGGGGGTGACCGCGCCGTCGTCGTGCACTCCCTCGATGACGCGCTGCGCGTCGACAAGGGCGCTCCGGGCCGACGTCGCGATGTTTTCCAGGGCGTTCAACACGGCCCGCGGCTGGTCCTTGCTCAGGTAGCGGGTGCCATCCGCCTGGGCCGCGATCACGGCAAGGGAGTGGGCCAGGACATCGTGCAGGTCCCGGCCGATCCGCGTCCGCTCCTGCTCCACGATCAGTTCCACCTCAGCTTCCCGGAGGCTGGATTGGGCCATGGTCTTGGCCCGGAAAAGGCTGCCGCGCTCCTCGTAGAGGGCCAGGGCCAGCCCGACGGCGGCGCAGGCTGCCGCGATCAGGAGCAGCAGCGAAAAGAGCTGCCAGCCGAAGGCCCGAAACATAAACCGGTCACCCATGTACAGCGGAGGAAACCAACCCACGCCGGCACTGTAGCGCCACGACAGCATCAGGAAGGTCATGGCTCCGGCGAACACAACATTGGCGCCGGCCGCGATGAAGCGTGTCCGCCGCCCGGTGGTCCACAGGATGAAGGCCAGCGCCACAAACGCCCCTAGGTAGATGGCCCAGTGGTTGGAATACATCGCGGGAATGGCATACCCGAGCTGGCCCGCGAGCAGTCCTGCCGTGAATCCCAGCGACACATAGGGCTTCCAGGCGGCGACGGCAATGGCTGCTGTCATGATGATCAGCGGCCACGTCCCGGACCAGGTGTGGAGGCCTGGCCCCATTCTGCCTGCCTCGGCCACGCACCACAGCGTGAAAAAGAGAACGGCCGCCGCGGGGGCGCCCCAATGCCGCAAGACTTTCAACAGTGCTTCCATGACAGTCACCCTATCCACGGGCGGGGGCACTCCACGGTCACATCAGGCCATACTCAGCCTCTGAGCCAGAAGTTTCATCTTTCGGGCCAGTCCGCCGCGGGTGCGCGTAATATGACGGCCATGACCAAGGCAGCGGTTGAGGTCACAGCCCCCGCAGCCGGGGTGCCGTACTCCGTGCTGGACACCGTATTCTTCGTCGTGGGCGGCGTCGCGGCCGTGTGGCTGACCTCGCTGCTGGTGCAGCTGAGCTTCCAGTGGGGCTGGGCACAAGTCTGGTTCCTCTTCATCTTCTGGGCCCTGCTCGCCTATCTGGTCCTCCCCCGTCTCCACCGGATCCTGACCCGGCTCTACGTTCCGGACTATTTCATCGGCCGGGCGCGCACCAGCGACGGGCTGCTCGGCGATCCCGTGAACGTGGCCCTTCTTGGGTCCGAACCGCAGGTGCACGGGGTGATGCAGGCGGCAGGCTGGACACTGGCCGATGACGTGACCCTGGCCAGCAGCCGGCGGATCGTCTCCTCCACCCTTCTGCGCCGCAGCTATCTCCAGGCCCCGGTCAGTCCCTTGTTCCTGTTCGGCCGCCAGCAGGATTTTGCCTATCAACAGGAAGTCGACGGCACCCCGGGCAAGCGGCACCACGTCCGTTTTTGGCGCTGCCCGGCCGGCTGGCTGCTGCCCGGCGGAGTGGCCGTCGACTGGCTGGCGGCAGGCACCTATGACCGGAGCGTCGGGCTGTCCCTGTTTACCCTGCAGATTACCCACAAGATCGATGAGAACACCGACGCCGAACGTGACCATGTGGTCGGTGCCATCACCGGAGCCGATCCCGCGGCCGGGCTCCGGGTGATCCGCGATTTCTCGACCGGCTACCACGCGCGCAACGGCGGGGGCGACAACATCGCCACCGACGGCGATCTTCCGATCATCGATCTCAGGCGGACCGCAGCGGAGCCGGCCGCAGCGGGGCCGGCCGCGGCGCCCTGGCCTCGGGGCGACGGGGCCTCGAGCGACAAAGCCCAGGGCGACGGGACCCCGAGCGACAGCCGCAACAGGCGTCCGGCCACCACGATTGTCGGGGCGGTCTTCGTCGGAGCCCGCGCGGCGGCGGCCGCCCTGCTGGCCATGTCCATGGTGCTCTTCAAGGACGCACACGTGGACTCCCTGATGCAGCCCGTAGCTGGCCTTGCCGTCACGGAGGCCCAGGCGGACTTGGCCGTCACCGCCGCAACAGTGGTTGTCCTGCTCTTCGCCCTGGCAGAAATCGTGCTGGCGTGGTTTGTGTTCCTCGGCCGGAACTGGGCCCGGACTGTGGCCATGGCGCTCAGCACGGCCGCCATCTGCGCCCAGGCCGTCGATGTCTTCCACGGCGGTCCCGACATCACGCTGCAGTCCAATCTGCCCGGCCTGACCCTGGACATCCTGCTGCTTCTGGCGCTCTCCAGCAAACGGTCCCGCGACTATGCCCTGCGCCCCAGCAAAGAACCCAAACGGGATTCCAGCCGTCCCGGCGGCCGGGCACCGTTCTGAATCTCCAAGCATCCGCGAGGCCTTGACAGCCCTCTTGCTGCGGGAGCTAGATGTTCAAGAGCCGACAACCATTCCAGGATTGCAGCAGAGGAGCTGACATGAGCGAAGACTCACAGGCGCCGGAGCGCGCCCACAGCGAGACCCCCGCCGAGGGTGATGCAACGGCTGAGCCCTTTGACGACCGGGCCCATTCCCAAGACGCGGCAGAGGGCCCGGACATCGACGACGAGCCGGGCACCGGAGCCAAGGGCAACGCCGCGCCAGGCGGCAGTACCGGGCCGTAACTTCCCCGACGCGCCTATTGGCGGCCCCGACGCACGAATTGCGGCCCCGACGCACGAATTCGCCGGAAACCTACGGGCTCGCCGGAACTTTCCGGCGAGCGGGCAAGTTTCCGGCGACTTCGGCGGGCCTGGCCCTAACGGTCCCGGCAGGACACAACCGGTAACGGCCGAAATATCTTCGCCTGCCTGCATGTTGCCCGGACATGACAACAATCGGATTCATCGGTGCTGGACACATTGGCGGCCAGATCGCCCGCAAGGCCGTGGAGCTCGGCTACGACGTCGTGATCAGCAACTCGCGGGGCCCGGAAACCCTGGCGGACCTCATCGCGGAGCTGGGGCCCACAGCCCGCGCCGCAACCCCGGCTGAAGCTGCAGCAGCCGGCGACTTCGCCGTCGTTTCCGTACCGCTTAAGAGCATCCGAGACGTGCCTGTGGAGCCGCTGGCGGGCAAGGTCGTCCTAGACACCAACAACTACTACTGGGAACGCGACGGGCATGTGCCCGCTTTGGATGCCGGCGAGGCCACCACCTCCGGCCTGCTTCAGGAGCAGCTGCCCCAGTCCAAGGTGGCCAAGGCCTTCAACCACATCAGGTTCTCCCAGATCACCACGGACGGCACACCGGCCGGCACACCCAACCGCCGGGCCCTGGCCACGGCGAGCGATTTCCCGGAAGCGGCCGAGCTTGTCACCAGGTTTTATGACGAATTCGGCTTCGACACCGTCAACATGGGCCCGCTGTCCGAAAGCTGGCGCACGGAACGGGACCGCCCCGCCTACGTGATCCGGCAGAACGTACCCGAGCTGGCCGAGAACCTGGCCAAGGCCCCGCGCACCATCTGACGCTCCCCCGTGCCCCGAAGCCGCTGACCCGGGCCCCGACCCGCGAGTTCGCCGGAATCCCCCGAGCTCGCCGGAACGTTCCGGCGAACGGGCAGGCTTCCGGCGAACTCGGCCCGTATGGTCAGGCGGCCCCCGCCTGCTCAGTTGGTGAGGCTGGCGAGGGATTCCTTGGCGGCGCCGGTGACGGCTTCGGTGGTGATGCCGAACTCCTGGAAGAGGCGCTTGTAGTCGGCGGACGCGCCGAAGTGTTCCAGGGAGATGGAGCGGCCGGCGTCGCCGACGAATTCCTTCCAGCCCAGGGC
>NZ_JBHUBT010000011.1:0-140136 GCF_042788715.1 Arthrobacter sp. NPDC056886
CTCGGGACGCCCCAAAAGCTTCTGGAACGGACTGCGCTTGGCGACGCGCTCATCGGGCGCCGCTGACTCTGTCTTGGTCTGGGTGATAGTCATGAGAATTCTCCTTGCCGCCGGGCCGGCGCGGGGCCGGCCCGGCCAGCGGGCTGTTAGCGGATACCCTGCTCGGCGAACTTCAGGACATCGGCTGCATTTGATTTGTCGACGATGCTCGGGCCGGTGAGAACCGACTGGCCGCCGCCGATGCTGAAGCCGCCGCGCTTGTGCTGCCAGATGGCATCAACGGCGCCGTAGCCCTGCAACCACGGCTGCTGATCCACGGTGAACAGAACTGCACCATCCACAATCTTCTGGGCGAGATCTGCGTTCAGGTCGAAACTGGCAACCTTGGCAGAGCTGCCGGCGTCAGCGACCGACTTGAGGAGAGTCAGTGTGATGGGTGCGCCGAGGCCGATGATGACGTCGGCGTCCTTGGAAGCCTGGAGCTTGGCAGTGGCGGTGGACTGAACAGAGGTCATGTCCTTGCCGTCGACGTAAAGGATCTCTGTTCCGGGCACCTTTGCCTTGACGCCAGCACAGCGGGCTTCAAGTCCGACGTGGCCCTGCTCCTGAATCACGCAGATCGGGTGCTTGAAGTTCTCCGCCGCGAGCCGGGTGCCGACCGCCTCACCGGCGAGCTTTTCGTTCGAGCCGAAGTGCGTGAACGCCCCCAGCTGCGCAGAGACATCCTCGCCGGCGTTGAGGCTCACAATCGGGATTCCGGCGTCGGCGGCCTTCTTCAGGGCGTCTTTGAGGGCTTCGGGCTTGGCGAGCGTGACCGCGATGCCGTCGACTTTCTGGTCGACTGCCTGCTGGATGAGTTGGGCCTGGCGCCCGGCTTCCGGATCGGACGTGTAGAGGAGCTCAACGTTGTCCTTGGCCGACGCCTCCTCGGCGCCCTTACGAACAATGTCCCAGAACGTGTCACCCGCTGCGGCGTGGGTAATTAGGGCGATCTTAATCCGGGGCGTCGAAGCAACCTGGCCGCCACCGGCTGCATTTCCTTGGTCAGCGGGCTTGCCGCCGGTGCTGGAACACGCGCTCAGGGCCAGCATGGGTACAACGGCCGCCACGAGGGTCGCTTTCCGCCACGAGAACTTGGTCACGATCAATCTCCTTTGATTCCGGGCCACGCCGGCCGCTTCATCGCGTCGGTCTGTGAGCCATCTACCACCGATCATGGTGACTCCGATCACAGTTGTCAATAGTTTGTCCTGACATTAGGATGTTTTGACGTAACGGTACGTGAAGAGACGGCCAAATTTACGGGCCAGACCTTTCTGGCAGTGCCCGCCCAGCCCTTACCCTCGTGACCCCTCGGGACGACCCTTGGCTGGCCGTGGCGGCCCTGCTACTATCAGAAAAGGCAGTATGTCCTATCAAGCGAACATAGCCTGACATACGCGGATAGGCCGGCACCTCGGCCGCCGCGGAGCACAAAGGGAGCACGCCCAGTGGCGAATCAACTTAATCTGCGGATCGACCGCTCTTCCCCGGTGCCGCTGTACCACCAGGTGGTGCAGGGCATCGAGGCCGCGATACACACGGGGCTGCTGGAGCCCGGCAGTCGGCTGGAAAATGAGATCGACCTGGCCGCCCAGCTGAACCTTTCCCGGCCCACCATGCGCAAAGCCATGGATGAGCTGGTCCGCTCCGGCCTCCTGGTCCGCAAGCGCGGCGTCGGCACCCAGGTGGTCTCCAGCCAGGTCCGACGCCCGCTGGAACTCTCCAGCCTCTACGACGACCTGACCAGCAACGGCAGCAAGCCCACCACCGAGGTGCTCAGCTTCTCGCACGAGGAGGCGGACGCCGTGACCCGGACGGCACTGCATCTTCCGGCGGGCGCCAAGGTCTACCACTTCACAAGGCTCCGGAAGGTGGGCGGCAAGCCGCTGGCCCTGATGGAGAACTGGGTGCGGGACGACATCACCGCCATCGACGAGGCAAGCCTGGGCGCGCAGGGCCTCTACGCCATCCTGCGCAACGGCGGCGTGAACTTCCGTCTGGCCTCGCAGCGGATCGGGGCCATGATCGCCAACGACTACCAGGCGCCGCTGCTCGAGACCACGCCCGGCTCCGCCTTGGTCACCATGGAGCGGACCGCCGTGGACGACACCGGGCGCAACGTGGAAACCGGACACCACGTCTACCGGGCGGATTCCTACAGCTTCGAAATGACACTAGTTCAAAGGTAAGAGCTCAGAGATAAGAGTTCAGAGATAAGGGCTCAACGGTAGGCGCCCAACGATAGGGCGTCGAGTCAGGCGCCAGCCAGTGGCGCCGCCGGCTCCAACTCCGCACACATACGCGCCTTCCTCCGGCGCGACAACGAAAGGGCAGCTTCCATGGCCAACTGGGTCTATCCGCTCGGCACCGCCGCCGACGGCAAGTGGGACATTTCCATCGGAACGTCAGATTCCGGGCTGGAGGTGGACGGCTGGGCGCACACCGGGCTGAAGGTCGCCACGCTGGCGACCGGGGGCGCCGTCGGACTGGACGCCGCGGCTGAGGAACGCATCGTGGTTCCGCTGGGCGGCTCCTTCGTGGCTACCGTGGACGGGCAGGACTATCCCCTGGCCGGCCGGGACAGCGTCTTCAGCGGCCCCAGCGATGTGCTTTACACCGGCGCCGGCAAGGCAGTAACCATAACTTCGGTCGACGGCGGACGGGTGGCGGTGGCCACTGCGCCGGCCAAAGCCTCCTACCCGACCCGCCTCATCACCGCCGCCGAGACGCCGGTGGAACTGCGCGGAGCGGGCAACTGCTCCCGCCAGGTCCACAACTTCGGCACCCCCGCCGCGCTGGAGGCGGACCGCTTCATCGTCTGCGAGGTCCTCACCCCGGCCGGAAACTGGTCCTCCTATCCCCCGCACAAGCACGACGAGGAGAAGGACGGCGAGACCAACCTTGAGGAGATCTACTACTTCGAAACCCGCGTGACGCCCGGAGCGCCGCAGCGCCCGGGTGCCGACGACGCCATCGGCTACCAGCGCGTCTACGCCTCCGACGACCGGCCCATCGACGTTGCGGCCGAGGTCCGGACCGGCGACGTCGTCCTGGTGCCCTACGGCTGGCACGGGCCCGCCATGGCCGCCCCAGGCTACGACCTGTATTACCTCAACGTCATGGCAGGCCCGGGCCCGGTGCGGGAGTGGCTCATCAGCGATGACCCTCACCACGGCTGGATCCGCCAGACCTGGGAGGGCCAGGACCTGGACCCGCGGCTGCCGTTCGGCCGCTAGGCCGGCCGCCGCAGGTCTGCTCGGCCCAGCAGGTCCGGACAGTTAGCCGTTAAACGTGGCCGGGTCGGGTCCGGTGCGCCCGTTCCGCTCAAGGGAATTCACGGCTGCCAGTTCGGCCTCGGCCAGGTCAAAGTCGAACACCGCCAGGTTCTCCCGAATCCTGGCCGGCGTCACTGACTTCGGGATGACGATCCTTCCCTGCTGCAGGTGCCAGCGCAGAATGACCTGCGCCGGGGTTCTGCCGTGCCGGGTGGCGATCTCCGTGATGGCCGGATCCGCCAGCAGGGCACCCTGGGCCAGCGGGCTCCAGGCCTCCGTCGCAATGCCCTGCGCCGCGTTAAACACCGCCACGTCGTGCTGCTGAAGTGCCGGGTGCAGCTCCACCTGGTTGACCGCCGGCACCGTTCCGCCCAGGTCGATGAGCCGCTGCAGGTGCCCCGGCTCGAAATTCGAGACGCCGATGGCCCTGACCCTGCCGTCGGCAAGGAGTTTCTCGAGTGCCAGCCAGGAGTCGGCGTACCGGTCCGACGCCGGCGCGGGCCAGTGGATCAGGTAAAGATCCAGGTAGTCGAGACCCAGCTTGGCCAGGCTCGCGTCGAAGGCAGCAAGCGTCGGCTCGTAGCCGAGGTCGTCGATCCAGAGCTTGGACGTGATGAACAGGTCCTCCCTGGCGATCCCGGATTCGGCGAGCGCACGGCCAGTTCCGGTCTCGTTCCCGTAGATGGCAGCCGTGTCGATGCTCCGGTAGCCGGCGGCGAGCGCCGCTGCTACCGCCTCGGTGGTCTCGGCGTCGGGAATTTGAAAGACGCCGAAGCCCAGCTGGGGCATCCGCACCCCGCTGTTGAGGACGATATTCGGGATTGAGTTCATGGTGTCTCCTGTTGTTGTGGCGGGGCGGTCAGCGGGCAGGCGGTCAGCGTGCAATGGCTGCGGCCTCGGTGGCGGGAAGGTCTGTGCTGGTGTCCGGCGCCGCAACAACGGCGGGACCGGCGGATCCGCCGGTTCCCGGCAGGTCGGCGTCGTGCTTCTTGGCAGCGGCTGCCGCGAACGCCATCACCGCCAAGCCCAGCAGGGTGATTCCGGCACCGGCCCAGATGGGCGAGGTGTAGCCGAGGCCGGCCGTGATGGTAACGCCGCCCATCCAGGCGCCCAAGGCATTGCCGACGTTGAAGGCGCCGATGTTCGCGCCGGAGGCCAGTGTGGGAGCGCTGCTGGCGTACTTCATGACGCGCATCTGCAGCCCCGGAACTGTGGCGAAGCCGAAGCCGCCGAGCAGCACCATGGAGGCGATGGTTACCGGCTGGTTGCCGGCGGTCAGGGCGAACACCACGAGCACCACCACCAGGATGGCGAGCACTACCAGCAGGGTGCGGTCCACATTCTTATCGGCCGCCTTGCCGCCCACGGTGTTGCCGATGAAGAGCCCGACGCCGAAGAGGATCAGCAGCCACGGGACCGTGGTGGCGGAGAAGCCAGTGACCTCGGTGAGGGTGAAGGCGATGTAGGTGAAGGCGCCGAACATGCCGCCGTAGCCGAGGATGGTGACGAGGATGGAGAGCCAGACCTGACCGGACCGGAAGGCACGGAGCTCGCCTCGCAGGCCGCCAGGGGCAGTTTCGCCGGAGCCGGTCTTGGGCACCAGGGCGAGAATGCCGGCCAGGGCAAGGACTCCAATGACCGTGATCGCCCAGAACGTAGAGCGCCAGCCCGCAGCCTGTCCCAGCATGGTGCCGAACGGAACACCGAGCACATTCGCCGCCGTCAGGCCGGTGAACATGATCGCAATCGCGCCGGCCTTCTTGGTGGGCGCCACCATGCTGGCGGCCACCACCGCACCGATGCCAAAGAAAGCGCCGTGCGCCAGCGCGGCAATGATGCGGCCGGCCATCATCATCGAATAATCGGGGGCGAGCGCCGAGACGAGGTTGCCGGCGATGAAGAGCACCATCAGCACGGCCAGCACGGGCTTGCGCTCGAAGCGGGTCACGGCCGCCGTGAGGCCCAGCGCCCCGACCACGACGGCGAGCGCGTAGCCGGAGATGAGCCAGCCCGCGGTGGCCTCGGTGACGTGGAAGTCTGCGGCCACTTGCGGCAGCAGGCCCATGATGACGAACTCGGTGAGTCCGATGCCGAACCCGCCGAGGGCGAGGGCTATCAGGCCAACAGGCATGGGGGTGCTCCTTACAAAGCTGTACGGAAAGAGGTATGGCGCGTAAGCTAGTAGTTGCAGACGCGTTATTTATCGAACTAGAAAATATTGTTGCACAAGCAGATACAGCGCGCAAGCAACTATTATTTGATGTGTCCGGGCGCACCCCGCCGGGCACGCGAGCTGAAGGGAAACACCTGATGGGCATCAAGGACGACGCCGTCGAGGTCCGGGCGCAAGGCTGGCGGACCCTGGCGGCCCTGCACGGGCTGATCGAGGCCGAGCTGGAGCGGTCCCTGCAGGCCGAGGCGCAGCTCTCCGTGGTGGAGTACACCGTGCTGGACGCGCTGAGCCGGCAGGACGGCTGGCACATGCGGATGCAGCAGCTGGCCCGCGCCACCGCGTTGAGCGCGAGCGCCACCACGCGCCTGGTCAACCGGCTCGAAGACCGCGGGCTCCTGACCCGGATCCTATGCGCGGATGACCGCCGCGGCATCTACACCGAGCTCACCCCCAGCGGCATCACGCTGCTCGAGCAGAGCCGGCCGGTCCACGACGCCACGCTGGAGCGGGCGCTGGCCGAGGCCCAGGAGGTGCCGGAACTGGCGCCGCTGGTGGACGCCCTCCCCCGCTTGCACGCCGCGGTCTAGCGCCACTCAACGGCCTCGCGCGAGACGCAAGAAGCACGCAGAAAGCCCCGCCGGAACGAATCCCGGGCGGGGCTTTCTGCGCTTACTGTGTGCGGGGCTATGCGGTGACGGGTTGTTTGGCCGCCGCTTGTTTGAAGAAGTGTTCCAGGTCCTCCAGGCTCTTGCCCTTGGTCTCCGGAACCACGCGCTTCACCCAGACGATGGCTGCCAGCTGGAGCCCGACGAAGATGAAGAACGTCGCCGAGACGCCGATCCAGGACACCATCTGCGGGAAGAAGAACCCGATCAGGAAGTTGATCATCCACAGCACGAAGACACAGATGCCCATGGCAATGCCGCGGACGTGCAGCGGGAAGATCTCGGCCATGGTCAGCCACGTCACGGTGCCAATGCAGGACTGCATCGAGGCCAGGAACGTCACCATGAACAGCAGCACCAGGTAGCCGCGGAGCGTGCCTTCCGGGATGAGCATGGAGATGATGCCGATGGCCAGCAGGGATCCGGCCGTGCCGGTCAGGCCGGCGATCAGCATGGACTTCCGCGGCAGGCGCGACATGAGGGACATCCCGACGACGACGGCGACCACCGAGGTCACGCCGTTGACGACGTTGGCGATCAGGGCGCCCTGGTCACCGAAGCCGGAGCTGGAGAGGATGGAGGTGCCGTAGTACATGATGGCGTTGACGCCGCTGATCTGGTTGATCACGGCCATGCCCAGTCCGACGACAAAGATCCGCCGAATCCAGGGCACCGTGAGGTCACGGAACGTGCCGAGCTTGGACTGGTAGTCTTCCCGGGCGGCCTGCCGGACCTCGTCGAATTCGGTGGAGACGTCCTCCGCGGCGCGCGTCCGGCGCAGCACCTCCAGGACTTCCCCGAAGCGACCAGCCGACGCCAGCCAGCGCGGACTTTCCGGCAGCATCAGCATGCCAAGCCACAGCACCACAGCCGGCAGCGTGGCAATGACCAGCATCCACCGCCACACGTGCGAGGCGTCCGGGAAGGCGTTGCCCAGCACGGCGTTGAACGTGAAGGCCAGGAACTGTCCGGTGACAATCATGAGCTCGTTCTGCGTTACGATTCGTCCGCGCTGGGCCGACGGGGACATTTCCGCCAGGTAGACCGGAACGATCACCGACGCGCCGCCGACGGCAAGGCCGAGGAGGGTGCGGGAGGCGACGAGCAGTTCGGTGCTGGGCGAGAGAGAGCAGGCGATGGTGGCCACCGCAAAGATGATCGCGAGCCCCATGATGGTCCTGCGCCGGCCGAAGCGGTCCGAGAGCCGGCCGGCCGAGATGGCGCCGAAGGCTGCGCCGAAGAGCAGGGTGGAGGTCACCAGCCCCTCGGTCAGCGGGGTGAGGCCGAGGTCCCGCTGCATGAACGGCAGGGCGCCGTTGATGACGCCGGTGTCGTAGCCGAAGAGGAGGCCGCCGAATGTGGAGAAGAGCGCCACGCGCCGCATGAACCCTTTGGGATTCGCGGCGCCGCCGCTTGTCCGCGCCGTGGGCGCCAGGCCCGCGGAAGCGGGGGCGGCCGCGGGCGGGACCGAGTCTATGAGCGTTTTGTCAGGCCCCGTCATAGGCTCGCCTTGGCGACGCGCTGCTTCATGGTCTCCAGCTGGTACCGGGAGACATCAGCGGCGTTGTCGTCCTCGGCGAAGACGCTGGACACCATCACTGTGTCGTCGCGGTCCAGGAAGCCGATCTCCTGCAGGCCGCCGAAGAACTCGTCCCAGTTGACGTCGCCGTCGCCGATCTTCAGGTGCTGGTGCACCCGGACGGGGTTCCCGGGCGGGTTGGTGATGTAGCGCAGCCCGTGGGAGGCGTGGTGGTCCATGGTGTCGGCGACGTGGACCAGGCGCAGTTTGTCCCCGGCCGCCCGCATGATCTCCAGCGGTGCGTTCTTCATGTGGAAGCTGTGCGAGGCCACGTAGACCAGGCCCACATTCTTCGAGTTCAGCCCGCGGATCACCCGGATCGCGGCCAGGCCCTCCTCGACGAAGTCGTCCGGGTGCGGGTCGATCAGCAGGTCGATTCCCTCCCGCTCGATGATGGGGAGCAGTTCCTCCATGGAGCGGTAGAAGGCCCGCTCGGATTCCTCGGCCTTCTCCGGCCGGCCGCTGAACTCGGTGTTCATCGTGCTCACGCCGAGGTCCACAGTGAGCTGGATGGCACGCTTCCAGTAGCGGACGGCGGCCTCCCGTGCGTCCTCATCCGGCCCCGACCAGCGCAGCACGGGCAGCACCGAGGCGACTTCGATTTCCGCGTCCTTGCAGGCCGCCTTCAGCTGGCCCACCAGCTCGTCGTCGGCCTTCGGATGGTTGTAGAACGGGATGAAATCGGCGTGCGGCGTCAGCTGCATGTACTTGTAGCCGAGGTCGGCCACCACACGCGGGAACTCCAGGAGTCCGTGGCTGTGGTGGAACGGGGTGGGGTCAAGGGCGATTTTCACGTTGAACACTCCATTGTGGATCTGGCGGGCGTGCAGCCGGCCAGCGCTTCGTTCTTTGCAGTAGTCGTTCTTTGCGGTAGAAGCTGGCCGGCCGGCAGGGTTGCTAGCGGTACAGGGCGGGCTTGGCGTTGAGCTTCACGGCGACCTTTTCGCCGTTCTTCTGCGCCTCGACGCCGGCCTCGCAGCAGGCGGCCGTGGCGTAGCCGTCCCAGGCGGTGGGGCCGCCGATCTCATCGCGCAAGGCGGCGTCCACCCAGGACTGGATTTCGACGTCGTACGCTGCACCAAAGCGCTCCTCGAAGCCGGGGGTGACCTCGCCGCCCCAGCGGCCGTTGCTGCGGGTGTACGGACCTTTGTCCCCGCCGATGCTGACGATGCCGTCCTCGAAGGAGGCCTGGGTGGCCACCTCGTAGCCGAACTTCGCGTTGACGTAGATTTCGACGTCGGCCAGGACGCCGGATTCGGTTTCGATCAGTACGTGCTGCGGGTCGTGTTGCCCGGCCGGCGCGTTCCGCGTGGCCTTGCCGAGGCGGACCTGGACGGATTTGATTTCCTCGCCGGTGAAGTAGCGGATGGCGTCGAATTCGTGCACCACAGAGTCGTTGATCAGCATCTCGTTGGTGAAGCCCGCCGGGGTGGTGGGGTTCCGGTGCTGGTGGTGCAGCATGAGCAGCTCGCCGAGTTCGGCGTCGCGGATGATTTTGCCCAGGGCGGCGTATTCGGCGTCGAAGCGGCGCATGAAGCCGACCTGGATGCGCTTGTGGCCCAGCTTCTGCTCTGCCTCGACGATCTTCCAGGAGGACTCGGCATCCGGGGTGAGCGGCTTCTCGCACAGGATCGGGATGTCCTTGGCGATCGCCTTGAGCAGGATGTCCTCGTGCAGGAAGCCCGGGGTGGCGATCAGCACGGCGTTGACGTCGCCGTTGTTGAGGGCTTCCTCGGCGTCTGCAAGGGCGACGGCGCCCGGGATGCCTTCGATGGCGGCTTGCGCCCGGGCGAGGTCGACGTCGACGACGGCGGCGACTTCCGCGCCGTGGATGCGGGTGCTGAGCCGCTGGATGTGGTCTGCGCCCATACGGCCGGCGCCGATGACGGCCACGCGGAGGATCTTTGTCATGGTGGTTTCCTTCGGGTTCTAGTTGACGGCCGTGCGGGAGCCGCAGGAGAGCAGGTAGTTCCGGGTGCGCTTGGCGATCGGCATCGGGACGTCGAAGGCCACGGGGTACATGTCCTGTTCCACAATGCCAAAGATCGGCCGGTTCAGCGCCTCAACAGCTTCGATGACGGCGCGCAGGTCCGGCAGGCCGTTCGGCGGTTCGGTCATGACGCCGGCCAGGTTGGCGGCGGCCCAGGTCATGTTTTCCGCGTTGACCTTTTTGAGGATGTCCGGGTTGATCTGCTTCAGGTGCAGGTAGCCGATCCGGTCCGGGTAGTTCTTGATCAGGTCGAGACTGGAGGCTCCGCAGTATTCGGCGTGGCCGGTGTCCAGGCAGAGGTTGAGGTACTTGGCATCCGTGGCGGCGAGCAGGGTTTCAATGTCCCTCTGCGCACCGACGTGGGAATCGGCGTGCGAGTGGAACTGCTGCTTCAGGCCGAAGTCCTCCAGGAGCGTCTTGCCCAGCCGGTTGTGGCCGGCGAAGAGGTCGCTCCAGGCCTTTTCGCTGAGTGTGCCGCTTTCCACGGCTTCCCCGGTGACGTCATCGCGCCACATCGCCGGGATGACCACCATGTGTTCCCCGCCCATCGCGGCGGTGAGTTCGGCGACCTTGCGGGCCGGTTCCCAGGCAGTGTCCCACTGGTCCAGGCCGCGGTGGAAGGCGGTGAACACGGTGCCGGCCGAGATCTTGAGGTCGCGCTGTTTGAGCTCTTCGGCGAGGCGGGCGGGGTCGGTGGGGAGGTAGCCGTAGGGGCCCAGTTCGATCCATTTGTAGCCGGATTCGGCGACCTCGTCGAGGAACCGCTCCCACGGGGTCTGCTGGGGGTCATCCGGGAACCAGACACCCCAGGAGTCCGGCGCGGTGCCGATGATCAGCTTGTTCTCAGTCATGTCGATTCCTTCTCATCGATTGCTCCACAGGTGCCGTTTTGGACGCTCAAAACGGCGGTTACGGAGCAGTCGATGGTGGTAGTTGCGTGGGGACTTGCGAGGCCAGGGTGGCGGTGGAGATTAGTTGGACGGGAAGTTATAGGAGGCGCCCGAGGCGTGGGTGGGTTCGGGCCAGCGGGAGGTGACCACCTTGCCGCGGGTGTAGAAGGAGACACCTTCCGGGCCGTAGATGTGCTTGTCGCCGAACAGCGAGGCCTTCCAGCCGCCGAAGGAGTGGTAGGCCACCGGGACGGGCAGCGGGACGTTGATGCCGATCATGCCCACGGTGACGGAGCGCTGGAATTTCCGGGCTGCGGCTCCGGAGGAGGTGAAGATCGCGGTGCCGTTGCCGTAGGGGTTGGAGTTGATCAGGGCGATGCCGGCGTCGAGGTCCTCCACCCGGACCACCACCAGGACGGGTCCGAAGATTTCCTCGGTGTAGGCGGTCATTTCGGTCTTGACATGGTCCAGGACGGTGGGGCCGACCCAGAAGCCGTCCTCGTGGCCGGGGACCACGAGGTCGCGGCCGTCGACCACCATGGCGGCGCCGGCGGTTTCGGCTTCGGTGACGATCTTCACGATCCGTTCCTTGGACGCCGGGGTGATGACGGGTCCCATGTCGGCGCCCGGCTCCGTGCCGTTCTTGACCTTGACGGCCAGGGCGCGCTCTTCGACCTTCTTGACCAGCAAGTCCGCGGCCTCACCGACGGCAACGGCAACCGAGATGGCCATGCAGCGCTCCCCGGCGGACCCGAAGGCCGCGGCGGCGAGGTGGTCTGCGGCGTTGTCGAGATCGGCGTCGGGCAGGATGATCGCGTGGTTCTTCGCCCCGCCCAGGGCCTGGACGCGCTTGCCGTGCGCGGTGGCGGTTTCGTGCACGTACTTCGCGATCGGGGTGGAGCCGACGAAGGAGATGCCGTCCACGTCCGGGTGGGTCAGCAGGCCGTCGACCGTTTCCTTGTCGCCGTGCAGGACCTGGAAGACGCCGTCGGGCAGGCCTGCGTCCTTCCACAGCTTGGCGAGCAACATGGACGCGGAGGGGTCGCGCTCGGAGGGCTTGAGGATGAAGGCGTTGCCGGTGGCAATCGCCATCGGCGCCATCCACAGCGGCACCATGACCGGGAAGTTGAACGGGGTGATGCCGGCGACGACGCCGAGCGGCTCGCGGAAGGAGAAGACATCGATCCCGGTGGAGACCTGGTCCGAGTAGTCGCCCTTGAGCAGCTGCGGGATGCCGCAGGCGAACTCGATGACCTCCAGGCCGCGGCCGATCTCGCCCTTGGCGTCGGAGAGGACCTTGCCGTGCTCGGCGGTGATGAGTTCGGCGAGTTCGTCCACGTGCGAGGCCACGAGTTCGCGGAACTTGAACAGCACGGCGGTGCGCTTGGCCAGGGAGATGTCGCCCCAGGAGTCGGCGGCGGCGCGGGCCGCGGCGACCGTGGCATCCAGGTCGGCCCGGTTGGCCAGCCGCAGCTCCGCAGAGACGGCGCCGGTGGCCGGGTTGTAGACGGGCTGGGTGCGGGTGCCCACGCCGGCGGATTCCGCGCCGTTGATGAAGTGCTGGATGGTTTTGGTGCTCTGGGTCTGCGTAGTTTGGTCAGTGGTGGTGGTCATGAGACTCTTCCTTGAGTGATTGAAGCTTGAAGGGGGATCAGCCGAGCAGCTTGCGCTGGCGGGCCTTGTGGTCGGTGTAGGTCTGGAAGGCCTGTTTCGTCGAGTCGAGCTCGGAGACCTGGGAGACCGGAACGTCCCACCACGACTCGGAGCTGGGAGCATCCAGCAGCGGGTCGGATTCCACATGGATGACGATCGGGCCGCCGCGCTCGGGGGCGGCTTTGGCGTCGCGGATGGCCTGCTCCAGTTCGGCGATGACTTTCTCCCCCGGTTCGATCCGGATCACCTTCACGCCGAGGCTTTCGGCGTTCAGGGCCAGATCCACCGGGAGCCGGTCGCCGTCGTCGAAGCTGTGGTGCTCCTCGTCCAGGGCCCGGTACTGGGTGCCGAAGCGCTGGGAGCCGAGGGACTCGGAGAGCGAGCCGATCGAGGCGTAGCCGTGGTTCTGGATCAGGACCACGATCAGCTTGATCCGCTCGGCGACGGCGGTGACGAGTTCGGTGTGCATCATCAGGTAGGAGCCGTCCCCCACCATGACCACGACGTCGCGCTGCGCGCCGCCCTTCGCGGCTTCGGCGAGGGCCGCGCGTTTGACGCCGAGGCCGCCCGGGATTTCGTATCCCATGCAGGAGTAGGCGTATTCGACGTGGTAGCCGAACGGGTCCCGGACGCGCCACATCTTGTGCAGGTCCCCGGGGAGCGAGCCGGCGGCACAGATGACGACGTCCTGCGGGTCCATGGCCCGGTTCGTGGCGCCGATGATCTCGTTCTGGGCCGGCAGCGGCGTGAAGCGCGTGTCGAAGGCCTCGTCCACCGTGGCGTCCCAGCGTTTCTTCTCGTTCGCGATCTGCTGCTCGAGGTCCGCGCCAACGCGGTAGCCGCCGAGGGCCTGGTTCAGCTTGACCAGGGTCTTGCGGGCGTCCGCCACGATCGGCAGGGAGGTCCCGTGCTTGTACGCGTCGATCGCGGCGACGTTGATGTTGATGAACTTCACGTCCGGGTTCTGGAACGCCGTCCGGGACGCGGTGGTGAAGTCCTCGTAGCGCGTGCCGATGCCGATGATCAGGTCCGCAACGGCTGCGATGGCGTTCGCCGCCGTCGTGCCGGTGGAGCCGATGGCGCCGAGGGAGAACTTGTGGTCCCAGGGCAGGACGCCGACGCCGGCCTGGGTGTTGCCCACCGGGATGCCGGTCAGCTCGGCGAACTTCGCGAGTTCCTCGTTGGCGTAGGCGTAGAGCACGCCGCCGCCGGCGATGATCAGCGGGCGTTTGGCGGCGCGGATCGCTTCGGCGGCGCGGCGGATGTCCTCGTCGTCGGCGTCGGGGCGGCGGACCCGCCATTCGCGCTCGGCAAGGAACTCCTCGGGCACGTCGAAGGCCTCGGCCTGGACGTCCTGCGGCAGCGAAATTGTGACCGCACCGGTCTCCGCGGGATCGGTGAGGACGCGGAGGCCGTGGTGGAACGCGGAGAACAGTTGCTCGGGCCGGGAGACGCGGTCGAAGAACTTCGACAGCGGCCGGAAGGCGTCGTTGACGGTGATGTCGTAGGCGTAGGGCTGTTCGAGCTGCTGCAGCACGGGGTCGGCGGCGCGGGTGGCGAACGTGTCACTCGGCAGCAGCAGGACCGGCAGCCGGTTGGTGGTTGCCAGCGCCGCGCCCGTGAGCAGGTTCGAGGAACCCGGGCCGATCGAGGTGCTGATCGCGAACGTCTGGCGGCGCCGGGTGTGCCGGGCAAAGCCGACCGCCTGATGGGACTGGGCCTGCTCGTTGCGGCCCTGGTAGTACGGCATGATGGCAGGATCGAGCTGCTGGTACTGCTTGAGCGCCTGGCCGACGCCGGCAACGTTGCCGTGGCCAAAGATGCCGAACGTGCCCGGAATCAGGCGTTCCCGGAAGTCCTGGCCGCCGACCGAATCGACGGTGTACTGCTTGGACAGGTATTCGACCACGGCCTGGGCGACCGTCATTCTGCGTGTTCCTGATGCAGTGCTGATTCCCATGGGAAGTTACTCCGATACTTCTTCGGTGCGGGCGGACTCGGTGCGGCTGGGTTTGGTGCGCGTTGATTCAGTGTGGTGCAGCAGCGAGGCAGCGGTGGCCACGGCCCCGGCGACGTCGCCGTCCTGCGGGTAGAGCAAGGTCCGGCCGACGGTGAGGCCTTGGACGCCGGGCAAGGCGAGGGCTGCCTGCCAGCTGGAGAACACGTCGTCCTGGCTGCCCTCCGGGTCTCCGCCAAGGAGCACGGTGGGCATGGTGGTGGACGCCATGACGCGTTCCATCTCGGCCACCACAGGGAGCTTCATCCAGGTATAGGCGCTGGTCGCACCGAGGCCCTCGGCGATGGCGACAGATTTTATGACTGCGTTGGTAGAGAGGTCGTTGCGGACCTTGCCGTTTTCGCGGACGGAGAGGAACGGTTCCACCATGGCGATCAGCTTGCGTTCGGCGAGGGAGTCGATGGCCCTCGCGGTTGCTTCCAGGGTGGCCACCGTGTCTGGGTCACCGAGGCAGATGCGGGTGAGCATCTTGCCGCCGTCGGCGCCCAGGGCCTTGAGCGCGGCCGCGGTGTGGCCGGTAAAGCGGTCATCGAATTCGTTCACCAGGCCGGCGAGCCCGCCGCGGTTCATCGAGCCGAAGAGCAGCTTGCCCTCGAGCGCGCCGAGCAGGAGCAGATCGTCCATGATGTCCGGCGAGGCCAGAACACCATCCACGTCCGGGTTGGCCAGGGCGATCTGTAGGCGGTCCAGGAGCTGGCGCCGGTCGGCCATGGCCACGGGATCGCTGCCAACCGCGAGTGCTCCGCGGGCGGGGTGGTCGGCGGCGACGATGAAGTTCTGCCTGTGGGCCCTGACGCCAGGGTGGCGGCGCCGGGCCTTGGCGGCGCGGGCGATCGCTTCCGGGTCTTCGAGCCGGATGATGCTCAGGTGCTCGTAACGGCGGGGATCATCGTCCACCACGAGGGAGGGGGAGGCGGTGTGGACACTCACAGTGTTGCTCCTTCGGTGGCGTAGGTACCCGGCACCAGGCGGCCGCGCTCGGCGAGCAGACCCGTGACTTCTTCGGGCGTCGGCATCGCGTCGGCGCAGGACAGGCGGGAAGCGACAAGGGCGCCGGCGGCGTTGGCGAAGTCGAGGACCTGGGCCAGCGGCCAGCCGGAGAGGAGCCCGTGGCAGAAGGCCCCGCCGAAGGAGTCACCGGCGCCGAGGCCGTTAACGGTTTCCACCGGCACCGGGGCTGAGACCACACGCTCGGTGCGGGTCTTGGCCATGACCCCTTCCGGGCCCAGCTTCACGACGGCGATTTCGACGCCGGCGGCTAGCAGCCGGTCCGCCTGTTCGTCCGGAGTGCCCTCGCCGACGGCGACGGCGCATTCCTTGTCGTTGCCGATCGCCACGGTGACGTGCGGCAGGATTTTGGCGACCTGCTCCCGGGCTTCTTCTTCGGAGGCCCAGAACATCGGCCGGTAATCGAGGTCCAGGATGGTGAACTGGCCGGGCTTCAGTTTGGTGCGTGGCCGCGCCTCGTGGGCCGTGAGGTGGGCGGTACGGCTGGGCTCCTGGCAGAGGCCGGTGACGGTGGACCAGAAGATTCCGGCGTCTTTAATGGCGTCCAGGTCCAGCTCCTCGGCCTTGATCTGCAGGTCCGGTGCCGTGGGGAAGCGTCCGTAGAAGTAGAGCGGGAAGTCTTCCGGCGGCTTGATTGCGCAGAACGTGACCGCGGTGGGCCATTCCTTGACCGCCGTGACGAAGGAGTCGTTCACGTTGAACTTGTGCAGTTCGCGGTGCAGGTATTTGCCGAAGGCGTCCTCGCCCGTGCGGGTGATGATGGCGGTGCGGCGGCCGTGGCGGGCAGCGGCGACCGCTACGTTGGATGGGGATCCGCCAAGGTACTTTCCGAAGGACGTGACATCCTCCAGATCCACCCCGATGTCGTTCGGGTAGATATCAACACTGATTCGCCCGATCGTGAGCAGTTCGTGGGTCACGGTGATCGTGGACCTTTCTGGTGTGAACTCGGTACCTTTGCGCAGCCTGAGCTTCGGTGCTGAGGCGCCGGCGTGAGCCGGGCCACAACCACTACTTTGCCTTAGAATCCATGTACTGTCAAAGGTTTGTACTGACATATTTACAACATGACACGAAGAGCCCAATTGGCCTGCCTCGAGGGTGCTACGACGGCGCAAGAAGCGCCGTCGCAGCTACTTGCCGGGGACCCCTAGTTCGCCGGTCACATACTGCGCCTGCCCAAAGCCAAACGACCAGTCCCCCGCGGTGTTCTCGACATATCCGATGAAAACGTCCTCGCCGGCGACCCCCGCAGCGGCCAGCCGTTCTGCAATGGCGGCAAACAGCGACTGCTTGGTGGGCTGGCTACGCCCGGCCTGAGTGAAGATCTGGATCATCACCACATCCGGCGTCCGCTCAAAGCCGAGCCCAGCATCCTGGGCGACAATCTGCCCGGCAGGATGTTCCGTCAGCACGTGGAAGTAGTCCCGCTCCGGAATGCCAAACTCGGCCACGATCGCGGCATGGATTCCCTCACTGAGGCCGCGGAGCTGCTCCGCGCTGCGGCCCTGGTTGACGTCAATTCGTACGAGAGGCATTCGTATCTCCTTCGGTAGTTTGTCCTGACATACTAACAAATCTTCGGAAGCGATCGCAAGGTTCCATCCACGGGGTCTTGCGCGGTCCATGGCTCCGGCGTAGCGTTAACAACCTGGAAGTTGATCAACGGAATGGTTGATTACGAACCGGGGTTGATTACCACCCGGTTGGCAGGAATCCTGCTGGCGGAGACGACGGGACGAGGAGGTGGGACACCGAGTGGAAACACGCGACGATGCCGAGCTCGACGCGGCCTTCCTGGCCCTCGCCGATCCGGTCCGCCGCCGCATCATTGCCCGGCTCAGCCGGGGCCCGGCCACCGTCAATGAACTGGCGGAGCCCTTCGCGATCACCAAGCAGGCGGTCTCGAAACACATCCAGGTCCTCGAGCAGGCGCAGCTTGTCACGCGCACCCGTGACGCCCAGCGCCGGCCCGTGCACCTGAACCCCGCACGGCTGGAAGCGCTCACCGCTTGGATCGACCAGTACCGGCTGGTCCGCGAGGGGCAATTCCGCAACCTAGACGCCGTGCTCCAATCAAGCGCCGCAGCCAGCGGCACGCAGGCAAAGGACAAATCATCATGACCAACGCCCTGAAAGTTAGTGTTCCGGAGGGACTGCCCTTCATCGATTTCGAGCGGGAGTTCGATTTTCCCGTCGCCGACGTCTTCCGGGCCCACAAGGAGCCCGAGCTCGTCGCCCAGTGGCTCGGCCCGCGGCGGCTGAAGATGGAGATCGACCACTACGATTTCCGCACCGGCGGCAGCTACCGGTACACGCACCTCGACCCGGACGGCACCGCCTACGGCTTCAATGGCGTCTTCCACACAGTCCGCGACAACGACTTCGCCATCCAGACCTTTGAGTTCGACGGATATCCGGACGTCGTCAGCATCGAGTTCCTGACCTTCGAGGATCTTGGCGGCGGCCGCACGCGGCTGAAGGCCCACTCGGTATACCCCAGCCTTGAGGCACGCGACGGCATGGCACAGTCCGGCATGGAGGGCGGCATGACCGAGGGCTACGAGCGGCTGGATGAGCTGCTCAGCGGCGCGAAGGTCTAGGACCACACGGGACCAGACCCAAAAGTACGACGGCGGCGGGCCACCTTCGCTGGGAAGGTGGCCTGCCGCCGTCGTCCTTAACGAAACCCGCTTTAACGAAGCAACGCGGGGTCACTCCGCATCCGTCCCACCGAGTGGAATGGAGGCAAGTGACCCCGCGCTGCTGTACTGCTGTGGTGTGTATTTCTGTGGTGCCGGCGGCCTAGAGGGTCGCGAAGACCTCGCGCAGGAGCTTGGCGGTCTCGGACGGCGTCTTGCCGACCTTGACACCGGCAGCCTCGAGGGCTTCCTTCTTGGCCTGGGCGGTGCCCGCGGAACCCGAGACGATGGCGCCTGCGTGGCCCATGGTCTTGCCTTCCGGGGCGGTGAAGCCGGCCACGTAGCCAACAACCGGCTTCGTGACGTGTGCCTTGATGTAATCGGCGGCACGCTCTTCGGCGTCGCCACCGATTTCGCCGATCATGACGATCGCCTTGGTCTCCGGGTCAGCCTCGAAAGCTTCGAGAGCATCGATGTGGGTGGTGCCGATGACCGGGTCGCCGCCGATGCCGATGGCGGTGGAGAAGCCGAGGTCCCGCAGTTCGTACATCATCTGGTAGGTCAGGGTGCCCGACTTGGAGACGAGGCCGATGGGGCCCTTGCCGGTGATGTTCGCCGGGGTGATGCCGACGAGGGCCTCACCCGGAGTGATGATGCCGGGGCAGTTCGGTCCGATGATCCGGGTGACCTGCTTGCCGTTGGCGTCGACCTTGGACTGGGCCAGTGCCCAGAACTCGGCAGAGTCCTGGACCGGCACGCCTTCGGTGATGACCACGACGAGGCCGATGCCGGCCTCGATGGCTTCAACGACGGCGTCCTTGGTGAATGCCGGCGGCACGAAGACGATGGAAACGTCAGCGCCGGTTTCCGCCATGGCTTCCTTGACGGTGCCGAAAACGGTGATTTCGGTCTCGCCGTGCAGGACCGTGGTGCCGGCCTTACGGGCGTTGACGCCGCCAACAACGTTGGTGCCGGCCTTGAGCATCAGGGCGGTGTGCTTGGTGCCTTCGCCGCCGGTGATGCCCTGGACGATGACCTTGGAGTCCTTGTTCAGATAAATAGACATAGTCGAGTCCCTCTACTTCGCTGCGTTGGCGAGCTCGGCAGCCTTGTCGGCGCCCTCGTCCATGGTGGCGGCCAGAGTAACCAGCGGGTGGTTGGCCTCGGCCAGGATGCGGCGGCCTTCCTCAACGTTGTTGCCGTCGAGGCGGACTACCAGCGGCTTGTTCGCGGACTGGCCCAGCTCGGCCAGTGCACCGACGATGCCCTTGGCGACGGCGTCACAGGCGGTGATGCCGCCGAAGACGTTGACGAAGACGGACTTGACCTGCGGGTCGCCCAGGATGACGTCGAGGCCTGCTGCCATGACCTCGGCGGATGCTCCACCGCCGATGTCCAGGAAGTTGGCGGGCTTGACGTTGCCGTGGTTCTCGCCGGCGTAAGCGACGACGTCGAGGGTGGACATGACCAGTCCGGCACCGTTACCGATGATGCCGACTTCGCCGTCCAGCTTGACGTAGTTGAGGTCCTGCGCCTTGGCCTTGGCCTCGAGGGGGTCAGCAGCGTCCTTGTCTTCAAGGTGAGCGTGCTTGGGGTGACGGAAGTCGGCGTTCTCGTCGAGGGAGACCTTGCCGTCGAGGGCAACGATGTCGCCCGCGCCGGTCAGGACCAGCGGGTTGACCTCCACCAGGGTGGCGTCTTCCTTCTTGAAAACGTCCCAGAGCTTCAGGATTACGCCGGCGACCTTGCCGCGCAGTTCCTCGGCGAAGCCTGCAGCGGCGACGATTTCGTCGGCCTTGGCCTGGTCGATGCCTACGGCCGGGTCGATCGCGATCTTGGCCAGGGCCTCGGGGCGCTCAACGGCGAGCTGCTCGATTTCCATGCCGCCTTCAACCGAGCACATGGCCAGGTAGTTGCGGTTGGCCCGATCCAGAAGAACGGAGAAGTAGTATTCCTCGGCGATGTCTGCGCCCTGGGCGATCATCACACGGTGAACGGTGTGGCCCTTGATGTCCATCCCGAGGATGTTGGTGGAGTGTTCAAACGCTTCGTCAGCGCTCTTCGCGACCTTGACGCCGCCAGCCTTGCCGCGACCTCCGGCCTTGACCTGCGCCTTTACGACAGTTACGCCGCCGATTTTCTCGGCAGCTGCCTTTGCTTCTTCAGGGGTGTGCGCCACGATGCCAGCAAGCACGGGTACACCGTGCGCCTCGAACATATCGCGCGCCTGATATTCAAACAGGTCCACGGTTTAGTGTCCTTCTACGTCGAAGTAGTTTCTGTACAGCCGGACCCCACGTACTCGCGGTTACCGGGCTGCGGAATAAACGCACCCTGCGACAAGCTTGGAAACGAGCCACACGGCGCAATGCTCCTCTGGGAACTCTAGTCCTTCGATCGGACCAGCCCGTTCCAGAGTACCGGTTATGTGAGTAAGGACACTATTCTATGGAGCGTAGAAAAACCGCTAGATTACGGGGATTTTGGGGTGTCCGACGGCGTCCTGGAGGCCTGCGCGGCCGTGGCAGATGCGCAGTCGTAACGTTCGGGGCGGCAGCGTGGCGTGCCGGCGCGGACCGGTCACCCGGGTCCGCTCCCGGCTCCCCTATGCGGCCTCCGCTACGTCGCAGCTATGCGGCCAGCTACGCGTCCAGCTTGGTCAGCGGCGCGTAGCGCAGCAGCAGGCGCTTCTCGCCGACGTCGAACTTCACCTTGGCGACCGTCTTGTCCCCGGCGCCCTCCACCGCCAGGACGGTGCCGTTGCCGAAGGCCGTGTGGTTGACCTTGTCCCCAACGCTGACGGCGACGACTTCCTTCTGCGGCTGGACCCTGTTCTTGGCCACCGCGGCGGGTACATCGGCGTTGAAGCCCGCGGACGGGCCGGCACCGGCGCCGCGGGCGGTCCCGGCACCCCAGAACGATCCGCCATACCGGCTGGAGCCGATCCCGGCACCGCTCCCCCAGCCCCCACTCTGGCGGCTGGCGCCTTCGCGCTTCCATTCGACGAGCTCGGCCGGGATTTCCTCGATGAATTGGCTCGCGGGGTTGTACTGGCTCTGGCCCCACATGCTGCGCACCTCGGAGCGGGTCAGGTACAGCCGCTTCCGGGCCCGGGTCAGGCCCACGTAGGCCAGCCGGCGTTCCTCGGCCAGTTCCTTGGGATCGGCGGCGGAGCGCTGGTGCGGGAACAGCCCGTGCTCCATGCCGGTGAGGAACACGACCGGGAATTCCAGGCCCTTGGCGGTGTGCAGGGTCATCAGGGTGACCACGCCGAGCCGCTTGGCTTCGGCGACGGCGGCCGCCAGGTCTTCGGCGTCACCGCCGGGTGCGTCAGGGATCTGGTCGGCGTCGGCCACGAGGGAGACCTGCTCCAGGAAGGCCCCGAGCGAGCCTTCGGGGTTATCTCGTTCGTATTCCCGGACGACGGCAACCAGCTCGGCGAGGTTCTCCACCCGCGATTCGTCCTGCGGGTCGGTGCTGGAACGCAGCCCGGCGAGGTAGCCGGTCTGTTCCAGCACCGCTTCCAGCGCCGCGGCAGCGCCGGAGCCGGAGGCAACCTCGGCGAGGTCATCGAGGAGTTTCACGAAGCCCAGCACGGCGTTGACCGAACGCGTCGCCATGCCGGGGGCCTCGTCGGCGCGCCGCGCGGCGGCCATGAAGGAGATCCGGTCCCGCTGCGCGAGGGAGGCCACGGCGCCTTCCGCGCGGTCGCCGATGCCGCGCTTGGGTTCGTTGAGGATGCGGCGGAGGTTGACGTCGTCGTCCGGGTTGACCAGAACCCGGAGGTAGGCGAGGGCGTCCTTGATCTCCTTGCGCTCGTAGAAGCGGGTGCCGCCGACCACCTTGTAGGGCAGACCCACCCGGACCAGGACGTCCTCGATCGAGCGGGACTGGGCGTTGGTGCGGTAGAAAATGGCGACGTCGCCGGGGCGCAGGTTGCCCTCGTCCTGGAGCCGGTCGATCTCCTTCGCGATGAACTGGGCCTCGTCGTGTTCGTTCTCGCCGACGTAGCCGACGATCTTTTCGCCGTCGCCCTCGGCCGTCCAGAGCCGCTTCTCCGGCCGGTTGGGGTTGCGGGAGATCACCGAGTTGGCGGCGCTGAGGATGGTCTGGGTGGAGCGGTAGTTCTGTTCGAGCTTGATGGTGCGGGCGTCCGGGTAGTCCTTCTCGAACTCCACGATGTTGCGGATGTCCGCGCCGCGGAAGGCGTAGATGGACTGGTCTGAATCGCCGACGACGGTGAGCTCGGCGGCGTCGGGGCCCTCGCCGACAATCTCGCGCACCAGGGCGTACTGGGCGTGGTTGGTGTCCTGGTATTCGTCCACGAGGACGTGCCGGAAGCGGCGCCGGTAGGAGTCGGCGAGCGCAGGGAAGGCCCGGAACATGTAGACGGTCTCGGCGATCAGGTCATCGAAGTCCATCGCGTTGGCCTGGCGCAGCCGCTGGGTGTAGCCCTTGAAGACCTCGGCGACGGCCTGCTCGAAAGGATCGTTGTAGTTGGCGCTGGAGGAGTAGCTGTCGGCGTCGATCAGCTCGTTCTTGAGCGCGGAAATCTTGTGCTGGATGGCCTTGGGCGCGAAACGCTTGGGGTCGAGGTCCAGGTTCTTGGCCACCAGGGTGATCAGGCGCAGCGAGTCCGCGGAGTCGTAGATCGAGAAGTTGGAGTTCAGCCCGACATTCTTGGCCTCGCGCCGCAGGATCCGGACGCACGAGGAGTGGAAGGTGGAGATCCACATGGTCTTGGCCCGGCCGCCGACCAGTGCCTCGATCCGTTCCCGCATTTCGGCCGCGGCCTTGTTGGTGAAGGTGATGGCCAGGATCTCGCCGTGGTGCGCCCGACGCGTGGCGATAAGGTAGGCGATCCGGTTGCTGAGCACCCGGGTCTTGCCCGAGCCCGCGCCGGCCACAATCAGCAGGGCACTGCCGGCGTGCTTGACCGCTTCTTCCTGCTGGGGGTTCAGCCCTTCCAGGAGTTCGCCGGCGCTCGGGAGCCGCGGACGGTCCCCCTCGTGGCCGCCCGCGTGGCTGCCCTGGTGGCTGCCCTCGTGGCGATGGCTGTCCGGCCCGTTGCCGGCGCTGTTTGGGCCCCAGCCGGGAGCCGAGCCCACCGCGGCCGCGCCTGCTCCGAGGGACGATTTTGTGGCTGCGGCCGTTCTGGAGGCAGCTTGGAAGGGTCCGTCGGCGTAAGGGTCAAACAACATATCCATGGTGTTAACAAGTCTAGGCGGTGCCACTGACGGCCGCGTCCGCCCCTGTGGACATGCCCTCCCCTGCCCGCGCCCAGTGGACATAATCCCCTAATGCCCAGCCCTGGCAGCAAAGAATGAGCATGCCCAGCGGAGACTTGGCTGGGGAATGAGATGTCTCCCGGAGACTTCCTTGGAGAATGAGCATGTCCCGCGGGCAGTGTTCGGCGGAACGAGCATGCCCTCCCTTACCTGGGCCCAGTGGACATAATTCCCTTATGCCCAGCCCTGGCCTCGAAGAATGAGCATGCCCAGCGGAGACGTCCCTGAGGAATGAACATGTCCCGCGGACACACCCCGAAGAAACGAACGTGCCCCACCTTGCCGAACCCAGTGGACAAAATCCCCGTATCCCCAGCCCCGGCAGCAAAGAATGAGCATGCCCAGCGGAGACGTCCCTGGGGAATGAACATGTCCCCGGAGACTGTACGGCGGAACGAGCATGCCCTCCCTTGCCCGAACCAAGTGGACATAATTCCCTAATGCCCGGCCCTGACAGCAAAGAATGAGCATGTCCCACGGAGACTTGGCTGGGGAATGAGCATGTCCTGCGGGCAGTGTTTGGCGGGACGAGCATGCCCTCGCTTGCCCGAACCCAGTGGACATAATCCGCTTATGCACGGCCCTGACAGCAAAGAATGAGCATGTCCCAAGGAGATGGCAGCGAAGAATGAGCATGTCCCACCGAGACGTCCCTGGGGAATGAGCATGCCCTCCATTGCCTGAACCCAGTGGACATAATCCCCTTATGCCCGGCCCTGACAGCAAGGAATGAGCGTGTTCCAAGGAGATGGCAGCAAAGAATGAGCACGCCCCCTCCCGCCACGTCCAGCGGCGAGAAATCTAGCCGACGGCGCCGGAACTGAGCGCGGCGCGCAACTGCCGCACCGCCGTCGCGCCTCCCGCGATGAACCAGTTGAGTCCGTTGACGCGCACGACGTCGGTGGCGCCGCCGGCAGCCTCCACGATCGCCTTGCCGGGCAGCCAGTCCCATTCAGGGCAACTGTGCTGGAACCAGCAGCCGAGTTCACCATCCGCCACCCGGCCGAGGTCGCAGGAGCCGGACCCGAACATTCGAAGCGAGGCCGCCGACGTCGCTGCTGCGTGCCACGGCATGGCGCACATTGGATCGGCAAGCCAGGTCGGGTGGATGTATGTTGCCGCGCCGAGTTCAGACAGCGGCGTGTCAGAGCGCCCCGTGCCTGCGGATGCGCCGGGGAGGAACGAGACCAGTTTTTCGCCATTGAGCGTTGCCGCCCGCGACGTCCCGCCGAGCCAGAGTTTGTCCTCCTCCGGCTGGAAGATGGCGCCGAGCCCTGCACCGGAGGAATCCTTCAGGGCAATGGCCGAACACCAGTACGTGGATCCATGCAGGAAGTTGAACGTCCCGTCGACGGGATCAATGACCCAGGTCCGGCCGCTGCTGCCCGCCACGGAGGCGCCCTCTTCGCCCAGAACGGAGTCACCGGGCCGGCAGCGCCGCAGTTGTTCGAGCACGTAGGACTCGGCGGCGTGGTCGGCGGCCGTGACCACGTCCGAGACCGAGGTCTTCTGCTTGCCTTCAAGCCCCGCCTGCCGCATCAACAGCGCGAGCGTGCCGGCCTCACGGACCAGGGCCTCAGCCAGTTGGTAGTCGTCCAGCGACGGGTCGAGATCTGCGGTGCTATGCCGGCCAAGCCGGTGTTTTCCTAGTTCGGTCACGCGTCTCAGACTATCGGCGCCCGCTGGCACTGAACAGCCGGTGCACGCTGGCAGTGCCCGGCGGCCGTGTGGGAGGTTGTGCAGGGCGGCCTTGCCTGTCGGGCGATAATGGAGCCATGGCCAAGACACCCGCGCAGCGGATCAAAAAGCACGGCGCTAACGCGGCGGTTCCCCAACACCACCTCCCCCCGGTGATCAATCCGAGCACCAACCGGACACCGCAGAAGGCACAGAGCAACAGCAATCTGATTGTGATCGCCGGCGTCGTGGCCAGCTTGTTCCTGTTCTGGTATCTGCACCTGCTCACCCTCAACCAGCTGACGCAGTTGTCGGGCGGGCTGCCAATGCCGGACTCGTTGGTCGGGGGCTTCGACCAGGGATTCGCGGAGCAGTTGCGCGCGGCCATGGACGCCGACGCCAAGGGCCAGCTTAACTACGTCCACAAGACGGCCGGCATGCTCTTTCCGCTGATCTTTGGCTTCACCTGGCTGCTGCTCATCGGAACCAATGTGGCCCGGAAATCCCTGCGCTGGGCACTGTGGTCGCTGCCACTGCTCTTCGCGGCGGTCAGGCTGTGGGGCAACACGGTGATCGATGCAATGATGTCCGCCAGCACCCTCGACGGCGGCCAGGTCGCCCTGGCATCCATGCTGACCGTGGCCGGCTGGGCACTCCTGGCACTGAGCCTCGTCGCCGGCGGTGCGGCCGTCCTCCTAGGTCGCAAGGCCGCCGCGGCTTCACCTGCCGCGGGACATGTCCAGCCTTAGTCGCAGGCGTTGGATTCCTCCCTCGCACCCGGCCGTGCGAGGGGCATGTCCAGTCCTGACCGCCTGCGGAGCGCAGGTCCATCCACGCGGGCGAGGGGCATGTCCAGTCCCTGACGCCAAAGGTAGGGCGGCCCCACCTCAACCCCAGACTGGGCACCGCCACCCACCCGTGCGAGGGGCATGTCCAGTCCTTAACGCCAGCGAAGGGCATGTCCACGCCAGCGGAGGGTCAGGGCACGTCCGTTAGGAATTCAAGGGCCTGCTCCGCACGCTGCGGGGCACCTGCCTTTTCAAACTGGTCGGCGGCCTCCAGCAGAGAGTTCCTGGCCTCGGCCGAGTTTCCCAAGGCGGCGTGGGAGCGGCCCAGAAGGAGATACGCCTCGCCCAGTATTTGCGGCGACGTCTTTTCGGGGACCGGGAAAATCTCATCAAGAGTATCGACCGCCGATTTCTGATCCCCCGCCAGGAAATTCCAGTGGCCGCGGTTCAGTTTGAGCAATATGTGATCTTCTTCGGTGCCGCCAATGACGTCGGTGGCGAGTTCCGCACGTTCAATACAGCGCAGCGTGTCCGCATCCGCAACGTCGGCGGCGAGCCGCATGGCGGCGGAGGCCTTGTTGAATTTGGCCCATACATTGAGGTTTCGAGCCGGTGAAAAGGTGCCGGCCGCGAGCTCGTGATAATGCAGCCCCTCGGCAACTTTGCTGCAAAGAAACGCGACATTACCGATGACCCAGTACGCTTTGCCCACCAATTGGTCATCGACTTCGCCCGAAATGACATCGGCCATAATGAGGCTTTCCGCCCATGCCTCGTCCAGCCTTCCGCTGTCGGCGAGAGCGGCGATGAGCGCCTGGCGGGCTTTGACTGCGATCTCGACGTCGTCCTCGCCGTTCATGAGGTCCGCTGCGATTCTGGCCTCGTCGGCAGCCTCTTCGAGCAGACCCATGCCCCGGCGGGTCAGGGCCAGGAGGATGTGCACCTGAGCCTGGAGCTGCCGGTTCCCGTCCTGGGGTTCCGCAATCAACGTGCCGGCAAGTTCAGCACAGGCTTCAATGTCTCCGGCGGCAATGAGGCTCTCGGCCCGGAACAACGTCATGTGCCACCACGAAGTCGAATCACCTTCGGCACTGGCAATGTCTGCCGCCGCCTGTGCGGCATTCGCGGCCTCGCGGAAGTCGTGGTTGGACCGGTGTTCGCGCGCCTGCAGCTCTGCAGCGGCGTACGAGGGTGAAACGGAGCTTTGTTGCATGTCTCAATTATCCGTTGCCGCGGGAGCGGAAACGAACAAACCGCGCAAGCAAGACCTGCGCAATATTCACTCAGGACTTCCGCAGCTTCGCGCGAATAACACGAAACCATTCATAGCGGAACGAATCGTTATACAACGGCGTGTCGTTTGGCCCTATACTAAATCTGCACCACATGTCACATGAGTCACATCAGCCTCTTACGTATCAGGAGTCCTAATGAAGAAGACCCTTGCAACACTCCTCGTCGCCGGTGCGCTGGCCGCCGCTGGTCTGTCTGCCTCCGCAGCGATCTCTGCTGCAGCTGACACCTCCGGACAGAGCACGGTCGCCGCTATCGGCTGGTGGCCGGACTCCATCAAGAAGTAACGGAGACTCCATTGACAGGCGGCGGGTGTCGGAATTGGTTCCGACACCCGCCGTCGTTTTCTTACTTCCGAAAATAAAACATCAAGAGCCGGCACTAAGAACCGAATT
Source organism: Arthrobacter sp. NPDC056886 (assembly GCF_042788715.1). Lineage (NCBI taxonomy): Bacteria > Bacillati > Actinomycetota > Actinomycetes > Micrococcales > Micrococcaceae > Arthrobacter > Arthrobacter sp. NPDC056886. The sequence continues at coordinate 27,376 of NZ_JBHUBT010000011.1, forward strand.
TGCCCCGGCCGATCAACGCCATAATCTCCGCCGCCGGGGCCGGCCGGCCGAAATAATAGCCCTGGCCACTGCCGCAGCCCATCTCCCGGAGCACGTCGGCCTGCTCGGCCGTCTCGATGCCCTCGGCCAGCGCCTTGAGACCGCAGGCGTGGATCAGATGCAGCACGGCGGCCACGAAGTCCCGCTGTTCCTTATCGTCGCCCAGGCCGCTGATCAGGCTCCGGTCGATCTTGACCACGTTCACGGGCAGCTTGCGCAGGTAGCTGATGGAGGAATAGCCAGTCCCGAAGTCATCGATCTCGAGCTGCACGCCGAGGCGCCGCAGGCCGTTGAGCGAATACTGGTCCACGTCCCCGCCGTTGACGGCCATGGACTCCGTCAGCTCCACGATCAGGTTTGATGCATCCACACCGGTTTCCCTGAGAATGTCGCGCACGTGTTCGATCAGTTCGAGATTTTGAAGCTCGGTGGTGGAGATGTTGACGCGGACGTTGAACGTGCCGTCCACCTGCTGTTCCTGCTGCCATTTGCGCAATTGACGCACGGCGTTGCGCAGCACCCAATGGCCCAGGTCAACGATCATGCCGGTTTCCTCGGCCAGGGGAATGAACTGGTCCGGCATCAGAAGACCACGCTCCGGGTGGTTCCAACGGACCAGCGCCTCGACGCCCTCGACCCGGCCCGAGGCGAGGTCCACCACCGGCTGGTAGTGCAGGGTCAGCTGGTCCTGCAGGATGGCTTCGCGCATTTCCGTAATCATGACGCTCTGCAGCCGGCGGGCGTACAGCAGGGCTGGTTCGAAGACTTTGATGCTGCTGTGCGGCTGTGCCTTGGCCGCGTACATCGCCGTGTCGGCCTCCATGACCAGATCGTCAACGGACTGGCCGGGTTCCGCGATCCGCAGGCCGATGCTCGTTCCGCAGGTGATTTTCAGGTCCCCGACGTCGAGGCTCTCGCTGAGCGCCGTGAGGATCCTGTTCGCCACCCTCCGTGCCCGGACCAGATTGGACTTCGGCAGCATGACGGCGAATTCGTCGCCGCCGAGGCGCGCCACCGTATCGGTTTCGCGGACGGCGTTCTGGAGCCGGCGTGCGATGACCCGCAGGACGTCGTCGCCGGCGCTGTGCCCCAGGGTGTCGTTAATGCCCTTGAAGGAATCGAGATCGAGGATCAGCAGTGCCGGCGGCATCTCGCCGCGCGAGGACTCCGCCAGGGCATGGCTCAGGACCGAGTTCAGCGCCGTCCGGTTGGCGAGTTGAGTCAGGGGGTCGGTGAGCGCCATGCGTTCGAGTTCCACCTGCGCCGCTCGCAGCATGGCGGTGCGGCTTTCGACCCGGTCCTCCAGCTCCTGATAGATGGTCTGCAGGTCATCGGCCATCAGGTTGATGCCGGCAATGACGGCGGCGACGTCGTCCCGCGCCCCGGAATGCGGGATCCTGGTGCTCAGATCGCCCCCGGCGATCCGCACGATGCCTTCCACGAGGGCGTGCAGCCTGGGGTCCGGCGCCTCATTCTTCACGGATATGCTGCCTTAGCCATTCGACGGCCGCGGACTCTGAGGTGAAGAACTGCGCGGGGATCGTCTCGCTTCTGGATCGCAGCAGATAGTGGGCAATGACCCGGTCCACCGGGCTCTCGCCTACCAGCGCGAACGCTGACGCCGCGATGGAACCGCTGTAGACCTGCCGCGCCTCCATGCTGACACCGACGACGCCGGTGATCACCAAGAGCACCGGCATCCGCCGTCCAGCGGCGAGGGAACGCACGGTTTCACCCGCGATGCGCGCCTCTGGACCCTCGATCTCCTGGTTGGCGGGCAGCAGGACCTCGATGATTCCGCCGTCGATCATCCGGACGCCGATGGCACGGCTGGCGAGGCCATCCGCGAAGGCCCCGTCGATCGCCCGGGCCGCTGCCGCGGCCGCCGCCCCCAGGACGGCGCCGGCAACGGCGCCCGCTGCGGTGCCAGCCGCCGCGCCGGCTGCCTTCTCCGGCAACGCCGCGCCGGCTGCCTGGTCCGACAGCCGGCCCTCCGGCAGCCGTTCGTCCGGCCCGGCCAGGGCCTCGAGCGTCATCGGACCGCAATCCGACGGCGGCGGTCCGCGGAGCCCCGGAGGTCACGGTTCAGCCGTCGGTCGCCGTGATAGAGAATCGTTTCCCAGTCGACTTCCTCTGCAGTCTTGGCAATCACTGGGCTCTCCTGCACTTTCTTGGGCCGGGGACTGACATATAGCCAGTTAACCATCCCGAGGAAGACATCCACAGCGGAGTTGAAGACGCCGATGTAGGCCCGGATCGCGCCCGCGGCCAGGACGGCGTTGACGGTGGCGAAGGCCACGTTGCCCCAGTTCCCCACTTGCGCGTCGCGCCAGACGGTCAGCAACGAGAAGGCGACGATCGCGTACGGCGTGAGGACGTAGATTGCCGGGGCCGCGGTGCGGTCCTTGACCTTGGGCGTGCGGGCGAAGGGAATCTTGTCACCGGTAACTGCCTGTTGCAGCGACTTCAGCACGCCCGCCAGGTTGACCGGCAGCAGCACGAGGTTGAAGCCGTAGATCCGGAGGATGTCGCTGAAGCGGTGCCCGCAGTCGCGCAGGTCGCTGCCCATGGCGAGGAAGTACGGCAAGGCCGCGAGGAACACGATCGGGCTCAGCAGCCGGCTGTCGTAGGGGTATGCCAGGAGGAAGACGAGGCCGAAGCTTGCCCAAGCGATGGACGCCATGTAGTTCACCCGGAGCAGCACCTCGCGGAACAGGATCGCGCGGCGCTCGGACCTGTGCTGCCGGAGCTGGACCCACAGCTTGGGCAGGATCAGCAGGCCGCCATTTGCCCAGCGCCGGCGCTGGACCACGAGGGAGCCGAAGTCCGGGGGCGTGGCGCTGTAGCTGAGCCGTTCCGGATAGTTCACCAGGGTCCAGCCGTGCTGGCCGAGGTCGATGCTGGACTCGGTGTCCTCGATGACGGTCCGGTCCTGGATGTAGGTCCGGATCTCGAAGCCGCCAGTGGTCTCCACCTCCACGATGTCCTCCAGGGCGCGCTTGCGGATGACGGCGTTGGCGCCCACCCAGAAGGTCGCACCGTAGTAGCTCATGCCCTGGTGGAGGATGTGCTGGAGGTCGGTGGTGGCTCCGGCGACCCGCTCGATGCGGGTGGGGGCGCCGCGGAACGAAGAATACGGCGTCTGGGTCACCGCGACGCGCTCGTTCCCGGCCGATTCCAGGAAGTAGACCAGCCGGAGGCAGTAGTCGCGCAGAAGCAGCGAATCGGCGTCGAGCGTCAACAGATAGGTCGTGTCACGGACCTCCATGATCTCGCCGTCCGTGGCAGGAACGACGCCGTCCGCCACCTTGCGCAGGACCACGCCGTCGGCGGTGGTTTCCTTGTGCCAGGTGTGGCCCATCAGCGAAATGTAGGCGTTGAGGTTCATGGCCTTGTTCGCCTCGTGTGACAGGCTGGCGTACTTCTTGCGTTCGAACGTTTCGGTGGAGACGTTGAAGATCCAGGTCAGCCGGAGGTACAGCTCTTCGATCCGCGAGCGTGGCGGCGAGGTCTGCTGGGCCAGTGCGCCGTTCAGCCCCAGGAGCACGAGCCTCAGCTCGCGGGCCAGGCCCATCAGGACGAGGTCGACAAAGAATTCGTCGACGTGGTCCTCGACTGTTTCGCCGGCGGCCATCGATTCAAGCCATGCGGCGGCTGCCTCGTATTCGGCGATCAGCAGAGCCACCTCGGCCTCCTGGCCGGGTCCGTCCGACTTGTCCCGGCGCCGGAAATCGGCAAGGGCAGTATTGAAACGGGCGGCCGGGACGCGGAGCGCTTCGGCAATCTCCGCGGTCAACGCACGGGTTTTGTCCAGCCGGGCCGCATCGCCGAGATCCGAGGGGTGCGGCGGGTCATCGAGGAGCAGGACCACTTTGAGATCCGGGAACTCTTGCAGAGCCGCGGACCACAGCGTGGCTCGCACCACCTGGGGTTCTTCCGCATACGAGGGCACCAACACCGTGATGCCCTCGGCATACTCGGCGAAGTGCCGGTCCAGCTCGCCGCGCGGCACCCTGGCGTGGTCGCGGAACCGATAAAGGGCCCCCTGCCGGGCCAGGAGATACATGAGGGCAGAAAACGTCAGGAATGTTACGACGACAAGATAGGAAACCGTCTCAAACTGAAACCTGAATCCAGCATTGGGGTTGTCAGCGAGCTCTTTCAAAATTGTCGAAATGACGTAGGTTATCCAGGCGGCCAGCGTCGTGAGAATTCCCAACCGGCCAAGGATTATTTTGCGCCGCGACGGTCTCGGATGAACAATGGACAGCGGCTCGGAACGCCGCTCGGCCCCCCATTGACGGCGCCGGACCGCACCCTTTTGTTCGGTGATAACGCTTTCCGCTTCTACGCGCGGCAAGACAAGCTGATCTGGCATTAGTCCCCATAAGACTGCAAAGTCGGCAGATTGGCGCGCGCCTACGGCAAAACCCGCACGCCGCACCGGAATGTTCCGGTGAGTGCCCTTATGATAATGCAAGGTCAGACGCTTGCCGGACATCAGACACCCCGGAAATTACACAGGCTTATACCGGCAGCGGGCGTATGCCCGGCTGTCCAACTAAAGACGCACAAGGGGGCCCTGTGTCCGAACGATTCCCAGGCCGCAAACTATCGCCAGTCCGGCTGGGCGCGCTCATTGGCGCCGTGGCGGCTGCCGGCGCCAGTGGCGTGGTTGCGTGGGGCAACTTCCAGGATGTAAGGGCGGCCGAGGCCATTCCGTCCGTTTTCTCCGGATATGTGGACGTCACGGCCACCCCGCGGTACGCCTTCGAGGCCCCGGTCTCCAAGGAAGCCCAAAACGTCGTGCTCTCCTTCGTTGTCGCCGACCCCAACGATCCGTGCGCGCCTTCCTGGGGCGCCGCCTACTCGCTCCCCGAGGCCGCGTCCTCGCTGGACTTGGACCGGCGCGTGGCACGCCTTCAGCAACTCGGCGGCTCCGTGGCCGTGTCCTTCGGCGGTCTGACCAACCAGGAACTGGCCGTGAGCTGCACAGATCCTGCCAAGCTGAAGGCGGCCTACGGCACCGTCGTCGACCGCTACAACGTCAGCAACATCGATCTGGACGTGGAAGGCGAGGCCCTTTCCAACGCGGCAGCCCTGGAACGGCGGTCCACCGCCGTCGCCGCGCTCCAGAAGGACCGCCAGCGCGACGGCAAGTCCCTGAGTGTCTGGCTGACCCTGCCGGCGGATCCCAACGGCCTCACGGCGGCGGGCACGGACGCCGTGAAGCGGATGATTGCCGCAGGCGTCGACCTCGCCGGAGTGAACGCCATGACCATGGACTACGGCGGGAGCAAGTTGCCGGGCCGGTCCATGTTTGAGAACGCGGCGTCCGCCGCGGAAGCCACTCACCGGCAGTTGACCGGTTTGTACCAGGCGGCCGGCAGCGAACTCGGCAGCGAAACCGTATGGCGCAAGGTCGGCCTGACGCCGATGATCGGCCAGAACGACGTCGCCGGCGAAATTTTCACACTCAAGGACGCGCAGGAGCTCAGCGCGTACACAAGCGCCCACGGAATCGGCCGGCTTTCCATGTGGTCCCTGAACCGTGACCGCACCTGCAGCCAGAACTTCCCCGACCTCACGAAGGTCTCCGATGGCTGCAGCGGCGTGGATCAGGGGAGCTCATCCTTCGCCTCGATCCTCGGCGCGGGCGTCATGGCCAGCTCGTCGGCGGCCCCGGCCGCTGCGCCTGCCCAGACCCCGGCCCCGGCCGTCAGCGACAACCCCTCCACCAGCCCGTATCCGGTGTGGTCAGAGAACACCGCCTACGCCGCTGGCGAGCGGATCGTGTGGCATTCAAACGTGTACGAGGCCAAATGGTGGACCCGCGCCGACACCCCGGATGATCCCGTACTCCAAGGCACCGCGACTCCCTGGCGCATCATTGGTCCGGTCCTGGCCGCAGACAGGCCGACGCCGCAGCTGACGGCACCGGCCGGGACGGCCCCGGCGTGGCAGCCGGCCAAGGTCTATCGCAAGGGCGACCGGGTGCTGTTCGAAGGCCGGGTCTTCGAAGCAAAATGGTGGACCCAAACCGACAGCCCCGAGGCTGCGCTGCAGGGATCGCCGGAGTCGCCGTGGTCCAAGCTGCGGGACGAGGAACTCATGAAGATCATGGCCAAGGCGACGGCGACTGCTGCACCTGCTCCCAGCGCGACGGCATCCGCGCCGGCTCCGTAACGGCCCCGGTTCCATTCGGCAAACGTCGGCGGGCCTGCGCCAGCGGGCCTGCTGACGCGCGTCGGGCCCAGGGCGGGCCCGGGGACGCCCCGTCAGGCCCCGGGCCCGGGGCCTGGGGGCCGGACTCAGCGGGCCTGGGCCCGCGCGAGCTTGCGTACTGCGCGTTCGTGCTGGATCCGCTGGGCGACGACGAGGCCGGCTGCGGCGATGCCAAGCGTTATGGGGTAGCCCATGAGCCGCTCCAGGGTGCCTGGTTCCGGCACGTGCATGCCCGTCAGCCCGCCCGCAATGAGCGCCGCCAGGGACACGGCGCCGCAGGCCAGGACGAACCATCCGAGCGGCGTCTGCCGCAGCCAAAGCAAGCCGAGGACCATGAGCGCCAGGGCCCCGGCCGCGAAGTACATCAGGGCGCCGGCCACATGCCAGCCCGATCCCGTGTCTTCTGGCACCAGTCCCACGATGATCGTTCCTGCCCCGGCGGTGCCGGTCAGGAGCCGGGCGGCGGCCGCTGCCACCACCCCCGCGCCCCAGCGCGCCCGGCCCTGCCTGATTGGCACGCCGGGCCGCGCGGCACAGCACATAAGCGCCGAGCCGAGCAGGAGGGCGCCGACCACCATGCCGAGGCCCTGGACCACAAAGGACGCGTTCATCAGCAGATGCGCGGGCGAGCAGACGTCCCGGCCGTCGAATTCCCCGCACGCCAGGGCTCCGAGGTCGCTGATGTAGCCGGTGCGGCGGCTGTATGGTTCCGCTCCCGCCCAGGCGCCGATCACAGCCGCCTCCGCCACGAAATACTGCAGCACGCTCAGCTTCGCCAGGGCCCCGACGTAAAACCGGGTGGCGGCCACATCCGGGTAGTAGAGGGCTCCGGTGGAAAGCTCGGTGGTTCCTGCAGTCATGCCAAGAGCGTAGTACGCGCGCTCACCTTGTATGCTTATATCCGTGTCCGACCGGACCGGCCCCTGGCCGCCCGCACGCGGATGCCCGCCCTCGTAGCTCAGTGGATAGAGCACGGCTCTCCTAAAGCCGGTGTCGTTGGTTCGATTCCAATCGAGGGCACTTGAACATTCCTGCCCCGGACGAAACCCCGGACACGGGCCCGGGCTTTGACCTCCGCGCCTACCTGCGCGGCTCCTGGTCCGTCGCCCGCACCCTGCTGGACCGCAGCACCGGGACCAGCGGAACCTTCACCGGCGTCGTCCGCTTTACTGCGCACGACGACGGCGGTCTGTTGTGGCGTGAAGAGGGCACCGTGCGCTGGGCATCCTTGGGCGGGGCATCCGTGGGCGGCGCGCCGTTCACCGGGCCGGCGAGCCGGGAGTACCTGTTGCGGCCGGCGGACACGCCCGATGTCCTGGACGTGTATTTCCCGGACGGCCGGCCGTTCCACCGCATGGGCTTCGCCGGGCAAGCCAACCGAGACGAGCACTGGTGCGATCCTGACACGTACCGCGTGACGTACAGGTTCCTCGGGCCGGACGAATGCGGCTACCGGTGGGACGTGACCGGACCCGCCAAGGACCAGCTGCTGGATTCCGTCCTGCACCGGCTGGAAGCAGGACCAGGCCCGGCACCCGGCGCATCGCACGATGCAGTACTCGGTGCACTACTCGATGCAGCACTAGAGGCTGCTTCGGACGCAAGGCGGGCGGAGTGAACCCGCGCATAGTCGTTTCTGCCGTCTGCGTCTTCGATCGCTCCGGACGCCTCCTGACCGTCCGCAAACGGGGCACGGACAAGTTCATGCATCCCGGCGGCAAACCCGAGCCGGGCGAAACGCCTGCCAAGGCGGCGGCCCGTGAGCTCCAGGAAGAAGTCGGGATCGTGCTGGCCCCGGACCGGCTGGACCTGCTGGGCTGCTGGCTGGCGGACGCCGCCAACGAGGCGGCCACCCAGATTGAGGCCACCGTCTTCACAGCCCCCGGGGTGTGGAGCGCCCGGCCGTCGGCGGAAATCGCCGAGATCCGCTGGCTGGACCTCGCAGCCGAGCTGCCCGGCGACCTCGCCCCGCTGCTGACGGACCATGTGCTGCCAGCCCTGTCCGCCAAACCGTCAGCGGGCTAAGACCGGCACCGCACGGGCCGCAAACACGGCCCCAGCCACGGGCCCCCAACCATCGCGGTCTGGAGCACCCCAGCCCGGTTACCCGGGCACAGCCTCCTCGGCGACCGCGCTGGCCTCGGAGAACTGCGTCCGGTACAGCTCCGCATAGCGGCCCTCGGCGGCGAGGAGCTCCCGGTGGGTGCCGCGCTCCATGATCGAGCCGTCCTCCACCACGAGGATCGCGTCCGCTGCGCGGATTGTCGAGAGCCGGTGCGCGATCACGACGGCGGTGCGGCCCTCCAGCGCGGCGCCCAGTGCCTCCTGGACGGCGGCCTCGTTGGTGGAGTCCAGCGCGGCGGTGGCCTCGTCCAGGATGACCACCCGTGGCTGCGCGATGAGCAGCCGGGCGATCGTCAGGCGTTGCCGCTCGCCGCCGGAGAGCCGGTAGCCGCGCTCCCCCACCACGGTGTCCAGGCCATCGGGCAGGGAACGGATCATGTCTTCGAGCCGGGCGCGCCGCAGCGCATCCCACATCTGCTCCTCAGTGGCCTCGGGGCGGGCCAGGCGCAGGTTGGAGGCGATGCTCTCGTGGAACAGGTGACCGTCCTGCGTCACCATGCCGAGGGTCGCGCGCATCGAGTCGAACGTGAGGTCGCGGACGTCCACGTCGGTGCCGGGCGTGGTGCCGCCGAAGCGGATGGCGCCCGAGTCGACGTCGTACAGGCGCGAGAGGAGCTGCGCGATGGTGGACTTGCCCGCTCCCGAGGAACCGACGAGAGCCACCGTCTGCCCCGGCTCTACCCGGAAGCTGACGCCGTGCAGAACTTCCTCGCCGCCGCGGGTGTCCAGGGTCAGGACGTCCTCCAGGGACGCGAGCGAGACCTTCTCCGCCGAGGGGTAGGCGAACCGGACGTTCTCGAACTCCACCGAGAGCGGACCCGGCGGGGAGGCCACGGCGTCCGGCTTCTGCTGGATGAGCGGCTTGAGGTCCAGGATCTCAAAGACGCGCTCGAAGCTGACCAGGGCGCTCATGACTTCCACCCGTGCGCTCGACAGTGCCGTGAGCGGCGCGTACAGACGGGTGAGCAGCAGCGCGAGCACCACGACGTCGCCCGCGGCCAGTTGCCCGGCGAGGGCCAGCGAGCCGCCCAGTCCGTAGACCAGCGCCAGGGCCAGGGCTGAGACCAGCGTCAGCGCCGTGACGAAGGTGAACTGCAGCATGGCGGTGCGGACGCCGATGTCCCGGACCCGGCCTGCCCGGAGGGCGAACTCGCGGGATTCCTCGTCGGGGCGGCCGAAGAGCTTGACCAAGGTGGCACCGGGCGCGGAGAAGCGCTCGGTCATCTGGGTACCCATCGTGGCGTTGTGTTCGGCGGCTTCGCGCCGCAGATCGGCCAGTTTGGAGCCCATGCGGCGGGCCGGGATCAGGAAGATCGGCAGCAGGATCATGGCGAGCACCGTCACGAGCCACGACTTGTTCAGCATGACCGCGAGGGTCAGCGCCAGGGCCACGACATTGCTGACCACGCCGGAGAGCGTGCCGGCGAAGGCCGACTGCGCCCCGATGACGTCGTTGTTCAGCCGGCTGACCAGCGCCCCCGTCCGGGTCCTGGTGAAGAAGGCGATCGGCATCTTCTGGACGTGGTCGAAGACCTTGGTGCGCAGGTCCACGATCACGCCTTCGCCGATCGTGGAGGACAGCCAGCGCGTTACGAGGCCCAGCCCCGCCTCGGCCACGGCGACGATGGCGATCAGGACAGCAAGCCAGATCACCGTTCCGGTATCCGCATGGGCGATGATCTCGTCAACCACCTGCCCGGCGAGGACCGGGGTGGCGACAGCCAGGAAGGCCATCACGATGGACAGCAGCACGAACGCGATCAGCTTGCCGCGGTGGGGGCGGGCGAAACTAAAGACGCGCTTCAGCGTCTCCTTGGAGAACGGCTTGGACCCGCTGGAGGCGCGGGTGATGTTGTAGAGGGAACTCCAGGCGACCCGGTCCATGCTCATTTGGTGTTGCCTTTCGCGGCATCTGCGTGCAGTTCGGTGACGACGCCGTTCGTGACGTTCCAGCGTGCGTCGAGGCGGACGTTTTCCAGCAGCCGGCGGTCGTGGGTGACCAGCAGCAGCGCGCCGTCGTAACTGTCGAGGGCTTCCTCGAGCTGTTCAATGGCCGGCAGATCGAGGTGGTTGGTGGGTTCGTCCAGCACCAGCAGGTTGACGCCCCGGGCCTGCAGCAGCGCCAGGGCCGCCCGGGTCCGCTCCCCCGGTGAGAGGGAGTCGACGGACCGGTTGGTGTGATCGGCTTTGAGGCCGAACTTGGCCAGCAGGGTGCGGACCTCCGCCGGGGTCTGCTCCGTCAGTACGGCTTCGACGGCGTCTGACAGCAGCAGCTCACCGGCCAGCAGGCCGCGCACCTGGTCGATCTCCCCGACGGCCACGGACGCACCCATGGAGGCGTCACCGGAGTCGGGCCGCTGGACGCCGAGCAGGAGCCGGAGGAGGGTGGATTTGCCGGCGCCGTTGGGGCCCGTGATCCCGATCCGCTCCCCCGCGTTCAGCTGCAGGTTCACCGGGCCCAGGGTGAAGTCGCCCTGCTGTGCGACGGCGTCGCGCAGGGTGGCCACGACGGCGCTGGAGCGGGGGGCCGCCCCGATGCTGAACTGCAGCTGCCATTCCTTGCGCGGCTCTTCAACTTCTTCCAGCCGCGCGATGCGGGACTCCATCTGCCGGACCTTCTGGCCCTGCTTCTCGGAGGACTCGGTGCTGGCGGCGCGCCGGATCTTGTCATTGTCCGGGTTTTTCTTCATGGCGTTCCGGACGCCTTGGGAGCTCCATTCGCGCTGTGTGCGGGCCCGGGAAACCAGGTCGGCCTTGGTGTTGGCGTACTCCTCGAAGCGTTCCCGGGCGTGCCGGCGGGCGACGGCGCGTTCCTCCAGGTAAGCCTCGTAGCCGCCGTCGTAGACCGCCACCGAGTTCTGGGCGAGGTCCAGTTCCACAATGGTGGTGACGCAGCGCGCCAGGAACTCGCGGTCATGCGAGACCAGGACGGCGCCGCCGCGGAGGCCCTGCACGAAGGCCTCCAGCTTGGCCAGGCCGTTCAGGTCCAGGTCATTGGTGGGTTCGTCCAGGAGCACGATGTCGAACCGGCTCAGTAGCAGGGCGGCGAGCGCCACGCGGGCCGCCTGGCCACCGGAGAGCCCGGTCATTTCGGCGCCGGGCCCCACCTCGAGGCCAAGGTCCGCCAGCACGGGCGGGATGCGGTCCTCCAGGTCGGCGGCGCCGGAGGCCATCCAGCGGTCGAAGGCCAGCGAGTAGGCGTCATCGGAGCCGGGTGCGCCGGAGCCCAGCGCCTCTGCGGTGGACTCCATCTCCAGGGTGGCCTGCGCGCAGCCTGTGCGCCTGGCGATATATTCGCCGACGGTTTCGCCGGCAATCCGTTCGTGTTCCTGCGGCAGCCAGCCCACGAAGGCGTCGGAGGGGGCCAGGCTGACGGTGCCTACCTGCGGATCGTCGACGCCGGCCAGCAGTCGCAGCAGGGTGGATTTGCCGGCACCATTGGCGCCCACGACGCCGACGACGTCACCGGGCGCTACGGTCAGGGACAGCTTTGAGAAGAGTGTGCGGTGATCGTGACCACCGGAAAGGTCCTTGGCAACAAGGGTTGCAGTCATTAGTTAATCCTCTCACTGCGGCCCAAACGGACCGCCCCGACGGGCAGAACCCGCCCGTCCCGGCGGGCCGAAAACCAGCCGGGCATAGAAGAACCCGCCGGTCCGGACTTGGGGGGTGTACGGACCAGCGGGTTCGACCATTTAGCATAGTTGAATTAGGACCTCACGTAAAATCCCAGCCCACGCCGCCACACCGCTTCCACCCCCCGCCGCAATCTCCGTTGCCCCACCGCATGCCAGTAGCCATACTGCCCATCGACTCCGCAGGAAGCCCTAGATGCCACTACCCGCAAAGGCGTTTCAACTCTGGCTTCATCGGGTTGCCCCGTCGGCGAGCACAGCCGATATCTGCAGGATCTCTGGGATCAAGCGCACCACTCTTGCGCAGCAGCTGGTGCGCGGGAAAGTGGCCGAAACCACTCTGGTCAGCATCAGCCGGGCCCTGGATTTGAGTCCGCTGGCGGAACTGGGTTCCTTCGACCACTATGCGGAACTCGCCGCCGCGCCGCAGCAGCCGACCCCGGCCGAGCTCGTCAGCCAGGTTGCCACCATGGACCTCTTGCGCGCAGTCATTTCCCGTTCCTCCCCCTCCTACGGAGGCTACGGTGACCACGGCAGCTCCATGACCCCGGCGCTTACCCCCGCCCCGCACGCCACTTCCGTCCGGAACTGGGTGGACGCGATTGACGACGGTGAGTTGCGTCACCGGGTTTCGGCTGCCACCGGCGTGGCACCACAAAATTACTCGGCCCAGCTCACGGCCAACAGGCTGTCCCCCGAGTTGGCGGTCGCGACCGCCCGCGCGGCGGGCGTAGGATTCACGGGCGGACTGGTCGCCACAGGCTTGATAACCGAGGCTGAGGCCGGCTGGACGCCAGGGGCGAAGCAGGCTGCGTTGGATGCCCTCTCCGATGGAGAACTTAGCGTCCTGGCCGGGGAGCGGCTTCAGGCGCTCGGCAAAGCGCTGCGGCGCCACGAGCAGGAGCAGGCACAAACAGAAAAAATTTGGGAGAACCTCGGATGATCACCACGCTGCAATGGACCACGCTGGGGGTCTGCAGCGTCGTCACGCTCGCCCGCGTGCCCAGCGTCCTCCGGGGTGAGAACCGGTCCCTGTTCGCCATCTTTGCGCTCATGACCTTGGCCATCCTGCTCAGCATCGATGGCCCGTATGAGGCAGTGGACCAAGTCCTGGGAGGCCTGAACATCGCCAACCTGGTGCTGCGCTTCATCATTTTCGCCGGCATCTTCTTCCTGGGATTCCGGCTGGCCCGGGGCTTCAGCGCCGAGGACGCCCTGCGGCTCATCACCGGTCCTGTTGGAATTGCGGTAGCCGCAGCTGCCTCGGCTGCGGTGGTGGCCGTCTTCCTCATGATGGACACCGCCGGCTCCTCGGCCGGGCTGGTGGACGTGGCCGCCACGGGTGACCGTAATGCTGCCTTAGTGGAGTATTACGGGGCCGCCGGGCGCCTCTACCCGGCGTTCATCACCGTGGCCCTGTTTCCGGCCCTGGTGCGGACCCTGCGCAGCGGCCTCCCCATCCTGGTGCGGTCCAGCGCGGCGTTGCTGGCGCTGGGCACCGTAGCCATCTCCTTGAGCCTGCTCTCGCCGGTCATTCCGCCGTCCCTCGGATTCGTCCGGTTCGTCTTGAACTACTCAGCCGTCCTGTGCGTGGTCCTGGGGCTGTCCCTGATCTGGTTGGCCAAGACGCTTGCTAAGCGGGCGCCGAAGAAGCAAGCTGGCATGACCTGACCATCTTGGGGCTGAGCAGGCAAGTGACGTGGGAGAACGCGGAATGATTGCAACCCTCCAGTGGGGCACGCTGATCATCTGTTCCGTGGTGCTCCTCCTCCGCGTTCCGGATGCGATCCGGGGGCGGAACAGGACTGTCTTCTGGATACTGGTTCTCGCCACCCTGTGCAGCCTGCTCTCGGTGCCCGGCCCCTATGTGGCGATCGACGCGGCGCTCGGCGGATGGAACCTCACTCACCTGATCTTGCGTTTCCTGGTATTCGCCACGGTCCTGCTGGTCGGTCTGCGTGTGGCGAAGGGACTGGCAGACGAACGCGGCTACCGCCTCATCGCGGGGCCACCTGGACGCTGGGCCCTGGCCGCCAGTGCTGCCGCCGTGGCGGTGACCTTCTTCCTCATGGACACCCGCGGATCCTCGGCCGGTATGCTCGACATCACGGACAACGGCGGACGCAATGCCGTCCTGGCGCCGTTCTATGCCGCGGCAGGGCGCACTTATCCTGCCTTCATCTCCCTCGCCCTGCTGCCGGCATTGCTGGCCGCCACCAGGAGCCAATTGCCGGGGCTGGTGCGTGCAGCGGCCCTCCTGACATGCCTCGGCGCCCTCGCCACCACTTGCAGCGTCCCCGCGTCCTTCGCCCCCGAAACCTGGCTCCTTGCGCAGCAGACGGTCAACTATTTGGCTGTCGTGGGCTATGTCCTGGGCTTGGGACTGTTCTGGGCTTCCGGGCTCGCCGCCAAGAAAACTGGTAGCCCGCGCGCAACATTACGCAAGAACAAGCCGTAGGCATTCACAAAATCATTAGACCGTGAAAGAATCATGAATGTGTGAAAGCGGCAATCGCTTCGTGTACGGAAGTCAGCCGTGCGAAGCAGAGGCAGCCGTCCAAGCGCCATTGGGGGGATGAGTGGTAGCGGTCCGCAAGGACCGCTCCCACTCAGCCTGTTTAAGGGAGTTTTCTGGCTGTCCCTGCGGCCGTGTCCCTGCGGGAGGTCGCGGCAGTCGGCCCCACCCGTCAGCGGACAAACCGAAGCGTGACCAGCTGGAACGGCCGCAGCGTGAGCTCGGCGGAGTCGGGCCCTGCCGTCACGCCCGGGGCATCGGCGGGCCGTTCCAACAGGTCCACGGCGTGCAGCCCGCGGACCGGGAAATTGGCCTTCAGGAGGCCGGTGGACCGCTCCCCCAGCGATTCGTACAGCCGGACAATCACGTCGCCGGAGCCATCTTCAGCGAGTTTGACCGCTTCAATCACGAGGGCCGGGTTTGACACGGTGACCAGCGGCTCCACGCCGTGGGCCCCTTGCACCACCCGCGGGGCCAGATTGGTGCGGTAGCCCTCCTCGACGGCGTCTGCGATGGTGGCGCCCGGCCGGATCGTGACGTGAAGCTCGTGCCTGCCCTGGTCCGCGTGCGGATCCGGAAACTTCGGTGCCCGCAGTAGCGAGACCCGCACTGTGGTGGTGGTCCCGCCGTCGTCCTCCCGGACGTTGCGGGTGACGTCGTGGCCGTAGCTGGAAGCGTTGGAGATGGCCACCCCGTAGCCCGGCTCGGCGACGTGGATCCAGCGGTGGGCGCAGATCTCGAATTTCGCGGCCTCCCAGGACGTGTTGACGTGGGTGGCGCGGAACACGTGCCCAAACTGCGTCTCTGCCGCCGAGCGGTCTGCCCTGACGTCCAGGGCAAAGCCCAGCTTGAGCAGTTTTTCGCTCTCCTGCCAGTCCACTTCCGTGGTGATCGCGAGTGAGCCAGCGCCCGGGACGAGCGTTATCCGCTGGGTCACGGGCGAGGAGCCGGCCATCCGCTCCACGATCACGACGGCATCGGGGCTTTCCCTTCGCGGGTGGCGCTCCAGTGTCACGGAACGCGCCTCGACCAGCCGGACAACGTTCCTGCGGTAGAACGCGTCGATGTCCCACGCGTCCCATTCATTCGGCGTGTCCCGGTGCAGCTCCAGGAGGTTGCCGAACTCGCCGGGAGCAATCGCCTCGCGTCCGGTGGCACGGTCCGTGAGCGAGGCCAGCAGTCCGTTGGCACCCACCACGGCCCGGATGATGCCGTTGTCCAGGATGTAGCCGCCGCCGTCTACTTCGGTGGCCTCTACCGGCTGCCCGGGCCGGGCCGGCTCGGCAGCGGCCAGGGCAGGCACGCCCTGGCGCTCCTGTGGGGCAGCGTTGAGGAGGAACTCCCGGCTGCCGGTGCCGAGCGCCGCAGCTGCGGCGTCCGTGATGATCGCCTCCAGACCCCGTTCGACGGCGGCGTAGTTCCGTTCGGCGTCCTGGTGCACCCATGCGATGGAACTTCCCGGCAGGATGTCATGGAACTGCTGCAGCAGGACCAGCCGCCAGAGCCGCTTGAGCTCCGCGGCCGGGTAGCTGTGTCCGGCACGCACTGCCGCGGTGGCGCTCCAGAGTTCCGCCTCCCGGAGAAGGTGCTCGCTGCGCCGGTTTCCCAGCTTGGTCCCGGCCTGGCTGGTGTAGGTGCCGCGGTGCAGTTCCAGGTACATTTCGCCCACCCAGACCGGCAGGGGCTCATACTCGGCCTGGGCCTGCCCAAAGAAGCTGGCAGCCGAGCCGATCCGCAACTTCGGGGATCCTTCCAGGTCCGCCGTGCGCTGCGCCGCGGCCAGCATCTCGCGTGTTGGCCCGCCGCCGCCGTCGCCGTACCCGAACGGAACCAGCGACGTGCTTCCGCGTCCGTGGTCCCGGTAGTTCCGTTCTGCGTGCGCCAGGTCCCGGGCGCTGAGATCGGAGTTGTATCTGTCCACCGGCGGGAAATGTGTGAAAACCCGGGTGCCGTCGATTCCCTCCCAGTTGAAGGTGTGGTGGGGCATCCTGTTGACCTGGTTCCACGAAATCTTCTGAGTCAGGAACCAGCGGCTGCCCGCGGCCTTGATGATCTGCGGCAGCGCCGCGGAATACCCGAACGTGTCGGGGAGCCACGCTTCTTGGCAGTCCACCCCGAATTCGGCCAGGAAAAAGTTCTTGCCCTCGAGGAACTGCCGTGCCATGGCCTCGCCGCCGGGCATGTTGGAGTCTGATTCGACCCACATCCCGCCGACGGGAACGAACCGCCCGGCCCGGACCTTGTCCCGGATGCGCCCGAAGAGCTCCGGGTAGTACTCTTTCATCCACGCGAACTGCTGGGCCGAGGAACACGAAAAGATGAAATCGGGATACTCGTCCATCAGCGCGACGACGTTGGAGAACGTCCGGGCGCACTTGCGGATGGTTTCCCGTACCGGCCACAACCAGGCCGAATCGATATGGGCGTGGCCCGTGGCCACGAGCTGGTGCGCCGAGGCGTAGGCCGGCCGGGACAAGACCTCGGTAAGGGCCGCCCGTCCGGCCTCTGCGGTCCCGGCAACGTCGTCGGGGTCCATGATGTCCAGCATGCGTTCCAGCGCCCGCAGGATTTCGTGGCGGCGGGGCAGCTCCATAGGCAGCTCGTGCATCAGCCCGGCGAGGGTGAGGATGTCCTGCTCCAGTTCCCAGACAGTCTGGTTGCGTTCGGCGATGGCGATCCTGCCGAGACGGTATTTCGGTTCACTGCCCGACGTCGCTTTGTCCCCGTAAGGAGTGGCGGCGAATGTCCAGTTCTGGGACAAGTCGGGGTTGGCCGCGGCCTCGACGTAGAAGTCGACCGCCATGCCAGTGCCCAGGAGCTTGAGCGGAACGTACTGGTTCCGTGGCGAAATGGCCTTGATGATGGTCCCGTCAGACCGCCAGGCGATGCCTTCGCACTGGAAGCCCGGGAGCTCGCCCCTGAAACCCAGGTCCACCAGGACTTCCACCGACGTGCCAGCCGCAGTTCCCCAGGCCTCCGGCACCTCGCCCCGGAGCCGGAGCCACTTGGTGCTCCACGGCCGGCCCCACGCCGCGCCATGTTCCTGCGCCGTGAACTCCTGCCGCAGGGCCTCCAGCACCGGCACGGGTTCGTCCGGCGCGTCCCAGCTGCTCAGTATCAGTGGGATGCTGCGCGGGTAGACCGCCGGGGCGATGCGGTCACGCAGAAAGCGGTCCAGCCGAACTTCCGTAAGGCGGCGGTCGTCGTGCAATGTGATCCTCTTCAGCGCTGGGGTTCGACTGGCTCCAATCGATGGATAAAACTTACGCCGCGGGGAACCTGTTGGCCAAGTGTTGCCGTTAGCCAGCCGCGGGGGCCGGAACTGCGATGCGCTGTTGGCCTGCATACACGTTCAGGCTGGTCCGGCGGCTGAAGCCGGCCAGCGTCATCCCGCTGGCCTCGGCCAGCTCGACAGCCAGGCTGGAGGGGGCACTGACGGCGGCAAGGACCGGGATTCCGGCCAGGGCCGCTTTTTGGACGAGCTCGAACGATGCCCTGCCGGACACCTGCAGCACGGTGCCCCGGAGCGGCAGCAGGCCTTCGCGGAGCGCCCAGCCCACCACCTTGTCCACCGCGTTATGCCGTCCGACGTCTTCGCGCAGGCACAGCAGCTCGGCCGAGCCGTCGTCGGAAATCCTGAAGAGCCCGGCGGCATGCACGCCGCCGGTGACGTCAAAGACCTCCTGGGCGGACCGCAGGGTGTCCGGGAGGGCCGCAAGCGTTTCCACCGGAACTGTCAACGGGTCCTGTGCCGGGCTGTAGTGCGAGGACTTGCGCACGGCATCGATCGAGTCCGTCCCGCAGATGCCGCAGGAACTGGAGGTAAAGACGTTTCGTCCGGTCTCAGGCCTCACGACGTCGGGCCGGAGTTGAGCCTCCACGACGTTGAACGTTTGGATGCCGTCGGCGTCTTCGCCGGCGCAGAACCTGAGGGAGACCAGCTGCTCGGGCGCCCAGATGATTCCCTCTGAGACGAGGAACCCTGCGACGAGGTCGAAGTCATTGCCCGGTGTCCGCATGGTGACGGAAAAGGACATGTTTCCGAGCCGAATTTCCAGCGGTTCCTCGACGGCCAGGACGTCCTCCCGGTGCCGGACCGGGAATTCGAGGGCCTGCGGGGACCCGTCCAAGACGATCTTGTGCACTTTGCGGCGCTGCGTGACACGGCCCATCCGGTGCTCCTATGCAACATGTTGTGCGGTTGTTGGTGATTCTTTGGCTGGTTCCATCATTGTAAGTGCCTGATCCTGAAGCCAGCGCAGCGGGCCAGGGCTCAACCAGGGCTCAACCAGAGTTCAATGACGGCTCAGCCCAGGAGGGCGCTCCAGTCCACCGGACCGTCGCTGGCCGTGGTTTTCCTGGCGGTCCGCTTCGCCGCCGGCTTCTGCGCGGCGGGTGCGGCGGCCGGGTCCGGCAGCGGCGCACCCCACGGGAGCGCGAAGGCGGGCACCAGTTCTCCCAGCTGCACTCCGTGGGGCGGGACCACCAGCACGCCGTCGGCGGCGGCCAGGCCCCGCATCATCCCCGGGCCGGTGTGCTGCGCCGGCGACGCCATGCCATAGAGCAGCCGGAAGGGCATGAGCCGCGTCCGGCCCGGATCGGCGTCAATCGTTGAGCCGCAGGGCACCTCGCTGAGCGGGGGGATGGGTCCGTGCCCCAGGGCCGCAAGGAGCGGGGCTCCGATCGTGGACAGTGCCATCATTGCCGCGAGCGGGTTTCCCGGCAGGCCGAGGATGTACCGGCCGTCAGGCAGCTCGGCCAGCACGGCGGGGTGGCCAGGACGCATGGCCACCCCGTCGATCAGCAGGCGACCGCCGAGCTCGGCGACTGAACGTCGGAGGTGGTCCGTTCCGGACCGGCCAGTGCCTCCGGTGGTGATGACGACGTCGGCAGGCAGGCTTTCTGCGGCTGGATCGGTGTCCTCGAGCGCGGCGAGCCATTCGGCGTAGGTGTCGCCGATTTTCACTTCTTCGGCGCAGATCCCGCCGAGCATTCCCACCACCGCTGCCAGTTGGGGTCCGAAGGTGTCCCGGACCTGGCCGGGCGCCGGCATCCCGGATGTCACGACCTCCGAGCCGGTGAAGACGAGCCGCACCACGGCCTTGCCGAGCACCGGAAGGGCGTCGCTTCCGGCCAGCGCGGCGAGGGCCAGGTGGGCGGGGTTCAGGACGGTGCCACGTTTGATCAGGAGGTCTCCGGCAGCGGCCTCCTCGCCCGCTTTCCTGATGTGGTCCCCGTTCCGGGGGTCGCCGGGTTTCGCGGCGCCGCCCAGCTTCAGGACGGGCAGGCCGTCCTCGTCGACGTCGATGATGCCGCTTTCGCTTCGCAGCACCGCCTTGGCCCCGACCGGAATGAGGCCGCCGGTGGCAATCGGGCTTGCCTGATGCGGTGCCAGCCGCTGGTTGCGTTCGGCCAGGATCCAGGGACCGCTGCCGTTGACAGCCCAGCCGTCCATGGCAGAGGAGGCGTAATGGGGCATGTCCTGCGGGGCAACAACGTCCGCGGCAAGGGTCCGGCCCAGCGCCTGACGGAGCGGGACGGGGGCGGCCGGGATGGGAGCGGCGCAGTCGAACGCGAGTTGCCGGGCCTCCTGCCACGTGTGGGCCAGGTGCTGGTGCGGCTGCTCTGGCTCGTCGTCGACACCTGTGTCCTGGCCGGAAGTGCCGACGTCCGGCCCGTCTTGCTCCGCAGCGTCGTCGTCACCTGTGTCCTGGCCGGAAGTGTCCTCTTCCCCCGTGTCCAGGTCTGCCTGGGTGCGGGTCTCTATGGGGCCAGCTTCGAGGCCGTCGCTAATGCCGCCCCGGGCTCGATCTCCCCCGCCATCGCTGACGCCATCTCCACCGCCAACTCCACCGCCATCTCCACCTGCGGCGGCGGGGGGTCCGCTGCCGTCCGGGGCCGTAGCCCTCATGCCTCGGAAGCTTCGGCGGCCGCGTAGTCTTTGGCGAGCCGGCGCGCCACGGCCATTGCGGCCTCCATGGACACGGAATCCGTGGCCTGTCCCGAGCCGGAGGCCAGACCGGCGGCAAAGCCGGCAATGAACGTGGTCAGCGGCGCCGCCGGGCGCACCACGGAGTGGGCGGCCACCCCGGCCAGGGCGAGGACCTCGTTCACGTCAATCTCAACGTCTTCCAGCTCCAGGGCCTGGAGCAGGGCACGGCACCAGTCTTCCAGCGTTTCATCCTGGCTTTTCACCGTTTGCCTCCATGGTCGAGTTCAGCTGCGGAGTTCCGGACCGGGGCCCGGACCGTGGTCTGGAATCCTCCCGGATATCCCCAATGCGGACGCGTCATCCCAGGTGTCAACATCATCTGTGGAACCGGAGGGAACGCCAACTTCCCGCACGTCCAGCCTAGCAAGAAGGGCGAACACCGACGCGTTTTCCAGGCCGCCCCTGACCTCGGCGTCCGCGACACAACGTTGTAGCACGGCCGTGCCATAAAACCCCGCGAGTGGTTGCTTCCGGCCGTCGGCCGAGACGGCCATGACGCCGTCGCCGCCTTCCCGTTCCGACGCCCGTCCCGGCGCCCCTGCAACAGAGTTGCCCAGTGCTGCGGCCAGGGCGCGGACCGCCTCGTCCGAGCGCGGCATGTCACAGGCAAGGACCAGGATGAACGGTGCCGGCGCGGCTGCTTGGTCTCCGCCGGCCTGGTCGGCAGCCAGCGCGGCAAGGCCCGCGGCGATGGCCGCGGCGGGCCCCGCGAAGGGTGGGTCTTCCCTGCAGGTCAGCACGCCTTCGGGCAGGTCCCCGGGATCGGGTCCGACGACGACGATGCGTCCCGCCGCGCCCGCGGCGCGCAATGACCGCTCAAGAAGGGTGGCGCCGTCGTAGATCAGTCCGGCTTTGGGCACGCCGCCCAGCCGGGAGGACCGTCCCCCGGCGAGAATGATGGCATCGAATTCCACCGGTTCAGCCTAGCGCGGCGCCGGCCGCCCCTGAATCAGGCGTGGCGAGCCCGGCGGCAGTTCAGGGCAACACCAGTTCAGGCAGCGGATTCAGGCAGCAGGAACGGATCCCAGGCCGGCGTTGGCTTCTCAAGTTCCTTGATCTGCCAGATGGCGCCCTTGGGAGGGCCCGGAACAAAACCGAGCTTCCAGCCCATCTCCGCCGGCGTGTGATCGCTCTTGGCGTTGTTGCACCGCAGGCACGCCGCCACCAGGTTCTCCCAGGAATCGGCTCCGCCCCGGGACTTTGGCTGGACGTGGTCGATGGTGTGGGCAGCCTTGCCGCAGTAGGCGCAGCGGTGGGCATCGCGGCGGAGCACACCGCGGCGGCTCACCGCTGTCATGGTGTTGTATCTCGGCCGGATGTAGCGGTTCAGCAGGATCACGGACGGGCGGCCCAGAATGTCCTGGGGGCCGACGACAGGGTCGTCCCCTTCGGCCACCACGCTGGCCTTCCCGGTAAGGACAAGGACGAGCGCCCGGCGGAAGGTGATGACCGCCAGGGGTTCATATCCAGCATTCAGAACGAGAGTGCGCATCCGCATACCTCTTCACGGCCGCACCCGCCAGCGGCACGAGGGCCGGCTGCCCTCTGCATGGTCGGGCTATGGATCGATTACACAAGAGTAAACACTCGGGTGCCGGATCACCGAATATTTTTTCATCGGCGATGTCCTCAGCGCGGAAAGTTCACTGCACGGGAACGCAAAAGACCCCCGCCGACAGGCGGGGGTCTTTCGAAGGTGCTGGAGGTCTTGCTTAGCCGCCGACGCGGATGAAGACCGGGCCGGAGCCGACGTTTACGCTATACAGCGCGGTGGTGCCGCCGTTCCAGCCGCCGTGGACTGCCATGCCGTTGCCGACGTAGACCGCGATGTGAGCCATGCCCACGCCACCGTTCTGGTAGTAGGCGAGGTCGCCCGGGCGTGCCTCGCCGGCGCTCACGGTGCGGCCGAGGGACAGGTAGCCTGCCGGCCAGCCGTGGTAGTGGATGCCGGCCGCGGCCAGGGCGTTGGTGGCGAGGGCGGTGCAGTCCTGCGCCACGCCGATCTGTGCGTAGGCAGCGGCGGCGATGGTCGCGCCGGAGCCGCTTCCGATGCCGGCGGGGGCCTGGGCTGCGACGCCGCCGCTGACGGCAGCCTCGGTGCCACCGGCGCGGGTGGCCGTGGAATCCTGGACCTTCACGACGGGCTTGGGAGCCTCGACGACGGGAGCCGGCGACGTGGTCACAGCGGGCTTCTCGTAGGAGATCGCGATGGTGGACGCGGCCGAGATGGTGGCCGGAGCGGCGGACTGGACTTCCAGGGCCGAAGCGGAGGTGGATTCGCGCTGAACATTGGTCTCAGCAGCGTTGGCTGCGATTCCGCTGGTCAGAACCAGACCGGAGGCTGCGGCGATGACCGCGGCCTGACGGCCCATGCCGCCGGCGTTGTCGCCGACAGCCTTGGCAATAACAGCCAGCGAGTTGGTCTTGGTGACCTCGGCGCGGTGCCGTGCAACGGTTGCACGAGTAGTCATTAAGTTCTCTCTTTCGTGATCCTTGGACCGCGCGCTTTCGGGCACGGTTTGAGGACGCTCCGGCATCTTGGGGGTACGCCGGATCGCCCCGAAATGGGTTACTTAGCGAAGGGTGTACTGCGAAGACGCGCCAAAAGCGGAAACTGCATGCTGTCCGGACTCGGTAGAGATTGAGCCTGCGGAACGTGATCCCATCCGGGCGCCGGCAAGGGCGGCACGTGATGTGGATTCCAGCGGGCTCGAAAGAGCCTCGCCGGTGCGCATGCGCGCAAAATTGTGGCGTGAAGACACGAAAGTAGCCTCTCCCAATGCCTACGAGGTGAGCTGTCGGATTCGGATGGGAGTCACCCGGCCGCGCTGCTTCCTGGGAAGCTTTGCGACTTAACCCCAAGGCCTTCTTTCGAAGGCCAAAATTGGTTCCCCCGCCCCTGCCAGACGATGTAATGCGAACGGACCTTGAGCGGTGGCAGAGCTAGGCAATCCACTCAAGAGCGCCAACTTCGGAAAAGTTGGCGTGCTTCAAACCCTACAGGAGTCCGGGCCCAATGTCACATTCAGATCACGGCGTGTCACAAGCACTTGAGAGCGGCCCATCGTCTATTTAGAGCCAGCCGAGGGGGTCAACGACGTCGCCGTTGACCATCACTTCAAAGTGGAGGTGGCAGCCCGTGGAGGCGCCGGTGGTCCCGCTCATCGCGATGACGTCACCGCGCGATACCTTCTGGCCAACTTTGACCGAGGCCGAGGACAGGTGGTTGTACGTGGTCTCAAGGCCATTACCGTGGTCAATGACCACCCGGTTTCCACCGCCAAAGGGATGCCATCCGTTGAAGGTCACGGTGCCGCTGGCCGCTGCATGGACCGCCGTGCCGCACTGGGCAGCGAAATCCTGGCCGCGGTGGAACTCCCCCGCGCCTCCGGTGATTGGGCTGACACGGTAGCCGTAGGGCGAGGCTGTGACCAGATGATCCAGCGGCGCGCCAAGGGTGCCGGCCGAAGCCGCGCGGGTGATACTTCCCACAGACTGGGCGCTGAGCAGCTGCTTGAGCTTCCCATCGGGGTCGCCCTTGGTGGTGACGGCGGTGCGGCTGAAGTCGACCTTTGCGGCCGCGGCGGCCGTGACATCCGGCTGCACGGCAGCGGACAGAGCGCCGGATCCGGCGGTATTGGAGGCCATCACCGGGCTCGTGACGGGGACCGTCACGGTAAGAACCAGACCAGTTGCGGCCAGGGCGATCCCGGCCTTCTGGCCGACCCCGCTGGCCGAGGCAAACTCCGTTACCTGGCGGAACGGACTGCGCCGGCGACGCCGTTCATCGCGGTGCGCGTCGCGCGGGCGGTCGGCCATATGCTCGACGACGGGACGCGGCTCCGGAGCGGGACCGGTCGCGCGGCGACGGCCCCTGGCGGTCTGGGTGGTCAAGAAGGGTTCCTCTCTGGATAGCCTGCGAAGTTAGCTGTCGGATTCGGGTCAGAGAGATCAAAGACCCGGTCCGCCGTTGCAAGCAGCCAGGCACAGGGGCATCCCAGGGATACTTCGGTGGAAGCTGCTTGCCGCTGACGGACTTCACCCCAAGGCTGCTGAAGCAGCAGCCGAAAGTGGTTCCCCCGCCCCTGCCAGGAGATGGTTCCGCGACTGATCCGCTGGCAGGGCTCGGCTTCGGATCAGGTAACGCTTTGGTATCGGTACTGGCCACTAACTATAGGCGATTAAGCCGCCCGGTAATAAATCCGTAACCGCAATTGTGCAGAACTCATGGGTCGTCCCATGACCAACGAGTTGTGGCTGGTCAGGCCACTGTTACGAAGACGTGCGCGGCAACCTCGGGCGGGAGCTCCAAGGCGCCCTCGATATCGGGGACGCGGACCGAGATGTACTCCCCCACCCGCTCCAGCGACAGAAGGGCGCCAGGGCGGATTCCACCCTCGTCGAGCTGGGTGAGAAGCTCCGGCTCCACCTGGATCGGTTCCGCAAGCCGGTTGACCGTGATCCGCGAACCAGCACCGTAGCCGGCCATGGCCTCCAGCAGGTTCACGGCCCTGTCAGTGGGGGCACCATTGGGCACGCCGCCAAGATCCGCAAGCCCCGGGATGGGGTTTCCGTAGGGCGAAACTGTCGGGTGGTTGAGCATCTCGTAGATTCTGCGCTCGACGCGTTCGCTCATGACATGCTCCCAGCGGCACGCTTCCTCATGGACGTAGGCCCAGTCGAGTCCGATCACGTCCGCAAGCAGGCGCTCCGCAAGGCGGTGCTTGCGCATGACGCCGATTGCGCGTTTCCGCCCTGTTTCGGTCAGTTCAAGATGCCGGTCGCCCGAAACAACCACAAGCCCGTCACGTTCCATGCGGCCGATGGTCTGGGAAACAGTGGGGCCGGAGTGGCGGAGCCGTTCGGCGATGCGGGCGCGGAGGGCAACGATGTTTTCTTCTTCAAGTTCCAGAATGGTCCGAAGATACATCTCCGTGGTATCGATCAGATCCGTCATTCAGCTCAGCTCCTCGAGCGCAGTCCTAGCGTCATTCCCACCGTACCGCGTGCGGGCTGCATGCAGGATGCGCCCTGGCGAGAACCGCCGTATGTTCGCATGCCAGCCTAGCCTATTTTGAATTACTCCGGATAATTTTTCGTTCGGCCTGGGACTGTCCTCCCGGTATCGCAGTCCGGCCGTTCCCGGGCGTCTCAATGACCGGACTGTGACAGGGCTTTTTCCGTATCGCCGGGGACTGTCAGGCAGAATAAAACAGGCAGAATGAATAGGGGTGTCCGTTGTAGCCATCCCTGCCAGGCCACCTCCCAGCCACGCTACGAACCAGCCGAATATTGGAGCCTCTGTGAGCGACACCAGCATCACGATCCCCGCCAACCTCCTGCCCAAGGACGGACGGTTCGGCGCCGGTCCGTCCAAGGTCCGACCTGAACAGATGGATGCCCTCGCTGCATCGGCGAAGCTGCTGGGGACCTCGCACCGCCAGGCCCCGGTGAAGAACCTGGTCGGCTCGGTACGCAGCGGCCTCAGCGAATTCTTCCGCGCCCCCGAAGGCTATGAAGTGGTGCTTGGAGTGGGCGGTTCCACCGCGTTCTGGGACATCGCCAGCTTCGGACTTGTGGAGAACAAAGCGCAGCATCTGTCCTTTGGCGAGTTCGGCTCGAAATTTGCCTCGGCCACCAACAAGGCGCCATTCCTCGCCGAGTCCTCCATCATCACGGCCGAACCCGGCACCCGACCCGCCGCCCGGGCGGAGGCCGGCGTCGACGTCTATGCGTGGCCGCAGAACGAAACCTCAACCGGCGTGGCCGCCCCCGTCCAGCGCGTCGCAGGCGCCGACGAGGGGTCGCTGGTGCTGGTGGACGCGACCTCGGCGGCGGGCGGGCTGGACGTGGACGTGACGGAGTCCGACGTGTACTACTTTGCGCCGCAGAAAAACTTCGCGTCCGACGGCGGCCTGTGGCTTGGCCTGTTCTCCCCCGCGGCGCTTGAGCGGGCGGCCCGGATCAAGGCCGGCAACCGCTGGATCCCCGACTTCCTGGACCTCCAGACGGCGATCGACAACTCCCGGCTGAACCAGACCTACAACACACCGGCACTGGCCACCCTGGTGACCCTGGATGCCCAGGTGCAGTGGCTCAACGCCAACGGCGGCCTGGACTTCGCGGCCGGCCGGACCGCGGACTCCGCCGGCCGCATCTACCGCTGGGCCGAGGCGTCCGGCTACGCCACGCCGTTCGTGGCCAAGGCCGAGGACCGTTCCAACGTGATCGCCACGATCGACTTCGACGAATCGATCGACGCCTCGGCCATCGCCAAGGTGCTGCGCGCCAACGGCGTCGTCGACACCGAGCCGTACCGCAAGCTCGGCCGCAACCAGCTGCGCATCGCCACGTTCGTGGCGATCGAGCCGGACGATGTCTCGGCGCTGCTCGAGTGCATCGATTTCGTCGTGGCGGAACTGAAGAAATAGCCTCAGCGTCCGGCGGCGCCCTCACGGCCAATCAGAACCCAGGCTGTGGCGGCGCCGCCGGCGTCGTGCGCCGTTAGGTGGGCGAACACCAGCCAGTCCTGGGCAGTGCGCTGCATCCAGGTGCCAATGTTGGAGATGAGCGCACCGATGAACCAGATGCCGTAGTTCAGGATGTGCAGGACTTGAACGTGGACATCAGCCCCCAGCCCGCCCCAGACACGCTCCCGGACGCTGTCAACCGCTAGTCGGCCTCGTCCGCGGAGCGTTCCTGCTCGTCGTCGTCGGTCTCGTCGGGGCCGGATTCGTCGGCGTCGTCGTCAGTCTCGTCGTCGGTCTCGGCTTCGTCGGTCTCCGCTGCGTTCTGTGCGGCGGCATCGGACGCCTGCGACGGCGCTTCGGCCTCGTCAGGCTGCGCGTCTTCCGGGCGGACCCGCTCAGCCCACGGAATCCACGCCGGCGCCAGGATGGAGTCTTCGGACGGCAGGAGGCCGAGTTCGTCCACCGTGACCACCTTGGAGCGCGAGTTGCGGGTCAGCACGGCGTACCACTGCCAGCCCAGATACCCGGGCAGCCTGGATTCGAAGAGATGGGTCACCAGACGGTCGCCTTCGCTGCGGGCGCCGATGTGCTCCCCGATCTGCTCTGCGGCGGCAATGCTTTCCACCGCGGTGCGGGCAACGTCGACGGCGGCGGCCAGGAAGGCGTCAGGCTTGCCGGTGCGCCAGGCGGGCACGCCGGCGCGCGGGCGGGGTCCCTGCTTAGAGCCGGTTCCCTTGGATTCGGCGGGCAAGGTGGATCCGGCATCCGGCGCCGGCAACTGATCAGGTTCCTGAGTCATCAAGAGCCTTATACATCCAGCTCGTCGGCAACCTTACGGAGGGCCGCTGCGATCGCCTTGCCCTTGTTGCCTTCCGGGTACTTGCCCGCGGACAGGGTTCCGGACAGGTTGTCCAGCACGCTGACGAGGTCCTGCACCAGCGGGGCAAGGTCCCTGGCACTGGGCCGCTTTGCCTTGGCGATGGACGGCGTCTTGTCCAGCACGCGCAGGCCGAGCGCCTGGGCGCCCTTGCGGCCGTCGGCTACGCCAAATTCAACGCGCGTTCCGGCCTTGAGTTCCGTGACGCCCTCGGGCAGCGCGGACTTGGGCAGGAAGACTTCCTGGCCGTCCTCGCCCGCGAGGAATCCGAAGCCTTTTTCCTTGTCATACCACTTGACCTTGCCGGTAGGCACGTAATCAACCTTCTTCGTTCTGCGGGGACACGGCCGGCGGTCACCGCATCCGCATGGATACGCGGGTTCAGGGTATGACTGCCCGGACCGTGTTGGTCTGTATCTCCAAGGTTATCCTGCCTGGTTCAATATAGCGGCTTGAGGCGCGGGCGATGCTGGACTGTTAGCGTTGCCCACATGACACTCATGCGATACCGGCGGCCTCTGATGATCATCGCGGCCACGCTTGCTGTGCTGTCCTTTGTTGCCGTCGGCGCTGTCATGGCCATGGCGTCGAACAATGTCGTGGCGCCCGCCTGGATTACCTCCACGGCCCTCTACGGCCTCCCGGTGGCATTCCTGCTCATGCTGGCGCTCGTTGTGGACGCAGTGGCAACACGGCGCCGCCCGCACAGGCCCGGCGAAAGGTAACGTTGGAGCGATGTCCCTCATCCGCGCGCTGAGCAAGGAACTTCAGGCACGAAGCGACGAATCGTTGCGGGCCCTGTTCTCCGCGCGGCCGGACCTGATCTCTCCCGGCGTCCCGGACTTCGCCGCCCTCGCCGCCCGTGCCAGCGGACGGGTCAGCGTCCAGCGGGCGCTCGAGCGGCTCAACCGTCCGCAGATGCAGGTCCTGGAAACCCTGCACCTGTGCACCAACTCCGATACCGGGCACAGCGCCTCGGCAGCGATGCTGAAGAAACTGATCAGCGGCTCCTCGGCTGCCGCCATCGACCGGCTGCTCCATTCCCTGCAGGAACTGGCGCTGGTCCACCGCGCCGACCCGCCGCACGGCGCCGCCCCCGCCGCCGCCAGGCAGCGCCACTACCTTCCGGTGGGCAGCCTCAAGGATGTGATCGGCATCTACCCTGCGGGGCTGGGGCGCAGCTACACCGAACTCGTGCGGCTCCAGCCGGCGTTTGCGCAGCGCGTGGTGCAGTTGGTGGGGGAACTGCACCGCGGCGGAGCGCCCATCTCCCCCGCCACGACGCCGATGGAAGCGGCCCTGTCGCTGCAGCATTGGACGGCAACACCGGAGTCGCTCCAGCAAATCCTGGCCACCGCGCCGGATCGGACGGGTGCCCTGCTGGCCCGGTTCGGAAACTGGGCCATGGGCGCCGTTCCGCAGGCCCAGCGCCGGGCGTCCGTGCTGCACGAAAGCTCCGACGTCGGCCCGGTGGACTGGCTGCTGGCCCGGGGGCTGCTGGTGCCGCTGGACGCCGCACACGTCGAGCTTCCCCATAGCGTCGGGGTGTCGCTGCGCGGCGGGTTCGTCATCGAGAGTTTTTCCCTGGTGCCGCCCCTCCCCCACCTTGGCCACACGAGCGCAGGGCTGCGCCGGAACGCCGCATTGGGCGCTATTGCCGAGACGCTGCGGCTCGTGGGCGAAGTGCTCTATGCCGTGCGAGAACAGCCCCTGGCGACGCTGCGCAGCGGGGGCGTCGGGGTCCGGGAGATGAAGCGGCTGGCAGATTCCCTCCGGATCGACGTGCACGAGGCCGGCCTCCTGGCGGAGTTCTGCGCCATGGGCGGCCTGCTGCGGTTGGACGTCGACAGTTCTGCTTGGGTGCAGCCGCCGCAGCTGGAATGGCTGGCGTTGCCGCGGCAGGAGCAATGGCTGTGGCTGGTCAATGCCTGGCTGGCCAGCGAGCGCGCGCCGTCCCTCGTGGGCCAGCCCGTAAATGCCGCTGTCCCGGGCTTGGCAGGCCACCGGGGCGCGGCCGGGACCACCATCAATGCGCTCTCCGCCGAGGCGCAGCGGCCTGACGCGCCGGTGGTCCGCAAACGGGTCCTGGAAATCCTGCATGAACTCACCCTCGAAGCCGCTGCACCCGACGGGCAGGCCCCCGTTCTCAATGCCGCCGCTGTGCTGGAGCGGGCCGAGTGGACGCAGCCCCGGATGGCCCGGCGTTTCAGCTCGCTGATCCGCGGCATCCTCACAGAAGCCGAGATGCTGGGCCTGATCGGTTCCGGGGCGCTCAGCCAGCTGGGGGCCGCGATCGCCGCAGAACAGCCGGATGAGGCGCTGGGGATCCTGGGCGAGCACCTGCCGGCAGCCCTGCAGCATGTGTTGCTGCAGGCGGACCTGACCGCGGTGGCGCCGGGCTACCTTGACCCCGAACTGAGCGAACGGCTCCTGACCATGGCCGCGGCCGAAGGGCAGGGACCTGCAACCATCTACCGTTTCTCCGTCGCCTCCGTCCGCAGGGCCCTCGACGCCGGCCAGGACGCCGTGGCGATCCTGGACTTCCTGCGCCAGCATTCGGCCACCGCCGTCCCGCAGCCGCTCCAGTACCTGATCGAAGACACCGCCGCGCGCCACTCCCGGCTCCGCGTGGGGGCGGCGGCCAGCTTTATCCAATGCGAGGACGAGACCGCCCTGATAGAACTGCTCAACGCCCCGGCCGCCGCCGGCCTCGGGCTGGTGCGCATCGCGCCCACCGTTGTGGTCTCACACTCCGCACCCCGGGAAACGGCGCAGATCCTCAGGGGCCTGGGCCTCGCCCCCGTCCTGGAGGAAGCAGCATCCGCCGTCGTCCGGCTACGACGCAGCACCCCGGGTACAGGCAACGGCCGGCCGGTCTACACCGCCCCGCGGACCGCTCCGCCGGAGGCCGACATCGACGCCCAACTGGCCGTGCTGCGCAGTGACGGGTCCCGGGCACCCGGGTCCGGAACCCACTCGCCGGCGGCTGCCCCTGGCAGCGAGGAAGCGACCCAGCTGGGGCTCGAGACCCTCCTGAAAGCGATCCGCCTCAGGCAGCGGGTGGTCATGAACGTCGTGGACAGCATGGGGAATGCCAGCCGCGAGACGGTTGTTCCGGTAGCTGTAAATGGCGGGCGGGTACGGGTGTTCGATCCGGACAAGGAGATCGAGCGGGTCCTGTCCATCCACCGGATTATCGACGTAGAAGCTACAGAGGAATTGTTCCAGTGAATGACGGGCCCCTGATCGTCCAGAGTGACAAGACCATCCTGCTGGAGGTCGACCACGAACTCGCAACCGAGGCCCGGCACGCCATCGCGGCCTTCGCCGAGCTGGAACGGGCCCCGGAGCACGTGCACAGCTACCGGTTGACACCGCTGGGGCTGTGGAATGCCAGGGCGGCCGGGCTGGACGCCGAAAAGGTCCTAGACACCCTGCTCACGTACTCCCGGTTCCCGGTGCCCCATTCCCTGCTGATCGACGTCGAAGAAACCATGTCCCGGTACGGCCGGCTCCGGCTGGAAAAGGACCCGCAGCACGGCCTGGTCATGCGCACGTCCGACTACCCGGTGCTGGAAGAAGTCAGCCGCGCCAAGAAGATCGCCCCGCTGCTCGGGCCGCGGATCGACGGCGAGACGGTGGTGGTACATTCCTCCCAGCGCGGCCAGCTCAAGCAACTGCTGCTCAAGATTGGCTGGCCGGCCGAGGACCTGGCCGGCTACGTGGACGGCACGCCGCACCCCATCATGCTCAACGAATCCGGCTGGAAGCTGCGGCCGTACCAGCAACTGGCCGCGGAGAACTTCTGGGCCGGCGGCAGCGGCGTCGTCGTCCTTCCCTGCGGCGCCGGCAAAACGCTGGTCGGGGCGGCCGCCATGGCCACAAGCTCCACCACCACGCTGATCCTGGTGACCAACACCGTCGCCGCGCGGCAGTGGAAGGACGAGCTCATCAAGCGCACGTCACTGACCGAGGAGGAGATCGGCGAGTACTCCGGCTCCGTCAAGGAAGTACGCCCGGTCACGATCGCCACCTACCAGGTCCTGACCACGAAGCGCGGCGGCCTGTACCCGCACCTGGAGCTCGTGGACGGCAACGACTGGGGCCTGATCATTTACGACGAGGTCCACCTACTGCCAGCGCCGATCTTCCGGATGACGGCGGACCTGCAGGCCCGGCGCCGGCTGGGACTCACGGCCACGTTGGTGCGGGAGGACGGACGGGAGGGCGAGGTCTTCAGCCTCATCGGCCCGAAGCGCTACGACGCGCCGTGGAAGGACATCGAGACCCAGGGCTACATCGCCCCCGCCGATTGCGTGGAGGTGCGGGTGGACCTGCCCCGCGACGAGCGGGTGGCCTACGCCATGGCCGAGGACGCTGACAAATACCGCCTGTGCGCCACCTCCGAGACCAAGACCAGGGTTGTGGAAGAACTGGTCGCCGAACACGCCGGCGAGCAACTCCTGGTGATCGGGCAGTACATCGACCAGCTCGATGAGATCGGCGAGCGCCTCAACGCGCCGGTCATCAAGGGCGACACGTCGGTCAAGGAACGCCAGCGGCTCTTCGACGCCTTCCGCGCCGGTGAGGTGCAGACCTTGGTGGTGTCCAAGGTGGCCAACTTCTCCATCGATCTGCCCGAGGCGTCGGTGGCGATCCAGGTCTCCGGTTCGTTCGGTTCCCGCCAGGAGGAGGCCCAGCGCCTGGGCCGGCTGCTGCGTCCGAAGAAGGACGGCCGCTCCGCCCGGTTCTACTCGCTGGTGGCCCGGGACACCCTGGACCAGGACTTCGCCGCGAAGCGGCAGCGTTTCCTCGCCGAGCAGGGCTACGCCTACCGGATCATGGACGCCAAGGACGTCGGCACCGCCGGCTAGGCGGAAGGTGCCGTGCCCGGGTGCGCCCGCAACAGGGACGGCCCATGCAACACCCATCCGCCGTTCAGAAAACTCCCAGAGTCTGGGAGCATCATGGGAACATGAAAAAGAACGGACCCGAAGCCAAGCTGCTCGTCGTCGATGATGAACCGAACATCCGCGAGCTGCTGTCAACGTCCCTGCGCTTCGCTGGTTTTGAAGTTGTCTCGGCCGGCAGCGGGCGCGAAGCCCTTGCCGCCGCGGAGTTGCACGCCCCCGATCTGGCAGTGCTGGACGTCATGCTGCCGGACATGGACGGCTTCACCGTCACCCGCCGCCTGCGCGCCGCCGGCAAACACTTCCCCGTCCTGTTCCTCACGGCCAAGGACGACACCGAGGACAAGGTCACGGGCCTGACCGTGGGCGGGGACGATTACGTCACCAAACCCTTCAGCCTCGACGAGGTGGTGGCCCGCATCCGCGCGGTGCTCCGGCGCACGCAGCCCCAGGTCGACGACGACGCCGTGATCCGGGTCGATGACCTCCAGCTCGACGACGACGCCCATGAGGTCCGCCGTGGCGGCACCGTGATCGAGCTGTCCCCCACCGAGTTCAAGCTTCTGCGCTACCTCATGCTCAACCCCAACCGGGTCTTGTCCAAAGCCCAGATCCTCGATCATGTGTGGGAGTACGACTTCAACGGCGATGCCTCGATCGTGGAGTCCTACATCTCCTACCTGCGCCGCAAGGTGGATATCGATCCCGATGCACCGGCGCTGATCCAGACCAAGCGCGGCGTCGGCTACGTTCTGCGGACCGCCGAGAAGCGCTGACCTTGCTGCACCGCTGGAAATCGGCCTCGCTGCGCTCGCAGCTCGTGGCCATTATGATGGCGCTGATGCTGGTGGCCCTCACTGCCACCGGTGCGGGCACGCTGACGCTGCTCCACAGCTTCCTGCAGGGACAGGTGGACGACAAACTCCGGGCCGCCGTCGACTCCGTGCGGCTGGAGAAATCCTTCACCCAGCTGCAGGAGGCCAGCTCCACGATTCCCACGGACTACTCGCTGATGCTCCTCAGCCCGGGCCTCCCAGCCATCCCGTTCGGCGGCGACAAGGACTCCCACCCCGCCATCAGCACCTTTTCCACGGTCGAGGCCCGGCAACGCCAGCAGGTACCCTTCCAGGTCCGCGGGACCGAGGGCGGCAACTGGAGGGTGGTGGCCCTGAGCGTTGTGGACAACAACCAGCGCAGCGCGGTGGTGGTCATCGGGCTGCCGCTGGACCCCGTCGATTCCGTCATGGAACATGCCGCCCTGGTGGTGGTGGGCGTGGGCCTGCTGACGCTCGTGCTGGCGTTCTTCATCGCCACGTGGACCGTCTCGCGGTCCTTCCGGCCGCTGGCCCGGGTGGAGAAGACGGCCGCCGCGATCGCCGCCGGAGACCTCTCCAGACGCGTGGAAATCGAAAACCCCAACACCGAAGTGGGGAGGTTGGGCAGTTCGCTCAATGCCATGCTCGCGCACATTGAGACAGCGTTCGCTGCCCGGATGGCGTCCGAGGAACGGATGCGTCGCTTCGCCGCCGACGCCTCGCACGAGCTGCGCACTCCGCTGGTGACCATTCGCGGGTTCTCCGAGCTGTACCGGCACGGGGCGCTTTCCACCCCGGAAGACGTGGCCACGGCGATGGGGCGGATCGAAAGCGAAGCCAAGCGCATGGGGGCCATGGTGGAAGACCTGCTGCTGCTGGCCAGGATCGATGAGCAGCGCCCGCTGCAGCAGAAACCGGCCGATCTGCTGCTGCTGGCCAACGACGCCGTGGTGGACACCCAGGCGAGCGACCGCAGCCGCACCATCACCCTCACCGGGCTCGACGGCGCGGCCCCGGCGCCCGCGCCGGTGCTGGGGGACGAAGCCAAGCTGCGCCAGGTGGTCAGCAACCTGGTCGGCAATGCCCTGCGGTACACGCCGGAGGGAACTCCGATCGAAATTGGTGTCGGGACCCGGACTGCACCGGATGGAGCCCGGCAGTCCGTGATCGAGGTCCGGGACCACGGACCGGGCGTCCCGGAGGACGAAGCGGCCCGTATTTTCGAGCGCTTCTACCGGGCGGACACCTCCCGGACCAGGGAGACCGGCGGCAGCGGGCTCGGCCTGGCGATCGTGGCCGCCATCGTCGGCTCGCATTCCGGGTCCGTGCGGGTCGGGGAGACTGACGGGGGCGGTGCCACGCTGGTGGTCAGCATCCCGTTCCTGGATGAAGACGCCACGGAACTGTCTACAGCTGGTTTGTCCACATAGGAGCCGACGGCGGTGTCCGGCCGGTGGGCTGCCCGCCTACGCTCGGGGTGTCCGGACACTCCGGACGAGGCAGCCGCACCCACAAGCCTTCACCACAGACTCCCCCACAGACTCCACCGCTGACGATTACCGTGCTCCGCCGGGCCGCGGCTGCCTCCCGAACTTTTCGAGAGGCAATCCCATGAGCATCATCTCCGTCGATACGGAGCTCCTGCAGCTCAAGTCCGCCAACGTGCAGGCCACGGTGGAGCGGATCAGCGCCGACGTCCATGCCATGAAACGAGGGCTGGACGAACTCCAGGGCAGCTGGCGCGGCTCCGCGGCGACAAACTTCCAAGCCCTGGTCGCCGAGTGGACGCTGACCCAGGGCAGGGTCGAGGCATCCCTGGCGTCCATAAACCTCGCCCTGAATTCCGCCGCCGCCACCTACGCCCAGGCAGAACTGGGCAATGCGCAGCGGTTCACGTGAGCCTCACGGGGCGTCAGGCCTCGGGTGTGCCCTGGTGGAAGCGCAGCCGCCATTGCGCGCCTTCAAGGACCCACAGGGAGCTGCGCAGGGCTGATCCGTCGCGGGTGTGGCTGCGGTACGTCAGGAGCATGGTCTTCTCACCCAACCGGTCCGCGCCCAGCAGCTCCAGCTCCACGGGTCCGCCCGGGTTGTCCTCAAGCGACATCATCATGGCGTCGCGGGTCCAGAGCCTGCCGGAGCTGCCGATCTCGGTGAAGTCCGGATGGAGCAGGACGCCTGCGCGGCCCAGGTCCGCCCGGGTTTCCGGGCGGAGCAGTTCCCGCTCGAGGGACTCGACGACGGCTTCGGGGCTGGCCTCCGCCAGTGCCACGGCCGGTTCCTCTTCGAGTTCGCTGAAGAGGTCCGGTTCGTCGTAGGCCCCCGGTGCGCCAAAGAGTTCCTGCTGGCCGGAAGGCGCCGGGGCCGGCTGCGCCCGGGTCGCGGCCGGCCGCGCGGCCTGCTCGGGGGCGGTCCTTGGGGCCGTCTCCGGGGCGGTCTGCGGCATCGCGGAACCGGCCTGGCCCGCCGGCTGCGTCCCGCCCTGCTGCGTCCCGCCCTGCTGTGTCCCGCCCTGCTGTGTCCTGCCCGGCTGTGTCCTGCCCGGCTGTGTCCTGCCCGGCTGTGTCTCGCCCTCCGGCGGCTGGCCCTCCGGTGACCCGAAGCCAGGTCCCTGCCGGACCGCCACGCCCTGCTGGTACGCCGTGGCCGCTGCGCGGGCACGGACGTCGGCAGCTTCGTTGAGCTCGTGACCTGCATGGCCCCGCACCCACTCGAAGGTGTACTTGCGGCCCACGAGCGCCTGGTCGATGTCCTTAAGGAGGTCCACGTTCAGCACCGGCTTGCCGTCGGCCTTGCGCCAGCCCTTGCGCTTCCAGCCTGGCATCCACTTGGTCACCGCGTTGATGACGTACTGGCTGTCGCAGAGGATCAGCAGGTCTTCCCCGGGCACGTGTGCCGTCGCCCGGAACAGGTCCAGCACCGCCATCAGCTCGCCCTGGTTGTTCGTACCGTGGGGCCATCCACCGGCCCGCCAGCAGTCGTCATTCACGTACCAGGCCCAGCCGGCCGGGCCGGGATTTCCTAAGGCCGAACCGTCGGCCGCTGCTGTAATCGTCACTGACCTATCCTGTCAGACCCTGCCGACACCCACCGCAACAACGGAGGGAGGGTGCTGGGCGTGGACTGCATTAACGCCAACGGCGGCCCCACCCGAAGGTGGGACCGCCGTCGTCGAACAGCCGGTGGAGGCTAGCGCGGGTGGTTAGAAGCCGCCCATGCCGCCCATGCCGCCCATGTCGTCGCCGCCGCCCATCTGGGCGCCAGCCTTCTCGGGCTTGTCGGCTACAACGGCCTCGGTGGTGAGGAACAGGCCGGCGATGGAAGCCGCGTTCTGCAGGGCAGAGCGGGTTACCTTGACCGGGTCGTTGATGCCAGCGGCCAGCAGGTCGACGTACTCGCCGGTGGCTGCGTTGAGGCCGTGGCCTGCGGGCAGGCCGCGGACCTTGTCCACCACGACGCCGGGCTCGAGGCCGGCGTTGAAGGCGATCTGCTTCAGCGGGGCGTCGATGGCAACGCGGACGATGTTCGCGCCCGTTGCCTCGTCACCGGAGAGCTGCAGGTTCGCGAACGCCTTGGCGCCGGCCTGGATCAGAGCAACGCCACCGCCGGCGACGATGCCCTCTTCGACAGCAGCCTTGGCGTTGCGGACAGCGTCCTCAATGCGGTGCTTGCGTTCCTTGAGCTCGACCTCGGTTGCGGCACCGGCCTTGATGACTGCAACGCCACCGGCCAGCTTGGCCAGGCGCTCCTGCAGCTTCTCGCGGTCGTAGTCGGAATCCGAGTTCTCGATCTCGGCGCGGATCTGGGACACGCGGCCGGCGATCTGGTCGGCGTCGCCGGCACCCTCGACGATCGTGGTCTCGTCCTTGGTGACAACAACCTTGCGGGCCTTGCCAAGGAGTTCGAGTCCGGCGGTCTCAAGCTTGAGGCCGACTTCCTCGGAGATGACCTGGCCACCGGTGAGGATGGCGATGTCGGCCAGCTGCGCCTTGCGGCGGTCGCCGAAGCCCGGAGCCTTGACGGCGACGGACTTGAAGGTGCCGCGGATCTTGTTGACGATCAGGGTGGCCAGGGCCTCGCCCTCGATGTCTTCGGCAATGATCAGCAGCGGCTTGTTGGACTGCATGACCTTTTCGAGGACAGCAACCAGTTCCTTGACGTTGGAGATCTTGGAGTTGACGATCAGGATGTACGGATCCTCAAGGACCGTTTCCTGGCGCTCGGCGTCGGTGACGAAGTAGGCGGAGATGTAGCCCTTGTCGAAGCGCATGCCTTCGGTCAGCTCCAGCTCGAGGCCGAACGTGTTCGACTCCTCGACCGTGATGACGCCTTCCTTGCCGACCTTGTCGAGGGCTTCGGCGATCAGGGCGCCGATCTCGTTGTCGCCAGCAGAGATGGACGCGGTGGCGGCGATCTCTTCCTTGGTCTCGATTTCCTTGGCGGAGGCCAGGAGCTCGACGGTCACGGCGTCAACAGCCTTCTCGATGCCGCGCTTGAGGGACAGCGGGTCAGCGCCGGCCGCGACGTTGCGCAGGCCTTCCTTGACCAGGGCCTGTGCGAGCACAGTTGCCGTGGTGGTGCCGTCGCCTGCGACGTCATCCGTCTTCTTGGCAACTTCCTTGACCAGCTCGGCGCCGATCTTCTCGTAAGGGTCATCCAGCTCGATCTCCTTGGCGATGGAAACACCATCGTTGGTGATCGTGGGGGCGCCCCACTTCTTTTCGAGGACGACGTTGCGTCCCCGCGGGCCGAGG
The DNA here is from genome assembly GCF_042788715.1 of Arthrobacter sp. NPDC056886. Lineage (NCBI taxonomy): Bacteria > Bacillati > Actinomycetota > Actinomycetes > Micrococcales > Micrococcaceae > Arthrobacter > Arthrobacter sp. NPDC056886. The sequence continues at coordinate 65,729 of NZ_JBHUBT010000011.1, forward strand.
GTGACCTTGACGGCGTCGGCGAGGATGTTCAGGCCCCGCTCAAGACCGCGGCGTGCCTCTTCATCAAATGCAATGATCTTGGCCATAACGGCAGTAGTCCTTTCGGGACAGTCGTTAAGAATGAACCTTCGCTGTGGTGCCCGCGACGGACGATTCCTACCCCGCGGCCTCTGTATGCCGCTGGGTCCGGGATCTCACCCCAGCAAGGTGTTCCTTTAGCTCCTGGACCGGCTGCCCCACTTCGCGGCCGGGCGAACCGGGCGTCGTGTTAGCAGTCGATGCGCTGGAGTGCTAAATCAATAATTAGCACTCCCCCGGGGAGAGTGCAAGCAGTGCCCGGCAGGAACCGCCCGCCACGCGGGGACAATACGCTAGGAGCGATCAGCCGCCGCTGCTGCTGGCGCTCTCCGTGCCGGTCATTGTGGGCAGGTTGTCCTCGCCGTAGGTGTAGACGATGTAGTTCGCCTCGGAGATGTCCCCGTGGGAATCAAACTTGATCCGTCCGGACTGGCCGTCATAGTCAGGGCGCTTGCCCGCATGGAGGACGTCCACGCATTCCTGGTAGCTCGTGCACGACTCGCTCGGGGGCTGGCCGGCGGCCTGTCCGCCCGCTGGCGCAGTTCCGCCGGAGACCCCCACGAGGGATGCCGCGATGGAGGTTCCGGCGTCGTCTTCTGCCGCGGCGGCAGCGACGGCGGCGAGGATGACGGCGTCGTACGTCTCGGAGGCAAACACCATGTCCTTCAGCCCGGGGTCAACGGCAACAAGGTCCTCCTGGAAGGCGGCGGAGGGGAACACGCCGGGCAGGACCCCACGTGCGCCCTCGAGCGCCCGCGTGCCCACTCCGGAGCCATACCGGCTGACGGCCGCGTCGCTGAGGACAAGTTTTTTGCCGGCCAGGCCGGCGTTGTTCAGTTCGGCGATGGCACCCTGCGCGCCGTCGCGCGATACCAGGACGACGGCGTCGGGATTTGCGGCCTTGGCGGTGGCGGCAGCCTGCTGTGCCTGGCCGGGAGTGAACTCCGCGTCCGCCACGACGTCCAGCCCGGACTGTTTCGCCGCACCGGCGACGGCGGAGGCGACGTCCTTGCCGTAGTCGCCTTTCTCGTGCAGCACGGCCAGAGTCTTGGCGCCGCCGTCTTGGGCCAGCTTGGCGAGGGCGGACGCCTGCGCGATGTCGGCTGCCGAGGTGCGGAAATAGTAGCCGCCGCTCTTGTAGTTGCTGAGCCCGCTGGCAGAGTTGGCCGGCGAGATGACGGCTACCTTGGCGTTGGCCAGTACGTCGATCGCAGCAGGAGCGCGGCTGGAATCAGTCGGACCGATCACGACGTCAGCCTTGGCGGCAACCAGCGCTTTCGCCTGCGCGGCGGTGTCAGCGCTGATGGTTTCCGGCAGGAGCTCCACCGGCTTGCCTTTGTGGCCACCGGCCGCGTTGATCTCCTTGACGGCGAGTTTGGCGGCCGCGAGCTGAGGGGCGTTGAGGAAGTTCTGCCGCCCCGTGTTGTCCAGGATCAGGCCGATGCGCAATGTGCCGTCACCGCTGGCGTCGGCGCTGGCCACGCGGGCGCTGCCTGCAGGTCCCAGGCAGCCCGTCAGGGTCACGGCCGCGAGGGTGCCCGCCGCCAGGGCACGGCGCAGCGGCAAAGTTCTTCCTGGGCGCCCTGCCGCGTCCCGCCGGGGGTTCTTGATGAAAGCCAGTGCCACTAGGCGGGCCGGACGCTTTCAGCCTGCGGGCCCTTTTCGCCCTCGCCGACTTCAAGCTCCACCCGCTGGCCCTCGTCCAGGGCGCGGTAGCCTTCCCCGACAATCGCGGACCAGTGCACGAAGACGTCGTTCTCGGAACCGTCCACGGTGATGAAGCCGTAGCCCTTCTCGGCGTTGAACCATTTGACGGTTCCCAGTGCCATGGTGTCCACACTTTCAGCTAGCTTGCGTGCGGCCCACCTCGATGTGCGCCGCAGACTGCGAAGAGAAATCCGCAGATACTGTACCCACAGCGTCCCTCAGGAACGCCGACGGCGGGCAGGTCCGCCGTCGAATAGTTATTGAGGCGTAACCGGAATTGACTACTGGAAGCCGGGTCCCAGCACAACGACAAGGGGCACGTTGAACTCGGCGGAGTCCACCAGGGTGTCGATGCCCAGGAGCGTTCCGAGCGCCTCGGCATTGCCCTTCTGTTCCGCGCCGCTGTAGAAAATCACCGACGTCTGCTGCGGGACACCGCCCCAGTTCCCTGTCTGGCCCACGGTCCAGCCGGCGGAGCTGACGGTGCCGCCGACGCGGGTGGCGAGGCCAGCGGTGGTGGTCCCGTTGTAGATCGTCACCGGCTGCGTCTTGTCCACCCCGGCGGCTGCGGCGCTGGGCGTCGCTGAGGGCGTCGCCGACGGCGGCGCGGCGGCGGGTGCCGTGCTCGCAACTCCCGGGCTGGTCTGCGCGGGGCTGGGGCTCGCGGGGCCCGATGCGGACGGGCTACTGCTGGCGGACGCGGACGCTCTCTCACCGGCTGACACGGCCGCGGCCTGGCCTCCGGAGAACCCAAGCTTCGGCAGGATCAGGAAGGCCACCAGGCCAATGGCCAGCGCTACGAAGCCAGCCGCCAGGATGGGCGTCAGGCTCCGGCGGCGCGCTCCGGCGACGGCCCGGTGGACACCCTGCCGGGTAGAGGTCTCCGGGACCCGATCAAATTCATCCCGAGCGTATTTGGTCATGGTAAAACGACGTCCTTGCTGATTTCATACGGGGTGCCCGAGGCCGGAACGGACGCAACAGGACGTGCGCATCCGGCTGCTCGTGACGCGACTTTACGAATCTGTTCCCAGACGACGGGCAGTGCGGGCACGTTGGCGTGATGTACGTAGTCTACGCAATCTCTTGACCAGCATGGGATCGTGGGCCAGTGCATCCTCGGTATCGATGAGGGCATTGAGGATCTGGTAGTAGTGCGTGGCGGACAGATCGAACAGCTCGCGGATGGCCTGTTCCTTGGCCCCCGCGTACTTCCACCACTGCCGCTCCAGGGCCAGCATCTGCTGGTCGCGGGCGCTGAGCGGAGACTCCGCGGACACCCCACCGAGGTCCGCACCGGCAGCGGGGAACCCGACGGAATCCCCCGCGAGCACGTGCTCTTGCGCTGTTTCGGCCACGACACACTCCCTGGTTGATTCGGACAAACTGATCCGGCAAAAGTCAGTCCCATGCTACGGCCGAATGACAGGCTTGTCATTTGGCGGGGTGCCGGAGCGGCCGGCGTCTGCGGAAGAATGGGGGCTGTGTCCAACTCCGAACTTCCTTCCGAACCAGATTCCGACGCCTTGTTCGAACTGGAACCCGAAGCCATCGACAACCTCAGCTTCGAGGACCTTGCGCGCCGGTCGCTGAGCGATCTGGTCGCTCCAGACTGGGCAGAAGCGCTGGCGCCGGTGGAGGCGCAGCTGCGGGAGGCCCTCACCTTCCTCGCCGGCGAAGCGGCCGCCGGGCATGGCGTGCTGCCATCGCCGCCAAACCTGCTGCGGGCCTTCCGCCAGCCGCTGGCCGGTGTCCGGGTGTTGGTGGTGGGCCAGGACCCCTATCCGACGCCCGGGCACGCCGTGGGGCTGTCCTTCGCCGTAGACGGCGCCACCCGGCCGATCCCCCGCAGCCTGGCAAACATCTACAAGGAGCTTCACGCCGATCTCGGCATCCCGCCGCGCGTCCACGGGGACCTCAGCCGCTGGGCGGAACAGGGCGTACTGCTGCTGAACAGGGTGCTCAGTGTCCGGGCCGGCGCGGCGGGCTCGCACCGGAACAAGGGCTGGGAAGCCGTCACGGCGACGGCCATCCGGGCAGTTGCCGGCCGCGCGTCCGCCTCCGGCGCGGGCCACGCTCCCCTTGTCGTGATCCTGTGGGGGAAGGACGCCGAGTCCGTGCGGCCGCTGCTGGGATCCGCTGCCGTCATCGCCAGCGCCCACCCCAGCCCGCTCTCGGCCTCCCGCGGATTCTTCGGATCGCGGCCCTTTAGCCGGGCCAACGCCCTGCTGCAGGAACAGGGCAACGGGACGGTCGACTGGGAACTGCCGCCGCTGCCGTAACAGGCATTCGTCCGGAGCTCCCGGCCAGGGTTCTTGGTTAGGCTTAGCTGCATGACTTCCGTCCCCGCCGCCACCACCGCCACCCGGAACTCGCGTCCGCAGACTGACCTGACGGTCCTGCGCAGGGAACAACTCTCCCCGCACATGGTCCGGATCATCGCAGGCGGCCCAGGCTTCGCCGGGTACGTCAACAACGACTATGTGGACCGGTACGTCAAGATCGCCTTTCCCCAACCCGGCATCGAATACCCGCAACCGCTGGACCTGTGGGCCATACGGGAAGCGATGCCGCGCGCTCAGTGGCCGCACACCCGGACGTACACGGTCCGCTGGGTGGACGCGGCGGCGCAGGAACTGGCCATCGATTTCGTGATCCACGGCGACGAGGGCCTCGCTGGCCCCTGGGCGGCCTCGGCCCAGCCCGGCGATCGTATGACCTTTACGGGCCCGGGCGGCGGGTACAACCCGGATCCAGCGGCGGACTGGTACCTGTTTGCCGGCGATGAATCCGCGCTGCCGGCCATCGGCGCCGCGATCGAATCCCTGCCGGCGGATGCCCGCGGCCTGGCCCTGCTTGAGGTGGACAGCGACGCCGACATCCAGGCCATTGCCGGACCGGCCGGCGTCGAGCTGCGCTGGCTCCTGCGCAGCGGCGTCCCCGCCGGAGAGAGCGACCTGCTGGTCGCGGCCGTGCGCGATGCCGAGTGGCCCGAGGGACGGGTGCAGGTCTTTGCCCACGGCGAGCGGGGCTACATGAAGGGCCTGCGGGAGGTCTTCTACGTGCAACGCGGGCTGGAGCGAGCCCAGGTTTCCCTCTCGGGCTACTGGGCCAGGGGCCGCGTGGAGGACGATTTCCAGGCGGAGAAGAAGCTGCCGATAGGCAAGATCTGACTGAGCAAGATCTAGAAGCGCAAAATCTAACGGAGCAACCCTACACGCGAGATCCAGGGCGCAGGGCCCGGTCGCGCCACTTAGCGGCGGCGGGCCCTGCGCCGTTCGTTGCTCGCCAGGCTGCGCGTCAGGGGCCGCGCCAGGGTGTCGCCGAGCACGATGCCGGCAGCGACGCCGAGCACGATCGCCCCGGCGTTGAGCATCCCGCCGGCGCCCATGAGAATCTCCGTTTCCTCGATGGTCAATACATACATGGACCGGAATATAGTCAGCCCGGGGAGCAGGATCAGGGCTGCGGGGACGGCCACAACCAGCTGGGGAGCGCCCATCCGGAGGGCCACCACGCGGGCCAGGAGGCCGATCACCACAGCCGCGAGAGCCGGGGCGAAGCGGGCCCCGATGCCCAGGGCGTCACCCCCGATCAGGACCAGATAACCCACCACGCCCACGGCCGCCGTCGGCAGCAGCAGCTTCCAGCTGGTCTGTTCGGTGATGCCGATCATCAGCACCGCAATGGCGATCAAAACGATGAGCACCCACAGGTCATACTTGGGCGGGAATGTTTTAGTCACGTCTATTGGGTCCATGCCGGTCATGTCTCCCACGACAAACCCGACGGCAATGCCGGCCACCAGCGCCCCGAAGGTCAGCATGGTGGACAGGAACCGGCCGGCGGCCGTGACCGGGAAGCCGTTGATCGCATCCTGCACCGATGACACGAGGCGTCCCGTCGGCAGTAGCAGCAGGATCCCGCCGACCACCACGATCTCCGGGGCAATCTGCACGCCCAGCGGGGCGCCAAAACGCCACAACAGCAGGGCGACGATTGTCACCAGGAACGAACACGAGGCGGTGATGAAGAAGTCCGGCGTACGCCAGCGGCCCAGCTGACGGGCCAGCAGGCTGACCAGCAGGTTGGAGAGGAAGGCGACTATTGAGGCGCCCAGCCCGCCGCCTAGGACACCCACGAAGACGGCGGAGAACACGCCGAAGGCCACAGTGACCATCCACCGCGGGAATGGCTTGGGGCTGCGGGTAATGTCATCGAGCCGGCGCACAGCCTCTTCGCGTCCCACGCCGCCGGAAACGATATCCGTGACCAGCTGGTGCACTTGCGAGAGGCCCGCGTAGTTGTTGGTCCAGGACCGCACGACACGCAGCAAGGTGATAGGCGTCTGGTCCTTGGGGGCATAGTTGATGGCCACCGACTGGTTGGTGATGTCCACTTCGATGTTCTTCAGCCCCAGCGCAGCGGTGATCGCGATGATGCTGGTCTCAACTTCGAGGGCGCCTGCCCCGTACCGGAACATGGACTCCGCCAGTTTCAGGGCGAAGTCGATGGTTTTGCGGGCTGCGGCGTCCACCCCGCCGACCTGGATCATCGGGTTGGCGTACGGGCTGCCGGCGAGCCGGTCCACAATGGACATCGGCGCCGTCGGCGGGTTTTCGCCCTGGACCAGGCGGCGCAGCATCCGCTTGGCCGCGGCGTTCTGGCGCACCTGCATGGCCGACATCGGCTGCGTCCGGGGCAGGCCGTCCGTGGGCGGCCTGCGGTGGCCGTCGTTTCCGTTGTTCATTCCGGCCTCCTCACTGTCCTTGGCTGTCCGTGTCGTTTTTTAGTAGAACTGTTGACCTGTGCGCCGGGTGTAGAGCTGGCGTGCCACGCGCTCCCCCGCCGTCATCCAGGCTTTGTACTTCAGCGGACTCAGGACCTGGTCGTAGCAGCCGACGAAGTCCGTCACGGTCTTGCTGAAACTGGTCTTGAACAGGCCCAGTCCATGGAACGGGTTCGACGTGTCCTTGAGCTTGGCGCTCGGCGGGGTGCCGCAGAAGTCGTATTCGGTACAGCCGAGTTCTTTGACCTGGTTGATCGCAGTCCACTGCACGAGGTGCGAGTCGCCGTACTGGCCGCGCTTCTGCAGGGAGCCGCCGTCCTTGTACGTTCCCTTGCGGCCGTAGTTGATCACGAACGCGCCAACCGAGGGCACGCCGTTTTCATACACGAACAGGAGCCTGCCCTGGTCACGGGCCAGGAAGTTGGTCCAGAACTGGCGGTAGTACTCGTACTCGCGCACCCGGACCTGGGATTTAGCTTCCACCGTGTTGGTCATCAGGGCATACATGGACCGGAAGTTCTCTTCCGTGGGCTCGGCGTTGTGGACCTCCACGCCCTCGCGGATGGCCCGGCGAACGGCGTTACGGCCCCGGGAGTGGAGATTGCGCAGCAGCTGGTTTTCCTCGGGCGCAATATCGAGCAGCGCCGTCGAGTCGTTGGGCTGCAGGTTGTGGGTCTTGACCAGGCCAGCCCCTTCGAGGACCCGCACGGCGTCGTCAGAGAGAACGATGTCCGGCTCGATCTTGATCGCGAAGACGCCCAGCCTGGCCCTTTTGATGAAGTCCGCGTTTGCCGCGGCGATCCCCGGGATGTCCTCGACGGACGCCACGTCGGGTCCCTTGATCAGGTACCAGAGCTTGCCGAGAAGCGGAAACGACTTCTCCAGGACCAGGTTGTAGCTGGTGTAATCGGCCGTCTCGTAGACAAGGTGCAGGGGCTTCCAGCCAAAGTGCTGCTTGACCTCGGCGAAGGCTTCCGATTGCAGGAGATTGCCGCCATTGGGGTTCGCCGTGACGAGGGCATCCCAGTTGGCAATCTCCTCGGCAGAGGCAAAGCGGGCAGTGAATTCACGCAAGGGTGCGGTATCCAATCATTGCGGTACGAGCTTCGGCGGCATGCAGACATGCAGCCCCAAGTCTATCGGTCCGCACCCTGCCGCCAGTCCGGCCTAGACGGTTACGCTGGTCTCATGCAGGCTCAGCAACAACCGCTGGAAGGCCGTCCCGGGGCGCCCACCGGCCGCTCGCGGGGCGCCGGCAGCGGCTACGGCGCCGGCTCCCAAGTCGTCGCCTTCTTCCTGTTCCTCGGCGCGTCGGCGCTGGTTGCGGGCATCGGCAGCCTGGCCACGGCCAAGTACGTCAACGGCTGGTACGCCACAGCCGATACAGCCCCTTGGTCGCCACCAAACTGGGTCTTCGGGGCGGTCTGGACGGTTCTGTACGCCGCCATGGCAGTCGCGGCGTGGCTGGTCTGGCGCAGCCACGCCGAGGGATCCAAGAAGGCCCTGACGGCCTACGGCGTGCAGCTGGTGCTGAACCTGCTCTGGACACCGGTCTTCTTTGGCCTGTACCCGGTGCTCGGGACGCCGGCGCTGTGGATCGCCTTCGGGATCATCGTGGCATTGGCTGTGGCCGTGGCCGTGACGGTGGTACTTTTCGGTCCGATCAGCCGGATGGCAGGACTGCTGATGCTGCCCTACCTGTCCTGGATCGTGTTCGCATCCTCACTGAACCTGTGGGCGGCGCTGCACAACTGAAGCACCTGCCTTCCAGCCTCAATCGGCTCCCTAGCACTCCACGACGTTGACGGCGAGGCCGCCCATGGCGGTTTCCTTGTACTTGGAGCTCATGTCCTTGCCGGTTTCCCGCATGGTCACGATGACCTCGTCCAGGGAGACGCGGTGGGTGCCGTCGCCCCACAGGGCCATCTTGGCCGCGTTGATGGCCTTCGCAGCAGCGATCGCGTTCCGTTCGATGCACGGGACCTGGACGAGCCCGCCGATCGGATCACACGTCAGGCCCAGGTTGTGCTCCATCGCGATTTCCGCGGCGTTCTCCACCTGCTGGGGGGTGCCGCCCATGACTTCGGCCAGGCCGGCGGCCGCCATCGAGGACGCCGAGCCGACCTCGCCCTGGCAGCCGACTTCGGCGCCGGAAATCGAGGCCTGCTCCTTGTAGAGCACCCCGATGGCGCCGGCGGTCAGCAGGAACTTGACCACGACGTCGTCGCGGTCGGCCTGGGTTGCCTTGTCCATGCCGGGGGCGAAGTGCAGCGCGTAGTAGAGCACGGCCGGGATGATGCCCGCGGCGCCGTTGGTGGGCGCGGTGACCACGCGGCCACCGGAGGCGTTTTCCTCATTCACGGCCAAGGCGATCAGGTTGACCCATTCCTGCCAGTACTTCGGGTCCCGGTAGTCGGGGTCCTGGCCGCGGGTCTCCTTCAAGAGCCGCTCGTGCCAGTCGGGGGCGCGGCGCCGGACCTTGAGCCCGCCCGGGAGCAGACCCTCGCGCTTGAGGCTGACCTCGACGCAGCCTTCCATCACCGAGTAGATGTGCAGCAGACCTTCGCGGATCTCGGCCTCGGTACGGGAGGCGCGCTCGTTGACCAGCATGATCTCGCCGATCGAGAGGCCCTTGGACTGGCAGCGGCCCAGGAGTTCGGCGGCCGTGCGGAAGGGCAGGGGAAGTTCCTTTTTCGACTCGTCGAGTTCCTTCAGGGCCGCGTCCTCCTCGCCGTCGCGGACAATGAAGCCGCCACCGACGGAGAAGAACGTGGCCTGGTGCAGGGTTTCGCCCGCGGCGTCGGAAACCGTGAACGTCATTCCGTTGGTGTGCCGGGGCAGGATGGTCAGCGGCCGCAGGACCATGTCCTTCACGCCGTAGGGCAGGGCGACGGATCCGGCCAGCTGCAGGGTGCCGGTCTCGGCGATCGCGGCCAGCCGGTCCTCCATTTCCTCGGGCAGGATCTGCTCGGGGTGGAAGCCCTCGAGTCCGAGCAGGATGGCCGTCATGGTGCCGTGGCCGTGGCCCGTGGCAGCGAGGGAGCCGTAGAGGTCCACCCGCAGCGACGCCACCTCTGCCAGCTTGCCGAGGGACTTGAGTTCTTCGGCGAAGACGGCGGCGGCCCGCATGGGCCCCACGGTGTGCGAGCTGGACGGCCCTATTCCGATGGAAAAGAGGTCGAAGACTCCAACAGCCATTGTCGGTTCCTAACTAGGTCTTGCTGTGGCCCGGCAGAGGGTCTTGCCGGAAGGCGGTCCGGCCGCAGGTAGGCGGCAGTCCCGCCGATGCACGACGCCGGGCGGCGGCTTGTGGCCGCGGCCCGCCCGGCGTCGTGTCTTACTTCAGTCTTACGTCGCTTAAGCGAGGTTATCAACCGAGGGGTAGAGCGGGTGGGCGGCGGCGAGGGCCTCCACCCTGGTGCGCAGGCCGGACAGATCCGCGCCGGCGTCGGCGATCAAAGCCTCGGCGATGATGTCCGCAACCTCGGCGAAGGCTGCCTCGCCGAAGCCGCGGGTAGCCAGCGCCGGGGTGCCGATGCGCAGCCCGGAGGTGACCATCGGCGGACGCGGATCGAACGGGACGGCGTTGCGGTTGACCGTGATGTCGATGTCCGCGAGGCGGTCCTCGGCTTCCTGCCCGTTGAGCTCGCACTCGCGCAGGTCCACCAGGACCAAGTGCACATCGGTGCCGCCGGAGATCACGTTGATCCCCTTCGCGGTCACGTCCGGCTGGACCAGACGCTCGGCGAGGATCCTGGCACCGGCCAGGACCCGCTCCTGGCGTTCCTTGAACTCCGGGGACGCGGCGATCTTGAACGCCACGGCCTTGCCGGCGATCACGTGCTCCAGCGGCCCGCCCTGCTGTCCGGGGAACACCGCCGAGTTGATCTTCTTGGCAATGTCCGCGTCGTTGGAAAGGATGATGCCGCCGCGCGGACCGGCGAGAGTCTTGTGCGTCGTGGAGGTGGTGACGTGGGCGTGCGGGACCGGGCTCGGGTGCAGGCCAGCCGCCACCAGTCCGGCGAAGTGGGCCATGTCCACCATCAGGTAGGCGCCCACGGAATCGGCGATCCGGCGGAACTCGGCGAAGTCCAGCTGCCGGGCGTACGCGGACCAGCCGGCAACGATCAGGGCCGGCTTGTGCTCCTGGGCCAGGCGCTCCACCTCGGCCATGTCGATCCGGTGGTCCTCCTCGCGGACCTGGTACGGGATGACGTTGTAGAGCCGGCCGGAGAAGTTGATCTTCATCCCGTGCGTCAGGTGCCCGCCGTGCGCCAGGTTCAGGCCCATGATGGTGTCACCCGGACGGATCAGGGCATGCATGACTGAAGCGTTGGCCTGCGCGCCGGAGTGCGGCTGGACGTTGGCGTATTCCGCGCCGAACAGGGCCCTGACCCGGTCAATCGCGAGCTGTTCGATCACGTCAACGTGCTCGCAGCCGCCGTAGTAGCGCTTGCCCGGGTAGCCCTCGGCGTACTTGTTGGTCAGCACCGAACCCTGCGCCTGCATGACAGCCTTGGCGGTGTGGTTCTCCGAGGCGATCATCTCCAGGCCATCGCGCTGGCGGGTCAGCTCGGCGTCGATCTTCGCGGCGATCTCCGGATCCAGGGCGGAGAGGTCCGCGTCCAGGCTCGGGGAGACGACCTGCTCGAAAGCCACGGTCCCGGTCATTGCCCCGCTCACAGTTCGCCACCGTTCTTGGAAGCGTAGTCCTCTGCCGAGAGCAGCGGGCCGTCTGATTCGGCGGCGACTTTGAACAGCCAGCCGGCGCCGTAGGGGTCGCTGTTGATCAGCGAGGGGTCATCGACGACGGCGGGGTTGGTTTCGGTGACCTCGCCCGTGACCGGCGCGTAGAGGTCCGAGACGGACTTGGTCGATTCGACCTCGCCGCAGGTCTCCCCCGCGGTCACCGCTGAGCCGACCTCGGGCAGGTCAACATAGACGATGTCGCCGAGGGCGTCCGTGGCGACGGCGGAGATGCCGATGGAAACGACGTTCCCGGCCTCCCGCGCAACCCACTCGTGCTCGTCGGAGTACTGCAGTTCAGGGGCAACTTTTGCCATGTGTTTTTCCTTTACGTTTGAAAAGTCGTGGGCTGAATCAATTGTGGCTGGGTTACGCGGCGGGACTGGTCGGGCTGGGTGGCGGATGAGGCAATTCCTCCGCGTGCTCGGTCGCGAAGGCGCCCGCTGGGCGGACGCGACGCTCCCTTAGACGCACGCTTCCGGAATCCCCTCACCCGCCGCTATTCAGTTCAGTTCTGGACGCCAACAGTTTTCGAAAAGACACCAGTTCCGGAAGAAACCGTGGCCGTTCGTATTCTTCTAGAGCCTGGCTACTTCTTGGCTTTAAGGGTGTCATCAAGCTCAACCCCCAATGATCGAGCTTGGGACAAACCAGGGCCGCGGTAGGCGGCATATCCCCAGCACCTTTGGCTTTCGAAGGCGCCGGTTCCCGTCGGTCCGGATGTGGCGTGATGTCTCAAAGGTGACTTGTCCTCGAGGGGCTGGCCGGGCTGGGTTTTCGAAAGCGTGCGTCTAAGCGAGCGGCCGCCGTCAGGGTTCCCTAACCGAGCTTGCGAGGTTAGGGGGACGGCGGGTCAAGCGAGCGAGCACGCGTGAAAACTCAGACGGACAGCCCCGGTGCCGGCCACAAGACAGACACCGGGACAGGCCTTGTCGGGCTACTTTTGGCGCTTGTAGAAAGGCAGTGCGACAACTTCGAACGGCTCGGCCTTGCCGCGGAGGTCGATGTCCAAGGTGGTGCCGGGCTCGGTGAGCTCGACGTCGACGTAGGCCATCGCGACCGGGTAGCCGAGGCTGGGGCTGGGCTGGCCGGAGGTGACTTCGCCCACGACGTTGCCGTCCTTCAGGACCGGGTAGTGGCCGCGGCCGGCCCGGCGTCCGAGGCCCTTGAGCCCGACGAGCTTGCGGCCCGTCGTGGCGCCGGCGCCGGCTTCCTTCTTGGCGGCCAGCGCGGCCTTGCCGATGAAGTCGCCTTCCTTTGACAGCGCGACGACGGGGCCCAGGCCGGCGGCGAACGGATCGCCTTCGAGGGAGAGCTCATTGCCGTAGAGCGGCATGCCCGCCTCGAGGCGGAGCGAATCGCGGGATGCGAGCCCGGCGGGGGTCAGCTCGCCGTCTTCGGCGATGGCGACAAGCGCCTGCCAAAGGGCGGCGGCGTCGTCGTTGGCAACGAAGATCTCGAAGCCGTCTTCACCGGTGTAGCCGGTGCGGGCCAGCAGGAGGTCGTGGCTGGCGCCGCCGAACATGAAGGGGACGTCCACGGCGGCGTAGTACTTCAGATCCGTGACGAGTTCGTGCTGCGCGGCGGGAACCAGGCGCAGCAGGATCTCCTGGGCCTTGGGCCCCTGAACGGCGATCAGCGAGGTCTCGGCGGAGGCGTCCTGGACCGTGACCTCCAACCCGCCTTCTTGGGCAGAACCAGCACGCTCGGCCAGGGCAGCAGCCACGACCTTGGCGTTGCCCGCGTTGGGGACCACCAGGAACTTCTGCTCGCCACGGCGGTAGGTGATGAGATCGTCGATGATGCCGCCGTCCTCGTTGCAGATCAGCGAGTATTTAGCCTTGCCAATGGCCATCGCGGAGATCTTGCCCACGAGGGCGTAGTCCAGGAATGCTGCGGCGTCCGGGCCGGTGACCCAGACTTCGCCCATGTGGGAGAGGTCGAACAGGCCCGCGGACTTGCGGACGGCGTGGTGCTCGGCGAGTTCGGAGCTGTACTTCAGGGGCATCTGCCAGCCGCCGAAGTCCGTGAAGGAGGCGCCGAGCTTCTTGTGCTCTTCGTACAGGGCCGTGTAATTCTCAGTCATCGTTGGCTGTCCTTAGTTGGCGGAGTCGGAGTTGGCGGAGTCGTCGGAGTGGTCCTCGAAGGCCTCGAGGGGTGGGCACGAGCAGATCAAATTCCGGTCCCCCGCGGCGCCGTCGATCCGGCCGACCGGCGGGAAGTACTTGTCCTGCCTGAGCGTGTGGACCGGGAAGACGGCCTGCTCACGGGGGTATTCGCGCGTCCAGTCCGTGCTGATGACGGCAGCGGCTGTGTGCGGGGCGTTGCGCAGCGGGCTGTGCTCCACAGTGAAGTCGCCGTGGGCCACCTGGTCGATCTCGGCGCGGATGGCCACCATGGCCGTGATGAAGCGGTCGATCTCGCCGAGGTCCTCGGACTCGGTGGGCTCCACCATCAGGGTGCCGGCCACCGGGAACGCGAGGGTGGGGGCGTGGAAGCCGTAGTCGATCAGGCGCTTGGCCACGTCCTCGGCGGTCACGCCGGTCTTGGCCGTGAGTTCGCGCAGGTCCAGGATGCACTCGTGGGCCACGAGGCCGCCTTCGCCGGTGTAGAGCACCGGGAAGGAATCGTTCAGGCGTGCGGCGATGTAGTTCGCCGCGAGCAGCGCCGACTTGGTGGCCTCGGTGAGGCCCCGGCCGCCCATGAGCTTCACGTAGGCCCAGGAGATCGGCAGGACGCCGGCGGAGCCGTAGCGGGAGGCCGAAATCGGGGTGCCGTCGGCGCCGTTGGCCGGGTCCGCAGCGTTGCCCGGCATAAAGGGGGCGAGGTGCGACTTGGCCGCGACAGGGCCAACGCCCGGTCCGCCGCCGCCGTGCGGGATGCAGAAGGTCTTGTGCAGGTTCAGGTGCGAGACGTCGCCGCCGAACATGCCGGGCTGTGCCAGCCCGACGAGGGCGTTGAGGTTGGCGCCGTCGATGTAGACCTGGCCGCCGGCGGCGTGGATCGCGTCGCAGACCTCGCGGACGTCGGCGTCGTACACCCCGTGCGTGGACGGGTAGGTGATCATGATGCAGGACAGGGCATCCTTGTTGGCCTCGATCTTGGCGGACAGGTCCGCATGGTCGATCGTGCCGTCCGAGGCGGTGGCCACCACGACCACCTTCATGCCGGCGAGCACGGCCGAGGCGGCGTTGGTGCCGTGGGCCGAGGCCGGGATCAGGCAGACGTTGCGCTGGGCGTCACCGCGGGAGAGGTGGTAGCCACGGATGGCCAGCAGGCCGGCGAGCTCGCCTTGGGAACCGGCGTTGGGCTGGATGGAGACCTGGTCGTAGCCGGTGATCTCGGTCAGCTGGGCTTCGAGGTCCTCGATCAGTTCGCGCCAGCCGGCGGTCTGGGATTCCGGGGCGAAGGGGTGGATGGAGGCGAACTCCGGCCAGGAGATGGCTTCCATCTCGGCCGTGGCGTTCAGCTTCATGGTGCACGAACCCAGCGGGATCATGGTGCGGTCCAGGGCGAGGTCACGGTCCGAGAGACGGCGGATGTAGCGCAGCAGCTGGGTTTCGGAACGGTGGGTATTGAACACGGGGTGCTGCAGGTAGTCGGAGGTGCGCTCGACAGCGGCGTCCAGGCCGAAACCGTCGGCCGTGTCAGTCACGGACGCGCCGAACGCGGCGATGACGTCGGCGACGATTTCCACGGTTGTGGCCTCATCGGCGGAGATGCCGACGGTGTCGGCGTCGATGGCGCGCAGGTTGACGCCCTTGGCGTCGGCGGCCGCGATGATCTCTGCGGCACGGCCCGGGACGGAGACGGTGATCGTGTCGAAGAAGGAGGTGTGCAGCACCTGCAGGCCGGCGGCCTTGAGGGCGGCGGCGATGGTCTTGGCGTGGACGTGGACGGTCTCGGCGATTGCCTTCAGCCCGTCGGGGCCGTGGTAGACGGCGTAGAAGGAAGCCACGATGGCCAACAGGGCCTGGGCGGTGCAGATGTTGGAGGTGGCCTTCTCACGGCGGATGTGCTGCTCGCGGGTCTGCAGGGCCAGTCGGTAGGCCGGGACACCGGCGTTGTCCTTGGAGACACCCACGAGGCGGCCGGGCATGGAGCGCTCAAGCCCCTTCTGGACGGCCATGTAGGCGGCGTGCGGGCCGCCGAAGAACAGCGGCACGCCGAAGCGCTGGGCGGAGCCGACGGCGATGTCCGCGCCCTGCTCGCCCGGGGACGTGATGAGCGTCAGGGAGAGGAGGTCGGCGGCGACCGTGACGAGGGCGCCGCGTTCCTTGGCATCGGCGATCACGGCGGTGTGGTCAAACACGCGGCCGGAGACGCCCGGCTGCTGCAGGACGACGCCGTTGATGACGCCGTCGGGCAGGCCCTTGGAGAGGTCGGCGACCTCGACCTCGAAACCGAGGGCTTCGGCGCGGCCCTTGACGATGGCGATGGTCTGCGGGAGGCAGTCGGCGTCGAGGACGGTCTTGCCGTCGTGGGCCGACTTGTTCTTGTTGGCGCGGCGCATCATCAGTACGGCCTCGGCCACCGCGGTGGCTTCGTCCAGCAGCGAGGCGTTGGCGATCGGCAGGCCGACGAGGTCCTGGACCATGGTCTGGAAGTTCAGCAGGGCCTCGAGCCGGCCCTGGGAGATCTCCGGCTGGTACGGCGTATACGCGGTGTACCAGGCCGGGGCTTCGAGGATGTTGCGGCGGATCACCGGCGGGGTGAGCGTGTCGTAGTAGCCCTGCCCGATCATCTGCACGGCGGTCTTGTTCTTCGCGGCCAGCTTGCGCAGCTCGGCGAGGACTTCAACTTCGCTGAGGGCGGCGGAGAGCGCGAGGTCGGAGTCCTGCCGGATGTCCTTCGGAACGGCGGTATCCACGAGGGCGTCGACGGTGTCGTAGCCGACAGCCTTCAGCATGGCGTCGACGTCGGCCTGGCGGCGCGCGCCGATGTGCCGGTCAACGAAGGACGTGGAGGCTGGGGTAACAGTCACAAGGAACTCCATAACTCAGGCGGCGCAGGGTACGCCACATTGATTCGGGTTCCTCCCCGCTCTGTATTGGACCTGAGAGTTTCCGCGCAGCCTAAGTTTTCAGGGCTCCGCTTGCACCGTCGGTGAGCACAGCATGTCCGGGACACGCCTGCTACTTTCCAGAGATGCCTTGCCGCGGCGGTACGTGGGCCTGAGAGATTCCTGGGGAGGATTTGCTCCTACGGCGCCTGCTTGTACCTACTTGCAGGACTCTCCCGCCGCAGATCAAAGGCGTATTCAATTTGGGGGTGACAACAGTCACAGCTCCCATTGTCCTATGCCGGGCCCGCGTCCGCAAACTCCCGGCCACCGGCGCACTCAGGTTACGGGCGAGGAGCCCGCCTGAGTGTCTCCGCCAACGCGAATTCGCCGGAAAGCTGCGGGGTCGCTGCAAATTTCCGGCGAAGCCGCAGGGTTCCGGCGATCTCGGCGGGGGTGGGTGTTAGCGGCGGGCCTCGGCGTCAGCGGCGCAGCCGCTCGACGGCGGCGAGGAGGCTCTCGACCTCCGCCTCAACCTCCGGGAGCGGCCCACCGGGGCCCCGGCCCAGCATGGCGTTGAAGTACAGCCCGTCCCCCATGTACAGGACGGCCTTCGCCATGGCGGGTCCGACGTCGGCCGCCAGCAGTTCCAGCCAGCCCGTCTGGGCGTCCGCGAAGCGGCGCAGGGTCTCCCCGTGCGCCACCTCGGCCAGCCTCGTCGCCGCCACGAACACCCGGTCCATGGGCGTGTCCGCCCACACCGAGGACTTGATGAAGTACGACGCCGCCCCTTCGGGGGCCGCTGCCATGGCCGCAACATCGGCCGCCAGGTGCCGGTCCAGCCGTTCCAGCAGGACCGCGATCATCGCCTCCTTGGTCGGGAAGTGGTAGAGCAGGCCGCCCTTGGAGACACCGGCCCGGCGCGCGACGGCGTCCAGCGTCGCGGCGCGTTCACCGACTTCGATGAGCAGGGCTTCGAAAGCATCGAGGACGGCCTCGCGGGCGACAGGTTTCCTGGGCATGCCTCCCATCATGCCTGTCCAGCCGCGCATTTCTTAACTGTACCGTCCAGACGGTATAGTTACGTCGTATGAGCATCCCATCGATCACCGCCGTCACCAGCACCCCGGCGGCCACGGGTCCCCGCGCCCCGTGGCGCGACTGGGTGGCGCTGGCCCTGCTGATGTTCCCCGTCCTGCTCGTGGCCGTGGACAACACCGCCCTGACGTTCGCCCTGCCGGCCATCGCCACCAGCCTGGACGCCTCCGGCGTCGAGCTGCTCTGGATCGTCGATGCCTATCCCCTGGTCCTGGCAGGACTGCTGGTCGCGATGGGCTCCCTGGGCGACCGGATCGGACGGCGCCGCCTGCTCTTCATGGGCAGCGCAGGTTTTGCCGCGGTGTCGGCCGCGACGGCGTTCGCACCGAGCGCCGAATGGCTGATCGCCGGCCGCGCCGGGCTTGGCCTCTTCGGCGCCATGCTCATGCCGTCCACGCTTTCCCTGATCCGCAACATCTTTCCGGAGCCCAACCGGCGCAGGCTGGCTGTGGCGATCTGGGCCGCTGGCTTCTCCGGGGGCGCCGCCCTCGGCCCGATTGCCGGCGGTTGGCTGGTGGAACACTTCTGGTGGGGCGCCGTCCTGCTGGTCGCGGTGCCGATCATCCTGCCCCTGCTGCTGCTCGGTCCGGTGCTGATACCGGAATCCCGCGACCCGAAGCCCGGCCGCGTGGACGTGCCCAGCATTGTGCTGTCCCTGCTGGTCATGGTGCCCGTTGTCTACGGGATCAAGACCCTCGCCACGCACGGGCCTGCACCAGAAGCCTTCGCGAGCATTGGCGCCGGCCTGTTCATGGGCTGCGTATTCATCCGGCGGCAGCGCGCACTTGCCCGTGTCCACAAAAGAGACGACAGTACGGCGCCGATGCTCGATATCAGCCTCTTCGGCAACCCGGTCTTCAGCACGGCCATCATTGCCAACGTCCTTGCGCTGTTCTCCTTCAATGGCTTCATTCTGTTCCTGGCCCAGCACCTGCAGCTGCTGGAGGGCCAGTCCCCCTCGGCGTCCGGGGTCGCCATGGTCCCGGCCCTCATCGCCACGGTTGTTGCGGGGCTGCTGGTGGTGCCGCTGGTTCGCAAGGTGCGGCCCGGCTTTGTCGTGGCGGGCGGGCTGCTGCTGAGCGCGGCGGGCTATTTCCTGGTGGCATTCGGCGACCACAGCCACGGCCCGTCCCTGCTGCTGGCCGCGCTGATGATTCTCTGCCTGGGGGTGGGCGCCGCGGAGACGATCTCCAACGACCTGATCCTGGGTGCGGCGCCTGCCGACAAGTCGGGGGCCGCCGCGGCCATCTCCGAGACCGGCTACGAAGTGGGGTCCCTGCTGGGCACTGCGATCCTAGGCTCGATCCTGACGGCCTCCTACCAAGGCAACCTCCGGCTCCCCGCGGGTGTGGCCGAGCTCGCCCCGGCCGCGGCAACCAGCCAGGCCGGTGAAACCCTCGCCGGCGCGGTGGAGCTCGCCCGGATGCTCCCGGCTCCGCTGGCGGAAGCAGTGACGGCGGCCGCACGCACGGCTTTCGACTCTGGTGTCCACGTCACGGCGTCAATTGCGTTGGTCCTGATGACCGGGGCCTGCGTACTCGCCGCCGTTGTCCTGCGGACTGTGCCTAAGGCCAAATAGCTTAAACACCAGCGTCCGGCACCGGGAGAAACCCGGCACCGGACGCTGGTGTTTTTGTGAGGGGCGGGCTGGTTGCTACTTGTTGTCCGGAGTGGTGACGCTGGCGTTTGCCCGCATGGTTTCGGCATTCACCATCCAGGCATACTGCTCAAGCTTGGCAATGAACGCGTGCAGGAGGTCGGCGGTGGTGGGGTCTTCCTCATCCACTTCGTCGTGCACTTTGCGCATGGTGCCGACGGCCGCCTCGAGGGCCGCGACAATCCGCTCGATGGCGTCCTTCGTGTTGATCAGGCCGGAGGGGAACTCGGCGAGTGCGGTGGACTTGGAAACCGTGGAACTGCGGCCGTCCGGCAGGGCGTGGAGGGCGCGCATGCGCTCGGCGAGGTCGTCCGCGAACTCCCGGGCGGCGTCGACGATTTCGTCCAGCTGGAGGTGCAGGTCCCGGAAATTAGTCCCCACGATGTTCCAGTGCGCCTGCTTGCCTTGAACGTGGAGTTCGATCAGGTCCACTAGGACCGCCTGCAGGTTGGCCGTCAGTGTAGGTGTTGCTTTCATGCATCCTCCTCGATAGAACCGGTACCTTGCGGGCCGCGGGCGCCATTTGCTGGCACCCCGGCCGATGCTTCCGACGCTACCGCAGGGCAGCGACGGGCCGCGACGGTTCTGGGAGGAATTTCTCCGTCAGCTTACTAAGTCGGCTTACTAATCGTTCCGGGATGCTTAGACTGCCTCGTTGAGGGCCGGCCCCCGCTGGAATAGGGCCCGCGTGATGCCGCCGGAGGTGGACTGGGAGAGCTGCGTGAGGTAGTCGTTGCGGCGCCTCGGGGTAATCCTGGACTGGGGTTCGAACGGCTGCTCGGGGTCGTCAGCGTAGTGTGCGGTCAGTCCGTCACGCATGAGCCGGATGGCCTCCGAACGCTGCTGGGACACCGCCGCGTGCGTGGATCCGAGTTCCGCGGCCAGGTCCTTGACCGTCCGGTCACCAAAGTAGATCTCCTCCACCACGTAGCGCATCCGTTCCGGAAGGGACTTCACGGCCGCCCGCAGGTACTGGAGCCGTTCGTCCGCGAGCACGGAGTGTTCCGGGGTGAGGGTTTCGGCGGCGAGAGTATCCACCACGGCCTCATCGAGGGGCGTCAGCGTGCGCGAGGCATCCGCGAGCGCGGCCTCCACAACGCTTTGCTGGACGCCCAGCGCGGAGGCGATCTCCTCCACTGTGGGGGTGCGGCCCAGGGCGGACGCCAGGGTTTCCTGCACGGACATGGTTTCCTTGATCCGCCGGCGGGCGGAGCGGGTGGCCCAGTCGCTGGCCCGCATCTCGTCCGCAAAGGCGCCAAGGATGCGCCGGCGGGCGAACGCGCCGAAGGGCACGCCGAGGTCCGGATCGAACGAATCGGCCGACGTTATCAGGGCGATAGCACCAGCCGAGGCCAAGTCATCGCGAGAAAGGTGTGACGCCTTCGAGCACAAATCTGAAACGAGATACCCCACCAGCGGAAGGTGCTGCGTGACCATCTCGTTGCGTTCCACGCGATTCAATACTGTGTCCCCCCATGAGACCGGATCCGAAGGGTCATAGACCCTTAAAACGCCGAGAGCCGCACCCAAACCGACCGGCACTCCCCCCATTGGAGTCAGCGGCCGCAAGTAGGGCGCAGCACCCATGGTGGAAACCTATCACCTGATCCAAGATCTGCGTGTACCCTCAGGGAAAAGCTTGGCAAAAAATGCGGTGACCGTCCCAAAGCTGTGATTCACGGGGCGTAAAGAGAATGGGGCCAATGAGCGCAAGCGATCTCTCCGCGGCATTGTGGCAGGAACGGCGGCACTTGGAGCTGCTTCTGTTTAGGCTGGAAACGCAGCGTCTGCACGTCGAGGCCGGGAATCTGGAATGGCTGAACTTCATGGCCTCCGAGATTGAAACCGTATTGGATCGCCTGCGCTTCGAAGCCCTGGCCCGGAGTGTTGAATCCGCCGCCGTTGCGGCCCAGTGGGGCCTGCCGGCGCAAACCACGCTCGTCGAACTGATTGCGGCCGCACCAGCCGGGCCCTGGTCCGAGATCCTGCGTGAACATCTGGAGGCCCTGCACGCACTCCTGGCCCGGCTTGGCGAGGCCGCCCGGGTGAACGAAGAGGCACTGCGGACCCTCCCCCTGCCGGAACGCCCCGGCCCGGCGGGGACGGCAGGGCTGCTGGATCAGCTCACCACGAGCGGAAACCTGGAGAGGTCCCTGGCCGTGGTCCGGCGTTCAGCCCAGCCGCTCCTGGCCCAGTATCTGGGCGGGGACCAGGACTGATCCGGCGCGGGTCCTCAGCCCTCGGCGGGAGTGGCGCGCGGGGGAACGAGCCCTCGCAGCGCGTCCTCGGCGTCGGGGCCAGCTTCCGCCGCCGCGAGGTTTGCCGCCGCGATGGCTTCGATGACTTCCCGGCGCTGGATGGGCACACCGCGGGGTGCCTCAATGCCTATCCGAACACCGTCGCCGCGGCCTTCCAGAACCGTGATGACGATGCCGTCGCCGATCATGATCTGTTCGCCCGGCTTGCGTGTAAGTACCAGCATCCTCTCAATCTACCCTTCAGCGCGGGGCGCGTAGGACGACTCCCGCTCGTTCTGCCATGTCGGAGCCGGCCCTGCCGGGCGCCCGTCGATCCAGCCCACGGGCAGCCGCAATCCGTTGACGCTCTCGGGTGACCCGGTCTCCGCGGCCCCGACCACCGCTACGGCACTGACGTTGAGCTGGGCGGACAGCACGCTGACCCAGCGCGCCGTGTCCTCGTGCTTGCGTCCGGCGTCGACCACCACCCAGATTTGGTCGGCCGAGAGCGCGGCCACGGACTGCACCCGGGCCAGGGCGTTGCGGGCTTTGCCGAGTCCGAACGCCACCAGGACCGTGCGCTCCGTCACCACAGCATGGGCGCGCGCGGCTGTGGCGCTTTGGCGTCCGTCGACGTGCAGGTGGCCATACGCGGAGAGCTCGCCGGCGGTCCGCACATCGGCACCGCCGGCCGCCGTGGACATTGTCAGGGCAGCGTCCATGGCGTCCTCCCCCAGCCCGATCAGGACCACGAGATCGCCGACGCCGGTCAGCGGGGCAAGCGCGCCCGGCGCACGGGCCGCCGAACTGCCCGGTGCGGTGGGCGGCGCGGCAAGCGGGGCGCCAGCGGAGGCCGGCCGACCGGCGTCGCTGGCTGTGGGCGGTACGGCAGCGGTGCCCGGATCGACGGCGACGGCCGGCCGCCCGGGGTTACCGGCGGCGGCGGCCGGTTCCGCCGGGGTCCGGAGCCCGGCGCCAAGCTGTTCCAGAAGTTCCGCGAAGTCCGGCGATTCGGTGGACACACCTGCAGCTGCGGGCCGGTGCAGGCTCAGCTCAACGGCGTCTGCCTCTTCCAGCAGTGCGGCGATGGCGGCGCCCTGAAAGTGATGGGACGGGAGGTGATGAGTCGAGCCGGGGGTGCCCGGTGCCGTCGCAGGGCCCGCCGGCGCTCCGGACTGGGCTGCCGGCCGGGCCGGCGCTGCGGAAGCCGTGCCGGCGTCGTCCTTCCCGGCGTCGTTCTCCCCGGCAGCATCCCCGGCGGGACTCCTGGCGGGGATGCTGGCGGCCGTGCCCGGCTCGGTCCCGGCCAGGATGTCGGCGTCGGGCACTACTTCGCCGGTGACCACCTCGTGCTTGGACAGGATCTCGATCATGGCCTCGTAGCGGTCCTGGGCGAAGAGCCCGGCGATTCCCGGGCTGATGACGCGTTCGGCGGACACGATTCGGGCCGCGGGTCCGTATAGCTGTTCTGCCTTGCGGCGGATTTCCTCGAGCGAGGCTCCCTTAAGCCGATAGCGGTTCGGCATGGCGCACCACTCCTACTGTTTCGATCCGGACGTTGGCAGAGGTCACCTCGCGGTAGGACAACACGGGCACGGACCCGGGCTGCCCACCGATGAGGCGGTGGATGGCGGGCCGGAGCGCCGGTGCGCACACGAGCACGGCCTGGCGGTTGGCGGCGGCCGCTGCGTCGACGGCGGAGCCGACCGAGCGGAGCACGGCGTCGAGCTTGTCCTGTCCCATGACGATCTGGCTGCCGCCTTCCGCGGGGCGCATGTCCTCGAGCATGTGCTGTTCGAGGACGGGGTCGATCATGATGACGTTGAGCACCGGCCCGTCCATGAACTTGGCCGTGAGGGCGGGGCCGAGGGCCTGCCGGGCGGCTTCCACCAGCGATTCCGGGTCCGTGGAAATCTTGGCCCGGAGCGTGAGGGCCTCGTAGATCCGGGCGAGGTCGTTGATGGGCACCTGCTCATCCAGGAGTCCCTGGAGGACCCGCTGCAGCTCGGCCAGGGAGAGCAGGGCCGGGGTCAGCTCGTCGACGGCGGAGGGGCTTTGCTTGCGCACGCCCTCGGTCAGCACCCGGACGTCCTCGCGGGAGAGCAGCCGGGCAGCGTTCGCCGCGACAATCGAGGACAGGTGGGTGACCAGGACGGAGACCCGGTCGATCACTGTCGCGCCCGTCATTTCGGCGTTGTGGCGCATTTCCCCCGGGATCCACTTGCCGGCAAGGCCGAACACGGGCTCGATCATGGCCGGGCCGGGCAGCGAGTCCAGGTTCTCGCCCAGCGCCAGCATTTGGCCGCTCGGGGCCGTGCCGCGCCCGGCTTCCACACCGGCGATCCGGATGGAATAGGTGGCCGGCGGCAGGTCCACGCTGTCCCTCGTGCGCACGGGCGGGATGACGAGGCCCAGCTCCATGGCGATCTTGTGCCGGAGCGACCGGACCCGGGCCAGAAGGTCGTCGGAGGCGCCGGAGACCATGTCCACGAGATCCGGTGCCAGCAGGATCTCCACGGGGTGGACCCGCATGTCCTCCAGCAGTTTCTCGTTGGGATCCATTTCCGGGAAGTTCAGCGCCGCCGACTCAGCCTCCCGGGCTGTCTCCGCCTGCTTCTGGTTTACGGCGGTCCGGCGGGAGGCGATGATCAATCCGGCGCCGACGAGGACGAACGGCAGGGGCGGCATGCCGGGAATCAAGGCCATGGCGACGGCGGCGACGCCGGCGATCATGAGCGCGTTTGGTGACTGCAGCAGCTGCGTGGAGGCCGTCCGGCCCATGTCCGACTCGGCGTTGGACCGGGTCACGATCATGCCGGTGGAGACGGCCATGAGCAGCGCCGGGATCTGTGTAACGAGTCCGTCGCCCATGGTCAGCAGGCCGTAGGTGTTCAGGGCGTCGCCGATTTCCATGCCGCGCTGCAGCATGCCAATGGCGATGCCGCCGATGAAGTTGATGATGATAATGATGATGCCCGCGATGGCATCGCCCTTCACGAACTTCGAGGCGCCGTCCATGGCGCCGTAGAAATCGGCCTCGGCCGAGACCTCGGCGCGCCGCTCCCGGGCCTGGGTGTCGGTGAGGAGTCCGGCGTTGAGGTCGGCGTCGATTGCCATCTGCTTGCCGGGCATGGCATCGAGGGTGAACCGCGCGCCCACCTCGGCCACGCGCTCGGCGCCCTTGGTGACCACGACGAACTGGATCACGACGAGGATGAGGAACACCACGGCGCCGATGATCATGGAGCCGCCCACCGTGACCTTGCCGAAGGCCTCAATGACCTGCCCGGCGTACCCGTTGCCCAGGACCAGGCGGGTGGAGGCGACGTTGAGGCCCAGCCGGAACAGCGTGGCAACGAGCAGCAGGGACGGGAACACGGAGAAGTCCAGCGGCTTCTTCACAAACATGCTGGTCAACAGGACCAGCAGCGCCAGCAGGATGTTGCAGACGATGAGGAAGTCGAGCAGGGGCGCGGGCACGGGAACCACCAGCAGGAGCACGATCCCCACGATGCCGATGGGCACCGCCAGCCGGTTCAGCCTGTTGTTCATGGTGCGGTCCTTTCACAGACGCTGGTTCCCAAAGTGTTCATACGGCCCGTCACGGTGTGCTGCGTGCTGTGGTGCTTGCTGTAGTCCACGGTGTGCTGCCTGCCCCGTCTCATGTGGCCGCGGCCGTGCTGGCCATGCGGTGCATCCCGGCGCCGGCACCCCGGGCCTTGAGCGCCATGACGAAGGCAAGGACTCCGGCCACCGCCCGGTAAAAGTCCACCGGGATCTCATCCCCCAGCTCACAGGCGCCGTGCAGGGCCCTGGCCAGCGGGATGTCCTGGACCATTGGGACGTTCTTTTGTTCGGCCTCTTCCCTGATCCTCGCAGCCACATGGCCGGAGCCCTTGGCCACCACGCGGGGCGCGGACTTGCCGGGATCGTACTTGAGCGCCACCGCCACGTGCGTGGGGTTGACCAGGACGACGTCGGCATCTCCGATCGCGGCGATCATGCGGTTGCGGCTCATGGCCATCTGGCGCGCCCGGCGCTGGGATCGGATGAGCGGGTCGCCCTCGCTGCTCTTGTTCTCGTCCTGGACTTCCTTCTTGGACATCCGGGTCTTCTTGCGGTTGCGCCGCATCACGACGAAGAAGTCGGCTGCGGCCAGCACGATTCCGGCGGCCACCGCGAACTGGACCAGTGATGCAACGCCGCCCGCCGCGGCGGCCGTGACGCCGGCAACCGGCAGTCCTCCCGCGGTCAGCAGCACGGGGACCAGCCCCTGCACCACGCTGTACAGCACCAGCCCCACCACGGTGGCCTTCAGCAGCGCCTTAAGGCCACCCCACACCGCCTGGGCGCCGAAAAGCCGCTTGATCCCGCCGAGCAGGTTGAAGTGTTCGAATTCGAGCCTGAATTTCTTCAGGTGGACACCGCCCTGGAGGGCGGAACCGGCGAGGACAGCCAGGAACACGACGATCAGCAGGGGTCCGATGATTCCGGCGATGGACGCGAAGCCGTCTTCCAGCGCCCGGACGGCTTTGCCAGGATCCGGGGCGGACATGATCCCGCGGACGCTGAAGAGCTGGTCCGTGGCGGCGTTGGCGGCCCGGTCCACAGTGCTGGGCAGCATGAGCGCGGCGGCGCCGACCCCGAGCCACGCAGTGAGGTCCTGGGAACGGGACAGCTGGCCCTTGGACCGGACATCCTTCATCCGTTTGTCGGTGGCTTGCTCGGTCTTTTCCTGTGAATCCGCCATCAGCCCACCCCCAGCACGGCCTTGGCCGCCTGCCCGGCGAGGCTGGAAACAATCCGGGGCAGGGCCAGGAACATGAATCCGGCCAGCATCAGGGTGAGCAGGATCTTGAGCGGGAAACCGAGCGAGAAGGCGTTCAGCGCCGGTGCCACGCGGGTCAGCAGGCCGAGCCCGACGTCGGCAAGGAACAGGACCACCAGGAGGGGGCCGGCGATCTGCACGGCGGCGAGGAACATGCCGGACACTGCCGCGATGATGGCCTGCACCGGCTGGGCCAGGTCTATGCCCCCGGCCAGGGGCAGGGCCGCGAAGCTGCCGGTGAGGCCCGTGATGACCAGCTGATAGCCGTCGGAGGCGAACAGCAGCGCCAGTGCCGCCATCTGCAGAAGCCGGGTGAACTGAGCGCCGTTGACCATCATTTGGGGATCAAAGGCCTGCGCCATCTGGAAACCGCTGGAGAGGTCAATCAGGCTGCCGGCAGACTGGATAGCGGAGAAGATCACCAGGACCAGGAAACCCAGGACCAGGCCCGTGAGGAGTTCCAGGACCACGCCGGTGACGAACCCTGCGGTGTCGCGGGGCGTGTAGCCGCCGACCATGCGC
This sequence comes from Arthrobacter sp. NPDC056886, assembly GCF_042788715.1. Classification (NCBI taxonomy): domain Bacteria; kingdom Bacillati; phylum Actinomycetota; class Actinomycetes; order Micrococcales; family Micrococcaceae; genus Arthrobacter; species Arthrobacter sp. NPDC056886. The sequence goes on from NZ_JBHUBT010000011.1 coordinate 92,393, forward strand.
TGTGTCACCGCCAGGCCCAGCCCCAGCCCCAGCATGGCCTTCACGCGCCCCGGAAAGGCCTGGTGGGAAAAGGGCGGTGCCACGATCAGGAAGGCGGTCATCCGGACCGTCGCCAGCAGCAGCACTTCCAGCCAGGTCGGGTCGATGGGAATGCCCACCTCACAGGCCTCCGAGCAGGGACGGGATCTTCGCGAAGAGGTCGTTCGTGAACGCGACCATCTCCGAGATCATCCAGTGTCCGCAGACGATCAGGGCCACGGCCACCGCGGCCGCCTTGGGCACGAAGGACAGGGTGGCTTCCTGCAGCTGGGTGATGGACTGCAGCAGGGAGATGGCCAGGCCCACCACCAGCGCCGTGACCAGCACGGGCGCGGAGAGCTTCGCGGCCACAACCATGGCCTGGAGGCAGATGTCCAGGACCGCGTTGGCGTTCATCCTGAACCCGCATAGCTCTGGACCAGCGCGGTGATGATCAGGCCCCAGCCGTCCACGAGGACGAACAGGAGGATCTTGAAGGGCAGCGAGATCATGACCGGCGGCAGCATCATCATGCCCATGGACATCAGGGCCGCTGACACCACGAGGTCGATCACGAGGAACGGGATGAAGATGACGAAGCCGATGATGAACGCGGCACGGAGTTCGGAGATCATGAACGCCGGGATGAGGGTCTGCAGCGGGACGGCCTCAGGAGTGGCCGGGTTTTCGGCACCGGCGGCGCGGGACATCAGGGCGATGTCCTCTTCCCGCGTGTGGGCGAGCATGAAGTGCTGCAGCGGGCCCGACGCGGCGCTGACCGCACCGTTGAAGTCCAGCTTGCCGTTGAGGTAGGGCTGGATGCCGAGATTGTTCATCTCGTTGATGACGGGCCACATCACGAAGATCGAGAGGAACAGGGCCAGCCCGGCCAGGACTTGGTTTGGCGGGATGGACGGCAGGGACAGCGCGTTGCGGGTCATTGCCAGGACCACAAAGATCTTGGTGAAGGACGTCATCATCAGCAGCAGCGAGGGCGCAACGGCCAGGAGCGTAATCCCGATCAGGGTCAGGACTGCGGTGGAGGGTTTGCCGTCCATCCCGTTGATCTGGATGTTGACGTTCCCGCCGTCGGGATTGGCAGGGTCGGTCGGCGCCACCGGCGCCACCGGATCGATGGGTGCGGCGTGGCCGGCTTGGGCGTTGAGCCACAGCAGGAGGAAAGCAAACAGCACGACGGCGACCCCCAGGCCCAGGAGCCTGAGGGATCGTGCGACAGCTGTTCGCGGACGGGTGGTGCCGGTGGGGAGCGGGAAGATCAATTGCGTCGTCCGCTCCTGAGAGCAGCGGCAGCCTGCTTCCAGGTGGAGCCGGCCAGGATGGAGCCGTGCAGGGGCGGATGGCCCGACGCGCCGCCGGCGCTGCCACGGCCGGCGTGGCCGCGGGCTTGGGAGTTGCGGTGAAGGGTGCTGCGGCGGGACGGCGGCAGGTCCCGGACGGCGTCCGGATCCTTATCGGCGTCGGCGTAGGCGTCATCAGCACCGTCGGCGCCGTCACCGGCGGGCCGGCTGCTGAAGTGGTTTCCGGCGAGCGGGCTGGCCTCGGCCAGGACCCGGGCGAAATCGCCGAGGCCGCGGCTGATGCCGGGGCCCGGGACTTCTTCGGGTTCGGGCGGGATGTCCCCAGTGTGCAGGACGTTGACTGCGTGCTCGGTGACGCCCAAGAGGAAGCGCTGCCCGGCGGCGTCGACCACCACCACGGAGGCTTTTTGTCCGAGGCTCTGCCGGCTGACGATGGTCAAGGCGCGGTCAGCCCGGCGCCGCCCGGCGCCTTGGCCCAGCCGGCGCTGGAGAAACCACATGAGGCCAAGCACCGCGCCCAGGGCCACGACTACCCGCAGCCCGAGGATCAGTGCGTCCATTCAGCTGAGCCCCTCGGCGACATCGAGGATCCGGGTGATTCGCACCGCGTAGTCCTGGTCGAGGACCACGACTTCGCCGTGCGCGATCAGGCGGCCGTTGAGCAGGACATCTGCCGGGGCGCCGGCGGAGCGGTCCAGTTCGATGATCTTGCCCGGCTCCAGCGAAAGCACGTCCCGGACCGACATCCGGGTGCGTCCGATCTCCACTGTCAGGGCCATTTCAATGTTGTTGATGCGGCCCAGCCTGCCGGCCACCGTGTCGCCGCCGGCGAACAGGTCCCCGGCGCGGTCCTGGCTGTTGCCGTGCTCGCGGAGCCGCACAGCAAACCAGGCCGCGGCGTTGCTGCCGTCGGAGAGTTCAAAGACAGCCGTGTCGGGGTCCGAGAGGAGCCCGGAGACGTCGGATTCGCGCAGGTCGGACAGGACGCCGGCGCCGAAGACCGAGCTGGCGCTTTCCATCGCGGGACGCAGGACGTCGGTCACGGAGACGTGCCCCAGCTGGGACCCTGCCCCGGCGGCCTCGTCAAGGAAGGTGCGGTCGCTGAGCATGAGGGCGAGGTCGGCCGTCACCGCGCCCACGAAGGTCGCCGTGACCGCTTGCCGGGCGTAGGCCGCCGCGGACCGGGCAGGCACCAGGGCGACAACCTTCAGGGCCACCGGACTCGGCAGCTCCTCAACGAGCCGTTCCGCCGACAATTCGTGCTTGGTCAGGGTGATGCTCATCGTTGGTTCTCCTCGATTGTGACAATTACTGCGGCCGCCCGGGAGCCGTTGCGGGCCGGGGCGGCGGTTGCCAGCCGGGTTCCGTCCAGGGTGAGGTCAAAGGGCCGGTTTTCCAGGTGCGGCAGCGTCAGGACGTCGCCGACGGCGAGTCCCAGGACCTGGCTCGGTGTGACGAACGACGTCGAGAGCCGCACCGACAGTTCCACCGGCACCTGCTCCAGCTGGGCGCTGATGCGCGCGGGCGCGTCGTCGCGGGAGTCTGTCGGGTTGACCTTCTTGAGCCGTCCCAGCAGGATGCCGGCCGGAACGGCCAGGGTGGCAGGGGCGTTGACGTCGCCGACGCTCATGGTGAAGGAGGCGACGATCATCAGTTCGCTCGGCGCGGCGGCCTGGGCGAACTGGGAGTTGTACTGGATCGTGTCCACCCGGACGGCCTCGCTGAGCAGCGGGCCCAGCGAGTAGCCGAGGTCTTCGAGGGCCTCGTCCATGAGGCCCTTGATCAGCGCCTGCTCGATCTGGGTGAATTTGCGGTCCGGCATGGGCGAATCGGCGGAGGCGCCGAGCATGCGGTTGACCCAGCCGAGGGCGGCCGGGCCGGGGAACTGCACTACGAGCTTGGAATCGTGGGCCTCCACGGTGCACAGGACCATGGCCGTGACGGCGGGCAGCGAAGCGGCGTACTCGTCGTAGCTGAGCATGCTGACGTCTTCAAGGCGCACCACGGACTTGACGCGGACCTTGGCGGTGAGCTGCGTGCCCCACTGGCGGGCGAAGGTTTCGAAGGCGAGCTCCAGCACTCGGCTGTGTTCGCGGGCGAGCGTCGCGGGACGGCGGAAGTCATAGACGCTGACGGTCCGCTCCCGTACCACTTCCCGCTCATCCAGAACACTCACGGTTGCCACTATCGGCAAGGGAACTCGCGGCGTAAGCAATCCGCGTTAGGCAATACCTTCAAGCAATACCTGCAGGCAAGCACAGAAGGCCTACCGCCTATTTCTTGCTCAGCTTTAGCGCTTCCGGAATGAGCGCCCGGACGACGTCTGGCTTGTCGGAAATGACCACGATGTCCACCCGGCGGTTCCGCTCCATGAGGGCCGGGGTGGAGTCGTCGTTGACCTGGCGGGCCGATCCGAACGCGACGGCGCCGATGGTGCCGGGGGCAATGCGGCCGTTGTCCACCATGTACCGCAGGACGTTGACGGCGCGCGCCGAGGACAGTTCCCAGGTGGAGGGGTAGGCCGTGATGCCATTCGCGGCGTGGCCTTCGACCATGATTTCCATGTGCGCCGGCTTCAGGACCGGGGAGATGACCTGCAGCACCCGGGTGGCCCGGGAGGTGAGTTCGGGCCGGTCGGGTTCGAAGAAGGCCTGTGATCCGACGAGCTTGACCGTCAGGCCGCGCTGGTCGATCTGGAACTCGACGTTCTCGCTCAGCCCGGCGGCCGCCAGCCCGGCCTGCATTTTCTTCTGCAGCTCTTTGAGCTTGTCTACTTCCTTGACCGCTTCAGCCATGTTTTTCTCGGGAGATGCGGTTACCGCGCCCTTGACCTCGGCGAACGCCTCCAGGTCCTCGTTCACGAGTTCAGGCGGCACCACCGTGCCCGACGCCGTGTCCACGGTTTCCGACGCGACCGCGCCGAACCCAGTGGCCAGGGAGTTGCGGAGCTTTTCAAACTTGTTGGCGTCCACCGTGGACATCGCGAACAGGACGATGAACATGCACATCAGCACGGTGACCATGTCCATGTAGGACGCCATCCAGCGTTCGTCGACGTGGTGTTCTTCCGGCTTCTTCCGCCCGCGCCGCCGGGGGCTCACGCGGCCTCGTCCATCCTGTCGGACTTGTCCGCGCCGGCCTTCTTGCCGTCGCTGCCGGAGGCCTTGAGCTGGTGCTCCGGGACCATGGCGCGGAGCCGTTCGGCGAGCAGCAGCGGCTGGGCGCCGGACTGGACCGACAGCATGCCCTCCATGAGCAGCGTCATCCGTTCGATGTCCAGTTCCGAGAGCCGGGCCATCCGGGCGCTGAACGGAAGCCAGATGAAGTTGGCCGAGAGCAGGCCCCACAGGGTGGCGACGAAGGCTGCCGCGATCATCGGCCCCAGGTGGTCCGGCGTGGAGAGGTTTTCCAGGACGTGGGTCAGCGACACCACCGTGCCGATGATGCCCACAGTGGGAGCGTAGCCGCCGAGGCTCGCGAAGAATTTGGAGTTGGCGTGGTCGCTGCGGGCCTTCGAATCAATCTCGTCCTCCATCAACATCCGGAGGTCCTCGGCGTCGGTGCCGTCGGCTATGTTCTGCAGGGCACGGGCCAGGAAGGGGTCCTTGACGCTGGCCGCTTCCTCTTCCAGGGACAGCAAGCCCTCGCTGCGGGCCTTTTCGGCGAAGCGGACCATCTGGTCGATGCTTTCCTGCGGCTTGGCGGTCTTGCCGACGAACATCTTGGGGAGGGCTTTGAAGGCCTGGAGAACATCCTTGATGGTGTTTCCGGCGATCCCGACGGCGAGCGTGGCACCGAAGACCAGGATCATGGGGGCGGGGAGGAGCAGCGCTGACAAGCTGGCGCCCTCGAGCGACACCATGGCGATAACGGAGCCAAAGGCGAGGAGCAGTCCGATGACTGTTGCGGGATCCATCGTTACTTTCTGGGTTGCGCGGGCGCCGTGGGGCCGGCGCCGTCGTCGGAGGGGTCGTCGTCCTGATCGTCGGTCCGGACCAGGCTGAGCGGATATCCGGTGATGGCCGGAAAGTCCCGGGCCTTGCTCAGGATGTACGCCCGGTAGTCGGCGATGAGCTCGACCACTTCGGCGAGGCTTTCCAGCACCACATAGGCGGCGCCGTCGAGCGTCACCAAATGCGTATCCGGGCTCTCGTGGATACGTTCAATGAGGTCCGGATTGACCGCGAAGCGCGTTCCGTTGAGGCGTGTGACGACGATCATGGGCCGATTCTGCTCTGTGAGGGGAAGGGTGTTCTCCTCCGTACTGTCGGCAGGAGCGGCCCCTTCGTTAGGCGCCTTGGTAACCTGCCGGTTTCGCGGGGTGGCCGACGTGGGCCAGAATCCCCATGCCAAGGCTGTTGGGCGGTATTAGGGTGGGAGCTGACGGGGCCCCGCGGCCCGCCCCGTTGGCCGCCTGCTCTGTGGCAATTCGTCCCTTGCAGTTGGCCCAGTGCCAGGAAGCGACGGCCGTCCGCCTCGTCAGGAAGGCCAGCCATGGCGCCTTTTCCGGCTCTGGAGCAGCCGTTGAACCCGTTTCCCCGCTACGAAGCCATGCGGCACAGTGAACCCGTTTTCCAGGACCAGGAGACCGGGGTGTGGCACGTGTTCCGCTACGACGACGTGCAGCGGGTCCTGTCCGAGCACGCCACGTTTTCTTCCCGGATCGGCGGGGACAACCCTTCCGAAACGGGCCAACTCTTCGCCGCCAGCCTGATCAACACGGACCCGCCCAGGCACCGCCAGCTGCGCTCCCTGGTGTCCCAAGCGTTCACTCCACGGTCAGTGGAAGCGCTCGGCCCGCGGATCTCGGAACTCACCCACGAGTTGCTGGACCCGGTGGTCGGTGCCGGCGCCGCGGACCTCATCGACCAGCTGGCCTATCCGTTGCCGGTGATCGTGATCGCGGAGCTGATGGGCATCCCGGCCGCGGACCGGGACCGGTTCAAGCAGTGGTCCGACGTGATCGTGAGCCAGACCCGCCCGGGCGCGGACGAGACCGGGCACATGGCCGCGCACCGGGAAATGGCGGAGTACTTCATGGTCATGATCGAGCAGCGGCGGCGCCGGCCCGGCAACGACCTCATCAGCGCGCTGCTCGCGGCCGAGATCGACGGGCAGAAGCTCAGCGTCATCGAGTTGCTTGGATTCTGTGCCCTCCTGCTCGTTGCCGGCAACGAGACCACCACCAACCTGATCGGCAATGCGGTGCTGTGCTTCACCGAAGCGCCAGGCACAGCGGAGCGCCTGATCGCCGAGCCGGCCCTGCTCCCCCAGGCGATCGAAGAAGTGCTGCGGTACCGCTCCCCGGTCCAGTCCATGTACCGGATCTCGGCCGTCGACACGATGCTGCGCGGCCTGCCCATCCCTGCGGGGTCGCCGATCGTGGCCTGGATCGGTTCAGCGAACCGTGACGGCGAGCAGTTCCCCCACCCGGAGGTGTTCGACGTCGGACGCTCGCCGAACCGCCACCTCGCCTTCGGGCAGGGTGTCCATTTCTGCCTCGGCGCTCCCCTGGCCCGGCTCGAGGCCAGGATCGCGCTGGAGGCCGTGCTTTCCCGGTTGCCCGGGCTGGCCGTGGACCCCGAGGCGCAGCTGGAGCGGATGGAAAGCACGATCGTCTATGGCGTGAAACAGCTTCCCGTGTCCTGGCAGCCTGTCTGACGGCGAGCGCCGCCGCCCCCGCCCCGCCCACTTCCCCGTTGCCCTATCAGGTACGGCTGCTAAAAAGGTCGAATGACAGCCTGGAGTGATAGGGCAACGCGGGGGCGGAGCGCGGGGAGTTAGCGCAGGCGGAGCTAGCGCTTGAGCTGCGTCAGTTCCTGCAGGACCTCATCCGAAGTGGTGATGATGCGGGCGTTGGCCTGGAAGCCGCGCTGGGCAACGATCAGGTTGGTGAACTCCTGCGACAGGTCAACATTCGACATTTCCAGCGAGCCACCGGTCAGCGTGCCGAGGCCGGGATCGCCCGCGGCACCGAGCTGCACTCCGCCGGAGTTGCCGGTTGCCACGTACGAGGAGCCGCCGGCCTTCTCCAGGCCGGCCGGGTTGGTGAACTTGGCAAGGGCGATCTTGGCCAGGACCTGCTTGATGCCGTTGCTGAACGATCCGATCAGGGAGCCGTCGTTGCCGAGTGTGTAGGACTCAAGCTTGCCGACGGCGGCACCATCCTGGCCGCTGACGGCCAGCGAGCTCATAGTGGCGTAGCCGGAGACCTTGGAGATGTCGATGGTGATGCCGTTGACGGTGAAGTTGCCGCCGGCGGTGGGCTTGCCGTTCGCGAATGTCACGGACCCGGTGGCAGTGGTGCCGTTGTCGTCAGCGGCGATGTTCCAGGTGCTTCCGGCCTTGGTGAAGGTCATGGCCACGCTGCGTTCGGCGCCAGCGGCGTCGTAGACCTTGACGAGGCGGTCCAGTTTGGTGCCGTCGGCGGCGTCGCTGGGCAGGTTGCCGTCCAGCGTCACGGTCTTGGTAGCCGCCGCCACCATGGTGTTGGGGTTCAGCGTGATGTTACCGACCGGAGCTCCAGCATTGACTACGCCGTTGGTGGCTGTCCAGCCCTGCAGGATGCCGCCGTCGGGGCTCACCAGCTGGTTGGCCGCATCCGGGCTGAACGCACCGGCGCGGGTGAACAGCTGGCTGCCGCCCTTGCTGGTGACGAAGAAACCGTCACCAGAAATCATCAGGTCGGTGGCCCGGCCGGTGCTCTGCGAGGAGCCCTGGGCGAAGTTGGTGCTGACACCGGCAACCCGGACGCCCAGGCCGATCTGGGCGGGGTTGCTGCCGCCGGTCGCGGGCTGCGGGCCGGTGGCGCCCTGCTGCAGCTGGGACAGGGTGTCCTGGAACTGGGTGGAAGAGGCCTTGAAGCCGGCGGTGTTGACGTTGGCGATGTTGTTGCCGGTAACGTCCAGCATGGTCTGGTGGGCGCGAAGGCCCGAGATTCCGGAGTACAGCGAGCGGAGCATGGGAACTGCCTTTCTACGGGTGAAGAACTGGTTAGGAAGCGGCCGGAGCAGTAAGCCCGGTGACGGAGTCGAGGGGAACGGCGAGGTCCCCGATCATGACGGACGGAACCGAGCCCGCATAGCTGACGGAACTGGCGATGCCTGTCCCGGTGGTGCCGTCCGCGAGGGTGTAGCCGACCGAGTGGCCGATCAGCTGGGCCGCTGCCGTCCGCATCTGGAGGGAGAAGCCCTCCTTGCTGTTGGTGGTCAGCTCGGTCATTTTTTCCATCATGGAGAGCTGGAGTGTCTGGCTCATCATCTGGTTGGTGTCCATTGGCGCGCTCGGGTTCTGGTTCTTGAGCTGCGTCACGAGCAGGGACATGAACACGTTGGCATCCATGCTCTGCGAGGGTGTCCGCACGGCGGATGCCTGGGAGGCCTCCGCTGCCGCCGTTACCGGCTGGGATGCGATCGGCTGAATCGTCATAAGTCGCGTTCCTTCGTGTCAGACAAGAATGTCGAGGGTGGTTTGGGGGCCGTTGAGTGTCGTGGCGGCGCGTAGGGCTTGATCATCGGCCAGCGCGTCCCAGCGGTGTCCGGGCCTCCGCTCGGACGGACCGTTCCCGCCGCCTGGGCCGGAGCCGCCACCGCCGGGGTCACGGCCGGCGGCGAACTGGGAACCGGAGCCGGCCCGGTCCTGGCCGGCGCCGTTGTGGCCCCCGCTCTGTCCGGAGCTTCCCGGACCGCTGTGATCGGACAGGCTAAGGCTGGCGCCGAATCCGGCGCCGTGGAGTTCCTTGCGGAGTTCGGGCAGGATGCCGCGGACTGCTTCACGTCCGGCGTCGCCCGGGGCGAAGAGCTCAATCCGGACGCCCGCGGCGTCGATCTGGGCACGGACCGTCAGCGGGCCGAGATCTTCCGGGCTGACTTTGAGCGTCATGATGTGCTGGCCATGCGGCGCCCCCACGAGCGTGAACAGCGGTTTGGCCAGCTGAGGCTGGAGGGGTGCCGCGAAATGGGGGGCAGGCTGGGCAGCGGGCGGTGACGCAGGCTGGGCAGTCGTCTGGACAGCGGGCTGGATCGCAGGCTGAGCAACAGTTGCAGCCGCGGGCGGCTGGGCGGGTACTGCAGCCGGCGCCGGGCCTCCGCTGTCCGGATCGGACGACGTCGCCGTGACCTTTCCTGCCGTTGCCGCGGCTGGACCCGCCGGGACGTCGGCGAGCGCTGTGGAGGCCGTCGGAGCAACGGGGCTGGCGGCGGTGGCGCTGGCGGCAGTGGCGGTCCGGGCTCGCCCGGACGCGGACGGTGCGTCGGCGGCGACAGCGGTGGCGCCTGTCCCGTTGCCCCACGGCCCGGAGGCTGTCGCCGTGGTGGTCACTGCGGCGGTGGTCGCTGGTGGAGCCTCCAGCACAGGATCAAGTCCCTGCGCGGTCCTTGCAGCTGCCCCTGCCGGTGGTCCGGAGGCTGCGGGAGCGACCTGCACGGTGGCTGCCACGGCTGCGCCGGCAGGTGCGATCTGGGGTGAACTGCTGTCCGCCGGAGCGGAGCGGGGCGCAGGAGTGGTCCCCGCCGCGCCGGTAAGGGTTGAGGCCGGCGCCAAGGCCACAGCGGTGGCAGGTGCAGGGGCCAGTGAAGAAGCCTGTGCAGCGACCGGCGCAGCTGCCTTGGCCGAAACCTGGGCGGAAACTTGAGCAGCCACCGGCTGGCCGCCGGATGCCACGGACCCCCCGGCAGCGTCGGAGGCGTGAGCGCCTGCGGCCCGTGCGGCCGCAGCGGCGGGCGGCTCGCGGTCCGGTTGGGTCCCAGCCAGGGCGGAGACCGGTGTCTGGCGCCCTATGGCGGACAATCCCGTGGCCGCGGCGGTCAGGGCCTGAGCAGCAGCAGCCGGCACCCCGGCAGGAAGAACGTCCGTCGTTACGGAGGCAGCGGCGGTCTGTGCCGCAGCGGGGGAAGTATCGTGACGGTCCGACGCCGGCGCTACGGCCTGCGCTGATACGCCGGTCTGCAGTGACGGCCCCGCCTGCGTAAAGGAGACAAACGGGGACGAGGAGAGCTGAGCCGCCGCGTACTGGGGCACAACAAACTGCGGCTCAGCGTACTGGGCTGGGGCATACTGCGCCGACCCGGGGCTGGCAATGCCGGAGGAAGCGGCATCGGTGCCCGGCGCGGCCCAAGCAGCGGCGGCGGCAGCCGCCACAGGGTTCGCGGCGGTGCCGGCCAGCGAAGCGGGATCCTTACCGCCGTCGCGCTCCGGAGGACGTTCCGGCGCCCCGTCGGCGGCTACCGGTACGTCAGGGGCCGTGCTCGGCCCGGCAGCGGCGCCGTTGCCTGCTGCGCCCTGCACGTCGTTGAGGACGGCGTCGAAGGACGCCGCGTCCGGGCTTCCGTTGCCGGTCCGCAGTTCCGCGCCCTGCCGGGCCGCCCGGGCCGGTGCGGCAGTTGCCGGCGCAGCCGCGAGATCCATCGATGCCCCGGCTTTCATGATGCCGTCCCTGCGGGAACGATGCGCCGTATGGAGGTCAGGTTGGACTGCTGCTCCCAGGCATCGCGGATCTGGATGGTCTTGCCAGGAACGGGAGCGTCGATCGCCTTGCCGTTGCCCAGATAGATGGAAATGTGGTTGCCGCCGAAGCTCACCAGAAGGTCTCCGGGTTTGGCCTCGGCGAGGGACGCCACCGGGGTGCCCTGGCGCATTTGATCGCTCACCACGCGGGGAATCTCCACGCCGAGGTCTTTGAAGACCCGCTGGGTGAAGCCGGAGCAGTCCATGCCGGTGGCCGGATTGGTTCCGCCCCACACATAGGGAACACCGATGTACTTCTTGGCCACTGACACGACGTCGTTGCCCGTCGCGGCACCGCCGGTGTGAACGGTTCCCGTGGACCGGGCGCCAGTGAGCGCGGCGGTCCCGGCCGCCGCCGTCGTGCCGCCGAGCCCCAGTGAGGTGCCGAGGCCCAAGCCGTCCGTGAGGGACGCGACATCCGTTGCGCCATTCCCGCCCAAGGCCGCGGCAAGTGCCTGGGTGAACGTGGCGGAGTCGCCTGTGCCCGTCGCGGTCGCGAGCGAGGTCGCCGCCGCGGCCTTGGCGGCGGCGGTTTCCGTGGCCGCGGGCCGGCTCAGTTCCGCAATCATCGACTGGATGCCCTGCATCCGGCCGATCGCTTCGGTCATGCTCATGGCTTCACCGGCTGTTCATCGCGGTGCCAGAGCGTCGAGGCGATCTCGTCCAGGGCCGACTGTTCGGCGCGCAGGTCCGCGGAGTTGACCTCGGCGTCGTGCCGGGCCTGCAGTTTTTCCAGCCCCACGGACCTCGTTCGGGCGGCGATGAACTCGGCGCGGGCCCTGGCCTCGTCAGCCTCGGCCAGGTGCGTGAGGTTCTGCAGGTCCGCGAGCATGCTGTGCGAGGACGACCGGGCGGCGGCCACGGCGCGCAATGAGGCTGAGCTGGAAATGGGGTCATCCGTGGCCGCCAGTTCGCGGCGGGCGGCGGCTTCGCGGACCCGCACGGAGCTGGAACGTGAGCGGGCGCGTGCCAGCCCGGTCGCTGCCTGGTCCTGCTGGAGCTGGCGGAGGCGCAGGAGGCCAGCCAGAGAGAATTCGCGGTTCATGCTGCTGCTCCCAGGATCGAAGTGAGGTAGCCGAGCCGCTGCCAGGACTCGGGGTGGGCCGTGGATTCGTCCATCGGCTGTTGGAGAAAACCGCTGACGTCGTGCTCGTGGTTCAGCGCTGCGTCCACCAGGGGGTTGGTCCCGGTCTGGTAGGCGCCGACGTCGATCAGGTCCTGCGCCGCCTTGCGGGCCGCAAGGACCCGGCGAAGCGCGGCCGCGGACTCGAGATGGGGCCGGGAATTGACCTTGCTGGCCACCCGGGACACGGAGCCGAGCACGTCCACGGACGGGAAGTGCCCCGTGATGGCAAGCTTGCGGTCCAGGACCACGTGGCCGTCCAGGATGGACCGGGCGGCGTCGGCAATGGGCTCGTTGTGGTCGTCGCCGTCCACCAGCACGGTGTAAATGCCGGTGACAGAGCCGGTTTCGGCTGTGCCGGCGCGCTCTAGCAGCCGCGCCAGGATGGAAAAGGTCGACGGCGGGTAGCCGCGGGTGGCCGGGGGCTCGCCGGCCGAGAGGCCGATCTCGCGCTGGGCCATGGCCACACGGGTGAGGGAATCCATCATGAGGACCACATCCTGGCCCTGGTCGCGGAAGGACTCGGCGATCCGCGTGGCGGTAAAGGCTGCGCGCATGCGCATGAGGGCTGGTTCGTCGGAAGTGGCGACCACCACCACGGAGCGCGCCAGGCCGGCGGCGCCGAGATCGTCCTCGAGGAACTCGCGGACTTCGCGGCCGCGTTCGCCCACGAGTGCGATCACCGAGACCTCGGCGTCGGTGCCACGGGCGATCATGGAGAGCAGGGAGGATTTACCGACGCCGGAGCCGGCGAACAGGCCCATGCGCTGGCCCTTGCCGAGCGTCGTCATGGTGTCCAGGACGCGCACGCCAGTCTGCAGCGCGGTGTCGATGCGGGCGCGTTTCATGGCGTTCGGTGCCTCGTTGTCGATCGGCACGCGCGGTCCGCTGAGCAGCGGGCCCTTGCCGTCGATCGGGCGTCCCAGGCCGTCAAGGACGCGGCCGAACAGACCCCGTCCGGTGGGAACCAGCACCGCGCTGCCCTTAGCGCGGACGGGATCGCCGGCAGCCACCCCGGCCAGCCGGCCCAGCGGCATGCAGCGCACGGAGCCGTCCAGCGCGGCGACGACCTCGGCGTCAAGGCCCGGGTTCTCCCCCACGGTCACGAGGTCGCCCAGCGCGCAGTCCAGCCCTGACACTTCCAGGCCCAGCCCGATGACGGAGGTAACGACGCCGACCCGTTGCGGGGCAGCCGCGGCCAGCGCGGCGGCAAAGTCGGCACCCTTCGGGCGCCACTCGGCGATCATGCCTGGCCCCGGTAAGCGCCGCCGGGATATTCACCGGGAACTCCGGCAGCAAGGCCGCTGGCGGGATCGGCGTCGGACTGGCCCAGCAGTGGTTCGCCCAACAGTGCCGTGCGGGCACGCCCCAAGGCTGTGCGGAGGCTGGCATCGAACCAGCCCTGCTGGTACTCGACCTTTGCGTCGCCGCGGCCCAAGGAGGGGTCAGCGATGAGCGGCAGCCCGGCGGGCAGTTCCTGGCCTTCCCGGCTGAGGACCTCGATGTCCGCCGGGTGCAGCCGGACGGCCAGCACCGTGGCGGAGTCGCTCCCGGAAAGGGCGCGGGCCAGGGCCGCGCGTGCGGTCCGGGTGCCTTCGGCCAATTCGTAGCCGAGGATGGCCTCGGCCAGTTCCAGCGCCGTGCGGGCGAGGATTTCCTCGGCGTCCTGCAGGGCCTGCACATGGCGGTGCGAAAAATCGGTCCGCGCGACGGCAAGGGCACGCACTGCACGGTCCAGGTCCTGTTGTCCGGCGGCCAGGGAGGCGGCCTGTTCGGCGGCCATCCGGTCCCGCCAGCGGCGCTGTTCCTTCGCGGCGGCACGCACCCCGGCGGCATAGCCGGCGGCGTGGCCCTCGGTGTAGCCGGCCTGCTCGGCGGCCGGGCCGCTCGCCCGCAGCGAGGGGAAGACGATGCGCGCCGGGACAGTGGCAGCGCCGCTGTCAGTAGACATAGTCTTCCTCGTCCCCGCGCTGGATGGTGATCTGGCCTTCGGCCTCGAGCTCGCGGATGGACCGGACGACGGCGGCCCGCGCCTCTTCGATCTGCGAGGCCCGCAGCGGCCCCAGTGCGGCGATCTCGGATTCGAGGATTTCCAGGTTGCGCCCGGAGACGTTGGTGGTGATGGTTTCCAGGACCGGCTCGGAGGCGCCCTTCATGGCCATCGCCAGGACGGCGGCGTCGAGTCCGCGCAGCACCAGCTGCACGTCGCGGCGTTCCAGTTTCACGATGTCGTCGAACGTCACCATCTGGGCCCGGATCTCCACCGCGAGGTCGGGATCGAGCAGGTCCAGGCCGTCCAGCACGGACCGTTCCGTGCCGGCGTCGGTCCGGTTGATGATCTCCAGCAGCGGCTGGATGCCGCCCACCACCTTCGAGGCCTGCTGGGACACGGCCGCACCGCCGCGGAGTTTGAGGGTGTCTGCGACGATCCCGATCGCCTCGGGCGCGCCGGATCCCATGGTGGCGATACTGAGGGCGACGTCGGCGCGCAGCGAGCCCGGCAGTCCGGACATCACGGCCGAGGCCTTGCGCGGGCTGAGGTGGGCGAGCACCAGGGCGATGGTCTGCGGCAGTTCGCCGTCGATCAGGGCCAGAATCTGCACGGGCTCGATGTCTTCGAGGAACTCAAAGGACTTGCCGGCCATGTTGACCGTCAAGCGGTTCATGAGTCCGGCGGCCCTCTCCGAGCCGAAGGACGCCTCCAGCAGGCCCTCGGCGAGCTCCCGGCCGCCCCGGGCCTGGCGCGGACTGGTCAGGGCGGTCTGGTGGAAGTCCTTCATGATCTGCTCGGCGACGTCCGGGTCCACTTTGCGGAGCTTGACGATCTCCCCGGCAATTTCCTCCGCCTCGGTGTCCGTGAACTGGGCCATGACCCTGGCGGCGTTCTCGGGGCTCATCTGCATCAGGACGACGGCGGCGCGCTGGGTGCCGGAGAGGAGCGTATCGGTTGGCTTCATACCGGTTGCCTGTCATCCATGAGGCTCCGCAGGTAATCGGCGGCCCGCTCCGGGTTGGCGGCGACCATGCTGTCGATCTCAAACCGGCGGCGCTCGGATTCCAGCTGCTCGATGCTCGGGCCTGGAAGCGGGGGCAGGGCGGTGATCGGGATCGCCGATGTCGCCGGCGCGGGCGGCAAGGCCACAACGGGCGGCGCCACGGGCATGATCTCCAGGTCCAGGCGTTCGCCGAGGTCCACAGGCTCGCGCTTCTGGCGGCGGCGCAGGATGATCGTGACCACAAGGGCCAGGATCAGTAGGCCGAGCAGGATGCTGCCCGCTGTGACGATGGTGCCAAAGAACGCGGCCTGCTTTTCGGCTTCGGCGTTGGCCTTGGCATCGGCGAGCGCTTTGGCGGCGTCGTCGGCGGCGGCAGTGCTGAACGGCACAACCTCAACCGTGACCACATCGCCGCGCGCCGTGTCGGCTCCGGCTGCGGAAGTGACCAGGTTCTTCAGCGAAGCGAGGTTCAGGCCGCCGGCGGCAGCCTGGCTGACGGCGACGGAGATGGTCTGGCGCTTGATGGCACCGGCCGGGATGACCCGGTCCTCGGTGACCTTGTTGACGGCGTTGTTCTTGGTCGCGGTGGAGGAATCGAAGTTGCCGTTGCCACTTGTGCTGCCGGGCACAGCGATGTTGTCCGGGCCGAGGACGCCGGCGGCCCCTCCCCCGGTTCCGGTGTATTTCTCGGTCTTGGACGATTCACTGAGCGGCAGGGCGCCGGCGGTGTTGGAGAAGGTTTCGCTCTTCTGCTGTGCGGATTCGCCCGTCACATCGGCGGCGACGGCCACCGTGGAGTTGCCCGGGCCCACCACGCGGTCCATGACGGCCTTGACGGCATCTGAAGTGCGCTGCTGGTAATCGCTGGCCTGCTTGGTGGAGGAGCCTGCGGTCCCGCCGCCAACGGTGGAAAGCACGTTGCCCTGGGAATCGACCACGGAGACGTTGGCGGGTTTGAGGTTTTCGATGGCGGCAGAGGTCAGGTGGACGATCGCCTGCACGCGGTCACTGGACAGGGTGGCGCCGGCGTCGGTCTCGATAAACACCGAGGCGGTGGTGTCCGGGGCCTTGGACACAAACACTGTCTTTTCGGGGATAGCGAGCCGGACGGCGGCGGTTTTCACACCATCCATGGCGGAGATCGTGCTGGCAAGTTCGCCCTCGAGGGCCCGTTTGTACGTAACGGACTGCTGGAATTCCGAGGACGTCACGCCCATCTTGTCCAGCAGGGAGTACCCGGTGGCGGCGGCAGTGGGCAGGCCCGCGGCCGCGGCCTTGAGGCGCTCGTCGTAAACCTTGTCCTGCGGCACCAGGATGGTGGATCCGCCGTCGCTGAGCTCGTACGGAACGTTGTCCTTGCGGAGCTGTTCGACGATGCCGTTGGCGTCGGTGGTCTGGAGGCCGGAAAACAGGGGGGTGAGCACCGGACGGGTGAGCCAGGCGGACAAGGCCACAATGCCCACCACCAGCAGGGCAGCGCCAAGCACGGCCAAGGTGCGCTGGCCGGCGGTGAAGCTCTTCAGGCTCGCGCCGAAGCGCTGAAAGAAAGCGGTTATCTGCGGAGGCATCAGGCCTGCATCCTCATGATCTCGTTGAATGCGTCAACGCCCTTGTTGCGCACGGTGGCCATGAGCTCGAGCGTCACCTGCGCGCGGGTAGCGGCAAGCGTGGCGTTGTGGATGTCGTCCAGGTTTCCGGTCACGGCGGAGACAGCCAGCTGGTTCGACGTCGACTGCAGCTGCTGGAGGTTATCCACCGCGCCGGTGAGCGAGGTTGCAAAGGCGGAGCCGTCCGTGCCGGCGACGGGGGCCGCGCCCGTGTCTACGCCTGCGACGTAACTTGTCGGCAGGACACCCTGGACGGGGGCGATGGGGGCAACAGTCATTAGGAGCGTCCAATCTCGAGGGCAGCCATGTAAGTTTCGCGGGCGCGGTCCACCACCTGGGCGTTGGCCTGGTAGCCGCGCTGGGCGATGATGAGCGCGCCCATTTGTTCGGCCATGTCGATGTCCGGGTACTTCACGTTGCCGTTGGCGTCCGCCAGGGGGTGGTCCGGCTGGTAGACGATCCTGCCCGCGGCGTCGCCGAGCTGGGTGCTCTTGACGTACACGCCCGAGCCCTCCGAGCCTTCTGTGGCCTCGACGTACCGGGCCTGGAAGGCAGGGCCGGACGTGGCGGAGGCGTTGTTCATGTTGGCGAGGTTGTCTGAGACAGCATCGAGCCACTTGCGGTGGACGGTGAGGGCGGAGCCGGCGATGCCGATTGCGTCGAAGGTCATCAGCTGGTCCTCAGGGCGGAGCGCACGGCGGTGAATTCGGTGTTGACGGCGCGGGCGGCGAACTGGAAGCGCAGCACGGTGTCGATGTTGGACAGGGTCTCGGTGTCCAGGTTGACGTTGTTGCCGTTCAGCTGGGTGGGTTCCAGGGATTCCGCCGTGGTTGCCTGGACGCGGCCATCACCGGACTTCACGGACGCCGCGAGGGCGTCCTCGAAGCTGACCCGCTTCGCGTGGTAATTAGGCGTGTTGACGTTCGCGATGTTGTTCGCGATGGTGCGCTGGCGCAATGCCAGCCCGTCCATGGCACTGGCCAAGGCGGCGGAAGTCACGGATTCGAGCACAGAGTCCTGCCTGGGAAAGGTGGGGGTGGCCGATCCGTGGCCGGTAAGCGAGCGATCCGTGCTCTTACAGTGGTTATCGGCACTGGTCAGCGCCGCGTTAGGCGAAAATACAACAGTTCTTTCAAAGACTTGAGCTGAGGAAGACTCAGCCGTTGACGTCGAGGTAAATTGCGGCGGAAGACTCGCCCACTCCGGGTACCGAGGACACCGCCTGGAGCTGGCGGGCCACGTCCATACGGGCTTCATCGAGCCGGTGGGCGACGCGTTCCTGGGCGGCTGCGAGGGCGACGGCGCGACGCCGCGCAGCCGCCGGCAGCGGGCCGGTCCGGGTGGGCGGTGCCCAGCGTTCCACGGGCAGCGGCGCCACGTGGTGAGGTGCTGACGAGGACAGCGGGCCCAGCGGATCCTTCAAGGCACGTTCGGCGGCCTGCACCGCCATTTCGAGCACATCCAGGACAGCCGTCCAAGCCGCCAGGGCGGTGTCAGCGGCCGCGGATTCGGTCAGGGTTGATGCGGTGTGGTTGTCACCGGCTTCCCCCAGGCCGGTATCCGCGTCAGTCCGCTCAGCCAAAACCTAGGCTCCCGCCACCTGTTCCGGGCCGGGTGTTCCAGGCCCCGGCTGCCGAGAAGGCGGTGGGGGCTGCGGCGGGGAAACCTGCTGCGGTTCCGCGACTGGCGGTGGCAGGTGCCGGGATGACGGCCGCAGCTTCGTGCCAGGCCTGGCGCAGAGGTTCCAAGAGTTCGATGGCTTCGCGGGTCAAAGCCGGGTCGCGCTGGATATTGGCGTTGACCAGGGCCGTAAAGGCGTAGTTATAGAGGCCGATCAGCCCATCGGCGCCATCCCAGGAATCAGTCTTCAAGGACGAGACGAGCTCGGCAATGATTGCCTGCGCATGCAGGAGGTTTTCCGAAGCGACGGGCCAGTTGGCTCCCTGCTGCGCGGTCTCCGCTCGGCCAAGGTCCAGCAGGAGGCGGTCGTAGAGCATGGTGAGCAGGCGCGCCGGCGGGGCCGAGAGGACGGAGTCTTCGAGGTACTGGTTGCGCTGGGCCGCGCTGCCGAACCCACCCGCGCCGTAACCATTGCCGTAGGCAGCGGTGGTCATGATGAACTACTTCCTGAGGAGAGGCCGGCGAGCTGGGAGGTGAGCCACGTCTTCTGGGCGTTCATGTTGCTGAGCGCCACTTCGAGGCCGGAGTAGGTGCGCTCGAGCGTTGCTTTCCGGGAGGCGAGGCGGGTGTCCCAGTCGCTGATCCGGTCGGCAAGGTCACGGACCTCGGACTGCTGGCCGGTGATGGTGGTGGTCAGTGTGCCGGTGTACTTGTCCGACGCCGTGGTGGCCGCGGTGGCAATGCGCCCGGCGATCTCCTGCACCTTGGCTGCGGTGCCCGCGGGGTCAGCGGCGAGGGCGGCAGCAAACTTCGTGGCGTCGAATTCCATGGTGCCGGTCTTAGTGATGCTGATGCCAATTTCCGACGGCGATCGCGGCGGGGTGCCGACCGGCAGGGACGCGGCAGAAAGAATGCTTTGGTTTACCGAACGCACGGTGCTGTCGCCGGCGAAGACCCCGGCGGATGTCGTGGTGCCGCTGGTGGTGGTCGAGGTGCTCACGGCGGCCTTGCTCGCCACGAGGGCGAAGATGCCGTTGGCGCCGTCGACCAGATCAGAGGCTAGCTTGGTGATCCCGGCGTCGTCGCGGGAAACCGTGAGCGTCACGGGGGCGGGCGTC
The DNA here is from genome assembly GCF_042788715.1 of Arthrobacter sp. NPDC056886. NCBI lineage: Bacteria > Bacillati > Actinomycetota > Actinomycetes > Micrococcales > Micrococcaceae > Arthrobacter > Arthrobacter sp. NPDC056886. Next base: position 111,698 of record NZ_JBHUBT010000011.1, read on the forward strand.
ACCTCTTTGGCGGTAATGGACACGCCAGGGAGCAGATCGGTGAACGTGTTCGTGGACGACTTCACGGTCTGGGCCGCGGTTGTTCCCGGCCAGAGGGCGATTTCGGCGTCCTGGGCCGTCTTAACGTCTGTGAAGGTCGTACCGGCGTCGGAAATGGTAAAGGCACCGGCTGCGCCGGACTTCGTGGCTGAGAACTGGAGCCGGAACTCCCCGCCTCCAACTGAGACCTTGCTGGCCGTCACGCCTGCTCCGGCCGCATTGACGGAGTTCACGACGTCGTCCAGTGAGCTGGTCAGCGGGGTAATGGTGTACGTCTGGCCGCCGCTGTTGATGGTCATGGTGGTGTAGGGCCAGCCCACTACCTTGTCGGTGACTGTGACCTGCGTCTGGGCCAGCTTGTTGACCTGGAAATCGATGGAGCCTGCTTTGGCCGCGGCAGTGGCGGTGGCAACGACCTTGTCGCTGCTGGTTGTTGCGGAGAACAGGTCCAAGGCGCCGGGCTTGGCTGCGGCAGTGGCTTGCGTCGCGAGGGCCGCGACCTTGCTGTTGAGTCCTTGGAGGGCCGAGACCATCGACTGGACGTCGTAGGACTTGTTCTTGAGCAGGGTCTGCGGGATGGCTTCCGCCTGGATGATGGAGCTAATGAGCGCGGTGGTATCGAGCCCGCTGGCCAATCCGTCGAGTGAGATCCCCATGGCTGCCTCTCCCTGCTGTCAAGAACTGTTTCGGAATTCTGGTTTCGGAACTGCGGATCCTGCACGTAAGGACCGGACGATGGATTGCCCGCATCGTCCGGCCCTTCCGCAGTGAATTGATCGGGATTGTGTCTCCGTCCGATCAGGGTGGCGGCCTCATTGCTGGACTGCCGGAACCTATTTAGCGCAGGAGGGAAAGAACACCCTGGCTGGACTGGTTCGCCTGGGCCAGCATGGCGGTGCCGGCCTGGGACAGGATGTTGGCCTTGGTGAACTTGACCATTTCCGAAGCCATGTCGACGTCGGCGATGCGGGACTGTGCAGCCTGCAGGTTCTCGCCGGCGACATTCAGGGACTTGATGGTGTGCTCCATGCGGTTCTGGGCGGCACCCAGATCTGCACGTGAAGCGGACACGTCGCCGATGCGGGTGTCCACGGCGGTAACTGCTGCTGCCGACGTGGTGGCATCAGTGAAGGTGAGGGCCTTGACCGCGGTGGCGATGGCCTTGACGTCCATACCTGCGGAGTTGGTGGACACCGTGATCTGGTTGTCGGCAGTGGTGGCGCCTGCGCCGACCTGGAAGACCATTGCACCCGTGCCGTTGCCGGACGTGGCACCCGAAAGCAGCTTGATTCCGTTGAAGTTGGTAGCGGAGCTCATGCGGTCCAGCTCGTCACCCAGGGCGGTAACTTCCTTGCCGATTGCCGTGCGGGCGGCAGCGTTGTTCGAGTCGTTGCCGGCCTGGACGGAGAGGTCACGCACGCGCTGCAGGATCGAGTGGACCTCGGTCAGGGCGCCTTCAGCGGTCTGGATGACGCTGATGCCGTCCTGAGCGTTGCGGGCGGCCTGGGCCGAACCGGTGACCTGTGACTTCAGGCCCTCGGAGATGGACAGGCCGGCTGCGTCGTCGCCGGCGCGGTTGATGCGCAGGCCAGTGGACAGCTTCTCCAGGGACTTGGAAAGGTCATTCTGGGTGGCGTTGAGGTTGCGGTAAGAGTTGTTTGCCGCGAGGTTGTTGTTAATGACGAAGCCCATGGTGTTTCCTCCGTGATTGGGACTGTAAGCGATGGCCCATCCGTGGGCCTTCAGGAGTAGTTATCGCCATTCGGGAAGCACAGGTAAGGAGAAATCCAAAATTGTTTTCGGATTTTCCCCCGCGCCAAAATTCCGCGTCTTATCAGTCTTATTCCCGCTAACGGATCCCCGGGCCCCGCCGATAGTTTGTACGAACCCCGCTGTAGGTGCGTCGTCGCACGATTAAGCAGTCACACCGAACAGACCGTCGCACCGCAATACGCACCCGTCACCGAAGAGGGAGTCCTCCGGACCTATGGCCATCCACGAACTTTCAGCCCTGCTGTGGCGGGAGCGTGAACTCCTGGACGTTCTCACTTTCAAGCTTGAGGAGGAGCAGCTGTTGCTCACTTCGGGCAAGTCCCGCTGGTTGCCCCACGGGACCAAGGAAGTGGAGCAGGTGCTGGGCCACCTCTCCCAGGCGAGCCTGGCGCGCACTATTGAGGCTGCCGTCGTTGCCGAGGTCTGGGGGCTCCCCACGGATGCCTCACTGGCCGAACTCGCCGCCGCCGCCCCGGAAGGTGCCTGGGCCGAGGTCCTCACCGCGCATCTGACGGCCCTGACCCGCCAAACGGCGCTGATCAAGGAGCTGCGCGACTCTAACGAGCAGTATCTGCGCACTGCGGTCCGCTCCACCCAAGAGTCACTTGCCGACCTCAACCCCGCGGCTGCGACGGGCACCTACGACGCCCACGGCAAGACCGCGGAATCCGCCGGCTCCCGCATCTTCGACCAGCAATTCTAAGGAAGCGACCATGAGCACCTTCGGCGCCCTCAACACCGCCTACCGTGGGCTGACCGCTGCCCAGCAGGGTATGAACGTGGCGGGGCAGAACATCGCCAACGCCGCCACCGAGGGCTACACCCGTCAGCGCGTGGACCAGTCGTCGCTGGCCGCGCCTGCCCGCGGACTCTTCAGCGGCGGGGCATTGCAGGCAGGCCAGGGCGTTTCGGTGGACGCCATCGCACGGCTCGGCAACAGCTTCCTCGACGGCAGCGTCCGCTCTGCCGGGGCCCAGGCCGGCTACGCGGGCGTTCGCTCCTCGGCTCTGCAGGGCATCGAAGGCGGGCTCCACGAGCCCGGCGAGAACGGTATCTCGACCGCGCTGCAGGGTTTTTGGTCCGCGTGGCAAGCCGCCGCCAACCAGCCTTCGGAGGACGGTCCAAAAGGTCTCCTGCTGAATGCCGCCAACTCGGTGACAGACAAGATCTCTTCCGCGTACCAGGGCCTCGATGCGCAGTGGAGCAGGACCCGCGCCCAGGCCTCCGACAATGTGGACGCCGTCAACGCGGCTGCGGCCCAGGTCGCTTCCTACAACATCGCTATCCGGTCCACCCTTGCCGCCGGCGGATCGGCCAATGAACTAATCGACGCCCGGGCCAAGCTGACGGACAATATCGCCGGCCTCGCCGGCGGCACTGTCCGCGAGCAGCCCGACGGCACTGTGGACGTCCTTGTCGGCGGCAATGCACTCGTCACGGGCGGCTCAGTTCGCACCCTGGCCCTCTCGGGGTCCTCGTCGGACCGGATGGGAACACCGGTTCAACTTCAATGGTCAGACCGGAGCGGTGTCGCCGTACCTGTCGACGGCGGCGAAATCGCCGGTGCCTTGTCCGTGCTGGCTCCGGCCGCGTCACCGCCTTCCACGCCCGGCTCCGGCGGCGCCATCGCCGAGGCCGCTGAGAAATACAACAACCTTGCCCTGGCCCTCGCGACGGCCGTGAACCCAATCCACGCGTCGGGTGTCACGGGTACCGGTGCCACCGGCGTCGCATTCTTCGCCATCACTGGAACCGGCCCCGCCGCGCTGAACGTCAAGGGACCCGCAAACACCGCCGACATCGCCCTCAAGTCAACGACTGGCGGCACCCTCGACACAAGCATCGCGGACAAGATCTCCCAGCTTGGCACCGGGCCGGCTTCACCGGACAAAGTCTGGTCCGGCATCGTCACGGGTATCGGCGTGCAGTCACGCGGTGCCCAGCAGCGGGAAGACCTCACCGCAGCGGCGCAGGCATCGGCGCTGACCGGCCGTGCCTCTCAGGCGTCGGTGAGCCTGGATGAGGAAAACGTCAGCCTGCTCGCGAACCAGCACGCCTACCAGGCAGCGGCACGCGTGATGACCGCCGTCGACGAGGCCCTTGATGTCCTAATCAACCGCACTGGACTGGTAGGAAGATAGCCATGCTGAACCGGGTAACAAACCTAACCATGAGCGCGGCCGCCCAGCGCACGCTGCAGACCCAGCAGTCCAAGCTGGCCGCGCTGCAGGAAAAAGCGACCACGCTCAACAAGATCTCGCGCCCCTCGGACGATCCGGCCGCCACGGCCCAGGCCCTCGAGACCCGTGCCCTCCTCGCCGCCAACGCCCAGTACGGCCGCAACATCGACGACGGCAACAACTGGCTCACGGCGGCGGACTCCGCCCTGGAACAGGCCACCAATGTGATGCACCGGATCAAGGATCTCACTGTGCTGGCCGGCAACGGCTCCCTCCCTCAGTCCGGCAAGGACGCCATCGCCAGCGAGCTGGAATCCCTGAACAAAGACTTGGTCTCGATCGCCAACAGCAAGCACCTGGGCCGCAACATCTTCGCCGGCAGCTCGGATGCTGCCAGCGCCTTCACCGGCACCCCGCCCGCGCTCGACGGGCTTCCCAAGAGCCCCGTAGAGCGGCGCATCAGCGCCACCGAAACCGTGCGTGTCGACGCCGACGGCGCCGCGATCTTCGGTAGCGGTACCGGCTCGGTGTTCGATATCGTGGGCCAGATGGCCGCCGACTTGCGGGCGGGCACCGACACTTCGCCCCGGGCCGCCCAGGTGGACACGGCCTTCAAGAACATCGTCGACGGCCGTTCGGAAATTGGAACCCGCCAGTCGCTGCTGGACCGGGCCAGCAGCGTCAACACAGAATTGGAGGCCTCCTTGGACGCACAGCAGACGGGCATTGAGAAGGCAGACCTTGGCAGCGTCATCATGGACCTGAAACTTCAGGAGACCAACTACCAGGTGGCCCTCGCCGCGACGGCCCGGGTGCTTCAGCCCACCCTGATGGACTTCCTGCGGTGAGCACCCCGGTCATGGACACTCCCGTCGCTAGCCTGCCCCTCACGTTCACCGCACCCATGCCAGGCTTCGAGGATCTACACGATTTTGTGCTGCGGAGCGTCGAGGGTGCGGCCGGACTATATGCGCTGGAGGCTGGTTCCAGCCCGGTGCGGCTGTTCCTGGCCGACGCCGCCGTGTTTGCGCCGAGCTACGTTCCGCCGATCCCGGCAGCGTCGCTGGAGGCCCTGGAACTCGACGAGCGGGAGGCACCCCAGGTGTTAATCGTGGTCAACCATTCCCCCGGCTCCACGACGGTCAACCTCATGGCACCGATCGTGCTCAACCGCGGCACCGGACGCTGCACCCAGTTGGTGCTGGACGGCCGGGACTTCCCGCTCCGGGCCGAGCTCGGCTCGCTCTAGCCAATCCGCTCGCTTCAGCCAGTCCGCCCGCTCTAGCCAGCCCGCCCGGAAGGACGCGCAGACCGGTGCAGGCCGGCGCAGCTAGACGCAGTGCCGCCCCGCCTCACCAGAAGTGCGCCACATCCACCACGAGCCGTGACCCGCTGCCTGGCCCTGCCAAGGTCTGGACCCGGAACGGCAGCCGCGCGCGGACCCCCAGACCCAGGCTGCTGTAGCCTTCGAAGCTGCCCGCCCACGCCACCTGCCGGAACGTCTGGTAGCCGGTCACGTCCGCCAGTTCGCTCTTGTTCGGCGGGTTGTAGGTGGATTTGCCGGCGTCGTCATAGGCAGGCGCATTGACCGTGAGCTGAAGGAAGGCCTGGCCTTCCAACGGGATCGGAAGGCCGGACCCGTCCTGTACCACCTGGGGCACGTAGCGGATGGTGTAGCCGGCCACAGGACCGTTGAGGTCTATGACCAGCCGGTCAAAACAGTAATGCTGACCGGTCCGCACGTTCACCACCTTGGCCTTACTCATGGCCGGAACCGTTTTCATCAGCGAACCCCAGACCTGTCCGCAGTACGGGTCCGCGGCGGCCGGCGCCTGCGTGAACACCCCGAGACCGGCGGCGGGTGCCGGCGCAAGCACCCCGAGACCGGCGGCCATCACCACTGCCCCGAGCAAAGCCTGGGTCTTCTTCACCTGGATCTTCTTCAGCTGGGTCTTCTTCACGGCGGTCCACCCCTTGGTGCTGCCTGAGCCCTTGGGCTGGCTGAATAGTCAGCGCAGGTCAGACGCTTCCAGCGTAGGCGGCGCCGAACCGGCGGGCGAGGCCCTCAACCGTTTCGGCGCCCAACTGTTAATGTGGCCCGCCCCTGGTCACGGACGGATTTCACGGACAGATCCCGAGACCTTCCCTCACGAACAGATAACACGCACAGCCTCGGACAGTGCCACAAACGCCGAAGCGCCGGCACCCTCGCGGGTCCGGCGCTTCGTGCGGCTTGCTGTCTCATCGACTGCGGGACGTCCTCAGTTGCGGAGCAGCGGAACGCAGGAAGGCTCTTAGCCTTCACAGTCGCGGCAGTACTTCATGCCGTTCTTTTCGAGGGCAACCTGGGACCTGTGTCGGACCAGGAAGCAGGAGGAGCAGGTGAATTCATCGGACTGCTCAGGGACAACAATGACCGTCAGCTCTTCGCCGGACAGATCGGCGCCCGGAAGATCGATGCCTTCAGCAGTGTCGTTCTCATCGACGTCGATCACAGCAGTCTGGGCGCCGCCGCTGCGGGACGCCTGAAGGGCCTCCAGCGACTCAGCGGGAGATTCTTCTTCTGTCTTGCGTGGGGCGTCGTAATCGGTAGCCATATCGGGGTTCACTTTCGTTGCTGCGCAGCGCCATTTCAGGCACCTCAGTGAAGCAGTTTAGGACATTATGCATGGAGTTGAGGAATAGTGTGGCCAATCAGACACAATGAGTCGGAGGGGACGCTGAAGCCCCGCGGAGAGGCCCTGGCGGGAGCCCCGGCCCCGGCCTTCACATGAGAGTTCAGGCGACCGGCCAGACCACCAGCGTCTGCCACTTCGCCGGGTCAGGCTCGGCGCCGGGATCGGTCAGGTAGTACTCCCACATTGCTTCCCCCGGGCTCGCACCGTCCTGGCGCATCCGAGCCATGATCGCGCCGTAGGTCTGCTGCAGCGATTCGTAGGGCCCGATGTGCATCGCCTCGTAGGCCCGGCCCGCGGGGAGTTCCCCTGCGACCACCGCAGTGTCCGCGCCGCCTGGATTCGAGAAAGGTGCCGCGAGGGGGAACCCGGCCTCCACGTCGACGACGTCGGTCGGCTTGCCTCGGTACAGCGCGAACGGGGGTCCGGCGAGCTGGACGTGCTGCTCCTGAACCGCACCCATGACGGCGCCGAAGGCACGGCCGAAAAAGTCCCGGAGCGCAGTCATCGGGACAGTCTCACGCACCACCGCCGTCGGCTGTTCATTGAGTTGGGCGGGTTTGATGTCCGGAGCCGGGTTCGTTTGAGTCATACGCCCAGAGTCTGCCGCGTCCAATCCGCGGTCTAGGGCCTTACGTCCCGCGCCCACGGAGCGCTCACGGTGGGCTCACGGAGGGCCAGCAGGCGCGCCCGGCCGCACGCCCGGACACGATGCACGGAGGGCCGCGAATAAATAAATGAACTTTATTCATATTAGGTCTTGCCCCGCACCGCGATCAGCCCAATACTAAATGAACAACGTTCATTTATGTGATCCCCGTCTCACTGGAGTAGCCATGATCGAAATCACGTCCCTCGACGCCCCGCCCTCCCTCGCCCGCACAACTCCCTCCAGCAGGCCGGCGTTGCGGGTCGGCGTCGTGCAGCACCGCTGGCATGCTGAGGCCGCGGCCCTGCACGCCGAACTGGACGAAGGCATCGGGCGCGCTGCCCGGTTGGGGGCCGACGTCGTCTTCCTGCCCGAGCTCACACTGTCCCGGTATCCCGCGGACACCCTGCCCGAAAATGACACCACCCGGGGCGCGGCCCGGCGCCCGCGGCCCGCGGACATCGCCGAGGACCTGTTCACCGGCCCCACCTTCCGCTTCGCGGCGGACGCGGCCCGCCGGCACGGAATCTGCGTCCACGCCTCGCTGTACCAGAAGGCGGAGAACCCGAACGGTTCCGACGACGGCCTGGGCCTGAACACTGCCATTCTGGTCTCCCCCGACGGCGAACTGCTGGCCCGCACGCACAAGCTGCACATCCCCGTCACGGCCGGCTACTACGAGGACAAGTTCTTCCGCCAGGGCCCGGACGGCGACGACGCCTACGAGGTCCACTCTCCCGCCGAACTCGGCGGTGCACGGTTGGGCATGCCCACCTGCTGGGACGAATGGTTCCCCGAGCTGGCGCGAATTTACTCCCTCGGCGGGGCCGAACTCCTGGTCTACCCCACGGCCATCGGCTCCGAGCCGGACCACCCGGACTTCGACACCCAGCCGTTGTGGCAGCAGGTCATCGTGGGCAACGGCATTGCCAACGGGCTGTTTATGGTTGTCCCCAACCGCTGGGGAAGTGAAGGCACGCTGAACTTCTACGGCTCCTCCTTCATCTCCGATCCCTACGGACGGATCCTCGCCCAGGCACCGCGGGACGAGTCCGCCGTCCTCGTCGCGGATCTGGACCTTGACCAGCGCAAGGACTGGCTCACGCTCTTCCCGTTCCTGGCCACGCGCCGGCCGGACACCTACGCGCGGCTGACCGAACCCGTTCGCGCCGACGCCCCGCTGGGCCTCGATCCGTCTGAGGCTACGGCGCATATGGAATCTGTGCAGATGGAAACCCTGCATAGGGAAACAGCGCAGAAGGTCACGGCATGAGCGCCTGGCGGATGCCGTCCGAAACGGCACCCCAGGACCGCGTCTGGATGGCGTTCCCCACCGGCGGCTACACGCTGGGCGAAACAGAGGCAGAAGCCCACGCCGCCCGCTCCGTCTGGGCCGCCGTCGCGAACGCCGTCGTGGAGTTCGAACCGGTCACCATGCTGGTGGCGCCGGCGGATGCAGAGACCGCTGCCCGCTACCTCCACCCGGACATCGAGGTGGTCACCGCGGCGCTGAACGACGCCTGGATGCGGGACATCGGCCCCACCTTCGTCCTGGACGGCGCCGGCCGGCTCGGCGCTGTGGACTGGGTGTTCAACGGCTGGGGCGGCCAGGACTGGGCCGTCTGGGACAAGGACTCCCTCGTGGCGGCGGCCGTCGCGGCACGCTCGGGTGCCAGCCACCTCGTCTCGCCGCTGGTCAATGAGGGCGGCGGCATCCACGTCGACGGCGAAGGCACGGTCCTCGTCACCGAGACGGTGCAGCTGGATCCGGGCCGGAACCCCGGGCTCACCAAGGCCGACGTCGAGGCTGAACTGGCCCGGACCCTGGGCACCAGCCACGTCGTCTGGCTTCCGCGCGGGCTGACCCGGGATTCGGAACGGTTCGGCACGCGCGGCCACGTCGACATCGTCGCCGCCATCCCGTCCCCGGGCACCGTGTTGGTCCATTCCCAGCAGAACCCGGCACACCCCGATTTCGAGGTCAGCCGGGACATCATCAGCCACCTCGCCACCACCCGGGACGCGGCAGGCCGCGAATGGAACATCATCGAGGTCCCCGCCCCGGAAACCCTGACGGACGAGGAAGGCTTCGTCGATTACAGCTACATCAACCACCTGGTGGTCAACGGCGGCGTCATCGCCTGCACGTTCGGCGACCCGATGGACGAAAAAGCGTTGCGCATCCTCGGCGACGCCTACCCCGGCCGCAAAGTGGTGGGCATCGACGCCCGCGAGCTCTTCGCCCGCGGCGGCGGCATCCACTGCATCACCCAACAGCAACCGTCCGCCTCCCAGAACAAAGGTCAGCCATGAGTCAAACTATCGGCCGTGAAGACGGCACCACCACGCACGACGTCGTCGATCCGGCCGGTTCCAAACACGGCATCACAGGCAAGGGGCTCAAGGGCGGCCAGCTGGGCCTGCTCGCCGTCGTGGTCCTGGGCATTTCCTCCGTGGCGCCCGCCTACAGCCTCACCAGTTCGCTGGGACCGGCCGTCGGCGCCGTGGGCGTGCAGCTGCCGGCGATCTTCATCGTCGCGTTCATCCCCATGATCCTGGTGGCGTTCGCCTACCGGGAGCTCAACGCCGATTCCCCGGACAGCGGCACCACCTTCACGTGGGCCACGAAGGCGTTCGGCCCGTTTGTCGGCTGGATGGGCGGCTGGGGGCTGCTGGCCGCCAACATCATCGTCTTGTCCAATCTGGCCGGCGTCGCGGTGGACTTCTTCTATCTGTTCCTGGCCCAGGTGTTCAATAACCCCGGACTCGCGGACCTGACCTCGAACACGGCCGTGAACATTGTGACCTGCCTGGTGTTCGTGGCACTCGCCGTCTGGGTCAGCTACCGCGGCCTGCACGCTACCAAGCTGGTGCAGTACAGCATGGTCGGATTCCAGGTGCTGGTCCTGGCGGTCTTCATCATCATGGCGCTCGGCCACGCAGCCTCCGGTGACGCGGGCACCTCGCTCGCGTTCAGCTGGGACTGGTTCAACCCGGCGAAGATCGAGAGCTTCGAGCAGTTCACCGCCGGCATGTCACTGGCCGTCTTCGTCTACTGGGGCTGGGACGTCTGCCTCACCGTGAACGAGGAAACCAAGGGCGGCCGGGGCACCGCCGGGCGGGCGGGAACCACGACGGCGGTCGCCGTCCTGGCGCTCTACCTCGCCGTGATCGTGGCCACCATGATGGTGGCCGGCACCGGAGCCGACGGCATCGGCCTGAACAACCCGGACAACCAAGCGAACATCTTTGCGGCACTGGCCTCCCCCGTCATGGGTCCGCTGGCCATCCTGATGTCCCTGGCCGTGCTCTCCGGCACCGCGTCCTCCCTGCAGTCCACCATGGCCTCCCCCGCCCGCAGCTTGCTGGCCATGGGGCACTACGGGGCACTGCCGCCGCGCTTCGCATCCGTCAGCAAGCGCTTCGGGTCCCCGGGCTACGCCACGGTGATTGCCGGCGTGATTTCTGGCGGCTTCTACGCCGTCATGAAGGTGGTCAGCGAAAACGTCCTCAACGACACCATCATGGCCCTGGGCCTGATGATCTGCTTCTACTACGCCCTCACCGCGTTCGCCTGCACGTGGTACTTCCGGCACAGCCTGTTCGCCAGCGTCCGTAACTTCTTCATGCGGCTGCTGTTCCCGGTCCTGGGCGGCCTGGTCCTCACCGTGGTCTTCTTCCAGACCGCAGTGGACAGCTGGGCACCGGAATTCGGCAGCGGCTCCGAGGTCTTCGGCGTGGGCCTGGTGTTCATCCTCGGCATCGGCATCCTCGCCCTCGGCGTCGTGGTCATGCTGGTGACCGTGAAGCTGCATCCGGGCTTCTTCCGGGGCGAGACCATCCGCAAGGACACGCCCGCCCTGGTGGTTCCGGAATAGCCTCGCAGTAAGGACCCGCCGGCCCGGGTGAACCCCGGGCCGGCGGGTTTTTGCGTGTGTCCGTCGCTCGCAAGGCTGCCAGGGCATGTTGAGGACACCTTCCCCGTGTTAGATTCACGCTGTCTGCATTTCTGCGGGCTCTAGCGCAGCCTGTTCCGGGCGCGGCAATTTGGGGGAAATTTTTATGCTGCTATTCGACCGCGTCCGGGCTCTATCAATTCCGTTGTTCCTTGTTGTGGTCATGATGCTTTCCTTGGCACCGTTTGCCCCCGCATCCGCCGCGCCGGTTGGGACGACGGCGGTGCGTGCAGCGTCCGCCGCGCCGTTGATGACGGCTCCTGTGCCGACTGTCACGGGCAAAACAAAGGTCGGCTACACCCTGACCGCGGTTCCGGGCACGTGGGGTCCGGCACCTGTCACCCTGAAGTATCAGTGGAAGGCCAACGGCGTCGCCATCGTCGCCGCGACCGCCGCCACCTACAAACTGGCCGCGGCGCAGGCCGGCAAGGCCATCACCGTCACCGTCACCGGAACCAAGGCCGGCTACGCCACCGCCTCGAAGACCTCCGCCCCCACCGCAGCCATCGCCGCCGGCTCGCTCGGGCCGGCCCCGGTGCCGACGATTACCGGCATGACAAAAGCCGGCTACCCCCTGACCGCGGTCCCGGGCACATGGGGGCCGGCACCCGTCAGCCTGAAGTATCAGTGGAAGGCCAACGGCGTCGTCATCGTCGGGGCGACCGCCGCCACCTACAAACTGGCCGCGGCGCAGGCCGGCAAGGCCATCACCGTCACCGTCACCGGAACGAAGGCCGGTTACACCACCGCCGCCAAGACTTCGACCGGCACACCAGCAGTCACGCCCGCGGGACCGGGCGTCGACGTGTCCTGGCCGCAGTGCGGCAAACCCCTGCCCAAAGGGCAGAGCTTCGCGATCATCGGTGTGAACAACGGCCTGGCGAACAACACCAACGCGTGCCTGGCCACCCAGCTGTCCTGGGCCGCCACGTCCACCGGCGGGACCGGCCAGCCCCTCGTGGCCCTGTACGTAAACACCGGAAACCCCGGGACCGCCGGCTCCTGGTGGCCCACCAGCAACACCTATGCCGGGAAGGCCGTGGCCAACCCCTACGGCCAGTGCACCAAGGGCTCGGTCGGCTCGGCGTGCTCCTATATGTACGGGTACGCCAAGGCCTACGACGACGCCAACATCCGCGGGGTCAAGAACCCTGCCTCCTACACCTGGTGGCTGGACGTCGAGACCGACAACACTTGGTCAACGAACAAGGCCGCCAACAGAGCCGACCTGGAGGGCATGGCCGCCTACTTTGCCAGCATCGGCGCCAAAACAGGGCTCTACTCGACCGGTTACCAATGGGCACAGATCGTCGGCGCGGTGCCCTCGACAAGCAGCCTGTACGCCCAGCGAAGCTGGCTAGCCGGCGGGAGCTCCCTCCAAAACGCCAGCAGCATGTGTTCGGCAGCGCCGCTGACAGGCGGCGGGAAAGTCACCATGGCCCAGTACATCTCGGGCGGCTTCGACTACAACAAGTCCTGCATCTGAGTTCCTGGTTCCGGCCAGCCCCGCCCATTTCCGGGCATGAAAAACCCCTCCTCCCGGCAGAATCACCGGTACGGAGGGGTTCGTGGGGCCCCCTGTCGGATTCGAACCGACGACCCCCGCTTTACAAGAGCGGTGTTATCCCTAGTCGCAGTTGAGCATGTAATTGACGGCGGCCTTCCGAAAAATGTCGTCCAAGGGTCTTACGATGACATCTAAATAGCGAGGCTGTCATCGAGGGGGATGAAGTGGCACGGATTGCAAAGGTTGATACACCCGAAGGTTGGGCCGTGTTGGATGCAAGAGGGGTGCCGATAGCAGAGGCGACGGCCTTCCTCCGGCACCTGGAGTCGATCGAAAGTTCAAGACACACGATCAAAGCCTACGGAACGGATCTAGCGCATTTCTTCACGTTCATGGAGACCTCCGGCGTCATGTGGACTGCTGTGACCAATGAAGTGATGGGCCAGTTCATCAAGTATCTGAGGACTCCCAATCCGAAACTCATCCGCCCATCGAACCCGCATGGAGTCCTCTCGGCTCGCAGCGTCAACCGTTCCCTGGCCGCGATCTCGGCGTTCGCCCTGTACCTTTTCGACTCGGTCGGAGATCCTGTCTACCCACACCTCCTGAAGTCGGCGCGGCGAACGAAGAAGCGACATTCCGAGGCGGACACAACTCAGGTCACCGTAGGGCCGAGGCTAAGCAACGAACAGAAGGACCTGAAACTCCTCACCCCCGAAGAGGCTCAGCGCATCATCGGTGCCTGTTCGAGTCTCCGCGATAAATTCCTCTTCTCGCTCCTGAACGAGACCGGCATGCGCATTGGTCAAGCGTTGCTACTCCGCCACTCCGACGTGAGAGTCCCGGATTCATACATCAGGATCCTGCGCTACGATCCCCCTCCAAATGCGAGCGTTGAAGAGCGGAACAAGTCATGGCGGTATGCTGCCGTTCCAGTTCCGCCAGGGTTAATCCGGCTGTACGCAGCGTATATGCACACGGAGTACCGAAACATCGAGTCCGACAGCGTATTTATCAACCTGTGGAGCGGGAAGATCGGCCATCCGCTAACTTACAAGACAGTGGAGAAACTCGTGAAACGCGTCCAGGACAAAACCGGTCTGAAGAGTTGGAGCCCGCACGCTTTTAGGCATTCATATGTTACTCGCCTACTGAACGCGGGCGTTGCGATGGAGACGGTCTCCTACTTGATCACGCACAGTTCGATCGTGACCACGATTGATACCTATAGCCATCTGAATGTAAACGACGTCCGCAGCCAACTCGACGCCGCAGGAGTGTGGAAATGAACGCCGAACAAGCGGGAAAGATGAGCTCGTTCGCCGAGCATATCGCCAGCCAGTTAAAGGAGCCGTTCCTCTACGACCCCATACCGCTGGACCCGGAAGGTCAGTATTCGCACAGGCAGTGCTCTGTGGACGGGTGCGATAGGAGTTCCCGCGCCAAGAGTCCCGTCCTGTGCCGGTTGCACAGGCATGCCTACATAAACGCCGCGGAGCCACCGCTCAGTGAATGGCTTGCCACCCAACAATCTCTCTCCGTTACACGCCGCCGTGGCTCCGGTAGCAGTTTCAACCTTGCCGCGGTCGGTCGCCTCTCCATCAGGAACGAACTTGCGTATGGGCTGATGAAGCGGGGGGAACGAGGGAGGGCCTCGGCGCCTGACGTAGTACTGCGTCTGGCACGCGAGCTTGCATCCCGCCCCATTGAATCGATTCTGGATGTCCGCTACGACGAGGAAGAAATTTGCAAAATAGCCGCAGCTTGCGGCGGGTACAAAGATACTGCAAAGTCATTCCTTCTAGACACCTTAGATGAGCTGTGTATCCTCGCGGAGATCGAACCAACCCGTCGGTATCTTGGTATTGCAGCGGCCGGGGGAGGCGTCTTCGTCAACCTCAACCAGATTAGCAGTGACCGGTTTCGTACGTCCTTGACCAAGTGGGTTGATTACCGCACCAACATTGAACTTGGATCGCCCTCATATCTCCAACAGGTCGTCGCTGACATGGCCCTATTTCTTCAGTGGCTTGGAGAGCAAGGAGTGGACACTTGGGTAGGAATCACACGAGAACACCTGCTCAAATTCTCGGGATACGTTCGACAAATAAAGCAGCCGAACGAAAAACCTTACGCGCCAGCAACCGTTTCTAGGATCGTAGGATCCGTTTCCCTATTCATACAAGAAGCGACAATGAACGGATGGGCTGACATTCCGCCCGGGACTCGCTGGCTGAGCAGTGAACGGCCAAAGGTGCCCGACAACCCTCCGCGACTGATAGGGCGCCAGACGGTGGCTCGGCTCCGGGACCCTGGGAATCTTCAACTCGTCGAGAATCTTGACCTCCGCCTCATCATTCGCATAGCCGCGGAGACAGGCCTACGTCGCAAAGACATCGTCGTGGGATTCCAAACTGACTGTCTCATGGACGTAGGCGAAGACAAATGGTCCGTACGATATTCGTACTCCAAGGACAAGATGAATCCGAGCAGGACGATTCCCATCACGCCGGCGCTTGCGGATGCAATAGCCGAACACATCGCCTACAAACAGGAATCCTTACCTGGCACGCGGAACCTGTTCGCGAGAGACTCGGACGATACACCACTGACATTGACGCTTGTTAACAAGGAACTCACCAACCTCATTCAAAAGCTAGACATCCGGGACTCGTCAGGTGAGCACATAAAGGTAACGCCACACATGTTCCGGCATCAAAATGCTACCGATTGGCTGAACGACGGAGTTAGTCTTCCAGCAATCCAGAAGTTACTGGGCCACAAGAGCATCACTTCAACCGAAATCTATGCTCGCATGTCGGAAGAAAAGGCGCGCAGCGAATGGGAGAAGTCCAGGGCCGTCAACTACCTGGGTGAACTAGTGCCGGACCCCAGTGGGGACATAGCAGACGCAGCCTGGAGTCATGCATTCCTCGGCGGGGCCACCCAGGCATTGCCAAACGGCCGGTGCGGCATGCCGTGCGGGGAGACGTGCGAGCACGCAAACGCCTGTCTCTATTGCCCGCTTTTCCTGACTACTCCCGAGTACCTTCCCGTTCTCCGCGAGGAGCGAGACGACGCCGAGTCCATGATGAAGCTGGCGGAAGCCGAGGGATTCCAGCGGATCGTCGAGCGCAACAGGAAACCGTTCATCGCGCTGACCACTCTGATTACGAACCTCGAAGAGCTGGAGAGCCGACAGGTTCACACTGAAGGAAGTGACAGTTGAAGGACGCGCTGGCCCAAGCGGCCGCGGACCGGTCCAAGAGATCGTTGGAGCGTGTCAATCGAGCGGTGGCCGCGATGGATTCCCGCGGAATCAAGATCTCGCTTCGGGCGGTTGCCGCCGAAGCTGGTGTTTCTCGGAATTTTATATACACCACCCCTGAAGCTCTGGAACGAGTCAAGTCGGCTAGAGGTCGAAGTGAGGGCAATCGTGTGAGTAATCTGCCAAAGGTGGGTCCCCAGAGAGGTAGTTCTGACGAGTCAATTCGGATGAGATTGGCTGCTGCCTTGGCTGAGATCGACGAGCTAAAACGCGAAGTAAAGCGCCTGTCGGACAAGAATACCGATTTGGTTGCGGAAGTAATTAACCTGCAGAATCCGTTGCCTAAAAATGTCTCCCCCATGCGCCGAAGGCGCTTTTGAGCACCTACGTCGTAGTCAACGGTGCGGGTCAGCCCTGGACGACGTACTCTGCCCAGCTAAGGAACCCCATACCGGGATGGCGACGAAGGGCTCGGATGCCTGCTCGCGATCCAACAGCGAACATCAAGACCCCGAGCCGAGTGTCGTCTCCTTTCCCGAACCTTGCGCTCCCGCTGGGTATCTAGCCCTGAGTCCAAATATCGCAAGAATCCTGTGCAGCACGTGTCAGAAACCGTCAACCATGGGTTCAAGATCATTCCAGGTGTCGGCCCTTCCTCTACATGTCGGTTCTGGGGCAAGTGGCAGCATGGGCGGATGAGCTCACCGTTGGTCGCGCAATTCGAAGAAGGTCGTCGTAGCTGGCTAGAGGCCATAGTCGCCCGGATCGTTGACAGCCGCGTCGAAAAGACCTTCGCAAACAACGGGGAGAGCCTCTCTCCACCGCTTTCCGCGTTCGATCCGTCAACAAACATGCCTAGACGGGCGCTATGAGCGTAACGGGCAGCACCAGCGCCGGGAGCCACACGACACCGCCTGCTGGCTCGACTTTTAGCTATTCGGCAGCCGGTGGCTCGGGACACGTCAGGCCAGCAGGAATTCGCACCAGAGAGGGTAGTGGTCCGAGATCCGCCAGGACACCTCGCTGCGTGTAAGGCCCTGGAAGACGTGCGGGATGAAATCGAAGGTTCCGGCCCGTTGCCCGTAGTCTAGGCCCTTCAGCATGGAGGCGCCGTCGGGCTTGGAGAACCACGCGAGCTGGTCGTAGAAGTGCTTGGTCTTGTCGTCGTCGAAGATGGTCCGCGGCACTGCGTTCAGCTCCGTCGGCGGCCAGAGGCCCGTAGAGACGAACGCTTCGTAGAGCGGGTCGCCGATCCGGTCCAGGTTGAAGTCGCCGAGCACGATGAGGTTCGAGTTCCAGTCGTTGGGCCGGACCGCCCAGTCGTGCATCCAATGGGCGAACTCGGTGATCTCCGGCAGGCGCTCCGCAGCCTTCTTGCCCCAGAGGATGTGGACGGAGGCGAGGGTGAACTCCACCCCCGCCCTGGAGAAGCTCGCGGTGTACGGCGTGCGGGCGAACTGTCGCTGCGGGTCAACCCCGATCGGGGGCAGCACGATCTCCCCGACCAGGCCCGAAGGCTGGACCCGCGTGCTGTCGTACAGAAACGCCAGGCGTTCACCGTTGCCGGCTGCCCCTTCGGTCGCGTCGGAAACGATGGCCTGCCAATGCGGGCCGAGGCGGGTCAGGAGCCGTTTGAGGGCCGCGGGGTTTCGGCGGGATTCCTGGACGGCGACGACATCGAACCGGGAGATCACCTCGGCCAGGCAGGCGACGGCGTGCCAGTCCCGCTTGGGTGAGTCTTTGGGTCCGGCCACCCATTTGGCGGTGAGGTCACCGAGCGCGCGGATGTTCCAGGTCCCCACGAGGAGGTTCGCCTCAGTCTTGATGGGGATGACACCGGCCAGCGCCACCCGCAGCCGGTCCAAGTCTTCGGTTACCGCCGTCGGCGGCTGCTCAGTCATGCCCGTGGCCTTTCGTTGACGTGGTCTTTGATCAAGAAGCTACACGGAGACCGGCTCCGTTCCGCATGCTTGCACGAAAAGTCAGCAACCGCCGGATTCGCGCCTGAACCGCCTGGACTGCAGAAGGGCCTCATCGGGTTAGAGTGTCCCAGACCTCCCCATCAGTAAAGGA
This sequence comes from Arthrobacter sp. NPDC056886, assembly GCF_042788715.1. NCBI lineage: Bacteria > Bacillati > Actinomycetota > Actinomycetes > Micrococcales > Micrococcaceae > Arthrobacter > Arthrobacter sp. NPDC056886. The sequence continues at coordinate 129,818 of NZ_JBHUBT010000011.1, forward strand.
TCCCCGACCCATGAGAGCCACCAAGCAGCCTTCGTATCCAAGCTGCGAGCACTTCGGTGATCAGCTCCGCGGTAGCATGTTCGGTCACAAGATGACGAGGGAGCTGTACGCGTACCCGAACCGGAAACCCAAGGCGCGACCGAAACGCGAGCTCTTGGGTGAGGATCTCTGGAATGACTCCTCATGGTCGTATCGCGATGAGGGGCACACGCAGCATTCGGACGCCTACCTGTTGGTGCAGCGCGACGCAGCCCTGGTGAACTTTGACTTGTCAATGAGGTACTTCGCCTCTCTCGACGCGGACGAGTTCGAGGCGGCGCTGGGGCACGTCCTGACCAAGGGCCGCACGTTTAAGCCAGTCCAGTCGCTGGCGGATTGGGACGGTGTGGCCGGCGCGTACGTGATGGTCTTTGACGAATACAAGCAGTTCTACATCGGTCAGTCCACCGACATCCGTAAACGCGTCAAGCAGCACTGGGCCAGCCGAAAACCCTTTGACAGAGTGATCTACCCAGACCGATACGAGACGGTCTTTCCAGTCGATGAGCTGCGCGATTTGGACACGACACGGATCTTCGCTGCCCGGAGCACGAACCCGTACGCAGTGGAGGAACGCGCTGAGAAGGCAGCGGACCAACGCTTCTGCCTGAACCGCATGCCCGGCGGCTTGGCCAGCCCGGTGACGTTGATGCTCAGTTCCATCGACCCCCGCCGGCGCTCCAACGGGGTGGCTGGAGTGCCGCTGTCCTGGGACGACTACGACCGGGCGTGGGACGGCGTCGCAGATGTGATTGCCCGAGAGAGATCTTCAGACGGCCTCGGTCTTGTCGCCGAGCTCGCAGGCATGGATATGACGGTCCATTCCGTCACGCGTAAAGACGGCTCCCTGTTCATGTGGTCGAGGAGGGACGCGATCGCCGGCGCCACTGCCCGTGGTGAATTGGGTGTCACGGAGTTCGCTGCATTCCTCGAGGCGATGGGGGAAACAGTCATCTGGCCAGAAGACTGACGGCCTGACCCTGCAGAAACGCTTTGCTGCCTAGAGAGCTTTTTTTGCGAGAGCCTTGACGTCCGGTGGCGTTGAGCGTCCCAGCCGTTCATCAAGCGTGGTCCGTAGCCGGGCGGCCGCAACCTGGACGCGGCGCTGGGCCGGCGCCATCTTCCGGGCCCGCAGAAGGACGGTATGCGGGGAGGGTGGGGCTGCTGATGGACCGGTAGTGGAGATCTGGATGCCTATCGCTTCGAAGACCGGCAACGCCTCTCCCAGCTGTACGCACGGGTTACCGGCTTCGAGGGCCTCGACGCATTCCTGGCTCACGCCCGACAGGTCGGCGAGATCTTCTTGCGCGATCCCCTTCTCCAGCCGGTGTGCCTTGACGGCGTCTCCGACTTCCTGGGCTGTGCGGTACCGCGACATTCGGTCATCCATGATCGTTCTCCTCGAGACAGCGGCATAGTGGCGTATTACCACTGTGGCACCGGACCGCTGAACCGGGAAGGAGCCGGGAAACACATCACTCTGGCTCGAGCCAGTCCGTCGTACTCCCCTAGCGGCGGCCCTCTCGTCGCCCTGGTCACCGGGCATCTCGGTGAACGATCGCCCTCCAGGCGAACCCGCCATCTAGCGCTTGCCATGGGCGGATCAGAAACGGTCGTTTATGCCACCCCTCCTCCGCCGCTGGTGATCTGGCCGAACCGGCCACAAGGTTGTGTTGCAGTTGGGACACCCCGGATCCTTTTGGTCGAAGCAACACCCACTTGAGGGATTTCTTCGATGCATCAACGGTTCAATTCGTCTGAGGAAAACGGTTTTTGGTCGGGGATGCCCTCGATGGTTGGATTGGGTCATGAAGCGATCGTCGTTCGAATCCGAGTATGCAGATTCAGTCCTGCCGACATTTCAGGGTGCCCCAGCCACACATGACGCGGTGAGAATCGGCGCGGATGTGGAGACTCCATGGACGCAGATGTCCGATCTTTTGGGGAATACGGTGCTCCAGGCCGTCCAGAGCTTCTACTTGGCAAAACGGTCCATGCAGTACTTCAGTGATCTGCCGGACGACGACGATCGGGTTGGTCGGGCGATCGAGGACATCAACGAGCGGTTGATGCGGATGGCGGTGCTCGACATCGCCGCGCTCAACGACGGCGGACTATCGTTCAGGGACCCCGAGAACACTCGGGTGGCGTCACTGCCCACAGCCCATCGACGTATGAAGCGGCATTTGACCGACGCCAACGCGTCCGCTGCCGAGCTGGATCAGCTAAGCGAACTGCAAACTGACATCAACTGTGATCTTTACATGCCGTTGCTGTACGTCCGCCACCTCCGCAACAAGTGGGCGGGGCACCCGTCTCTGGATCGTCGGTTCGATGCCTGGGCAGATGCCGACAAGGAACTGTCGGTTGCTACGGTGGAGGCAGCCTTGGCGCGGCTGGTCAACAATGCCCGCGACACTGCATTGTTCGCCTCCGAGAGTCCTGCTCTACAGGACTTTCGCCAGCCTCCTGCGGTAGCGAATCCCGACGGTTCTTGGCCCATGGAGGTTAAGCTGAGCAACGTCGTAGTCTGGGCGGACCTCATGCGGGTTTCCGCCGGTGACCAGGTTCGCGCCCTCCGTGCTCAGATCACAGGCAAGACCATGCTTGAGCGATTCGCCCACACGGAGGCTTACCGAGGTAAGCAGTACTAGGAATGCGTAGTAGGGAGGCGCACCGAGAGCTGGTCTAAAACGGTCGTTTTTGATGCGACCGCATTGCTGGAACCCGGCAAGGCCTTGCGGTGCTCGCGCTGACATGGACATCGTGGGCTTCCTATGTTTCCGAGGCTCAACATGCGAGGCTTCATGTCATGGAAAGGCCAGTGGATTCCAGCAACGGAACTATTGACAGGCTGCGCTTCGTCCGAACGCCTGCTGCTCTGGTTTGCCTCACGCTCGCTACCGCCGGGTGTACGTCTGAAAATCCGTTGGCTACTTCCCCCGAGCCATCAGCGACCAGGACTGAATGTGCGTCACCGTCACGAATTCTAAAAAGCACCACCAACGGTACCGAAGTAGAGGGTTCGTCCGAGGACGGAATCACGTTGTATGGACAGGTTCAGTCGGAAGGATTCCTTCTGGCCTCCAAAGTTGAAAAGAAGATTGTTTGGCGCATTAGCGGATCAGGCCAGCCGGCCGTGACAGTGACCCGTCCCGGCGGTGACGAATCGAGTTTGGCGTGGGGTCCTGAATTCCACTCATCAAGCAACTATGCCCGCCCCGGAGACGAGTACGGCTCTGCTCTAGTGCTTGACGAGCCAGGATGTTGGGACATTAAGTTCACCAGGGACGCTCGAACTGCCATTGTCCGACTGCAGGTAGGCACGACACTTAGCCCATAGTGGGTTCCCCATTCGGGATGGCTGAAGTGGGCGGCCTGCGGATTTAGTTGCCACGGTGCCTGCACCATGGCGGGGCCTTGAAGCGAAAGGCTTGGCTACTGCCCGGGACGGTTGGGAACGTCGGCGTCCCAGGTCAGGTCTGCTCCCTCATTCAGGGGCAGCGCTTCGATGGCGGGGTCCCGCACTAGTGCCGATACGAGTTCATGGCTGCCGGCGACCACTGTGGAGTCGAAGTCTATTTCCGTCACCATGACCCAGCTTCTGTCCGCCGGCCATAGGATGCTCGGTGACTGCGGGAATTGCGGGGAATGGTGCCAGGGCACTTGATTCGCCCACCCGGGGTGACGGTAAAACTGTGGCGCAGCATTGAAGAGGTAGTAGGCGCGCCCCGGCAGGTTCAGTGTTTCTCCGTTGACCACCTCTGCCGGTAGCAGGCCCGAACCAGGTCCGCTTTCCAGTGCGGCAGAATCGGAAGTATTTTCCACGGGCGTCCAGTCGTCTGAAAAAGTGAACTGGGCATAACCGATGGAATTTGTCAGGCCTCCCCATCCTTCCCATATGGCGGACACGCCCTTGGTTGGCGTGGAGGTGTGTTCACAGAGGCGGGCAGCCACTGCTGCCAGTGTGTCCGGTGCGAGGTTGCCGGTTAGGGGTTCCGAATAACGCCAGCCCTCGCTGTCCAATATTTCCTGCCGGCTCGGTGCTTGCCCAAGGAGGCTCGGTGCTTGCCCAAGGAGTCGGTGGAATTGGGCCAATGGGTGCATCTTGGTCCCGAACGCACCCGCCACGACAGACCAGCGGACCTGTTGCTCGTCGAGGGGGAAGACGTCCGTTCGGGGATGTCCGTGCCAGGAGCCGGTGTCCCGGGGGCGGTCCCGCGGCACTGGATGGAAGATCCTGGCGTAGGCGGGGAAGCCCCGTGGCACGACAGCGTGCATGTCATGCCACACGGTATCCATCAATGGCTTGAGCCATTCACCAGGGGCAGCATCGGGCAACGATTCCATGGCGTCAGCCTAGTCGCCGGACGAGCACTCCAACCCCGTCTCTCCTTGCCACCCATGTACCGCATGGGGTTCCTGGAATGACCACCGTGCTACAGCTCGACGTCGTTCCTGTATTGGTTGTTGAGGCTGCCACGTACTCGTGCATCAAGGACAGGACCTCGCACGGAACATGCTCCTGTTACAGGGTATGGAGTCGGTGCGATGCTGAACGCATCGCGGTCGCGTGGGCTGTGGCCGACAGGGGGTAGCGGGAGATGCAGTGGAACACGCTTACGCCAGGGACTCCTTGGCCGCATGACATGGTGATCTCAGTAGATGATCATCCCTTGTCGCTGAATCTACTGCTGTTCGTTCGGCACGCCTGGTCAATTACGCCGGACGTCGATATTCCGGTACTCATCCCAGCCCCGAACCCGGGGGCGTCCGAAATGCCAGTGTCTGCCAGCAGTGAAGAGTGGGCTGATCGCTGGCACATCGCTTGGGAGCGGGCATGGGACTGGTACAACATTCAGGAGCCGGACCGGATGAAGCACCCCACCCAGGAGCTCATGCGGCAAGTTTTGCGGCCGGGGCAGGAACTTCATCCGCTCATACCGCCGCTTCGGACCACTGAGTACGACTGGGACGGGCTGGATAGCGCTGCGACCGAAATTAGGTCAAAACTCACAGACTCCTGGCTGAAGGATCGCGTCAGATGCCGCAGGAGCTTCAGGAACAACCTTCCCGGTCCAGAGCCATCCCAAGCGGAAGTAGGTGGAGTTTTCCGGGGACTGGGAGAACAACAGGAGTTGTCGCAATGACAAGGTTCCGGCGGCCCTCCGGCCCGCCAGCATTGAGACCTAAGGGAGGACGAGACACCTCAAAGGATTGTCTGTGACAATCAAGTTATGGCCGAGGATTATGAAATGGCGTCGTGGAGCCTTCGTCCGGGGGCTCCGGCCTACGCCCGGATCACTCTGTGGGCGCTAGGTCTCTTCCGCCGCCCGGGGTCAGCGACCTATGGAGCATTCTCTTCGGACGACGTGTTTCGGATGAATCCTGTTGAACGAGTTCTAAAGCAGCGCGGTCACTCACGAGGATGGTGTGGCCCGATCGAATCTGATGAGGGCCCACTTCGTCCTTCCTGGACCAGCGGCGATTAGATTTGAACCGATATAGGGGTTTCCCTAGGCAATAGAGCGGGAAGGCCGTTACCCCGATCGTGAGGCAACGGCCTTCCCATATTTGTCTCCGCCCTCGCGGCTGGCACCACACTTCGCTCAAAGGAATTGGAGCAGGTGGGGCCAGCTTTGACCGTCCCGGCGGGGCCACGAATACTTGACACACTCAGCGGTGCGGCGCCCGGTAAAGGATCGGCTAACGGGCGGGCCGGGAAGGAAAACTGTTTGCCACTAGAGTTCGGTCCATGATTGTTTGGCTCAACGGCACCCACGGGGCGGGAAAGACGACGACGAGCACGCTCGTGCAGCAATTGCTGCCTGACGCGCGCGTCTTCGACGCTGAGAAGGTCGGTGAGATGCTCATGGACATCAAGCCGGGACTTCCTGAGACCGACAACTTCCAGCACTGGGAGCCGTGGCGAAGGCTTGTTGTCGAAACCGCTCGGCGCGTGCTTGAGTACACCGGAGGCACACTCGTGATGCCGATGACTGTCTTGGTCGAGAGCTATTGGCGCGAGATCAGCGATGGTCTCACCGAGCACGGCATACCGATCCAGCACTTCGTGCTCCACGCCGACCAGGCCACGCTCCGCGACCGTATACAGAACGACACAGACCTCGGCCCCTCGACATTCCGCTTCGCGTACTTGGAGCCATACGCCGAGGCAGCTCATACCTGGTTGCACAATGAAGCCGAGGTCATCGACACCACACACATCACAGCGGACCAAGCCGCGCAGCAGATCGCGGATGCGGTGCTTGATCGCTGAGAACGCGGAACGTCCGGCAGCTTGTGTCCGCTGAGAGATCCTCCTTCGGAACAGTGGAAGGAACCCGGTCTGTAGGGAATGGCCATCGTGGAACCGCCCGTCTGGGTTCCTGTTTGTAGGATCAAACGATGGTGACAGCTGCAATGCACGTTCAGGTTGAGGCGTGGTGTCTTCGCGCGCTCGGGCACGGCACGCTCACGCAGTTGCGATCCGACGCCGGCGGCCAAATGTCCAGCCTGTTCCGCTTCGATTCCGACGAGCGGGGAACCGTTGCAGTTAAAGTCCGGCCAGATTCCAGGGACAGAATCAGCCGATGCCTTCAACTTCAGACGATCGCGGCCGATGCCGGTTTCCCGTGTGCCCGGCCCGTGACAGACGCGGACAGGCTCGGCCCCGGGATGGTGGTCAGTGCTGAGTCCTGGCGGCCCGGCGGTCAGATGCACGTCGATGAAGACCTGCCGTTCGCTGGTCGATCGGCTTCGCTCCTGGCGGACCTGGCAGGAATCCTCGAATTGCAGTCTCCGACCGGCCTTGGCACACCTCCGCCGTGGATGCATTGGAATCCCGTGACGGGTAGCTTGTGGCCGCCAAATCCAGTTGTCGACGCCATGGACCAGGCGCGCGTACCCGGCCACGTGCACGCAATTGCCCGCACCGTTTCCGATCGGCTCTCCCGCGCGACGCTTCCGCTGGTTACCGGCCATGGTGACTGGGAGAGCCAGAATCTTCGCTGGGAAGGCTCCAGCCAGCCCGTGGGCAGTTCACGACTGGGACAGCCTCGTTGCCCTTCCGGCAGCGGCCATTGTTGGGGCAGCATCGGGAGCATTCGCCAGCACCACCGCCCCGACACTTGCGTCCTTGGAAGCTTCGGAAGAATTCATTAATTGCTATGAACGGGCAAGAGGGCAAGCCTTCACCACTGAAGAGCGTGAAGTTGCTTGGGCTGCGAGCCTCTGGCCGGCGCTGCACAATGCCAGGGGCGAGAGCCTGTTCCAATCCCCGCCTATCGCATTGCAGGCGCTCACCCGGCAAGCATCTGAAAGGCTCCGACGGGCTGGCGCCAGCTAAATCGTTCCCGCAATATGACCCCGGAATGGTGCCAGTCTGTCGCCCCGCCAGCAGTTCTGTGAGGCGCAACCCTAATGAGGTGCGACAACGATCTGAACGTCGTCTTCGTAGAGAACCCTTCCTGGATCATTCGAATAGCGCACCCGCCAGCCGACGCCATATCGGTGGAGGAGATCCGTGTAGAACTCCACTCCAGTCAGCAGATGCGCGGCCGTGCGCTTGAACCAAGACTGGGCTGACGGGTTGGTTGCACGGTCGTAGACGGATCTGTCCACCGTCGAGGGGCCCGTGTATGCGGTGTTGTAGTGATCGTTCGCGCTACGCCAGGATGCCCAGTCCTCGGCGCTGAGTCTCCCATCCTTGGCCAAGCCGTTGGCGAGAGCGAAGATGCCTGGGTGGAGTCCGCGGCCGTTGGGCATGCTTGCCTCATAGCGCACAAACTTCGTTTCCATGGAGCCCAGCCAATCATCTGTGCTCGTGTGTAAGGCCGGATTTGGCTCAGTGTCGCACGAACGTCCCGCTCAACGTTCGCCTCACCCACTGATCGCTAGGCCAGCGAAAAGGACGCACGATGCATGGTCGTTGCAAGGCAACGGGCGGCCAGGGTGACCCATCGCCAACACAGGGATTCCGTGTTTCACTTCTCTGTACAGGAGGTTGTGAGTTGGCTCAACAGGAATCGCCACGTCTAATAGCTGCGACCAAGAACCACCGCCTCGTGCGTCGAGTGATCGTTAGCTTTGCGTGTGCAGTATTAGCAGCCCTCCTGACGGTCCCGGCAGGATCCGCCGGTCATTGCAGCTCTGGTGACGCAGAGTGCACCATCTACCCGGTCAACGCCGTGGGCTTTCCAACTGCTGATTCGATCTGGATTCCTTTCGCCCTAGTTGCGGGGATCCTCGCCTTCACGATCATTGGATGGTGGAGGAAGTTTTCCAACAGTCCAAGCTGACTTTCCGATAGCGCTGTCTGGGGTAGTCCGCCAGATGAAGTCGATCCTGACGAGTCTGGCGTAAAGCCTCGGGAACCGCGCCCGGTGAAGGTAGCTTTCCCGCTGGGCGGCGCTCAGTCCTCGCCGCCAGAGCACATTCTGGTCCTCACCTGTCGGAAGGCCAACTTTCTGCCCGGTCATGGTTCCCCATACGGGCGTGTAGCGAGTCGTCCAGACGAGTGTGGACATTCCGTGCAGACGACTTCGAAAACTGACAGCCATAAGCGCGACGATTTCGAGCAAAACAGGTCAAAACTCATCAACGTCAGGTTTTCGACCATGTGATATTCGATAACGGTCGTTTTTGAAACCAGGACACCTTCGTGACCGCGGTGAATGCGCTCGGCAGCCCGATTCCGCGACACGCCGAGGGTGATCGCTTGAATATGTAGATGAATTGAATATCTTGACGGAATGAATAAACGTCAGATGCGAGAACCCACATTCCTGATTTTGTCCGTGTTGGCGCAGGGTGCCTCGCATGGGTACGCCCTACTTACTGAGACCAAGAAGCTCTCGGCCGGCCGGGTTACCCTGCAGCCGGGGACGCTGTACACAGCCCTTGAACGGTTGAAGGAGGAGGGCCTGGTTATCGTCGCCCGTGAAGAGATCGTAGACAGTAGGCTTCGCCGGTACTACGAGCTAACGGATCTCGGTGCGGACGAGCTGGGTGGGGAGATCGCACGTCTGGAGGCCAACGCCAGCGCCGGGCGGGCCTCCTTAAGGATCCGCTCGGCCCAGCTGGCGGGAGGTCTGGCATGACTGTGAGGACTGATGCTCTGGAGCGCACATACAAGAGGGTGCTCATTGCCTACCCGTCCAGCTGGCGGAATCAGTATCGGGACGAACTCTTAGGGGTACTGATGGACGTTGCCCGGAGCCAAGGCCGGACCCGCCCGCGTGCGAAGGAACTGGCGAATCTTCTGGTCAATGGCTTACTCGCCCGCCTCATGCTCATCGTCGGCACGATCCCGCTGGACCGCCGCGTGCGGGTGGCAGCCGGGGCCACCGTTGTAGGAGCAGCTACAGCGGCCTCAATGATGGTTCTGGGCGAACTCGGACGATGGTTCCGGTGGAATGGTTACGAGGGTGCCGGACTCTTTGACCCCTTCACCACAGCCGCTTCCCTCATCTATCTCCTGTCTCTTACGGCATTTCTGGCGACTCTTCTGCGTCATCGACGGATCCGTGTCACAGCGCACGTGTTGACAACCGCCGCCTGCCTGGCGCTGCCCGCCATTACGGACTGGACTGGTACCACCGTCGCTCCCGAATGGTACGTCCCCACTTTCTTTGCAGCTGCCAGTGTCCTCAGTCTCCTGGCGGATCCCGGCCTCTTCGTCACCCGCGTTTCGGTAATGGCGTGGGCAGCACCTGCATTGGCAGTCGTGGCAACGCTGGCGGCCTACAGACGCGGCGCGGGCGCGCAAGACAGTTTCTATAACCCGGCACACAACCGTTACGACCAATTCCCGCTCTGCGTATTTTTTGCCATCGCGCTCCTCCTCGTCACGGCAGTCTTCCTGAGCAATAAGGCAGCGCTCCCGTGGGTGACATACCTTGTCGTGTTCGCACTTCCGGTGCCTCTGGGATACATCGGAGTTGCCAATCTGAACCAGCCGGCTCCCTACTTCATTGGATCAAGCATCGCTGCAGCTCTCGCGGCCTGGTTCGTCACAAAGTATCCGCTGCTGCGCCCCAACAATTCCAACCCCGTGAGCTAGCCGGACAGTGGTTTGCCAGAGGGTATAGGTTCCGACCCCTCACCTACAAAGGCGTCAAACCATCATTGTTCAGCGCTACGCCCTAAGCTCCTGACGCCGAGACGTGCGGGGACCATTGGGGGTGGCCGGGCGGCGGATGTTTTTGGTTTTGAACACCGCGACCCCCACGCAGAAAATGGCGTTTTACCCCAGAAGAGGCGAACAGACACACCCCCAA
>NZ_JBHUBT010000011.1:140146-180064 GCF_042788715.1 Arthrobacter sp. NPDC056886
CGGTCTGTGGTTTTCCTGTGTTTATTGTTACCCACCCCTCACCTACACCGGCTACAAACATTATTTTTTCCGCGATCCGCCCTAAGCTCCTGCCGCCTCGAGGTCCGGTAACTTTGGGGGGTGACCGCACGTCTCTTGATTTGCTTTAGCTCCACGGCAACCGCCAGTCTGAACTGTCCTTTAACCGCCATTCTCGGCTAACAGTCACACCACATCAGTCAAAACTCGTCAGCCGGCAGTTTTGCGGCACCCGGATTTCGATAACGGTCGTTTTTGACCGTTTCGAATGGGGCGCCTTCACCGGGCAGATTTGCGGGAGGGTCTTACGGGAATCCACAGGCCCGGAGTCCAGCGCTCCTGGAAGACTGAAGTGTGGAGCCCTGCTGCCGTCGCCCGAGGACCGGCTTACGGGACCTCAGGCGGACCACCCACTTGCGGGACGATTTTGCATAGTTTGGGGCGGAAAATCTTGCGCTGAATGTCGCGAATCATGTCTAGCCCGCGGCCCTTCCTTTTTGAGGAAGGGCCCGGCGGGCTACTGCGAGTCAGTCGAGTGACCCGTTCAGCCAGCGGATGGCACGGAGCACTCCCCCGCGAGACCACGTATGAGGACGGATGCCAAGACGACCACACTTCACCGACCCGCCCCGCTGCGCCGCGATCGTGGACAGGCTGACCTTCAATGGCGCCATCATTGAAACCGGCACCAATTCATATCGTCACGCCCACACCCGAACACAGAAATCAGCCTAATTACAGACTCCTGGCCGAAGGATCGCTTCAGATGCCGCCGCAGCTTCAGGAATAGCCCTCCCGGATCCAGAGCCATTCCCAAGCGGACGTAGGTCGAGATTTCCAGGGACTGAGAGAACAACAGGAGTTGTCGCAATGACGAGCTTCTTGGAAGGTCCTCTGGGTCATGCTGGGAGACAACACTCTCTACCAACGCCGCACCCCCTGTGAGGTTAGCCGCGTCAACGAAGGACAACAATGTCATATCCCTAACAGCGGTGCTGTGACGGCCGATGGTAACAAGCATGATGGTTTCTGGCTTAGCCGCCGCTGGTATCGAATCCATGGCCCGGCGCCAGACGGCTTCCCATGGTTCTGTGCCGACCGCGGGCACACCTTCCCAAGATACAGGCGCCACCTTCTGGGCCGGCTGGGGAAGTGGTGACACAACCCGCGCATTCTTATCAGCAGGAACACGTCTCTCAATCGCTTCGACCGGTGCAGGCGCCTTGAACAAGGCCGCCGTTGCCCTTGGGCAGGCGAAAGTACCCATGACCTCGGACGGATTCCCCAACTTCGACGCCATCGTCGCCGCCGGCGGAACCGTGAAAGGCGCTATTCCTCCGGACGGCTCGCCGATGGTTCAGAACGTGAACCAGCACGGCAACGTCACTCAATACGCCGCCATCGTAGACCTCGGCGACGGCAGTCCGCCGTTCCTACTCAAAGGTGGGGATGCAATCGCAGCCACTGCCACCTCAGCCAAAAACCGCCAGGACCTGCTGTCCATCCTGCATAACTTGCTAGCAGAGCTGCCCACAAACCTCGAACAGGCCCGGGCCTGGAGCGACTCCAACCACTGGCCGACCTACGATAGGGCGACTCTGACTGGCCCCGCAGCGAGACTAGACGCGACGGCCTAAGGCCGTCGGAGTCGTTCTGTAGGTTGGCACCGCAGTAGAGCCTCATACCGTCCGCGTGACGGCCGGTCGTGCATGCTCAGCACGATGAGCACCGGCGGAGCGCCATTTAATCGGGTACCGTTCGGGCCGTCCTAGTGGGCTCCGGTCTGACTGACACATTCAGCGTTGCCCCGCTCTGCGGCTAATCCGCACCCAATGCTGGACGCGGTAAGGCACCCCCAGCCTGCATCATCCGCAATCTCCACGGGGAGTCCGCTAAGGATCCCCTTCAGCTGACCTGCAACAGGTTCCTCTTACGGCAGGCTCACGGGCGTGCAAGCGACTTCAGCCGTTCCGGAGAATCCAATGCAGAGGAATTCTGAAGCGGACAACGTTGCAGCGCCGAGGAGTGTGCCCAATGCGGACGTTTTGATCGGTGTCTGGCGGGCGCATCATCGAAATCGTCTCTTACCGCCTCGCTCACGGTCGCACCCGGGCATGCCCTGGCCGGTAGTTGTGAGCCTTGGCGGGCTTGCAGGCCGACGCCTCCGCTGGGTCAGGCGATCATAGATGTGCCTTGAATCTCTCCCACGCCGATTGACGAGTGATGCCCAGAGCCGCACCTATTTGGGCCCAGGCGATTTTGCGTTCGCGGGCGACGCGGACCCAGACGCGAAGCTGCTCTTCGACTTTGAGGCTTACCTGGGAAATTTCGGGCAGGTGCTGCAGGATTTCCTTGTCTGACATTTGGTTCCAGATGGGCCCCATCGACTTGGGCTGCCCCTCGATGCTGGTGTCGCCGAGGATCTGGGCTGCGGAGGTCACGCACGTTTCGCATATGGCGACTCCCGGCCCGGCTATGAGGCGCCGGCTGGAAGGCGGCGTCGATCCGCAAAAGGCACAGAAATCGCGCTGGCAGTCATTAGGCAACGAGAGGTTCTCCAGACAAAACGAGTTGCTTTCCAGAAATGTCAGGACACACCTGACTATAGTCAGGCATGACCTTACGTATCGTGGCTTTCATCAAGACTACGGGTAACCGTCGAGCCGTTGAGAAAGACCATCGTCGGCGGCCAGCCAGATTCCTTATGCCTGCGGCTTTCCGCAAGTTGTTCACGGCCAGCATTGGGGACGGCATCGGCGACGACGTGCTCCGCTCGATGTTGCCGGTTATCGCCGTGGCCGTTCTCGGCGCCGGGGCGTTCCAGACCAGTGTCCTGAACGCCCTGGGCATGGCGGCATTCCTGCTGCTCGGAGTACCCGCCGGCGTTCTCGTGGACCGGTGGTCGAAGAAATCCACGTTGGTTATAGTCAATGTCTTCCGTGCCGCCGCGGTCTTCTCGGTACCGATCTCGTATTTCCTTGGAACGCTCAGCATCTGGCACCTCTTTGTCGTCGCGGCCGTGGTCAGCGTGGCTGACGTCGTTTTCACGACGGCACAGTCCGCCGTGATGCCGACGCTGCTGAAAGGCAGCGAGCTGGGTGACGGCTACGCAAAAGTGCAGTCCGTGCAGAGCGGCCTGGCCATCGCCACGCCAGGAGTCGTGGGTCTGATTGTCAAAATAGTGTCCGCTCCGGCCATGCTTTTCATTGCCGGCGCAGCCTACTTATTCTCAGCGGTCATGACCGGCAGACTCCCACAAGATCGGCCCTCCCGAGCAGAAACGCCGGACAAGTTCTGGTCCGAAGCACGCGACGGCCTCGGCTACACATTGAGCCATCCCTTGATTCGCTCCTTGATGATCTCCGTTGCGCTGGTCAATGCCGCAAGCATGTTCGGCGCCGCCGCCAAAGTCATCTTCGCCCTGCAAATCCTGAACATCCCCATGGATCAATACGTAATCCTGGGCGCACTGTCAGCAGCAGGCGGGCTGGTCGCTTCCATGACAGCGACCCGCATCACGCGACGCCTCGGCGTCGGCAGAACCAAGATCGCCGCGAGCCTGGCCAGCGCCGGATGCGTCATCCTGCTCCCCGCAGCGCCTCTCCTGGGGCTGGCACCCGTCGCGTGGATCGGTATCTCAGGATTTGGCTGGTCCTTCTTCGTCATCCTGTCCGGCCTGGCGGGGGCCGGCATCATTCCCCGGCTCGTTCCACACCACCTGATGGGACGAGTCATGTCCACCTACCGGCTCTTCACCCTAGGGATCATGCCTGTGGCCAGTATCGGCGGCGGAGTCCTGGCACTGGCAACCGGCGTCATTCCCGTGCTCTGGGTATGGGCACTGATTGCCGCCGCCTCCGCCATCCCCATCCTTCTATCACCGATCCGGTCCTGGACGGAATTTCCCGAGCCACTCGACGTCCACTCACGAGACATCCCTGAATCTGCAGACCCCGTTGGGGCGCCGTAGTCACTTATCGCTGCGAATCACAGCCCTAAGCGCGCCGATTTCGACCAAAACAGGTCAAAACTCATCAACGTCAGATTTTCGACCATGTGATATTCGATAAGGGTCGTTTTTGACCACCTTCACGGGTGCAGGTGGTGCTACTTTTCCTAGGCCTTCCGCTACGGATTTATTCGAAGCGTGTAGCCGTCATTGCGGTATTGCCCCGGATGAGACCGAATGTCGCGGTGACCGCTCCGAGGGCCAGGAGCAGGCTGAGGCCCAAGGCAATGAAGTAATCGGGTGCGGGCCAGGTCACCCGATAGGTGTCGTCAATAAAGGTCACCATCAGCCAGGCCACGAGGAATCCGAGTCCGACCGAGAGCAGCAACACGGTGAGAAGCGGGACGGCTGCTTCACGGGTGATGATGCGGCGCAGGACGGAGACCGGCATCCCCATTAGCCGCATCAGACCCAGCACTCTCTTCCGGTCCAGAACGGCGGAAGCGGTGGCGACGGCCAGGGACAGGCCGGCGATTGCGATCGCGACGAACATTCCGAGATAGGCGAGCACGGCCAGGCCCTGAATCAGGCGGCCGGTGGACTGCAGTTTGAGGTCCGACGGAGCTGTAGCCGGAACGGCCGTAATGCCTGAACCGTTCAAGGCTGTCCGGGCACGGTCCATGGCGGCGGGCGTGCCGTCGGTGCCGAGCACAATCACGACCGGGACCAGTCTGTCCAGGTTGGTTTCGGGCACCGGGGTTAGTGCCCGTGGCTGCGTCGTCGAGTATTGGAGGAACGAGGCATCAACCGTGACGATCCCGGTCGCCGGGATGTCCTCGAATCCGAGGCCGGGAGCGTCCGCGGCGTGAAAATAGATTTCGGGGCCGGCATTCCTCTCGGAGAGCGCTGCCGGGCCGAAGCCGACGGCGGCGCTGCGGATTCCGGGCAGTTCTCTGGCCTGGCGGGCGGCCTCCGCGGCCTGGGCCTGGGTGTGTCCGGCGCCCACGGTGGCGTGGAGGCTGGTGGGCTGCAGCAGGCCGGGCCGGGCCGGGTATACCTCCGTCGACTCGACGATGCTGGATCCTCCGGCGAAGACGGAGACGACGAACACGGCGATCACCAGCCCTGATACGGATCGGAAGGTCGCCACCGGGTTTTTTTGAATCCGGCTGGCGGCAATGACTCCCGCCGCGCTCCGTGCCTGGCGCAACCCGATCCGGCTCACAAGCCGGGTCAGCCAGGGGCCGATGACCACGATGCCGACGAGGATCAGCAGAAAGCCGAGGATCAGGAGCGGTGATTCCAGCCACGGCAGCCGCACCTCCATCACCCGGATCATCAATACAGCCGTGATCATGGCGGCAAGTCCGGCCAGCAAGGGAACGCTCCTCCACATGGTGGGCGTCTTTTCGTGCACGGACCTCGTCACGCCCAGGGGGCCAATTCCTGCACGGGCCGTGCGATGCCCGCCCACGAGAGCCGAGGCCGCGACGACCAGGGCGACGATAGCTGTGGCCGCGGCCCAGCCGATGGTCAGATCCGAGGCGAACATCCTGGTTCCGTTGACCGGTATCTGCGCGGCGGCAGGCCTCAGCAGGATCGCCAGCCCGACGCCCAGCACTGCGCCGATCAGGCTCGGGACGGCGGTTTCGGCGGCGGCGATCCGGGAGACAGCCTGTGGCGATGCTCCAATGAGGCGCAGCGTCGCGAAGCGTTCCCGGCGCTGTGCAGCCCCCAGGTTAGTGACAATGCTGATCAGCAGCAGTACGGGGAAGAACACCGCGATGGCCCCGATGGACAGCACCGTGTTGTAGGCGGCCGCGCTGCCACCATAAGGATTGGCGGTGAAGTCTGACACCAGGAAGGCCCTGCCGCTCTGGCGGAGTTCGGCTTCCGTTGCGCCTGTGACGACGATCAGGGAATCCGGTCCGGGCAACGCACCATCGTCGATAGTTCCGGCAAACGTTCCGAAACGGTCGCCAAGTTCGTCCCGTGGCGTTGACGCGATGAGACGCTGCAGCGCCGGGGACGCGTAGTAGTGGCCCGGCGCCGGAGGGGTTCCGATCCCGGGGACCTTGACGGTGGTGGAGGCCAGGGCGGCGACGTCGCGGCGGTTGATGAGCTGGTCGCGGAATACCTCCACCGGGTTGGCCTCCATCAGCACCGCGTCTGCGGTCAGCGGCACCGGGATTGCCGGTCCCGCCGTGGCCAGGTCATCCACCGCCACCGGGCTGGTCACCGATGGGTTGCCGGTTTCGCGCAGCCAGGCGCCGCGGTCATCACGGGCGCTCAGTCCGTTAGCGCCGCCCCACAGCAACAGCAACAGGCAAACTCCGGCAGCGACCCCTCCGGCGATTCCGGCGAGCCTGCCGTAGGCGGTCCGGCTGCCGACGACTGCCAGTTTGAGCAACCCGGGGTTCACGCGGAGACCCGGTAGCCGGCGCCGATTGCGCCGTCGCGCACGATGACTTCCCGGTCCGCGTACGCGGCGGTGCGCGCGTCGTGGGTGATCATCACAACGGTGGTGCCTTCTTCGCGAACCAGCTCGAGCATGAGAGTCAGCACGTTCTCTGAGGCGAGGGAATCCAGCGAACCCGTGGGCTCATCGGCGAACAATACGGCAGGGGAAGTCACCAGCGCCCGGGCGACGGCGACCCGCTGGGCCTGTCCTCCGGACAGTTCACCGGGCAGCTTGGCGCCCAGTCCGTCCAGGCCAAGGCGTTCCAGCAACACCGCGGACCGGCGCAGCGCTTCGGGGCGCCTGGTCCCTGCCAGCAGCAGCGGGATGCTGACGTTGTCCGCCGCCGTGAGTTCAGGCAGCAGCTGGCCGAACTGAAAGACGAATCCGAAATCGGTCAGTCGCAGCCGGGCCCGTTCGGGCTCCCCGAGGGCACTGGTCTCTTGTGTGGGCCGCCCGGCGGGACGGTAGATCACCGAACCGCCGTCGGGGACAAGAACACCGGCCAAGCAGTGCAGCAGCGTGGACTTGCCCGATCCGGACGGGCCCATGACGGCGAGCACTTCCCCTTCTTGGACGTCGAGGTCGATGCCCCGCAAGGCCTCAGTTTGCCCGAAGGAGTGGTGCAGGCCGCGGGCGCTGAGGATGGGTGCAGTGATGTCTTGGGTGCTCATGCGCTCTGGAGCTCCTTCTTGAGTTGGGTCAGGCGGGCGCTGGTGAGGTCGATCCAGCGCAGGTCGGCTTCGATGTGGAACAGGCCGTGGTCGCACATCAGGACCCGCAGCAGGTCCGCGTCCTCCTTCAGGCGGGTCAGCTCCCGCATGCGGGCCATGTGTTCGCTGCGCTGCACATCGAGCAGCCGGTCGGCGTCGTCGTCGAGCAGCAGGGCGATCACGGTCTTGGCAAAGATCTCGCTTTGCAGGGACTCCGAGGGGACATCTGGGGTGAAGAGCCACTCGCGCACCTTGTCCTGGCCGGCCACAGTGATCTCGTATTTCTTGCGGTCCGGACCGCCGCCGGACTCTTCGCCCAGGGCCTGGATCAGCTCATCGCGGACCATGCGGGCCAGAGTGGAATACACCTGCCCAAAAGCCAGGGCCTTTCCGGCACCGAAGTAGCGATCATAAGAGTGCTTGAGGTCGTAGCCGTAGCTCGGCTCGCGGCTTAGGAGGCCCAGCAGGGTGAGAGAGTTGTTCACGAATCAATCTATACACTGAGTGAATAGTGTGGCGCCAGCCTTGCATCTAATGGACGGGGCCGTGTCGCGGCCTGACACCAGGAGAAGGAAGGGCTACAAAGTCCGGCGGGAACACGCGTGACGGCGTTGATTAGATGCGAGTGCAGACGACTTCTGAAAATGACAGCGCCAAAAATGCGGCGATCTCGAGCAAAACAGGTCAAAGCTCATCAACGTCACGTTTTCGACCATGTGATTCGATAAGGGTCCTTCTTGACGGGGCGTCTGTTCCGGCGCGCCGGCGGGATGAGACCGCCGCGGCACACGCTTCCGATGCATCTAGGGGGGAACCATGGGGGAAACAACCAGCGAGCGAATTTCCGATCGGATACCGGGCAGCCGCAGGAGGAATGTTCTCTGGGCGGCTCGCGGGAGCGATCCTGATCCCCGGTTGGGGCGCCTACGCCTGCACGCATTATCGATCGCCAATGTCGAGGGCTGGTCCGGAATCGCTTGCGATGGCGAATACCGGTCGGCGTCCCGAAAGCTCCTCAACCAGGGAACACTGCCCCGGGGGTCGCCGACACCCTAGGGGTCTCAGTGCCCACCCTCTACCGATGGGTCTCGGCAGCAGCCGCGACCGAGACACCAAAGTGCGAAACTCAATGGCGGAAAACATGAATCGATCCTTTGCCCCTTAGATTGAACAGAGCAAAGCGGTGGGCACTCAGGCCCCGATTGAAAAAGGGGCAGAAGGCGTGCAAATACACGACGTTCTAATCGAGAACTTCCGGGGGATCAAGCAAATGGAATGGCGGCCGGGCTCAGGAGTCACGGCCTTGGTCGGACCCGGCGACTCAGGCAAAACGACCATTTTGGATGCTCTTGGTCTCCTCTTCTCGCCCCGGTGGAGCCATACATTCACGGACAACGACTTCCATAGTCCTTCTGCTGCAAATGCTGGTCTCCTTATCCAGGCAACCGTAATTGACCCCCCGGCCGAGCTCCTCGGTCTGGACGCTTTCATGAACTACGTTCGGGGCGTGAATCCAACTACTGGCGTCATCGTAGACGAGCCAGACACTGAAACACCCGCCCTGACGATCGAGCTTCGGGTTGACCGCTACCTCGAACCGACTTGGCAAGTAGTCGCTGATCGACAGAGCATACCTGGCGTCCTGCGCGCGTCACACAGAGCAGCGTTCGGGGTGATGAGGGTGGGTAGCGACGACGTCACTGATCTCCGCTGGTCGCGGAACTCCGCCCTCCTTCGGATGACAGGGGCAGAGGATCAGCGCCCGACTGGTCAAACGCTAATTGAAGCATCAAGGGCGGCGAAGAACGCGACGGTCAACGCATTCCATGAACTCACTGGTATCGCAGACAAAGTTAAGGTTCAGGCTCGCCTGTTGCGCGGTATACGAGCTGAGGCGAATCTTTCTGCGGCCCTCAACGCAGATTCGTTCCAGCTTGGAGAAGGCGCGGTTTCTCTCCACAGCGGGGAGGTCCCAATGGAACGTCACGGGCTCGGATCACGACGGCTCACCGGTATCGCCGTGCAGATGGCAAACTCCGAAGATGCGCGGGTCTTACTCGTTGACGAAGTGGAGTCCGGATTGGAACCGTTCCGGATACGGCACCTTCTTCGCGCGCTCGAACTCCGCACTTCCGATAAATCCCCTCTTACGCAGGTCTTCGTGACCACACATTCACCCGTCGTCCTTCGTGAGCTGAAGCATTCGAACTTGGCTGTCGTTCGAAACGAGCCTCACAGGACCCAGGCAGTCGTCCCGGGCTCAGCCTTTCAAGGCGCCCTCCGGAAGAATGCCGAGGCATTCCTCGCGCCCTTCGTCCTGATCTGTGAAGGTGCGACTGAAGCCGGATTTGCTCGAGGTGTTTACGCTCACGCTGAGGGAGACAATCTGCGACTCATCACAGCAGTGGCCACGGCAGACGCCGGTGGGGAGGGAAACTTGGTCCCGTATGCCGCTGCATTCGCCGATCTCGGCTACCGCACGGCGGTCTTCTGTGACAACGATACGAACACCGATCTGTCGGCTTTGCCCCCATCCACGACTCTGATCAGGTGCGACGAGTCAAAATGCACGGAACAGCAGATCATAGAGTCCCTCTCAGTCGACGGGCTGCGTCGGGTTCTGGAGCACGGGATGGCGAACTCCTCGCACCAGGCTGTCACTGCTGCCGTGGCTGCCAGAGGGTGCCCAGCATCTGTCTCCGGGAGAATTCTGAGAGGGGAAGCCGTTTCGGATGCTCAGTTGGATGATCTCCGAAGCGCCCTAGGGTCCCTCGCGAAGAAGGAAGGGGCCACTTGGTTCAAGTCCACAAGCGGCGGTGAACTATTCGCAGAAATCGCGCTGGCCGATAGCCAAGCCATCAGGGCTGACTCAACTGCTGCTCGAATTGTCCGGGAGCTTCTGGCTTGGGGGGCAAGTGTCTGAATCAGTCGATCTCGCCACCCTCGGAACAGGTGCCGTGGTTGCTCCGGCTGGCCACGGCAAGACCTATTCCATCGCTCGTACCATCGAGAACCACCCGGAGCTCCGCATCCTGGTTCTCACACACACGAACGCCGGGATCGCAGCGCTGAGACGCCGTGTCGCGCCCCACGGCCGTAATCGTCCGCGCATAGAAACGATCTCTTCATTCAGTCTAAGGCTGGTACGCGCCTTTCCCGGACGAGCAGAATGGGAAGAGGGAGATAAGCCCGATCTCGCGAGCCTCCCATCAGCCGGTCTACGGGCGCTCAAGAGCAGGACCGTTCTCGATGTAGTGGCCATGGGGTTTGATCTCCTGATTGTCGATGAGTTTCAAGACTGCAGTGTCGAACAGGCGCAAACCGTAGAAGCCCTAGCGGCTGTCATCCCAACCGTCGTTCTCGGGGATCCATTGCAGGCAATATTTGACTTCGGCACCACCTCCTCCGCGTCGTGGGACGGTTCCACCGAAGTCCTCCCGCTCCTGGCTACTTTGACAACACCCCACAGGTGGAAGAATACGAATCCAGGTCTGGGCGAATGGCTCGCACTGGCCCGCACGGACCTGTTGGCTGGGCGGAGGCCCACGGTAGCCAGCCCTCATCCACTGGAAATCGTGTCGGTGGGGCGCGATGCTTCGCAAGGTGGTCTTTCCGCGCTGATACCCCGGGCAGGGACTACCGCGATCATCTCCCCCGATCATGCGAACATCAACGCCCTGCCCCGAATAGCGCGTTCGTACAAAGGGCGGGTTCGTGTGGCGGAGAAGACGGATCTTTCGGAGGCCCGGGCTATCGCGCGGACCCTGGATAGCTCGTCCGACCGATCTGCGGTCCTTGTCGCACTAATCGGGTTCGCGGCGCAAACAAGGACAGGGGTCTCAACAGCCGTGGTACAGACTCTCAAGCGGAATTTAGAGACTAAAGGGGTAGTTAGCCGTTCAAGACAGCCCGTCGTTCTCGCAGCTGAACGGTACCTTTCCAGCGGAAGCGCGGCTGCCGCGCTCGACTACTTCCGCCGCCTCATCGGCGGCCACGAGGGATACACGTACAGACCCCAGCTCCAAAAGCTCTTTATTCACGCACTATCCATGAAGCAGGGAAGCCCCGAATCGTCGCTAGAAGAATGTGCTGCCCAGTTGATCGAGCAACTTAACCACCGCTCATCTTGGGAACCGTATGGGACGGTCGTAGGCACCACGCTCCGACTCAAGGGCCTGGAGTTCGACAATGTCATCGTTCTCAACCCACGGACAATCACGGCCTGCAATCACCTCTACGTTGCGTTGAGCCGGCCAACCAAACGGTTGATCTTAGCGACTACGGACTGATCCACTTCAACGACGTCAAGTTCCCCCGCCTACCCCAAAGCCGCCACGAAAGTCATCCGATCATCGCCTGCAGCCAAACGGATGCGAGGACGACGCCTTTAGATCCGAGACGATGACCGGCGTGCCGTTGAGCTTACTCCGGGCCAGGTTCGGCGGATAGTCTGCTCCTCGTACTGCTTTTGACGCGCCCACGGCGGTAAGGCTCAGTTGAAGGGGCACTGGAGGGGCCCACGAAGAAGTCCGTGACGTCCACGCCCAGGACGTCAGCGATGTCCCAGAGCCGTTCGTAGGCGACGCTCTTTTTTCCCCACTCGATGCCGATAATCATGACCCGGCTCAGCCCCGCCTCGAGTCCCAACGCCTCCTGAGTGAGTTCTTGCCCTAGTCGAAGCTCGCGGATCCTTGACCCGACCTGCTTGCGGCGTTCCTGCCATTGCTGCAGCCGGGCCGGAGGAGTTTGCGAACGTCTAGTGGGCACACCCAATGCCACTAATATGAAACGTGTTTGTCTGTATCACTAGTGATACATAGCGACAGATGAGATAGAGATCACTAAAGCAAGCGAAAGGACTTCCAATGGGAGTTTCAGTCATACTCGATCTGACCGAGGACGTATCCGTGCCAGCACTCCGGCACTTCCTCAGCTACGTCCCCCAAGGCTTCGACCCCAGCTCCGATCTACGTATGCAGATCCAGGACGCAGTGGTACCACAATTTCTTGAAATCCTGCTTCCCATCCCGCCGGAGCAGGGCTAGCGGCCAGCCCCCGAAACCAATATGGATTCGAACCCACAGTCGCTAAGCGACGAAATGACTGGAAGCTATGCGGTGCGGACCGAGTCCGGAACTTTGTACGCCATCCACTTGGACCCGCCCCGATCGGTAATGCGGCTAGCCCAAGACCGGAACCCAACCCGGCGCTATGAAGACCTGCCCGCCGCGGAGCTCCGCCGCGACGGCGAAGCGATTAAGCTCCTCAAGATCATCGAGCTGGAAGTAGGTCGACGCGGTCTGATGTGGCTGGACGTCCGCCTCGATGGGTTTCCCACACTGCGTGGCACGACCCAGGTACTTTCCATCGCCCGCCTCCAGGCGAACGGTGCATCTTGAATTCGACTAGACCAGGAGAACGGCCCGACATCGAGAGCTCAAGAAACGCCGGCGCCCCCTTTGTCGTCGCCGGTGACTGGCACGGCGATCAGGGGTGGGCCATCGCCGCTATTCAATCCGCTGCCCGCGCTGGCGCCGGGACCATTCTTCATGTGGGCGATTTCGGATTGGACTGGCCGGGTGCCAAACGAGGCCGCTACGAGGCCAAACTTAACAAGTATCTGCTTGATCTCGGTCTCACCCTGATTGTGTCAGGTGGCAATCACGACAACTGGGACACCCTGGAAGAACTCCCCGTGGAGGCGGATGGCATGGCAACCTTCCGATCCAACATCCGGGTGCTGCCCCGAGGCGGGCGCACGAAGGTTGAGGCCCTAGTCGTCGGGGCCCTGGGTGGGGCCTTCAGCGTGGACTACCAGCACCGACGGGAGGGCAAAGATTGGTGGCGTCACGAGGAACCAACGCCGGAGGATGCACAAAAGCTGATCGCTGGCGGTCCGGTGGACGTTCTTATCACGCACGATGCCCCTGCCGGCGTTCCGCTGAAAGGCGATTTCGAACTTACTCCTGAGATTCGATCACGGGCTGAACAAACCCGGGTCCTCCTCCGCGAAGTGGTCGACACTTTGGCCCCCTCACACGTTTTCTGCGGGCATTGGCATCAGCGGCGCATCCACGAGCTGGCGCACCCGGACGGACGCAATACTCGTATCGATGTGCTCAACAAGGAGAATTCCCGCGAGGGCAATGCGGTCCTCGTTTGGCCCAGTGAGGCGCCCCTGCGTATCGAGCCTCTCTCCATACGAGGCAGCTAACAATTTTGGGAAGCCCCAAGAGCTGCCCTCTTCGGCGCGTCCTCATCCGGAGCCGAATGGTGCACGGGCGTCTAAGCACGCCGTTCATCGAGGATGATCGGGCGCAACGCCACCCCCGGACACATACAATGCATAGCAAGTACGTGCGTGATCGATGAACGCTGCACGGCATGGGGATGCTGCGTTTGCCGCAATATGCTTCGCGCGCCCACTGCCAGCAGCAAAGGAAAGTGGGAGCAGTGGCCGGCAACAACAACGCCAACCTGGTGTGGACCATCGCGAATATTTTGCGTGGCACTTACAAACCGGCGCAGTATGGCTCGGTGATCCTCCCGTTCACCATCCTCCGCCGCCTCGACTGCGTCCTGGACTCCACCAAGGATGCCGTACTTCGGGAAGCCGAGGCCAAGAAGGATCTGAACATCCCGCTGGACACCTTCCTCCAGAAGGCCTCGGGCCACAGCTTCTTCAACACCTCCAAGTTCAACTTCGCCAAGCTCCTGGACGACCCCACCAACATCAAGGCGAACATCCTCAACTACGTCCAGGGCTTCTCGGAGAACACCCGGGACATCTTCGAGCGCTTCGAGTTCTACAAGACGCTCGAGAAGCTGGACAGCTCGGACCTGCTCTACCACGTCACCAAGGACTTCGCCGCGATCGACCTCCACCCGGAGACCATCAGCAACATCGAGATGGGCCTCATGTTCGAGGAGCTCATCCGCCGCTTCGCCGAAGCTTCCAACGAAACCGCCGGTGAGCACTTCACCCCGCGCGAAGTCATCCAGCTCATGGTCCAGCTCCTGCTGAACTACGACGACGACGTCCTCACCAAAGAGGGCATCGTCCGCAGCATTTACGACCCCACTGCCGGAACGGGTGGCATGCTCACCGTCGCGCAGGAGCACCTCCACGCCCTGAACCCCAGTGCCTCGCTCGTCGCGTATGGGCAGGAAATCAACGATGAGTCCTACGCCATCTGCAAGTCGGACCTGCTGATCAAGGGCCAGGACATCTCCAAGATTTCCGTCGGGGACACCCTCGCGAACGACCAGAACATCGGCCAGCAGTTCGACTTCATGCTCTCCAACCCGCCCTTCGGCGTGGAGTGGAAGAAGATCCAGCCACAGATCCAGAAGGAGCACGATCTCCACGGCTTCGACGGACGCTTTGGCCCGGGCCTGCCCCGGGTCAGCGACGGCTCGCTGCTGTTCCTGCTGCACCTGGTCCGCAAGATGCGCCCGGCCCAGGAGGGCGGCTCCCGCATCGGCATCGTCCTGAATGGCTCACCATTGTTCACCGGCGGGGCCGGCTCGGGCGAGTCCGAGATCCGCAAGTACCTGATCGAGAACGACTTCGTGGAGGCCATCATCGCGCTGCCCACGGACATGTTCTACAACACCGGCATCGCCACCTACATCTGGATCCTCTCGAACAGCAAGAAGCAGAAACACCCCGAGCGCGTCGGTAAGATCCAGCTCATCAACGGCGTCGACTACTTCCAGAAGATGCGCAAGAGCCTCGGCTCCAAGCGCAAGGAACTCGGCCCCCAGGACATTGCGAACATCGTTCAGCTCTACGGAGCCTTCGAAGACGACGGCGAGACCTCCAAGATCTTCAACACCCGCGACTTCGGCTACTCCACCATCACCGTCGAACGACCCCTGAAACTTAACTTCGCGTTCACGCCCGAACGGATCGACGCCGTCCTGGCACAGAAACCGGTCGAAAAGCTGTCCGACGACGCTAGGCAGCTCCTGGAGAAGGCCCTCCGCTCCTCGGTGATCGAGCCGGCCGAGACCTATAGGAACCGCGAGGCCTTTCTCCGCGTACTGAAGGCCGCCCTCACTCAGGTTGGCCTGAAACTGGCGGGTCCGGTCCTGAAGGCCGTTATTACCGGTCTCTCCGAAAGTGACGCGACTGCCGACATCTGCGAGGGACCCAAGGGAACCCCCGAAGCCGATACGGACCTCCGGGACACCGAAAACGTGCCCCTTGGTGAGGACCTTCAGGGCTACTTCGCACGCGAAGTCCTCCCCCACGTTCCCGACGCCTGGATCGATGAGTCCAAGACAAAGGTCGGCTACGAGATTCCCTTCACAAGGCAGTTTTACAAGTATGTCGCGCCTAGGACCTTGGACGAGATCGACGATGAACTGAACGAGCTCATCTCTGAGATCACAACGATGTTGGCTGAGGTGGAGAAGTGACCGGGCTCAAACAATTCCCGGAATACCGGCCTTCCGGCGTCGATTGGCTGGGCGATATTCCTGCGCATTGGAAGATGGTCAAGCTCAAGAACGGTTTCGATTTGCACAAGAGGCCCCCAATCAAATCTGCGGGGATTGTCACTGCCTTCCGGGACGGCCAAGTGACACTGCGATCGAACCGACGGATCGATGGTTACACAGAGGGCGACAAGCAGATCGGCTACCAGACCATTCACCCCGGCGACCTCGTGATCCACGCAATGGACGCCTTTGCCGGAGCAATCGGAGTCTCGGACTCGCTGGGACAATCGACGCCTGTCTATTCGGCGTGCACTCCAAAGTCTGGATTCAACGCCCACTTCTACGCTCGAGCGCTGCGTCACATCGCATTGACTGGGTATATAAGTGCACTTGCCAAGGGTGTTCGGGAGAGGTCTACCGACTTCCGATGGGCGGACGCCAAAGAGTTGCCAGTTCCTCAACCTCCAATCGAGGAACAGAACAACATCGTCTCCTTTCTCGATCGGGAAACAGGGCAGATTGATGACCTAATCGCCAAGCAGGATCGGCTCGCCGCACTACTCACCGAGAAGCGCCAGGCCATCATCACCCATGCCGTCACCAAGGGCCTCGACCCCACAGAACCCACCAAACCCTCGGGGATCCCCTGGCTCGGCGAAATCGGCCGCACCTTCGAGCCCATCCAGTTAGGCCGGCTTACGCGAAAAGTAGCAGACGGGCCGCATTTCTCTCCCCAGTATGTCGATGACGGTGGTGTCATGTTTCTGTCGGCACGAAACATACGCGTTGATTCATGGTCGTTGACTGACGCAAAGTTCATTTCAGAGTCGGACTATGAAGAGTTCTCCAAAAGGATCGTGCCGGAGAAGGGGGATGTTCTGTACACCAAGGGCGGCACAACCGGAATCGCGCGTGTTGTCGATCTCGATCAGAAATTCCAGGTCTGGGTACACGTGGCCGTTCTCAAGGTGCGGCGCGACCTTGCTGATCCGCACTACGTTGCGTATGCATTGAATAGCCACGGTGGCTATGACCAATCGCAGCTTCACACGCGAGGTGCCACCAACCAGGACTTGGGCCTCACCCGGATGATCCGGATCTGGGTGGCGCTCCCGGATCTCGTCCAGCAGAAAAGAATTGTGCGCGACTTAGATTCGCGCACAAACAAGATTGACAAGTTGATCGAAAAGGCAATATCCACAATAGTGCTCCTGCGCGAGCGACGGTCCGCCCTCATTTCTGCTGCCGTGACCGGAAAAATTGACGTACGAGAAAGAGCGGCCTGACCATGACGTTGCCACAGTGGCATGGGTTCATTAACCCTGTACTTCAAGTCATGTCGGACGGACAGATCCGGCGAAATGCCGAGATTCGGGTCGCGGTATCTGATCATACAAATCTTTCGGACGAAGATATGGCCGAAGTCATGTCATCGGGGGAAGCCCGCTGGGTTAACCGAATCAACTGGGCCCTGTTCGATTCGATGAAGGCTGGGCTGCTCGTACGCGAAGCTCGCGGGCAATACAGGATCAGCGACGAAGGTCTCCACCGCCTTTCGAACGGGGTCAAAGTTACGTTTCAGACCTTGATGGAGTACGACTCCTACCGCGAATACCAGAAGAAATCGAGCCTGCCCAAGACTCTCTCGACGGCAAACCCTAACGGCACGGAGGCTCAAACACCTGTAGTGGCCGAATCTGACCCGTCAGAAGTCCTCGAACAATCAGCGAACCAACTGAATCAGGTCGTGATCGACGAGATCTATCGAAACCTCCTCGAACTCACGCCCGACGCGTTCGAGCGGTTGATTCCCTTCGTGGTCAAGGCCCTGGGCTATGGAACCGACAGAGAAGACAACCTCAAGCCCACGCAGCGATCCGGGGACAAGGGCATCGATGGGATTGTCTGGCAGGATGCGCTGGGCTTCGACCGGGTCTACCTCCAAGCGAAACGCTACTCCGAGGGCAACAATGTCGGGGCACCGGAGGTCCAGGCCTTCAGCGGGGCATTGGGACAGTTCCGCGCCACCAAGGGCATCTTCATCACCACTTCGACGTTCACCACCGGAGCCCGTGCCGTGGCCAGGGACACTGCCCACTACACGTTGATACTGATTGACGGTCAGCGGTTGGCGTCGCTCATGTTCGAATACGGTGTCGGCGTTCAGGTGGACCGGACCGTGGTTGTGAAGAAGCTGGATCAGGACTTTTTCGACAGTTTCTAGGGGGAACAATATGGCGCAGCACAATGAAGTGACGTTCGAGGATGAGATCTGCCGGGCTCTTGCAGCACAGCGCTGGATTTACGAGCCCGACCGCAAGGCAGGCGAGCTCTACGACGCCACCCGGGCTCTGGTCCCCGAAGACGTCTTCGCGTGGCTCGCGGACACCCAGCCGGAGCAACTAGCCAACGTTCTGAAGCCGGCGGACTCACCCGCCGAGCACGAGGTCGCAAAGCGGCTCCTCCTGGACCGGCTGTGCAAGGTCCTGGACAAGCCCGCGGCCAAGGAAGCCGGCATGCTCTCGGTGCTGCGCACCGGTTTCAAGGACGTCGCCGCGAAGTTTGAGATGTGCCAGTTCAGGCCGGCCATGGGGCTGAACCCGGAGACCCTTGAGCGCTACGGCAAGGTCCGCCTCCGGGTGATCCGGCAGGTCCACTACTCCACGGTCGACACGATGAAGAGCATTGACCTGGTGTTGTTCGTCAACGGCCTGCCGGTGGCGACCATCGAGCTCAAGACGGACTTCACGCAGAACATCAATGACGCCGTCGAGCAGTACCGCAAAGACCGGCTGCCCCGCAACGCCAAGAACAAGGACGAGCCGCTGTTGTCCTTCGGCCGCCGCGCGCTGGTGCACTTCGCCGTCAGCAACGACGAAATCCAGATGACCACCGAGCTCAAGGGCAAGGACACCTACTTCCTGCCCTTCAATCTCGGTAATGACGGCCACGCCGGCAACCCGGTCAACCTCAAGGGTTCGGCCACCAGCTATCTCTGGGAACAGGTGCTGCAGCGTGACTCGTGGCTGAACATCGTCGGCAAGTTCCTGCACCTGCAGATCAGCGACAAGACCAACCCCGTCACCGGCGCGCGGGAAGTCCGCAAATCCCTGCTGTTCCCCCGCTACCACCAGTGGGACGTGGTCAACCAGCTCATCGAGACCGCCCGGGCCGAGGGTCCGGGCCACCGTTACCTGGTGCAGCACTCCGCCGGGTCCGGCAAAACCAACTCCATCGCCTGGACTGCGCACCAGCTCAGCTCCCTGCACGGCGCCGGCAACGAAAAGATCTTCGACTCCGTGATCGTCGTGACGGACCGGACGGTGCTGGATGCCCAGCTGCAGGACGCGATCTATCAGATCGAGCACAAGTCCGGCGTCGTGGTCCCCATCCGCGGGAATGCCGGCTCCAAGTCCGCCGAACTCACCGCTGCCCTGGTGGCGAGAACTCCGATCATCATCGTCACCATCCAGACCTTCCCGTTCGCCCTGAAGGCCATCGCCGAATCCCAGGCGTTGAAGGGCCGGAACTTCGCCATCATCGCGGACGAGGCCCACTCCTCACAGACCGGATCCACCGCGAACAAGCTCAAGAAGGTGCTTTCCGCGGAGGAACTGGCGGACGTCAACGACGGCGGCGAGTTCGACGTCGAAAGCTATCTGGCGGCCGAAATGGCCGAACGTGCCGATGCCAAGAACATCAGCTACTTCGCCTTCACCGCCACACCCAAGGCCAAGACCCTCGAGCTGTTCGGCCGCAAGGGGCCGGACGGGCTGCCGCAGCCGTTCCACCTGTACTCCATGCAGCAGGCCATCGAGGAACGCTTCATCCTGGACGTGCTGCAGAACTACACCAGCTACAAGGTCGCCTACCGGCTCACCCACGAGGGCCGGGACTACGACTCGGACGACACCCAGGTGGAGAAATCCGAGGCGCTCAAGTCGCTGATGAACTGGGTGAAGCTGCACCCGTACAACATCAGCCAGAAGGTCCAGGTGATCGTGGAGCACTTCCGAGCCAACGTCGCCTGGCGCCTGGACGGCAAGGCCAAGGCCATGGTGGTCACCGGTTCCCGCAAGGAAGCCGTCCGGTACAAGCTCGCCATCGACAAATACATCCACGACGCCGGCTACTTCGGTCTGGGCACCATGGTTGCCTTCTCCGGCGAAGTGAACGACGACGACTCCGGCCCCAACGCCTTCACCGAGCTCAACATGAACCATGGGCTCAAGGGGCGCACGCTGCCCGAGGCATTTTCCACGGACGAGTACAAGATCATGCTGGTGGCCAACAAGTTCCAGACCGGCTTCGACCAGCCCCTGCTCGTCGCGATGTACGTGGACAAGAAGCTCTCCGGCGTCTCGGCTGTGCAGACCCTGTCCCGTCTGAACCGCACCGCCGTGGGCAAAGACCAGACCTTCGTGCTGGACTTCGTCAACGACCCGGATGAGATTCTGGCTTCCTTCCAGCCATATTTCCGGGAGGCCGCCCTGGAGGGCGTCTCCGAACCGAACGTGGTGCACGATCTTCAGGCCAAGCTCGACGCCGCCCAGATCTACCTCGAGTCCGAAGTGGACGGGCTCGTGAAGTCCTACGTCCTGGAGGCCGGCAACAACGCCCTCTCCGGCTGGGTGGCACCGGCGAAGTCCCGCTTCAACACCCGGTACAACGCCGCTGTCGCCGAAGGCGACAAGGCCGCCCAGGACGAGCTGGACCTGTTCCGCAAGGACCTCGGCTCGTTTGTCCGCGCCTACGACTTCCTCTCCCAGATCGTCGACTTCGCCGACACGGACTTGGAGAAGCGCTCGATCTACTACAAACACCTCCTGCCCGTTCTCCGGGTCAACGACGCAAAGGTCGCGCTGGACGTCTCCGGCGTGGTGCTGGCCAAGTACGCGCTCAAGGACAAGGGCAAGGCCCAGCTGCAGCTCTCCGGTGAAGGCGAGCCGTTGAAACCCTTGACTGATCCGGGAACCGGCCAAGCCAAGGATCCCGTCCTCGTCACGTGGAAGGAAGTCATCCAGCAGGCCAACCTGCCGTTTGAGGGTGAAGAGCTCGACGCGGTGGCTCACTTTGTGGAGGGCGTACGCCGAGAGCTGGTGAAGAACGAGACGCTGCAAAAGCAGGCCCAGAACAACTCACGGAACCACTTCGGTAGTAGCCCGCACCTGGAATCCGCCGTCACCGAAGCGGTCTCGAATTCCATGGACAGCCACTACAACTTGAGCCTCCAGGCACTCGGCGACAAGACGAAAATGAAGGCTCTGCTGAAGATGCTCGGCGAACTCGTGTACGAGGAGCTGCAGAAATAAGGGCGTGTGAGGCCTTGTGGGGGCGATACTGATACTTATTCAAGCGTGGCTACTTACATTGAGCCACTTGCGGGCGCCGGCGGGATCATGTCCTCCATGAAACAAATGAGGCTTGGGTACGCCGGAGCGTGCCGGCTGTGCGGTGCCTCTCTTCCGCCCGGGACAGAAGCGATTTACCAGAGCAAGACGAAGACCGTCCGCTGCCCTGCACGCGCCTTGTGATGGTTCGTCGCCCACTCATTCCGGACAAGCTGGGTCATCCGTGCGACGTGGATATGAACGCCGCAAGGCGAAGGACGAGGAAGAGCTCCGCGAGAAGTGGGTTCGATTGGTTGGCCTTGCTGTCGCTCTCTCTGCCGAGCGGCCGCTCACCAAGTCCTAGGATCGAGGCGCGGTCGCTGAGGAACGCCTCGGTGCTCGAAGCTGTTCGGAAGCACGCCAGTGAATTCCCAATCGAGCACTTAGAGCTTCCGATGCGCCTCTCAGTTTCAGATGTCGACTGCGCATCGTGTCAGAAGTCGTCTGCGCACTGCTGTGGTGGCTCGATGAATCGCTGCCAAGGCATCGGGGTTCCCTTTCCCGGACGCGGTGACTGGGGACCTTCCCGTGCGTCGTCCCATCCGTATAGATCCGATCCTCAGACATGAGGCTTCCGGGTCGCCGGCGTTATTTGCCCGGGCACTCGGAGATAATCAGGACATGGCTGAACTGATGAAGGAAATAAAGGATCGATACCTGAATTCCGGGGATTTCAATGGCCTCTACCTAGATAGAGAGTCCGCACATCTCATCCCCGCAGCAACGGAGCTGGTGCGGGGTGGAAAGGTTCAGGTTGTGAGCGAACAGGACTATCCGAACCCACACATTCGACCGTGGCCTTCGCGACGCACAGAGGACGACCAGATCGAGTCACTGCAACGACTCGCCGAAGAGCCCTACGGGGTCTGTTTGTACCCCACGCCCGCCGCGATGACCTCAGGCGACGTCAATACGGTCCCCGGGAACGAGCCTTACCGCCGCCTTCTGGCTGCAGGCCGTGGAACTCTAGAGCTTGCGTTCTTTGAATTCGACGTGCTCGAGTCCTACCGAAACGACCCTAGATTCAACTTTGAATTTCGAGATTTCGGAGCCGACACCATCGTGTCCGACAAAGTGTATTCCGATGAGGCAGCCTCAGAAAAAGACAAGATCATCATGGGCCACATCGGGTACGCCTACGATCTCTCACGATACGATCCAGAGGACGCCGCGACCCCGATCATCCGCAGGGTTTGCGCGTTCCTGGGCGACCTGGCAAAGCTGCATCCAGCCCACCAACTGCGATGGAATACCTTCCAGGTCGAAGAATCGTCGACACTGAAACCCCATCCCATGTGGTGGGCTCAGCAGATGGGACATTGGGCAGATGGCCTTGGCCCGTTTGAGCGGTTCTTTTTTGAGCTCGAGGCGTGGAACGAGCTGCATGTGAACATCTACGAAAAACCTCTCCTTAGAAGCGTGGAGCGTCCTCGAGAGTTCGGTTGGATGATAAGGCCCTCGGGTAAGGAATTCGATGCGTTCATACTGCAGTTAGACCATCTGCTCTCCGACAATCTGCTACACAAGGCCCTTGACGATCTGGGCGCAAGAAAGGTCGATGAGGACGGAAAGACAGTGGGTACTCTCGGCCGACTCCATCACTCTTTGGCTATTCGCCATGTTTCTGAGGATGGCATCGAGGAAGTCCTAAAACCATTACGGCTCGTGCGCAAACTAAGGCAAAAGCCGGCTCATCGCCCTGAGCCAAACCGAATCGACGGCTCGTTACTCCACCAGCAGGTTGGTCTGCTGAAGCAGGTAACGGAGAGTCTCTGCATGCTCCGAGGGTTCTGGCAGACCCATAAGAAGAATCAAGCCTGGCAAGAGCCAGACTTTGTATCAAACGGCAATAATTACATCCTCTAAGGAGTAACGGTCTCAATTTCAAAACAGAAAGACGTGGTCTCGGCCACCGCGGCTATGCTGACGCCATGGCTGTTGAGAAACTCACCTTCGGAAAATCCCTTGTGGGTCTGCTTGTTGACGGAGTCGCGGATACGCCGTATGTAGGAAGCACATTGCGCATGGAAGAGCCGAACGGCGCAGTGATAGAGGTTCCGTATATCCAAGATGACCCTACGGGGCAATTCAACCCTGTGCAGGCATGGTTCTCTACACGCACTCCTCCCGAGAACATGGTGCTAAAAACTGATGCAGGTGACGTGTCGCTGTTCGACGTTCAGTGGTCCGGACACACGATTAAAAGTGGGCCTGGTTTGTCGCTCGGAAGGCTGCTACCGACAGAAATTGTGCTTGCACGACGCGAAGCTGACCTATCGACACCCCTCCTGGTTTCAGAGGTGCGAAGCCATGTCGACGGGTTGAAAGAGTGGAGCGGCTTCACCGCAATCAGCCACGAGAGGAAAACCGATGACAAGGGCTTGGTGAAAAAGGTCGCCGTGGAGGTCCAGAGCGTCAACTCTGTTGAATGGTCTCAGGGAGACGCGGTGATGACACTCCGGACAGATTGGCGGACAACTGGCTCCGAGACCCCTGACGACCCAACCTTCGGCATCTTCGAATGGGTCGTGCTCGGCAGCAGGTTTGCAGAACCTAGACGCTTCTTCGACCACCTCGTGGAGCAGCGGAAGGTTGTGCATCTCCTTGTCCTCGCCTTCGACGGAGCGATCCACTTTCGAAAGCATCACGTCAGGGATGAGACCTTCACAACTCGGCTAGGCAACGGCAGGTTGATAAATAACCCCTTCGTGGAACTGATCAGCCGAAGGACGGTTCGCGAATATGCGGAGAAACAACCCACTAAAGATGACTTGCGGCAGCCTCTCGTCCACCTTCGACAAATCGGGCCGGAAGGTCTCGCTCGATGGGCTGGAGAGTACGAGCGGTGGAGGCGGTTCATTCTCCCTACGGTCGGGGTTCTTGGGAGGCGCCGAGTGTTGATCGAGGATCTGGTCGTGTCCCTGTCTATGTCCTTGGAAGCTGGCGGACATCTCATAGGTGAGCGTGAGGGTGAAATGGTCACCTACAGGCGCGGTAGGACGACGACGGCAACCTATGTCTATCGGTGTCTGCATTCACTCAATGTCGATTGGGGCGACCGGGTAGAAAGCATCGTCGGCTTGGCCCGGGCGGCTGCTAACACCTACAACTCGATCAAGCACTTCGATAGGGGCGAGTTCCCCGAGAACGACGAGACGTATCTCGTCAGCATCGTGCTTCGCGAGGTAGTCCGGCTAATGGTGCTCGACATCCTCGATCCTTCAGGGGGCCTCCTCAGAAACTTCCGCGATGAGGAGAGCCTGTGGCGTATTCACGAAAGTTTCAGGAACTCCGAGCTTCGCATTCTCGATGATGGCGGATGGGAGAGGGCGCTAAGGCCTGAGGAGCGCGCCGTGCCAGAGGGGATGACCCTGAACTGACCGGCATAACCGCTGTGATGATCAGCGGTCGTTTTAGACTCCGCGTCTCGAAACACTATGGATTAGGGGCAAAGGAGTTATCAGACACATCGAGTCGGACCAGCAGAAGGGTCCGGCTGTCCGTTAGGGGATCCCCTTACGGGCTGCACCAGACGCCTAATAGCGTCGTTGTCGTTTTCATGGGTTCTTACCGGTCCGGGGGCGCGGCCGAGCTAAGACGAGGGCTTTGAGGTGAGAAGTCGGCGGCCCGGCCATTCCGGTTATCTATTGTCGGCGATAACGAGGACTGGGCGGTGTTGATTGTGGATCAGGGACGCGGAGACTGATCCCTCGAGGACCTGTCCGCCCAGGCCAGGGGTCCTGGCCGGTCGGCGCCGCCAATGAGCAAGGATGCATCTGTGTTCTCCGCCAAGCGGATGAGGGCTTTGGAGCCGACGCCGTTGAGCACGTATGACAACACCCTGAACTTCGCCCAGGCGAAAGTCCTCACCAGCGGTAACCCCTGGTCCCGGAAAAGGCTGTCGCCGATCAGGAACTTGCGCCTGAGTCGCCTGGACCGGACCTACAACCGCAACATGGTTGCTGTTGCCCATACCAAACGCGGCGAACATGCCACGGCCGCCGCCGGCGACGTGCCCCTGATCCCGGCAACAGCGGCCCGGACTATCGATACCACCGCGGACGCCTTCAACACCACCATCGACGGGAAGTCCCTCGACAAGCGCGGGGACGCGGCCGAAGCGCTCCCGGCGTGGGTCGGCAAACACCGCCACCGGCTCATGAACCTCTACTGCTACGACGAGCTCGGAACCATCGGTGGCCATGAACTCCGGGCCCGACTCATACCGGCCCGGGACCTTGACCTGGCAACCGTCGAAGAACGCATTGAAGGAGTGCCCAGGGCAACAACACAAATAGCCCGCCGCAGTCTCCCGTCCGCCGATCTCTTGGGCGAACCCTTCAAGCACGCCGACACGCTGAAGGCCGTCCAAACCGACTCGGCACGGACCAACCAACTCATGGCCGACGACGCAAAACCGGAAGAACCAGCTCGGCTCGAACCCCCGCCGACATTGACTCCCGGTTGGAAAAGATGTTGCGGCTCATGAACGCTTCATTTCCGCCACAACCAGGTACCGTGACCGCCGCGGCAACAGCTGCCCAACTGAGGGCCCAGGACCAGCGCCGCCAGCAACAAAGCGAATACGGGCGCTACAAGAACCCGGCACGGTGCACGAAAGATCTCCACAGCCGAAGCTGTGCAGAGCTTTCCCGCTGGCGACCGTCCCCAATGAGTACAAGGGCGTAAGCAGCGGCCTGACGTGGCGACTGTGGCACCACTAAATAGACAAACGCAGTAAATTGAATATCAATCTGAACACTATTTTGATGCACCCAAGGCAGAATCGCGGAACTTTGGTTTTGGCTGATTTGCGTATTCGCAATAGCTATCTAACGCCCGCTTGATTGCAGTAACATTCGTAACTACGCCGAGATCGATCGATTCCTCAATTTCATACGGGAGCTCTAGCACTTCAAAGTCGTGTTTCCGATGGTGGGACTCGGTCACTAGTCCAGCGAATATTGCAAGCTGTTCTTTTATCAATTTTGAGTTCTGCAGAAAAGTTGTCGTGCGCGACACGAACACGGGACTCCCGCTACTTCCTGGGAACACACTTGCATCGATCAGAAATTCTGATCGTCCTTCCCAGTTGAGAATGGCTGGAGTGGCGGTGATTCCACGTCGAAAAATTGGCGTCCTGTTCACTTTATCCCAACGGCCATCGGGATGTCCGATGAAGAAAACCTCTTCGAGCGCATCTAATGAGGCGTATTCGTCATTTGAAGGAAACTCTGACACCGGCAGACAGCGCCAGAAGGGCTCACGGTCCGGATACTGGTCCTTGAAATTGAGCAAAACTTGGCCGAATGGAATTATTGCGATGTCCACATCGCCGCCTTGTGGTGAGAAGAAGCGGTCGCCCTCAAGAGTAATTTTCACTGGGACGGTGTCGCCAAGAATAACATTACCGTGAATATTGCGCGTCTGAACGTGTAGCGAAATCTCGCCGGCGCGCTCGACAACATGTTTATTTGTGACAAGTACAGGCGTGGTTGTCTCAGGAGTCAATTCCAGGTCGACCATTACGCAGGTCCCGCGATTGCCGTCACCATGTCCGTTCTCATCCGTAGTAACGATGCGAAGCACCGTGAACATTAGGTCCTTGTAGAGGGTATTAGCTTCCATAACTCGAAATCGTACTGTCCAGACTTGTTTCTGCATGCATAGTCTGCCATTGGACGGTGAGCGTCGCCGGCTTCGGTTTCCCGCACCCCTAGTTCCCTTGTCGCCCTAGATACCACTGCCGCCATCCTCAGTGCCCGCAGCCTGCACCACTCCTTCGGACAGACCGCGGCATTGCGAGGCAACGACTTCGACGTCCAAGCGGGAAAGTTCTGGGCCTGACGCGGCTAATGGGGATGCCGGTTTCCGTCCTGCTCCGCATCATCACCCGCGAAGCAGCCGTCCCGCTCCTGACCGTACTGCTAGTCTCGGCCGGCCTCGGATTCCTCGTTGTCTGGCTAATGGTGACCTTGACACCTATCGGGTGACCTGGCCCCAAGATCCGCTCTGCCCGAAAGCTCCTCAGCCAGGGAACACTGCCCCGGGAGGTCGCCGACACCCGGGGAGTCTCCGTGCCCACCCTCTAACGGTGGGTGCCCGCAACAGGCGCGACCGAGGCACCAAAGAAGTAGTTCCTGCTGGTTGGTGCACGCAACTTCTGAAAACGACGGTTTGTACAGGCGACTATGAAGCGGAATCCAGGTCCGTGCAGCGGACTCCGAACACTTCCGTGTCCATAGTCGTCTACACAACCCCGGAGTTCCGCGGGGGCGCATGCAGACGACTTCTAAATGTGACAGTTACGAAACGGCCGCCATTTATCGCCGAAAGTCACAGGCAACCCTCCACGACTCCACGCGATCCAGACACGTAAAGAATCGTCTCGTCACAGGCTGTGGTTCACACGACAGCCAGTGCTCCCCCCGGGTTTCGAACCCGGCACCCCTTGATGAAGATTCAAGTGCTCTGACCGAATGAGCTAGAGAAGCAGTGCAATCCTGGGCTCTCTTTATGCCCAGGTCCAGCGGGTAACAACCAGCACCAGATCGACTAAGCACGCGATTTCTGACCACGAGGCGCCTCAACAAATCAAAGCGGCGACATCAGCGCGTGGTCCTACAAGCCGAAATTGTCAATCAGCTGGCGCGGCCAGCGCCGTGCACCCGGCATTTTTTCAGGAGTTATAGGACCTCCGATTCCGGCGATCCACTAGATAGAACTAAACGTCCTACCTCAGCAGCTAGTAGTCAGGGCCCCCTGTCGGACTCGAACCGACAACCTACGCTTTACAAGAGCGTCGCGCTACCAATTGTGCCAAGGGGGCAGGCTTACATAAAGTTATCACGCTCCCGCGGCGAGTGTGGGAGGCATGTCATCCACGTCCGATCGGCGCCATCTCAAGGGAGTTGGGGCGGCGACTAGGGATAAACGATGCTCTGGCCAACTGAGCTAAGGAGGCATTCCTGCGCCTGCTGGCACCAGACCCAAATGGGGCAGATATCAGGACGCTAGACAAGGTTAGCCCACCCACGCCCGCTGAGAAAAACGCGCAACGCCGCTTCCGCGAAGCGAGGGCAAACGAGAGCCCGGCCCCGGAGCGATCCGGGGCCGGGCCATCAACTGCGGGCCTTCGACGGCTGGCCGTCAACGGCAGTGCCGTGGAAGGTTACTTCTTGGCGTCGACCGCGGCCTGCAGGTACTGGTCGAACGGGGTCTGCGCGCTGTCGCCCGTGCCCCACTGCTTGCCTTCGACAAACACGGTGGGTGTGCCGGTCACGCCGATCACCGAAGCCTCCTGGGTGGTGTGCTTAACCCACGGGCGGTACGTCTTGCCATCCACGCACTGGTCGATGCTCTTGGCCCCGACGTCTGTGGCCAGCTTCTTCAGCTCGTTGTCGGACAAACCGGCACCGCCTTCGGCCGGCTGCTTAGCGAACAGCAGGTCGACGAAATCCGAGTACTTCTCCGGGGATTCATTCACCACGCAGGCTGCGGCGTTGGCCGCGCGCGAGGAGTAGTTGGTGGTGGACCGGCTGTCCAGGAAGCCGAGCGGGCGGTATTCCACCGTGATCTTGCCGTCATTGCGCAGCTTGGTGAGGGTCTCGTTGTACTTCGCCTCGAAGTCCTTGCAGACAGGGCAGATGAAGTCGATATAAAGGACCACCTTGACCGGCTTGCCGGCCTCAGCCTCTGCGCCCGGTGCCGTGACCGTAGCCGGCGGCGTGGCCGGCGCGGCCGGCAGGTCGGACAGCTTCACGGTGGCGGGTTCGGTCTTGGCAACCTCAGTGTTGGCCAGCAAGGTGACGCCGCCGTGGATGTTGCCGTTGGCCGGGGTGGGCCCCTCGTCGGCCACCGGGGCGTTGTTCTTGATGTTGGAAGTGACAACGAGCGCAACGATCACGATGATGGCTACGACGGCGGCAACAATGCCCCAGCCGATCAGCAGCTTGTTGCGCTTCTCTTTCTTCAGCTGCGCCTCGCGGATCTCACGGGCTTTCTCGCGCGCCGCGGCAGTGCGCTCTGCCTTTGACTGTCGGGGTTCGTTTGCGGGGCTCATTGGTTCCTCGGGTCGTTCGGCCAGGGACGGTCCACTCAGTGGCAACTTCATCATTTTAGGGGAGAAACCCGAGAACTTGCGCTTTCAAGTTTCCCTTCAGCCTGCCCAACGGACGAATAGCCCGGAAGATTCCGTGCGGCTAGGGTTGACGGAGAGCCACGAGCGGACCCCAGGGGGCACCAATGGAAGCAACGGACAGCGCCGGACACGGCGGCCAAGACACCACTGAAGCGGCGGAGACGGACAGCGACGGCGCGTCTACACGTGCCGAGGCAGGGGATCAGTTCGACTTCATGGTGGTATCCAACCGGCTGCCCGTCGACCGCTGTTCAGCTGACGAACCCGGCTGCGAGGACGGCTGGCGCCGCTCCCCCGGCGGACTCGTAACAGCGCTGGCCCCGATGATGACCAAGACCGACGGCGCCTGGGTGGGCTGGCACGGCGCCCCCGATGAAAACGTCAAGCCGTTCAGCCACGGCGGCATCGATCTGATCCCGGTCCAGCTGAGCACGGACGACATCGAGCTTTTCTACGAGGGCTTTTCCAACGCCACCCTGTGGCCGCTTTACCACGACGTGATCGCCCCGCCGGAGTTCCACCGCACCTGGTGGGACTCCTACCGGAAGGTCAACCGAAGGTTCGCCGACGCCGTCATCCGCCATGCGGCCGAGGGCGCCACGGTCTGGGTGCAGGACTACCAGCTCCAA
Source organism: Arthrobacter sp. NPDC056886 (assembly GCF_042788715.1). Taxonomy (NCBI): domain Bacteria; kingdom Bacillati; phylum Actinomycetota; class Actinomycetes; order Micrococcales; family Micrococcaceae; genus Arthrobacter; species Arthrobacter sp. NPDC056886. The sequence goes on from NZ_JBHUBT010000011.1 coordinate 169,889, forward strand.
CTGGTGCCGAAGCTGCTCCGGGAGGCCAGGCCGGACCTGAAGATCGGGTTCTTCAACCACATCCCGTTCCCTCCGCCGGAGATCTTCGCCCAGCTGCCTTGGCGCCGCGCGATCATCGACGGCCTGCTGGGCGCGGACCTGGTGGGCTTCCAGCGCAGCAGCGACGCCGGAAACTTCATGCGCTCCGCCCGGCGCTTCCTGGGCGCCAGCGTCAAGCAGCAGCAGGTCCACGTCAGGGGCGCCGGCGGCGAAACCACCCACATCGCCAGGGCCCAGGCATTCCCTATCTCCATCGACGTCAAGCAGATCAGCGAGCTGGCCAAGGACCCGGTGGTCGTTGAGCGGGCGCAGCAGATCCGCCGGGACCTCGGCAACCCCAAGACCATCCTGCTCGGCGTCGACCGGCTCGATTACACCAAGGGCATCCGGCACCGGCTCAAGGCCTACGAGGAACTGCTGCAGGACGGCAAGCTCACCGTGGAGGATGCGACCCTGATCCAGGTGGCCAGCCCCAGCCGGGAACGCGTGGAACAGTACCGACTGCTCCGCGAGGAGGTCGAAGGCACCGTGGGCCACATCAACGGCACCTTCGACACCATGCAGAACACGGCCGTCCGCTACCTGCACCACAGTTACCCCATCGAGGAGATGGTGTCGCTGTACCTGGCCGCCGACGTCATGCTGGTCACAGCCTTGCGCGACGGCATGAACCTCGTGGCCAAGGAATACGTCACGGCTCGGACGGAAAACGACGGCGCTTTGGTCCTGAGTGAGTTTGCCGGCGCCGCCGATCAGCTCAAGCAGGCGCTGCTGATGAACCCGCATGACATCGACGGCCTCAAGGACACCATCATGAAGGCCGTCCACATGCCAAAGTCCGAGGCAGGCCGCCGCATGCGGGCCATGCGCAAGCAGATCCTGGACCACGACGTCGACCTCTGGTCCTCCGACTTCCTGAACGCCCTCGCCGAAAAGGTTGTACGCGATGACTCCTGACGCCACCGAAACCAACGATTCAGGCCCCAACGATTCAGGCAGAGCGCCGCTCTCGCTCTCCCCTGAACTGCTGGCGGCGGTTCGCCGCGTCGCCGGCACCGAGCACCTGCTCGTGGCGATGGACTTCGACGGCACCATGTCACCGCTCGTGGATCACGCGGACGACGCCCGCGCACTCCCGCGCTCGGCGGCCGCCTTTGCGGGGCTGGCGGAACTTCCCCGGACGACGACGGCGCTCATCTCCGGCCGTGCACTGGACAGCCTGCGTGCCGTCGCCAACCCCCCGGAGAACACGCTGCTGATCGGCAGCCACGGCGCCGAGGTCTGGATGGGACCGGGCTCCTCGCAGCTGATGCTCGACGACGCCCAGCGCGAACTCTTGGCCGACGTCCGCAAGGAGCTTGAGGCCATCTCGGAGCAGGCACCCGGAACCCTCCTGGAGGACAAGCCGGCCGGCGTCGTCCTGCACACGCGCCTCGCGTCCGCCGACGTCGCCGAGGACGCCGTCGCCGCGGCACGGGCAGTCCTGCAGGACCGTAGCGGCGTGTTCCTGAAAACCGGGCACCGGGTCCTGGAGACCTCCGTGGTCAACGCCTCCAAGGGAGAGGGCATTTCCTTCCTGCGGCAGGCGGCCGGAGCTACAGCCGTGGTCTTCGCCGGCGACGACACCACCGACGAGGACGCCCTGGGCAGCCTCGTCCCGGGCGATCTCGGGGTAAAAGTGGGGCTTGATTTCACCCAGGCCGAGTTCCGGGTGGAGGCTCCGGTCCACATCTGCGAACTGCTCGAAGCCCTCCTAAGGGAGCGGACACGCGCAGTCGGGCACTAACAGGCCGGCACGGGAAAGGCCGGAAACTCAGCCGCCACGCCGCCCGAGTGGGCATCATCACCTGTGACATCCGTAACATTTTGGCCCAAATGCCATAAATCTGACATACTCTGTATGTGATGTGGCGCACAACTACCGTGCGGCGTCATTGGATACTCCTCGGCTTCGGCCGAGGAGTATGCGCATGAGGACCCAAAATTGAATTACCAACTGAATAAGATGACCATTCACTACGGATCGTCCGGCACGTACCTGCCGGTGAAGGGATTGATAACTGTGGCTACAGTTACTTTTGACAACGCAACACGCCTATACCCGGGCACCGATAAGCCCGCCGTTGACAAGCTCAACATTGATATCGCCGACGGCGAATTCCTGGTCCTCGTTGGACCCTCCGGCTGCGGAAAGTCGACCTCCCTGCGTATGCTCGCGGGTCTTGAGGACGTCAACTCCGGCCGCATCCTCATCGGCGACCGTGACGTCACGGACGTTCCGCCGAAGGATCGCGACATCGCCATGGTGTTCCAGAACTACGCCCTGTACCCGCACATGACCGTGGCGGACAACATGGGCTTCGCGCTGAAGATCGCCGGCGTCAGCAAGGAAGAGCGCGCCGAGCGCGTCCGGGAGGCCGCCAAGCTGCTGGACCTCGAACCGTACCTGGACCGCAAGCCGAAGGCCCTTTCCGGCGGCCAGCGCCAGCGCGTTGCCATGGGCCGGGCCATTGTGCGTAACCCGCAGGTCTTCCTCATGGATGAGCCGCTGTCCAACCTTGATGCCAAGCTGCGCGTGCAGACCCGCACCCAGATTGCGTCCCTGACCCGCCGCCTCGGCGTCACCACCGTCTACGTGACCCACGACCAGGTCGAGGCCATGACCATGGGTGACCGCGTCGCCGTGCTGAAGGACGGCCTGCTGATGCAGGTCGACACCCCGCGCAACCTCTACGACAAGCCCAAGAACGTCTTCGTGGCAGGCTTCATCGGCTCCCCCGCCATGAACCTGCTCGAGCTCCCGGTCGTCGACGGCGGCGTGCAGTTCGGCGGGACCGTCTACCCGGTACCGCGTGACGTCCTCGAAGAGGCGCACGGCCAGACCGTGACCCTGGGTTCCCGCCCGGAAGACCTTGAGACGGTTGCCGAGGGCGATGGTCTCCAGGTTGAGGTCGACGTCGTCGAAGAACTCGGCGCCGACGCCTACGTCTACGGCCACACCACGCTGGACGGCCAGAGCCACGACATCGTGGCCCGCGTCGACGGCCGCCGCCCCCCGATGAAGGGTGAGTCCATCTGGGTCCGCCCGCAGTCAGGCCACGTGCACCTGTTCGACACCAAGACCGGCCTGCGCCTCGGCGACTGACCACAACGGTGCAACCGACGGCGGTCCTCCCCAGTGGAGGGCCGCCGTCGGGCGTTAACTGCTCCGCTTTAGGCGGCACCTGCAAAATACGGAAGAATTGATTCATGACCGAGGAAACCCCATGACCGAGGAATACAGCGCCCAGTGGCACGACGAGCCCACTGACTACGGTCAGATCGGAAAATTGCCCCGGTACGAAGCCGCCAGTGCCAATGACGAAAAGGCTTCGATAGCGTCCAGTTCCCTGAGCATCACGGCCGCCGCCACCGAGCCTGAGCTCCTGGATCTGCCCTGGCACATTGCCCTCGAGGACTGGCCGGCAGAGTATCTGGCAGCGCTCCCCCGCGGCATCTCCCGGCACATCGTGCGCTTCGCCCACCTCGGCGGCTCCGTCATTGCCATCAAGGAAACCTCTGAGCACGTGGCCCGCCACGAGTACCACATGCTCCGCAAGCTCGCCCGGCTGGACGTTCCCGGCGTGGAGCCCGTGGCCGTCATCACCGGGCGCACCACCCCGGAGGGCCGGCCGCTGAACCCTGTGCTGGTCACCCGGCACCTGAAGTTCTCCATGCCCTACCGCGCGCTCTTCTCCCAGATGCTGCGCAAGGACACCCTGACCAGGCTCATCGACGCCCAGGCGCTGCTGCTGGTCCGGCTGCACCTGATCGGCTTCTACTGGGGCGACGTCTCGCTCTCCAACACCCTGTTCCGCCGCGACGCCGGCGCGTTCGCCGCCTACCTCGTAGACGCCGAGACCGGCGAGCTGTACCCGGATTTGTCCACCGGCCAGCGCGAGTACGACCTCGAAATCGCCCGGGTCAACATCGCCGGGGAACTCATGGACCTGCTCGACGGCGGCCTGATCGAGGAGAAGGTGGACCCAGTGGCCACCAGCGAGCTCATCATGGACAGCTACCGGCGGCTGTGGACCGAGCTGACGGCGAAGGAGTCGTTTGAGATCGGCGAACGCTGGCGGGTGGCCGCCCGCATCCGGCGGCTCAACGAGCTGGGGTTCGACGTCGAGGAATACGCGATCAAGACCACGCAGAACGGCTCCACCATCCAGCTCCAGCCCAAGGTCGTCGACGCCGGGCACCACCAGCGCCGCCTGCTGCGCCTGACCGGCCTGGACGCCCAGGAAAACCAGGCCCGCCGGCTCCTGAACGATATGGACTCGTTCCGGGCGGACAACAACCCGGGCATGGACGAGGAATACAGCGCCCACCTCTGGGTCAGCCAGATCTTCGAGCCCATCGTGCGCGCCATCCCCCGCGATCTCTCCGGCAAGCTCGAGCCGGCCGAGGCGGTGCACGAGGTCCTGGAGCACCGCTGGTACATGTCCGAGAAGGAGAACCGGCACATCCCCCTGGCCGAGGCCGTCCAGTCCTACATTGACAACGAACTCCGCCACCGCCGGGACGAGGCCGCCATCATGCTCAACCCGGACACGGGGCTGCTCAAGATCCTCGAGGTGGAGACCGAGGAATCACGCTACGGCGCCGACGAATCGATCGAAGAATACCCCGACTCCGACGACTAGGCTTCGCACCGGGTGGGGTTGTGGCACGCCCGGGCTAAATCGGTTCGGCTAGTTCCCCTCAGCCAAATCGGCTCAGCTATATCGCCTTGCCGGGGTTCAGGATCCCGGCGGGGTCGAACAGCTCCTTGATCCGGCGCTGCAGTTCGCGCACGGGTTCCTTCTGCTCTAGGCCCAGCCAGCGCAGCTTGTACTGGCCGATCCCGTGTTCGCCCGTGATGGTGCCGCCCATGGCCAGCGCCACGGCAATGGACCTGTCCAGGGCGGCGCCGAGGCGGGCCATGGCATCGGGGTCCACGGTGTTGTCCGCCCGGTCGATCCAAAAGGTGGGGTGCAGGTTTCCGTCGCCGGCATGGGCCACGACCTTGAGCTGGACCTGGTGCTCCGCCGCCATGGCCTCGAGTTCGGCCACGTAGTCCACCAGGCGCGAGCGCGGTACAGCCACGTCCTCGCCCACCCGGTATTCGTCGTCCACCTCGGTGCCGCGGCTGTTGCGGCGCAGCTCGACCAGCTGCTCCGCCTCCGCGTTGGCCTCCATGGTCACCACGGCTCCCCCCGCCGCCAGGACCGGGCGGATGGCCGCGGCTTCCGCCGCCGCGCCGAAGCCGTCGGTCTGGATCAGCAGCAGGGACGCCCCGCGCGCGGCAAGGTCGGAGCCGTGGATGTCATCGAGCTGGGCGAGCGAGCCGCCGTCGAGCAGTTCCATGATGGCCGGCTGAACGCGGGCCCTGCCCACAGCCAGGACGCCGGCCGCGGCGCTGCGGAAGTCCGGGTAGAAGGCGGCGATGGTGTGCACTTCGCGGGGCAGGTACTTCAGCCGCACGGTGACACCGACCACGATTCCCAGAGTTCCCTCCGAGCCGACGAAGAGTCCGGTGAGGTCGTAGCCGGCGACGCCCTTGAAAGTCTGGTGGCCGGTGTGGATGAGGGAGCCGTCCGCGAGCACGACGTCGAGGGCCAGGACCGAGTCCCGGGTCACCCCGTACTTCGCGCAGCGCAGCCCGCCCGCATTCGTGGCCACGTTGCCGCCAATAGTGGACATCTTGAAGCTCGCGGGATCCGGGGCGAACATCAGCCCGTGCACGGCGGCAGCCGCGTTCAGGTCAGCGTTGATGACGCCCGGCTCGACGACGGCGGTCTCGTCATCCGGATTGAGGTCCAGGATGCGGTTCATCCCCTCGAGCGTAAGCACCACGCAGCCCTCGCTCGCATGCGCACCGCCGGAGACACCGGTTCCGGCCCCGCGCGCCACGAGCGCGACGCCGCGGGCGGCGCAGGCACGCACCGTTGCCTGCACGTCGGCCACCGATTCGGCCCGGACCACGGCCAGCGGGAGCTGATAATCCAACACGGGAGCCTGGTCCACGGCATAGGCGGCCAGGGCGGCGTCGTCCACGGCAATTTTCGCCGCGCCGAGGGAAGAGGTCAGCTCATCGATGATGCTGCGCATGCGGTCTCCAGTTCGATCGAATCCGAATCCCAGTCTAAGGCTGCGCATTCTCGGTGATGTGACTCACAGCTGCAAGCGCTTCCAAACGTGCGGCGGAAAGTCCAGACATTAGTCAAAAGTGCCCTTAGAAACATGACTGGAAGCGTTTTCACTTTTTTGGCGTCGGAGCCTTACGATTGCCGTCATGTCCGTTGATTCAGTTCTTTTCTCCCCCGCAGCGCTGGCCGGCCCCCTGACGGGCCCGCTGACCCCGGTGCACGCCGCTGACCACATTCCCGGCTGGTGGCGCTCTGCCGTGATCTACCAGGTCTACCCGCGCTCGTTCCGGGACCTGAACGGCGACGGCATCGGTGATCTCGCCGGCATCACCGCCGAGCTGCCCCGCCTTGCGGAACTGGACATCGACGCCGTCTGGCTGTCCCCGTTCTACCGCTCGCCGCAGCGGGACGCCGGCTACGACGTCAGCGACTACTGCGACGTCGACCCCTTGTTCGGCTCGCTGGACGATTTCGACGCGATGATGGCCGAGGCCACCCGGCTGGGGATGCGGATGATCGTGGACCTCGTGCCCAACCACTGCTCGGACCAGCACCCGGCCTTCCAAGCCGCCCTGACCGCGCCCGCCGGCAGCCCGGAACGGGACATGTTCATCTTCCGCGACGGCCGCGGAGCATTTGGCGAGGAACCGCCGAACAACTGGCAGTCCCACTTTGGCGGTTCAGCGTGGACCCGAATCACCGAACCTGACGGCGCCCCGGGCCAGTGGTACCTGCACCTCTTCGACTCCTCCCAGCCGGACTTCAACTGGGACAACCGCGCCGTCCACGACGAATTCGAGCGGGTCCTGCGCTTCTGGCTGGACCGCGGCGTCTCCGGTTTCCGGGTGGACGTGGCGCACGCCCTCGTGAAGGCCCCCGGCCTGCCGGAGTGGGGCGGCCGCGCCGACGGCAGCAGCTCCGACGGCTTCCCCGGACGCGACGCTCCGATGTTTGGCCAGCCTGCCCTCCACGACATCTACCGCCAGTGGCGGCGGATTCTGGCCGAGTACGGCCCGGACCGGATCCTCTGCGCCGAGGCAAATGTTGACCCGCTCCCGCGGCTCGCCGACTGGGTCCGCCCGGACGAAATGCACCAGGCCTTCAACTTCCCGTACCTCCACGCGGGCCTGGACGTGCACCGCATGCGCCACGTCATCACCGAGTCACTCACGTCGCTGGACGCCGTCGCGGCTCCCAGCACCTGGGTGCTCTCCAACCACGACGTCGTCCGCCACGCCACCCGCTTCGGGTACAACGGGCAGGCGCCGCGCGACGGCGACGGAATCGGCATCTGGGATCCGCAGCCGGACGAGGACCTCGGACGGTCCCGGGCGGCAGCGGCATCGCTGTTCATGCTGGGTCTGCCTGGCGGAGCCTACCTTTACCAGGGTGAAGAACTCGGCCTCCCGGACGGGATCGACATCCCGGACACCCGGCGCCAGGACCCCACCTTCGCCCGCACCGGCGGCGCGCGGCTGGGCCGGGACGGCTGCCGCATTCCGCTGCCCTGGCGGGCCGGGGAACCCAACGCCGGATTCGGCCACGGGCAGGATCCCTGGCTGCCGCAGCCGGAAAGCTTCGCGCGGCTGGCGCGGGATGTGCAGGCCGCCTCAGCGTCGTCGCACCTGAGCCTCTACAAGCGCATGCTGGAGCTGCGCCGCCGGCTGGACCTTGGCCGCGGTTCACTGTCCTGGTACGAGGACCTTTGCACCGACACGAGCCTTGCCTTCCTTAACGGCTCCACGCTGGTGCTGCTGAATGTGGGGTCCGAGCCCCTGGAACTGCCCGCCGGACGTGTGCTGCTGCGCAGTTCAACGTCTCCAGAGGCCGGCTACGACGCCGGGGACATGGCCGGCGCCAGCCACCCGTTAATCTCAGGTGAAACTGTTTGGCTGGAAATCTACATCGAGGGCACGGAGGGCTAGGCGTGCCCGGCATCAAGGACGTCGCGGAACGGGCCGGCCTCTCCATCGCTACCGTTTCGCGCGCCCTGAGCGGCAAGGGCAACGTCTCTCCGCGGAGCAGGGAGCGCGCCCGGACCGCTGCCGCGGAACTCGGTTTCGTCGCGTCATACCAGGCGTCCAGCCTAGCCTCCGGGCGGAACCACAATGTTGGCCTTGTTGTCCCTTCGGTTCACCGGTGGTTTTTTTCCTCGGTGGTCGAAGGTGTCTCCGCCACCCTGCTGGATGCCGGCTTCGACCTCACGCTGTACAACGTCAGCGAAGGCCGGGAGCGCCGCCACAGCGTGCTGAATGACTTCCTGCTGCGCAAACGCGTGGATGCCGTGATCGCTGTGTCCCTGGAGCTCTCCGAGGCCGAGATCGACCAGCTGCTGGCCATCCACCGTCCGATCGTGGGGATCGGCGGCCCGCTGCCAGGGGCGTCGACCATCCGCATCGATGACTCCGGCATCGCGGAGGCCGCGGCACGCCACCTCATCCAGCTTGGCCACAGCAAGATCGCCCATATGACCGGCGATGCCGCCTACGATCAGGATTTCCGGCTTCCCGGGACGCGCCAGGCGGGCTTCAAGAAGGCCATGCGCGACGCCGGGCTGGCCGTCCGGCCGGAGTGGCAGGTTTCTGCTGACTTCACGATCCAGGGTGCCTATGCCAACGCCCGACAGCTACTGGGCAGTTCACCGGAGCGCCCCACGGCCGTCTTTGCCGCCTCCGATGAGATGGCGATTGGCACGATCCTCGCTGCCCGGGATTTCGGCCTGCGGGTGCCGCAGGACCTCTCCGTCATCGGCATCGACGGCCATGAGCTTGGTGAGGTCTTCGGGCTGACCACCTTCGATCAGGATGCGCGGGGCCAGGGCGCGCTGGCCGTGCAGCGCTTGTTGGCCAGGCTCGACGGTGCGGCGGACACAGCGACCGCACACACCGAATACCCCACACGCTTTGTCATCCGGTCCAGCACTGCTGTTCCACCCGTGGACCAAGGCCCCCTGCGCTAGGAAAGCTTGGCTGCGGCCCGGCTATTTTTCTTCGTGGCAGCGTTCCTGCCCAGTTCCTCGCCTCATTGCCTGGCCCCCTGCCCAGAACGGCCCGGAAATCCGGGGAGGCCCGCGGGTTCCGGGCCCCGGTCCTCCAAGCAACTGGGAAGGAACGCCGCGATGCGGCCCACAGGCGCAGCAAGCTCAGGCGCCGGTGCCGCCCATGAACCTGACAAAACGGTCCAGGACGCCGGGCCAGCCGGCCGCGTAATCGGCCCGGGTGGCCTCAGGATCCTCGGCGCCTTCCCAGCCGCTGTGAACCAGGCGGAGCTCTGTTCCCTCGTCTACAGCCCTGACAGCCACCCGGAGCTCGGTGGACCACATGGCAGTGGTCCCGGGGTGCCAGCTGGCATGGAAGGACAGCGGAGGCTGCCAGTCGTCAATGGATCCCCACACGGCCGTCCGGCCATCATCAGCGGTCTCCATGATCAGGTTCTCCTCGAACTCAACGTAGGAACCGACGCCGTAGACGCTGTGATCCTCGAGGGGCCACCAGAGGTGCGTATGTTCGGTGAATCCCACAAAGGCCCGGGCGACGGCGCCGGGCACCACCACCGTGTAAATAACCGGTTCCAGGCCGTCTGCCACCCCCGGTTCGGGACCATCAGGCGGTTCAACGGGCGCGTGGCTGAAGAGGTTATCCATGGGCATTTACTCTACCCGCGCCTCTTAGCCGGGCCGGCACCGGATTTTGTGCGGGGGGTGAATGCGGGAGGGCCCCATCGTGGTGGGGGGCCTGGCCTGGCTGGGGTTTTGTTGATGGGAGCCGGGCTTGGCGGGGTTTTGGGCTGGGGGTAAATGCCGCGGGACTCCCAACGTGGCCGGGAGCCTGCGGGTGTTTTTGGGTTAAATGCGGGAGGACCCCCAACCTGTGGTTGGGGGTCCTCGACCGTTAATGGTGTTCCGGCGGTGACCTACTCTCCCACACCCTCCCGGGTGCAGTACCATCGGCGCTGTGGGTCTTAGCTT
>NZ_JBHUBT010000012.1:0-159729 GCF_042788715.1 Arthrobacter sp. NPDC056886
CCACGGGAAGATTTTTCGATACGAGGCGACGAGCTTGCCTTCGGGTGAGTAGGCGACCGCCGTGTTGTAGACGGTGCCATCGTCCGCCCGCTCATACACGCTGCCGGGAACCAGCCAGATGCCAAGGTCCCCGGCGAGCTCGGCCAGGACCTTCCCCCTCGGCCCGTCCAGATGTTCGGCAGCGTCGGCGATGAACTCGGGTGTTACTTCGTTGTTTGGCGGAGTTGCCAGGTGGAACTCCGGATAGACAAACAGCTCAGAAGACGGATGTGCACGGACTTCGTGCTCCAACCGTTCTTGAAACTCGGAGAACTGAGAGACGGGTGGAAGCTGGGCTAGAGCCAGCGATACAGGCCTTGACATTCTGGGACACCTTTCCTCGTTGAATGGAGTTAACGAAAACTTATTTAATTAACTCTCGGCTGTCAAGACCCGTCGCGTAGATCATGTGGCACGATAGAGCCGTGGCCAGACCCAAGGATCAAACTCAGAGACGCGAGCAGCTGGTAGAGGCCGCCACGCAGGCGATTTTGCGGAAGGGCACCATAGATTTGCGCCTTGCCGATATCGCCGCGGAAGCGGGCGTCACTCCGGCGAGCGTTCTCTACTACTATCCAGACACGACCGACCTGTATGTGAGCGTTCTGGAGGTGGGCACTGATGAGTACTGCGTTCGCCGGGAGCGGGCCGTTGATGAAGCCCAGACAGCAACGGACAAACTTCGCGCGTGCGTCTCGCACGGAGTGCCTCAAAGCCAGTCCTCACTTGAAGCAGTCCGATTGCTGTTTGAGCTCAGTTCGGTAGTGCTCAACAGTGAACCCGCCGCGTCTTTGAGTCGAGCCTTCACGGACCGTCAAGTCGCGATATATCGCGGCATACTCAACGCAGGCGCTCGTACTGGAGAGTTCACGCTCCTGGGTTCACCGAACGACCTGGCGAGGTCCTTCGTTGCCCTCGAAGACGGCTACGCGTACATGGTGCTAACCGGCGGAATTAGCGCGGCTGATGCGGAGAGATGGCTCTTGGAACACGCTGAGAGGGTGGCAGGAGCAAGTCTTGGTGTTGCCGGGGACAAGAGCCGGTCTTAGAAGCCGGGCGGGGTCGATCTCGGCCGCTTCGAGCCGTCGTTGCTGCCAAAGTCGAACGATCCGCGTGACCGACCTGGCGGCGTCCGGCTCGACTCGACATCGCGACCGGCTGCTGCGAGCCGTCACACCGACCGCCCTCCGCGCACGGAGCCGCCCAGGTCTGATTGGCGGACAACCAAACTAGGGTATCTTCGCCGCGGCGCTGACTATCGGGCTCGTCTGCTGCAGGGCTCGGAGGCCCAAAGCCGCGTGGCGCAGGGCGCCGCTTCCTCGTCGTGGAGTGGTTCCTGAGCGAGGTTCTGCATATCAGGAAGAGGCCTCCGCCTATCCACGGATCAGAGGCAATCGGAGCGAACCCTTGGAGTTTCCGGCTACGACATAGGGAACCGACCGTATCGAGGGGCATCGCATGGTTGAAGACCGAAAAGCCTTGACGACAAGGAGTGAGTTAATTAATCTTTATTTAATCTATTCCTTGTCAGAACGGAACATCATGTCTAGACAGCCACTGGCCCTTGCAATGGTCCAAAGCCCGGCCGAGTCACTGGAAAGCTTCGCGGAAGGTCTCAAACAGCGCGTCAAAGCTAACCCGAACGTCGCGCTCTTCGTTTACCCGGAACTCCATTTGTGCTCTCTTGGAGCGGCTGACGCGGATTCATACGCGGAGTTCACTGAAGCTATGGCGGAGCCGCTGGACGGGCCGCGCGGACAGGTCCTTGCCCAGCTCGCTGGAGATCTTGGCATCTGGCTGGTTCCCGGCAGCGTCCATGAGCGGGCGGACGATGGCACCGTCTACAACACGGCGGTCGCCTACTCACCCGAAGGCAAGCTCGTCGCCTCGTATCGAAAAATCTTCCCGCGGCGACCGGTCGAAACTGTCGCATCGGGCACAGAGTTCGTCGTATTCGACATGCCCGGCTACGGTCGCGTCGGACTCTCAATCTGCTACGACAGCTGGTTCCCAGAACATGCCCGCCACCTGGCCTGGAAGGGAGCAGAGCTAATCCTGAACGTCGTTGCCACGGACACTGCGGATCGCACATCAGAAATCACTATCGCCCGCGCCAATGCCATTGTGAATCAAGTCTTCTTCGCGAGTGTGAATGGGGCCGGCCCATGGAGCCATGGTCGCAGTCTCCTTGCCGACCCGTCCGGACGGGTGCGAATTGATTCGAACAGCAACGAGGCAATCGTGTTGACTGAAGTCATTGACTTGGACGAAGTCTCCAATACTCGTCGTTTCGGAACTGCCAGCGTCTCTCGACCGTGGGATTTCTTCGCAGAGACGGAAGAGTCGATCGATTTGCCGCTCTACTCTGGAAACATGTCGGCTTCCAGATGGGGGGAGACCGCTTCGCGGCTTTCCTCATTGGAGGTGTAGGAGCATGGCCTCGACAACGGAATCCAGCGCTCCAAACGCCCCTGGAGTTACTCTGGCCACAAGACTCTCCCTCGTTGGGGTTGTCTTGTTCGGCCTCAGCTACATGTCGCCATCCATCGTGATGCAAACCTTCGGGATCATTTCCGGCACCAGCGGTGGGGCCGCGCCATCCGCCTATCTGATCGCGATGGGAGCCATGCTCCTCACCGCCCTCAGCTACGGCAAGCTGGCGCGAGTCTTCCCAACGTCAGGATCTGCGTATACATACGCTGGCCGCCTGCTCGGACGTCATGTCGGATTCGTCGTCGGATGGTCCATCCTGCTGGACTACTTCTTTCTGCCAGTTGTCGCCTGGCTGGTTCAGTCGCTGTATCTCAACGCGCAGTTTCCCGAAGTCCCCATCTGGGCCTGGCTGCTGATCAATGCCGGCCTGACAACCCTGGTGAACATCCTGGGCATCACCATGATCGACCGCGTAAATCGGGTACTGCTCGTTTTGGCCATCGCTGTTGTCGCCGCCTTTGTAGCAGTATGCGTTGTCTATTTGGGGGGCAGCGATGCACCACCACTCGCGGTTACAGACGCGTTTTGGAATTCCACTGCCACTTTCGGCACCATTGTCGCGGCAGCCTCCATCGCCGCATATTCCTTCCTCGGCTTCGATGCAGTCAGCACGCTGAGCGAGGAAACCCACAACCCGAAACGCAACATCCCACGCGGCATCATCATGACCGTGCTGATCGGCGGCACGTTCTTCACGCTTGTCGCATTCGTGATGCAGCTGGTGCATCCCGGAGGCATTTTCGAGAACGAATCGACAGTGGGATATACCATGTCCGTCCAGGTCGGCGGGACAGCGTTCGCAGATGTACTGAACATTCTGCAGATTCTCGGAGGGTTCGCAGGATGCGTGGTTATCCAAGCCAGTGCTACCCGTCTCATGTACGTCATGGGCCGCGACGGTGTCCTCCCACGACGGTTCTTTGGGTACCTGCACCCGAAATTCCGCACTCCCATCCTCAACATCCTGCTGGTCGGAGCCGCCTCCTTCCTGGCCATCGGGCTGTCCCTGGAGACCGCCGCGTCGCTTATCAACTTCGGCGCATTCCTGGCGTTCGCGATGGTCAACATCTGCGTCGTCTCGTATTTCGTTCGGTGCCGCAGGAACGGCACGAGTGTCTCAATCCTTGGGTTCCTGATCTTTCCCTTGGGCGGAGCAGCCGTGGACATCTACCTCCTGCTGAATCTTGGCCCCAACGCACTAACACTCGGCGTCGGATGGCTCGTGATCGGACTGATCTACCTGGCCGTTCTGACCCGCGGGTTCCGTCGGAAACCGCCGGAACTGGATCTACAAACCACGACACCTGACGTGGTGAAAGGAAAATAATGACAACTACAGACTCAGCAAAAGCGAACGTCACCGTTCGCCCACCTTCTCCGGAAGACCATGAGGAATGGACACAACTCTTTCGAGGCTACCGCGAGTTCTACTCACTAGCACCGGACGAAGAAGTCGTACAGCGAGTATGGCAATGGATCCAGCGAGGTACTCATGGCGTGCGAGCGGTACTTGCGATCGCTGACGACAAGCCAATCGGTTTCGCACACTATCGGGAGTTCGCCCGTCCTTCATCTGGAACGGTAGGCGTCTTCCTCGATGATCTGTTCACCCATCCTGACGCGCGCAATCTTGGTGCAGGCAGGGCCCTCATCGGTCATCTAAGCGGAATCGCAGATCGCGGCTCCTACTCGGTACTCCGGTGGATCACAGCCAGCGACAACGTACGCGCACGGGCCCTGTACGACGACGTGGCGCAAGCCACCGCCTGGGTCACATACGACATCAAACGGGCAGGCCAGTTCTAAGCCATTCTTCCTGAGCGAAGGCTGCGTTAAATTCGGTTGGACAGGACAACGGTGCACGCACCATTTCCCGCCTCCTAAATCGGATAGGCCGCCCGGGAGCTCTCCCCGACCACCTTTAATTCCGGGCGGCCCCTCCCCGACAGATCTCAACACAACATGCACCCACTCAGCCTGGCCGAGACCGGCAACCCAGAGAAAGGGACCGACATCATGACCGACAACACCGGCAACGCGCTCGACTCTGCCGCCCTTCGACCGGGCGATCACATCGACGTCCACGTGGACGAACACACTCGCTACAGCGCTTACGTGGACGACACCATGCCGCAACTCAACATCGTGTGGATCCGGGAACTGCGGACCGGAGAACGCAGAATGCTCTCCACCGACGAGCACCGCCTCTACAGGTCCGTCACCTGATCCAGTCAGCATGGTCCTCAGCCCAGTACCTCTTCCCGCCCCTAGAAAGACCTTCGTGCAATGACCCGGCAGAACATCACCGCGACCAGCGTCGAGGAAGCCCACCGACTCCTCAACGCCGCCGTCGTAGAGCTCCAGCACTTGGCCCGATCAGAGGGCGTCCGCGGCATCCTGGTTACCAGGACAGGTCCAGGACAGTTCATCGCGGAACTAAGTGCGACAGTGCCGTACGGGCTCACTCTGGAGGCTGCCGGCTAATGATCAAGATTCATCAGGGAACGCCTGAAGCGGACATCGCAGTTAGAGC
The DNA here is from genome assembly GCF_042788715.1 of Arthrobacter sp. NPDC056886. Lineage (NCBI taxonomy): Bacteria > Bacillati > Actinomycetota > Actinomycetes > Micrococcales > Micrococcaceae > Arthrobacter > Arthrobacter sp. NPDC056886. The sequence continues at coordinate 5,066 of NZ_JBHUBT010000012.1, forward strand.
GTTCGCTGCACGCACATCCGGAGTTTGCAACGACCGCGCCGTTGGGAGACCCAGTGAAAGGTTCACTGCATGAAGTGCCGGACCAATCTCAGCGGCCCGACTAACTAATAATGAGGAGCAACAAGGAGTGACTTCCAACCGAGACGACGCGACGAACGTCACGGGCAGCAGCCGCGTCAAGCGCGGCATGGCTGAGATGCTCAAGGGCGGCGTCATCATGGACGTCGTCAACGCCGAGCAGGCCCGCATCGCCGAAGACGCCGGTGCCGTGGCCGTGATGGCGCTGGAACGTGTTCCGGCCGATATCCGCGCCCAGGGCGGCGTGTCCCGCATGTCCGATCCCGACATGATCGATCAGATCATCGCGGCCGTGTCCGTGCCCGTCATGGCCAAGGCCCGGATCGGCCACTTCGTCGAGGCGCAGGTGCTGCAGTCCCTCGGCGTGGACTACATCGACGAGTCCGAGGTCCTGACCCCGGCCGACTACACCAACCACATCGACAAGTGGAACTTCACCGTTCCGTTCGTCTGCGGTGCCACCAACCTCGGTGAGGCCCTGCGCCGGATCAACGAGGGCGCGGCGATGATCCGGTCCAAGGGCGAGGCCGGCACCGGGGACGTCTCCAATGCCACCACGCACATGCGCCAGATCCGCGCCGAGATCAAGAAGCTTGCCGGCATGGCCGAGGACGAGCTCTACGTCGCGGCCAAGGAGCTGCAGGCCCCGTACGAACTGGTCAAGGAAGTTGCCGCGACCGGTAAGCTCCCGGTGGTGCTGTTCACCGCCGGCGGCATCGCCACCCCGGCGGATGCCGCGATGATGATGCAGCTCGGCGCCGACGGCGTGTTCGTCGGCTCCGGCATCTTCAAGTCCGGCAACCCGGCCCAGCGGGCCGCCGCCGTCGTGAAGGCCACCACCTTCTTCGATGACCCGGACGAGATCGCCAAGGCCTCCCGCGGCCTGGGCGAGGCCATGGTCGGCATCAACGTCGACGAGATCCCGCAGCCGCACCGCCTCGCCCAGCGCGGCGGGTAGGACCGAGCATCGGAACTGGTGAATTACCCGTGGCAGGGCTGCAATGTCGACAGATATTCAGAGATGCGGGTTGTCACAGCACGCAGAGACCGGAGCGAGTTCGAAAAGCCACCGGGATTCGGCATGAGGCACGGCAGTGGGGAGACCACGGTGGACGTCAATGACCTACGACAAGGGGCCCGAAGCGGCTTGGATCACGGTGACTTCACTTGGTTGTACCTGTGGATCAGGTTCAGGGCAAACGGAGGCTATGCCGGCAGGGCGGACATGGACGCCTTTGTCCACGGTCTGCAGGAACTGTCGGATAACGACATGCTCGTGCTGGGCGCCGTGATCGAGGAACTGCGCCACACCTCACGCCACTCCCTGTTCGACGGCGTTGAACATTAGTGTGGAGGACATCAACTTTCGAGATGACCCGGCACAAGTGAGCTTGGTCAAGAGCTGCGTACACATTTTTTTCTGCGACAAAACCAGGGCAAAGCCACGGAATTTAGGCCGATGGCCGGGGGCTGTGGCCGGATACTACTTGGTAGCCAGCGACTATGCCAGGCGAACAGCCATTCAGGTCGCAATGCCGCCGTCCTGAATCACAAAGCCATCCACATGGAAGAACAGTTGTACAGATTGAGGCCGCGATGGTCTCACGGATAGATGTATGGGGAGACCTTCGGATCCGGGGCATTCTCCGGATCGGCGCGGAACCAGTTGGACTTCGCAGCTTCCAGAGCCGCTGCGGCCGCATTCTCCGCTTCACGATGCTTGTCTGCCTCTGCAGGGTCAACTTCACCTCGCTGCCGTATTGAGCGCAGCCTATCAAGCTCGTTCATTGCGTTGATTACGGTTTCCTTAGCCACCATGCGGGCAGCCGTTTCAGTCTGGTCCATGAACAAGCAGTATCACGAGATAGTGGATCGCCTGGCATTACAGTTCTGGCAATGCCACAGCCCTACGTGTCAGGCTGGAATGACCGCTGAAGACTACGAAGACTTGCTTGCCTCGATTCCGCTCTCTGTCGCGTGGATAACCTGGTCTGAGATCCACACCATCGTCATGCTGCAGAAAAGGGCCTTGTGCGATCCCCCTCAAGCTTCGCTGCATCCCTCCACCGGACCGCTGACGGTGTGACAAAGCCATCAGATGGCACTCCGGTGGCCTTGTAAACGAGCCGGTCGATTTCATAGATCAGCCCCAGTGCTGACCGGTGCGGCATGAAAACCGGAAGTCTGTCACTGCCGGAGTCTGTGAGTCATTTGGCGAAGGCCGATAGCGGCTATTCTGTAAAGTTAGCTTTGGAGAGCACCACGAAACGAAGCGCCCCTCCAACGTCACCTTTCGAGCAACCCGCGCATGCAACTCAGTACTGCAGCCACGCGGCCCACTGAAGCACTAACAGTTCCGGTGAGACAGCAGGGTCTGTCCGTAGGGTAAGAGGTTGGATGACAAAACTGACAGCAAAGTTGAGACCGGACAGTTTTCCGGTCTCAGTGAAGGTGGCAATGCTGACGTGGGGTTTTGCCAGGTCGACTGAGACAGATCACGCGTGTTTTCCGGCCTCACTCGATTGGATGTCATTCTCCTTAGGCAGATTCTGGATCCCGGACGGGACATGGAGCCCGGTCTGCGCCTTGCGGCCGGGCTGGTAGTTTTTTACGGGTTCAGGACCCACGACATCGCAGGCCTGTCCCCTGGCGGACATCACCCTAGGAAAGGGAGCCGTTTGTATTCGTTTCGGCCCGGATCCGCCCCGTCTGCCAGATGACCTTGGCGCGTACGCCCGTCAGGCAGCTGCCAGCCGAACCGGTCAGGTCCCGACGACGACGTCCACTCGGTTAGCGTAGAAGGCGACGTGGTCGACGATGTCTGCGACAGCGTCGTATGGTTCGCGGTAGGACCACACTGCGTCGGTCAGATCGCCCTCGGCGAGGATGATGCTGTAGTAGGACGCGTCGCCCTTGTACGGGCAGTACGTCGCGGTGGCGGTGGCCGCGAGCAGAGTCTGGTCGACATCGGCGAGCGGGATGTACTGGACCGGCGGGTAGTTCGCCTCCCGAAGTGTCAGGGCCATGGTGGTGTCGGCGATGACGTGCTCACCGACGCGGGCCACTACGCGGGCGCCGGTGGGATCGATGGTGATCGGGTGGTCGGGTCCGGGGATCTTGGGTTCTGATGTCGTCATGTTTTTCTCCTGTTGCTTTTGTTGGTTTGCCTAGCCGGCGATGAGGTCGCACTTGTTGCCGTCGACGTCAGCGAAGGTCCCTCCGGCATTCGCTGGGGCACCGGCAGGACATTCCATTAGGGTCGTCGTCGGCTTGAGTATCTGCACACCGCGGTTGGTTCACCAATCTTGATGCTCACGGGTCAAGCCGAAGCGCATGGCTTCGCTGAGCCCTACCGTCATGGAGCCGGGGCTGTGGCGCGTAACGAGAATTCCATGACGCAGTTCGATGAGTGCCCTGGTCATGGCAACCGCGACGGCTTCGTCGAGCTGGTGTTCCATGCTGGCACGGTCGGTAACCGTGACCGTGATCGTGAGGTCAACAGTGTTTCCCATAGATTAAAGCCTTCTCTCATTTCGGTTGTCAGGCGCGTGCGCTCTTAGAACTGCCGTTGGCCTCATCGCTCTAAACGCCGGCGGTTACTCCATGCCTCGGTCACCGGCGGGGGCTGGGGCGACATCAGAGTGCAGCGCGAGAACAGCCGACGGAATTCGGCATAGGCCGCCGCCGAATCGATTGGCTCGTGTCGGTCAGGTTCGCTCGCCTTCCGTGCAGTGGCCAATCCGTCTAGCCCCCGCACCTTGTCCCGGTACTGCCTGCTCGCAGCGGCTCCGTGCCGCCCGTCCCTTGGTCTAAGAGGACACCTGTCAAAACCACCAGAGGCGTTCGTCCAGTTCGCCACGAGGTACTCCCTACTCCTCTGGCCCGGCAGGAAGGCCGAGGTGGGACCTCAGCGTAGAGCCTTCGTACTCCGTCCGGTGCAGACCTCGCTTCTGCAATAGAGGCACCACATGATCGACGAAAAGATCGAGTGAGTCAGGGAGCATCGTTGGTTGGAGGGTGAAGCCATCGCTGCCGCCTTCAGACACCCAGTCCTCGATGAGATCGGCCATCTGCTCCGGCGTGCCCGTGAAGTCGAGACCGCCGGGCAGGCCCGTCATCCGACGTGCGACTTCGCCAAACGGCTCGCCGGACTTTTGAGCCTCCGCGACGATGTATTTGCCAATCGTCGAGAGCTCTGCTGTGGCAGCAGCCTCGTCGCTCAGTGGTCGACTTGGATCAATCAGGGTCATGTTCATCCCAGCATTGTGTGCCACGTTTCGCCAGCGCAGCTCAGGGTCCGCGCTCTCCTCAAGTTCCAACCGCGTTGATGCTGCTTCTGCCTCGGTGCTGCCCAGGACGAATGCAAGTCCGGGAAGGATTCGAATGTCGTCGACGGGGCGACCGTGACGACGAGCTGCCGCCTCCAGTGTGCTGCGGAAGCTTTTCCCGGCCGCGATCGTCGGCTGCGGTGTGAAGACGACGTCCGCCACCCGCGCGGCCAGATCAACGCCCGCGGGTGAAGATCCCGCTTGCGCGATTACCGGGCTCCCCTGGGGCGAGGGCGGAATCGGCAGCGCTCCGGCAACGTCGAAGTAAGTGCCGTGGAAATCTGCCGGGTGGATTCGAGCGACGTCGGCCCACCGCCGACTTCTACGGTCTCCCAGAATGGCTCCGTCCTCCCAGCCGTGCCACAAACGCTGGACTACGTCGACGAACTCGCCGGCCCGGGCATATCTGTCGTCGTGCTCTGGGTGTTCGGCGACACCGAAGTTCTTAGCTGCCTTGGCATCGGCCGTGGTCACCACGTTCCAGCCGACCCGTCCACCGCTGGTGTGGTCAGCGGTCAGGAAGCGGCGTGCCAACTCGTAAGGAGAGTTGTATGTGGTGGATGCGGTAGCAAACAACCCGATATGTTGAGTGACTGCGCCGACAGCCGCGAGCAGCACCACCGGGTCGTAGAAGATCTGAGGGAAAAAAGCTGCTCGAAAGAGCGTTAGGTTCGGGGTGTCGGCGAAGAAGATCGAGTCCAGAAGGCCACGCTCTGCGGTCAACGCGGAGCGCTGGAGGTGCTCGAACGATGCGAGTTCGACTGGGTCGTGGTCCTGCACCAACCATGCCGACTCGTGGTAGCCGCTGCCGATCAGCATTGCGTTGAGATGTGCTTGGCGACGTGTCATGAAGTCTCCATGTGTTTGAGTGTGAGCAGTTGACGGAGAGGGGGCGGCCCCCACAGGCCAGAGTTCTGACGCTTCTGCGTGAGCTGCAGACTGGCTTTGCGTTTTAGGCCCCATTTAGAAGCAACCATTGGTGCTTCTAAATGGGGTGATGAGTGCCGTATTTCTGGCGGTAATAGGACAGCGGGGCTCCGGCCCGACTGTCTCCGGATGCGCTCGATACCGTGCCCAGGACGATGACGTGGTCACCGGCGGGGACCATGTCAGACACATCCAACGAAACGAAACTGTGGGCCCCTTGAATGCGGGGAGCACCGTCTTCGATCTGCCACGAAGTGTCGGCGTATCTGTCCGGGATCTTTGACGCAAACCGACGTGCGATCTGTTCCTGGTGCGCGCCCAGCACGTTCAGGCCAAGACGCGACCCCACAGCCAGGCGCGACAATAGTTCGCTCTGACGATCCAAGGACACCATCACCATAGGGGGGTGCAAGGAGAGCGACGCGAACGCGCTGACAGTCGTCCCCATTGGTCGGCTGGTGTCCAGTGTTGTCACCACTGACACCGGAGAGACGACGTTCGCCATTGCCGCCCGGAATTGGCGCAGGTCGGCCGGGGTTGGGGACTTACGTGTCTCGATCACAGGATCACGCCTCGCTTCCCAAGGATAGACATCACGCCGTCATGAGGGACGCCACCTCGTCGTGGCAGGAAATCGGCGTCTATGTGCTGCTTCGCATTAGACCGGTCCCGGACTACAGCGAGGATGTGCCTCGAGGGCCCGAGTGCTTTCCGGGCATGGCCGTCCTTCGCGAGGGCGACCCAAAGGGATGCTGCCTTCGTCTGGCCCTCAAGAGCCTTCATATGCTTGCCTCGGTTTTCTGTACTTGCAATTTGTACTGATCTGTCTAAAAAATGCTAGACCGATTTGTCTAAAACTGCAAGAGGCCTGCCGCCGGCCTTACGATCTTGAGTCGGCGCGACACTCGGTCCCGGACTGTTTCGCTCTGTTCAGTGAACGCAGGGGTCGAGCTGATTGGCGTTGCCGCAACAGTATTGCTTGGCCGCCGAGCCCGATGCCGGCGGCGATAACGATCAGCGCACCAAAGGCGTTGGCAATGCCCAGGACGCCCAATGGCGAGACTAGTTGCCCGGCAATGATCGCTGGCAATCCGAACGATAGGTAGCACACCATGAAGATCGCCGTGAACAGGCCCGCACGCTCATGGCCTTCCGCGAGCGGACCAATGACCTTCATGGCGCCCGAAAACGTCGCACCGAAGCCCACCCCGCCGATCGCGCCGCCCAGACAGAGCAACGGGAGGCTGCTTGAGGCCGTGGCGATAGGTACGACTGCGGCACCGATAATGACGGACCAGCTGCCCACCGCCAGCGTTTTGTACGGGGCCAGCGATCCCAGCAAGAATGCCGCCACTGCTGCGACCAGCGGTTCGATCGACGACGCGGCACCGGCGATTCCGACGCTATGGATGTTGAATGCGCTGCCGAGAACCGTCGGCACCAGGCCCATAAAAAGTGCCGCCATCATCCATGCCCCGACCAACGCGGGCACCGCGACAGCGAATTGACGCCGCGCCTTGGTCGGCACTCTCAACACCGGCTTCAACGACGCGATTGCTCCAGGGCGGGACTTGGCGGTCTCGGCAACGAGTAGAGCTATGACGATTCCAATTGCCATGACTACAACGAGGGCTCCCCAGACGATGGTGGACGCCGAGGCTGAGAGTTCCGCCACCATGCCAGCGAACAATGCCCCAAGGCCCAACCCGGCCGCGGGTGTGACTGTGCCAAAGACGGCGCCCAGCCGTTTATGCCTTGGCGGCGCCAGTTCAACTATGGCGGCGGTGAACGCACTCGTTGCGGCACCGGTGGCCAGTCCTTGGACAGTGCGTGCAGCGATAATCCAACCGATGTTGCCAGCTGACCAAAACATGACCATCGAGAGCAATTCGAGTCCGAGTGATCCAATGAGTACCGGCCGGCGTCCGATGTAGTCCGACAGCGAGCCAACGACCAGAAGGGCGACGAGCATTGCGAGGGCGTAGACCCCAAACGCGACCGTGAGGACAAATGGACTGAAGCCCCACTCGCGTTCATATACCACCAGCAGGGGTGTCGGAGCGCCCGCGGCAACGAAGAACGTCGCCAGGGCGAGCGAGATGCCGACGAAAGCTGCCATCGGTCGCAGTACGGGGGGTGATTTGATTGCCATGGCGTGCTCCTAAAGCAGTATTCGTTGCGTCGCTAGGGCCCGCACGGGCCCAGTGGCGCCCCCGCTCCGGCAGCGCACCGGCCCAGTCGCAGAACAAGGAATCGGCCTGAGGCCTTGAGCGGACGACCGCGGATTACTCGGCGTCAAGGAAGATATTCGTGTGGTGGACAAGAAGCTCGGGGTACTTGTGGTGGGATCTTTGGTGGAGGAGGCGGGACTCGGTACGGGCCTGATCCCTCTCACCACGGCAGTCCGGGCTTGGGATCCTGCGTGGCAGCGGGCTCTACGCCGACCTGTCATGGTGCGGGGTGGGCCCGCGGCGGGAGTTAGAACAGCTTCTCAGCCGCCAACCAGTCCGCGGCGATCTTGGCCGAAGATACCTGGTCGTTGACGCTCCGGGCGTTCAACTCCCGCAGCTCACCAGTGCTGAGCGCCGCGCTGACCTTGTTAATGACGGCGCTGATCTGCGGCGTCGCCCGATCTTTATTGATCAGTGGGACAACGTTTGATGCCGAGAACGCCTTTTTAGGATCTTCGAGCGTTACGAGGTCTTTGCTGCCAATATTCGGGTCCGCGGTGTAGATGTTAGCGACCTGAATCGTGTCGTCCTTGAGTGCCTTTAGGGTAAGCGGTCCTCCCCCATCATCGATGGGCATGAAGTCCACGGTCACCCCGTAAACATGTTTGAGCCAGGCAGGACCATAAAGCAGAGTGGCCTGTTCGGCTGGGCCGCCCAGTATGGGCGTTGGCCTGACTTTTGTAAGATCGCTAATGGTTCTCACATTGTTGGCCTCGGCGAACTGTCTCGTCACGGTGTAGGAGTCCTGATCCGTGGCCGGTGACTGCTCGAGCACAGTCAAGTTCGAGGGAATCGCCGCCGCGAGGCTCCTGTAAACATCTTCGCTGGAGGTTACCGTCGTGGCCTTGTCATAGTACTGAAGGAGGTTTCCCGTGTATTCGGGGAACAACGTCACCTCACCGCTTTCCAACGCGGGAAGGTAGGCGTCCCGCTGGCCGATGTTGAACTTCCGCTCAACGTCGTAATCATTCGCCTCAAGCGCTTCAGCATAAATCTCGGCAATGATCTCGTTGGAGTAGTAAGTCTGGGACCCGACGACGATGTGCTTTGAGGAGTCTCCTCCGGAGCCGAAGGGATCACCCGAGGGTGCGCATCCAGTCAATGCGAGTATTCCGAGTATGGCGGCCACCGGTGCGAGCAGACCCAGTTTGAACGGCTGTTTCATCTCAATCTCCTTATAGAGCGGTACTAGTCGTGTCTGAAAAGAGCGTCAGGCTCATGCAACCGGCTTTGCCGGTTCGCGTCAGGAGTCACTCCATCGCCGCGCTGCCGCCCATTGCGCAGCCAGGAAAGCGCATTCGATTAAGACCGCCAGGGTGGTCACGATGATCGAGGCTCCGAGCATCATCGCGTAGTCGCGGGTTTTGATCCCCTCGTTGATGTAGACGCCGAGGGCTCCGCCGCTAGCGAAGAAGGCGAGCGTCGCGGAGGCCACAACCTGGAGGGAACCAGCCCGGAAGCCCGCGATAACGAGGGGCAGTCCCAAGGGAACCTCCACCTTCAGGAGCACCTGCCATGGACTCATTCCTATGGCCCGCGCGGCTTCTACGACGTTTCGGTCGACCGACTCGACTCCCGCGTAGGCTCCGGCGAGTAGGGGAGGAACGGCGAGGAAAACCAATGTGATCAGCGGTGCCTGGAACCCAACTCCAACGACGAGGGCGAGGACTATAAGGACACCAAGCCCCGGAAGGGCGCGAAGTGCCCCAGAGAAGGCGATGACCCGCTCGCGGCCCCGGCCGGTATGCCCGACATAAAGGCCGGCCGGAACGGCGAAAATCGAAGCGACGAACACGGCCCCGGCGGTATATGCAAGTTGCTCGCCGATGCGCGCGGGGATCGCCCCGGGTCCTCCATGATTTGCGTTGTCGAGTATCCAGCGGAATGCCTCGAAGAAGACGCTCATAGTCGCACCTCCGGCGCAAAGGAACTGACTCGCCTACGGGCCGGCTCCACCCAGGGCATAAGCATGCGGCCTGTTAGAACAAGGAGAGCGTCGAAGACCACGGCAATCCCGACCGACATGACGATTCCCGTCCAAACCTCCGCCGTGATATTACGCTGGAGCCCGTTCAGGAAAAGGTATCCGAGGCTGGATACTCCGATTATGCTGCCAAGGCTGACCAGACTGACCGTGCTCACCGACACGACGCGAAGGCCTGAAAGAATTACGGGGCCCGCCATGGGAAGCTCCACTTGCCAGAATCTCCTCCACGGGGAGTACCCGACCGCGTCGGCCGCCTCTTTTGCATCGGAGCCGACGGATAACAGCGCATCGCTGGTCGAGCGGGTGAGCAAGGCTACGGCGTACAGGGTGAGCGCGACCACGACGTTGGCCGGGTCGAGGAGTCGAGTACTGAGCAGGGCGGGGATCGCGATGAGCAGCGGCAAGGCCGGTACCGTGTATATGAGGCCAGCAATAATCAGAAGCGGGCCCCCGGCGGCCCGGTTCCTTACCGTAAACCAACTAACGGGGACCGACACGAGAAGGCCCAGGACTACCGGCGGCACCGAGAGTGCGACATGCGCGAGACACAACTGCCAGATGAGGTCGATATTTGACATGACCCAATTCATTTGGACAGCACACCCGCGGGTCGACCGGTTACGTCCACCAGCACTCTTGTGCCGTCAACGTTTTCGATGTGCAATTGCCTTCGGCCGCGGTCAGCCCCGATAAAATTGGCGACAAAATCGCTCGCAGGGTTCGCTAAGATGTCCATCGGCGAACCGGATTGGGCGACTCGTCCGCGTTCTTCGAGGATGACGACCTGGTCAGCGAGAAGGAACGCTTCGTCGACATCGTGGGTGACAAAGACGATTGTCTTTCCCAGTTCCTGTTGCAGCCGTGCAAGTTCGCGCTGCAATTCGGCCCGGACAATGGGATCGACCGCGCCGAAAGGCTCGTCCATGAGCAGGATGTTGGGATCGGACGCCAGCGCCCGGGCGACACCGGCCCGCTGCTGCTGCCCGCCGGAGAGTTGACGCGGATAACGGTCTGCCAGGTTGCGGTCAAGGCCCACGGTGTCCATCAATTCGAGCGCTCTCGTCCGAGCCAGAGACTTGTGCTGGCCATTAAGCCGGGGAACAGTGGCGATATTTTCTAATGTGGACCGGTGCGGCAGCAGCCCGGAACTTTGCATGACATAGCCGATGCTCCGGCGCAGCTTCACGGGGTCCATCGTAGAGACGTCGCTTCCGTCGATCTCTATGACCCCTGCGGTGCGCTCGACCATCCTGTTGATCATTCGGAGGACGGTGGTCTTGCCGCTGCCGGAGGAGCCCACTAGGGCGGTAATCTCTCGCGCCCGGATGACCAAGTCTAGGTCGTCCACCGCCGTCGTCCCGTCGGGATATGTCTTCGTCACCGAACGCAGTTCGATCATTGGGTTGCCTCCATCACTTGCGTTGACCATTGTTGGACTTGCGTTGACCATTGGTGGACTCGCAACCGCTTGCCGGCCGCCCGAGCCCGAGTTTTCCGGAGGGTGGTGCCGCGATACTCCGCGTCTGCAGACCCCTCGGTGTTCGAGTACGGGCCCGACCGCTTCAACGAACGGTCCGGCCGTTGGGAGGTCGCGAGACATCCTGTCTGAGTCGATCCCCCGACGTCGACGATTCCTCTGCCGGGCCGCTCCTTCACGGGATTACTTGTACTGATCTGTCTAAGAGCGACATTAGACCGATCTGTCTAAAAGCGCAATCCAGTCTCGATCATTTTTTAGACAGATCGGTCTGATATGATGTGGGCATGGGAGAGCAGACAACGACGAATGAGAAGAAACGACCTCGACAGAGGCTTTTGGCGGCCGCGGATGAGCTCTTCTACAACGAGGGCACGCACACCGTAGGCATCGATCGCGTCATCGAGAGGGCCGGCGTCGCCAAGGGCTCGCTGTACTACAACTTCAGCGGCGGCAAGGACGACCTGATCAAGGAGTACCTACTCGGCCGGCATGCCGCGTGGGCGGCCCGGGTCGACCAGGAAATAGCCAAGCATGAAGAACCACGCCACAAGATCCTCAGCGTGTTCGACGCCCTCGGCACATTGTTCTCCGAGCCCGACTACCGCGGCTGCGCATTCATGAACGCGCTGGCAGGAGCCCCGGAGAATGGCCCCGAGATTCAAGCCGCAGCGAACTTCCGCATTTGGCTGCACACCCTCTTCGACAGCATGGTCGCAGACCTCGATGTGGAGAACCCCAGCCAACTCACCGACCAGCTGGTGGTCCTCTACGACGGCGCGGTTACAGCGTCGCAGATGGACAACACCCCCAGGACGGCAACGACGGCCAAGACCCTTGCAACCATGCTCCTCGGCTTGCATCCCTCCGAGACACACGCTGACCACGTCACCGCGTAACCGCCAGCAGTGAGCGGGCCGGTGCCGGCAGGCCCTTGCTCTCCGGATCGTAGGGCTTGACCTGCACGATCCTGGTGGCGAGAACCCCGGCGAATGCCGCCACCCCGCGGCATAGCTGTTCCGCCGCCCGATGCCGATTTCGTTGTCCCAGATCAACCGGCGCGGAACAGCACAAAAGGACCCGATCAGCTGCCACATCCCGGCCGGCATTGGAAGTCTCGCAATCGTGCAATGCCTCACGTGTCCGGCCGCCGGGTACGACCAGAATTGCTGGGCCGCAGACTACTGGATTCCCGAAGGTGCCGGTTCGTCGAGTGACGGATCCCTGATCCCATGGGAGCGGCGGTAGATAGGCGTCATATTGCGCAGAACCGAGTCCGGACGACTGCCACAAATCAGCCCGCGTCGCGCTCGTGAGCTGCCGGAGTCGCCGCATAGGCGTGGCAGAGGTCGGCCCGCCAGCACCGGCCCGCCCACTGCGGGCGGCAGCGCTGTGACGTGGTCAGCGGGTGTGGTCCACCAGCGCCGCGGTGACAGCGCCGTCGTAGAGGATGATCAGCTGGTCGGTGAGTTCGGTGGGGGTATGCACGTCGAGGTCTGCCACGATGCCCTCGAAGTGGGCCTGCAGCCAAGTGCCGAAGTCCGCGGCGACTTGGATCTCCGGGCCGTTCTCCGGGGCTCCCGCCAGCGCGTTCATGAATGCGCAGCCGCCGCGGTAGTCGGGCTCGGAGAACACTGTGCCGAGGGCGTCGAACACACTGAGGATCTTGTGGCGTGGTTCTTCATGCTTGGCTACTTCCTGGTCGACCCGGGCCGCCCACGCGGCATGCCGGCCGAGTAGGTACTCCTTGATCAGGCCGTCCTTGCCGCCGCTGAAGTTGTAGTACAGCGAGCCCTTGGCGACGCCGGCCCTCTCGATGACGCGATCGATGCCTACGGTGTGCGTGCCCTCGTTGTAGAAGAGCTCATCCGCGGCCGCCAAAAGCCTCTGTAGAGGTGGCGCCTTCTCATTCTTCGCTGCCTGCTCTCCCATGGGCGGATCAATCAGACCGGTCTGTCTAAAAAATGATCGAGATGGGATTGCACTTTTAGACAGATCCGTCTAATCTCGTTTTAGACAGATCTGTACAAGAAGGGATCTGTGCAAGCAAATCTCATGAAGGAGCGGACCATGCCTGAAACATCCACCACTGAACTCGAAGGCCAGACGGCACTCGTGACGGGAGCCACATCGGGCATCGGCCGTGCGGTCGCCCTCGGGCTTGCGGCGCGGGGCGCCACAGTCCTGGTTCATGGCCGCGACGCTGGCCGTGCAGTCGAGGTGCTGGAGCAGATCGAGTTGTCCGGCGGCCGTGCGAAGTTCGTGCAAGCAGACATCAGCACCGCCGAGGGTGTCCGGAAGCTCGTCGACGAGGCCGGGGAGGTTGACATTCTTGTGAACAATGCCGGTTTCTCCTGGTTCGGACCATCCGCCGATCTCGCAACGGACACGTTCGACGCCCTGTTCGATTCGAACGTACGAGCACCCTACTTACTCGTTTCGGCCTTCGCGCCGGCGATGGCCGCTCGTGGCAAGGGCAACATCGTCAGCGTCGCCAGTATGGCCGGACTGATCGGCCTCGCGGGCGGCGCCGCGTACGGCGCGACGAAGCACTCGCTAGTCGGACTCACTCGCTCGTGGGCTGCCGAGTACAGCCCGAGCGGCGTGCGGGTTAACGCGGTTGCTCCGGGCCCCGTCTATACGGCGTCGGACCCGGCCAGCATCAAGGCGCTCGGTGAGACCACCCTCCTCGGCCGCGCGGCGCAGCCCGAAGAGATCGCAAACGTCGTCGGTTTCCTGGTTTCGCCCGGAGCGAGCTATATGACGGGCGCAGTCATCGCCGTCGACGGTGGCCGAACGGCGGTCTGAGGTCCTTCGTCGGCGGAAGAATCGTCGACGTCGCAGGGATCTACTCCGCCATGTTCACCGGAACCGTGCTCGCCATGGTGGGGCTCGTGGCGATCACGTTCTTCAGTAGGAAACAGTCCGCCGCAACCGAGCGGTACTCGGAAAACTCCCCAACTGCCCGCCTCGGGACAGCGCGGAAACACCAGGAAAGCAGGACGAATATGCCTAACAACGGCGAAACACACAACACGACCCCCACGAGGTTCGTCGAAGCGGGCGGGACCAGATTCGCCTACCGCCGCTTCGGCACCCCCCTGGGCGTCCCGTTGGTCCTCGTGCAGCATTTCCGTGGCAACCTGGACAACTTTGATCCGGGGGTGACGGACCGCCTTGCCGAGGGCCGCGAAGTGATCCTCTTCGACAACGCAGGCGTCGGAGCGACAACGGGAGAGGCGAAGACTACGATCGCCGAGATGGCCGCCGACGCGGCGTCCTTCATCGACGCTCTGGGACTCGCTCAGGTCGACATGTTCGGGTTCTCTATGGGAGGCCAAGTCGCTCAGCAGATCGCAGTAGACCGCCCGGGCCTCATCCGGAAGCTGGTTCTCGTCGGTACTGGTCCACGCGGTGGTGAGGGAATGGCAAGTCTCACCGACTACACGATCGAATTGTTCACCAGGGAGTATGACCCGCAGGAGTTGATGTGGTTGCCGATCTTCTTCGGGGAATCCGAGGAAGCCCAGGCCTCAGGCGCAGCGTTCCTAGCGCGAGTCAACGAGCGGATTGACCGCGACGCTCCCGTCGGGCCCAAAGCGGCGGCAGCGCACTTGGCCGCAGCGGGCGAGTGGGGTGCACCGGGAAGCGATATCAGCTATCTCAAGCAGATCACACAGCCGGCCCTCGTCGTCAACGGGAGCAACGACGTCGTGATCCCGACGATCAACTCCTACGTGCTGCAGCAGGAGCTGCCGAACGCCCGGCTCCTGCTGTTCCCCGACTCGAACCACGGTTCGCAGTTCCAGTTCCCTGAGGTCTTCGTCCGCGAGGTGAACGACTTCTTGAACGACTAGCACGACCATCTGACACTCCGACACAACCGTGTCCAGAAACCTGGGCCTACGGCTCGGCACGAGAGGACCACAACGAAAGGATGAAAGTGACCAGCATTCAGGAAACGAAGGCCGTCGTCGACGCCTACTATCAGGCCGGCGTAGAAGGCCACCTCCCTACATTTGGGGAGTACCTGCACGACGACTTTGTCGTCACCGCTCCGAACTACCTGCCTTGGGGAGGCGCCCACATCGGCGCCCAGTTCTTCCGAGAACAGGTACTGGAGCACCTGTCCGAAACCCTCGATTTCTCACGCTTCAGCTACGAGGGCTTCACAGCAGAGGGGACGAACGCGGTAGCGCTGATCAACATCGGCGTCGTCGGAACCGACGACCTCGTCAAAATCTCGGAGCACTGGGAGGTCGTGGACGGAAAAGCACGGAGTCTCTGGGTCGCGTACTTCGAGCCACAGCCGCTGCTGAAACACCTCGGCATCACAGTGAGCGCCGCCGCGTAACACCACGGCGACGGACGAACCCGACGCCGCCTAGAACCCCTCGCCGGGCGGTTCCCCCACCGCCCGGCAAGGGCCCAGTCCACTTACCGCGAGCAGTGCCGGGAACTTCCCGTTGGGCAGTCCGCCGCCCGGGGACCACCGCAGCTTCCGCTGAGTGCATCGCCAGCGCCACACATGAACACAACCCACCCGGCAAGGTTGCACGTTGCGCCTTTCTGGAACCCGCGAAACTGGAGTGGACAATGTCCGAATCTTTGGAAGACCGAAACAAAGCTGTCGTGCGCGAAGCGTTCGACACCCTGTTCAACAAGCGTGACTACGCAAAAGCTGAGAAATTCTGGTCAGCGGACTATATCCAACACAGCGCACACATCCCCCCAGGACGTGAAGGACTGTTTGGCATGATCCACGGCCTTCCCGAAGGATTCAAGCATGAGTTGGAGACGATCATGGCAGACGGAGACACCGTATTCGTCCGGGGACGATTCTCCGGGCATGGTCTTCCATCGGCCTGGGTGGTGGTAGACACCGTTCGGATGGAAGACGGACTACTCGCAGAACATTGGGACGTCGTCGAGGACGAGGCAACCCAGGCCGCTTCAGTTAGTGGGCTACCCATGTTCGGCGACTCCTTTCCGGAGTAAATCTCCAGCCTCCACGGGTTAGAAATGCCACTGATGGGTTCCGAAGTGATTCACAGGCGCCACACGCGGAGCCGGTCCCGAGCCACGTCGAGGTCCCTGAACCGGCAAAACGGCTGGTAAGGGACCTCGGTTTGAAAATGTCCCGGCTACTTGGGCACCAATCGCTTTTGCATCGTCTCAGGATGCTCCGCATCTAACAGTGAATCGCTGCGTCGCCCCCAGCCAGGGTGGTTCATTCCCGGCAGCCCAGGACACAACGGCTTCCCCGACGGTCCCAGTCGGCCCGGCGGGCTTCCTCCTCGTCCCAGAAAAAGTTGCCGTCACGTTCAATTAACTGGCGCACCAATTTGCCAGGCACCTTATCGAGTCGGTAGGCAAACGGTTCATCAGAGGACCTGGTCCGTGAAGTCAGACCAGGTCGGAGCCTCCGCCGCCGCCAGACGTGGCGGCCCAGGATGAGGATGCCGATGGTTTCGTTGTGGTGGCCGCGCCGGAGCACGTCATCGACGAGCGCGACATAGAAATTGAGCTTCCCGGCGTATTCGGGCTGGAACTTGCCCGTCTTGAGCCCAACGACGACGTAGCCCGTTGACCGCACTATCGGCCGGCCGTTGGCGGCTCTCTCCCGCACGGAGGGCGACGGCCGACATGTCAGCTTCCATACAGGCGGACGGTGGCCGATGGCCGGCATTACCGTGTGGGTATGGAACCTGATCACAAACCCTCAGTCATCAGCCGGCTACTGGACGAGGTGTCGTGGGAGGGCAGCAACGTGAAGCGTTACCGGGACGGCGGCCGCGGCATGGAAAACCCGCTGACCGCAGAGGTTTTTCAGGGCCTGTCTAACCTCCCGCGAGACCTGTTCCTCGGCGAAGTCCTGCGTTGCGCCCATGGCGCCGACCAAACGCGACTTGCGGCCGCCAATGAGGCTGAACCTGCTGACCTCGACGTGCTGCCGGGCAGTCTCCTGCTGCCTGCCCTCAACATTGATGTCCAGCCGGACGTGTGGGTGACCGGCCCCTCGGTCCAACTTCTAGTGGAGGCCAAAGGCTTCAAAAAGGGCGCCTCGTTCAACGTCGAGCAGCTTCCCCGGGAGCTGCTCTGCCTGCAGGCGCACAGCGGCAACCGCACCCCCTTGCTCCTGCTCGTCCTGACCACTCCCCCACCCATCCGGCTCACCGGCAGCGGCCGCCACGAGGTCGACGCCGGTGTTGCAGTGGGTCTTGAGTCCCTGTGCGCCCGCGCGGGAATGACCGCCGAAGCCTATGAGGCGTTGCTGGCCTCAATTCCGTTCTGCGTCGCATGGATAACCTGGTCAGAGATCTACACCATCGTCATGCGACAGAAAAGCGCCCTATCCGGTCTCCCATCCAGCATCGCGGCATCCCTCCACCGGACGGCTGACGGCGTCACCCAGGCCATCAAATGGCACTCGGGCGGCCTGGTATCCGAATCTGTGGCGGTCGTTGATCAGCCTTTGGGTTGACGGATGAAGCCTGAAACTCGAAAGTCTGTCACTACGGGAGTCCGTGAGTCGCTGCCTGCCTTGTTGCGCCGGGTGATCAGTTGTCCTTGAGATCCTGGACGACCGAGCCGAACACGAGCCTGTCGTTGTTCGACAGTGCCTGCAGACCGTGGACAAACGCGTACATAGTGGTTCTGCAGGCAACGCCTCCGTTTGCCCGGAATGTGATCCAAAGGTACAGCAGGGTTAAGTCGCCTTTTTTCAAGCAGCTTTGGACCGTCAGCCGTATGTCTTTATCGTCCATCGCGTTCTCCTCCGATGCCCTTGTCGGCAGGTGATGCCAGCTAATGCCGGGGCAGGCCAATGGTCTGCTCCTGACTTTGTGCGGTGGCGTCCGAGCGCTCCTCTGAATGCCGATGGCGCTGGGGCTACGACGCCTCTGGCGCGGGGCATGCTTTTCGGACGCATCATGAGCTGGGATTGGCCCGTGTCCCTTCCGGTCGCCAAACAGGCCCGGTATCAATCGGGCGTGGGTCACGGTCTCCGCGCAAATCTGCCCTAGTTCCGGCGAATCGTCTGATGACTGGGGCAGTTCGGGTGCGTGGATGTGTTCGCGACAAAGTGTGCTGCGGAATTACTGGGCCAAGTAGCCTCCGTCGATCGGCAGCTCAATGCCGGTTACGAAATTGGATTCATCGCTGGCCAGATAGACGGCGGCGTGGGCGATGTCCAGAGGAACGCCGCCCCGCTGCATGGGCGTGCTCTCCACAAACCTCTGGTTAAGCCGCCGGTCCTGTGACGCCGTCATTGGAGTGTCGATCCAGCCAGGAAGGATGGCGTTGGCCCGGATATGTTCGGCGGCGTAAGTGATGGCAGCGTTCCTGGTAATGCCGAGAACTGCGGCTTTGCTTGCTTGGTAAGCGGCGAGGGCGGGTACGGCCTTTGAGCCGAACATAGAGGAAACGTTGATGATGGACCCCGCCCCGCCCTTCCGCATCGATGGGATGCAGGCCTTGATGCCCAGGTAGGTTCCCAACTGGTTGACGTTGACGATCCGGTCCCACTCTGCGCGGTCGAGCTCGTCCAAGGGCTGGAATCCGGTTGTTCCAGCGTTGTTGACGAGGATGCCGAGCGGGCCATGCTCTGTGGTTACGTCCTCGACGAGCCGGATCCAGGCCGATTCGTCGGTGACGTCCAAGTACCGTTCCGTGCCCGTGGACTCGGAGAAGGTTATGTCGGCGGCGATGGTTACGGCCCCTTGCTTGCGGAATTCGTCCACTATCCCGGCGCCGATGCCGCTTCCGCCACCGGTTACGATCGCGATTTTGTTGGCAAGCCTGCTCAAGTTGTTCTCCTTAGCTTCTAGACGGAAAGTCCGCCGTCAACGACGATTTCTGCCCCCGTAATGTAGGAGGCCCCCTCGGAGCTCAGGAAGAGGATCGCCGCTGCCACTTCCTCAGACGTCCCGAGGCGCTTCAGGAACGTTCTGGCGAGAATGCTGCGGTTGACGTCTTCACCGTTTGCCTGTGCCATTGCGGAATCGAAGAGGCCCGGGATGACACTATTCACTCGAATATCTGAAGGAGCAAGCTCGGCCGCCATCGATTTGGACATGCCGCGCACCGCCCATTTCGTAGCCGTGTAAGCCACGATCTCCGGATCCCCGGTGATCCCGGCTGTGGACGCCACATTAACAATCGAGGCGCCCTTGGCCTCTTTGAGATACGGCAGGGCAGCCCGCACACCCAACAGGGGTGCGCGCTGATTCACTTGGTACAGCAAATCGATCTCGGATACCGGAGTCAAGGCGATGGTTCCGCGCCTGTAGACGGCTGCGACGTTCACGAGCACGTCAACCCTTTTGCTTGACGCAGAAACAGCGTCGATCACCGCCTGCCAACCTTCCTCGCTGGCAACGTCGGCCACAAGGGCGGTTGCGGTGCCCCCGAGATCCTCAGCGGTCTGAAGGACAGCAGGGTTTTGGTCCACCAAGAGGACGTGAGCTCCTTCCTTGTGGAAGACGGTAGCTGTTGCCGTGCCCAAGCTGCCGGCGGCTCCCGTCACGATGACGGTCCGCTGATTCGTGTAAGCGCTCATACGAGACTCCTGTTCTTCATTGATGCCTCAGGTCTAAGGACATATTGCGCCTGGGCCAGGCCGGCGACCGCCTCCGAGGAGTAGGCGAGCTGAAAGTACTGCCCGGAAGCCCACGGAGAGGCGAGGTCTGAGTAATGCTCGGATCGAGGATCCCCTGATTGGCCAGGAGTATTAATGGCAACGGAGTTGTCCCACTCTCCGACATCGCAAATCAATCTAAGTGACGCTCCGACGGTCTGTACGCGGTTCTTGTCCCGGGCGGAAACATTCACCGTGTCTGGGCCGCCCGATTTCGGGATGGGGGGAAGCGACCACGGCGCCTCGCTGCATATCGGGTGGATGAATCGGGCGGTATGAATGTCGCCCCAGCTTTCTCCCACGTCTGGCCAATGCTTCGCCGCGGCCTCCAGGGACCTGGCAAGGATCGCGCGAAGGTCGATCGGCTCTCGTTCGAGCTGATCGAGGATCATAAGATCAACGCGGGCGTCTCCGGTGTTGTCTTCACGCCTTGTCCTCTCAATGTGTGCAGACGCTTTGTCAGGCTCCGCCACGCCCTCCAACGCCCACTGCAGCAGCAGTGGCCTCAAGTGCTCCCGGAACCAGAGCTCGAAACGGGCTGCGGCTTCGGAATCGTGATCCATCCGGCAATCCCAAGACAGCATGCTTTTAACTGCCGCCTGAGCGGCCTCGGTCAGATTCTCAGGCTGGTGTTTCCGGAGTACCTCAACGATGGTGCGTGCGGGCAGGCTGAGCACATCGTTTTGTAGTGCAGCGTTCTCCTGGATTCCCCACTGATCGGCGCCTTCAAGCTCTTCCGCGATCCTTTGGTAGCGGAAAGGGGCCAACCACTCGGTTGTGACCGGGTTCAGGCCCCAGTCATCGGGAAGATTGAACTGGTTCGCGCTGGCGAGCCACCCCGCTGGTGGATTTATCGCGCTCGGAAGTTCATGCGGATCCAGGAAGCCGTCCCATTCGTACCTGCCATCGCCAGGAACGGGAAGGGTTCCGTCCCAATTTGGCCGTCGAGGGATAAGTCCCCGCGGCGCCCAAGCGATGTTGCCCCTGTCATCCGCGACTACGTGATTGACGCTTGGGGCCGCCCAGGAGTCAACGGCCGTGAGGAACTCTTCTACCGAGTTCGCCGTAAGGTAGCGGAGACTTCCAAGGTATGGAGCGGCGCCGGGTTCCAGCCAGGCAGCCCGTAAGGCGAACGCGCGGTTCGCTTCCTTATCAACGTGGAGCACAGGCCCATGCGTTGAGAACAAGAGTTCTACCTCGATAGGTTCGCTGTCACGTATCTCGATCGTTTCCTGGACCACGTTGAACGCAGCCCAGCCTCCCTGCCACTTATACTGGCCCGCATCATCAGGATTCAGGTCATAGACGTACAGATCTTCCTGGTCGGACGGGAAGATCGTGAGGCCGAAGGCCACCTTGCCGTTATGTCCTATCGAGATACCGGGCAGGACCGGTTCACCGGCGCCGATCACGTCGAAATCCGGGCATTTCAGATGCACGAGGTAGCGCAGCGACGGGAGCGGCAACGAACGGTGCGGGTCATTCGCCAGAATCGGCCGCCCCGTGGCGGTCTTCGATCCGGAGATCACCCAGTTGTTACTCCCTTCGCTTCGGGCAGACGCCATAGCAGGAACACCGTCAATGACAACGGGAGAGGTTGCCAGCAGATAGTCCTGAAGTATTTCAGGTCCGATGGCCGAAAGGTCCAGACCCTCAGGAATCACAAGCGGCAAGGAGGGCTCACGGACCCGCCGGAGATTCTCGACTGTTTCGCCAAATGCGCGGATCGTCTCAGCCCGGTCGACTTCCTGAATCACGTTGTCGAAGAGGCCGTGGGATCGGATACGGGAGATGTCTTCAGCCTTCCACTGCAAGGGCTGATAGCCGACCTTGTGGAATTCCGGGGGCAACAGGATCGTATCCTCGGCCGCTGCACCGATAAAGGCATTCACCCCCTCGGCAAAGCATCGGAGAGCATCCACGCCGTGTTCGCCGTACGCCTTCTGCTCGGAGTCTGCGTCTTGTCGGTAGAGAAACAGGCGCGCGGCCCGATCCCGTTGCGCGAAGCCCTCACCGAATACCTCGGCCATTCGTCCGAGCCCGCGGCGGAGCCACAAGTCCATCTGGAACAACCTGTCGGCTGCATGGACCCAGCCCTGGGCCCGAAAGACGTCGCGGGATGAAGCCGCTTCAATGTGCGAGATGCCCCATGAATCAACTCGTACGGTAACCGGTGCTTCCAGTGTCGGGATTGAGTTTTTTGGAAACGAGGATGAGCTCAACGCTGTCTCCGCTTGACGAGCTGGTCGGCCGCGACGGCGAGGATGACGATGGCTCCCTTGACGATGAGCTGGGCATTGCTGTCCACAGCGAGGCTGTAGAAGATGTTGTCCAGAATGGCGAGCACGGAAAGGCCGACGGCGGTCCGCCAAAGCTTTCCTTCGCCGCCAACCAGGGACGTGCCACCAATCACAACAATGGCGATGGCATCCAATGCGACGCTGGCGCCCATGGAGCCTTGTCCGGCACCTTGCTGGGAGGCTGTCAGAACGCCTGCAAGGGCAGCCAGGAAACCGCTGATGACATACGTCGAGCCCTGCACGAGGTTGGTATGGATTCCGGAGAGCCTGGCAGCTTCCTTGCTGCCGCCGATTGCGTAGATACTTCGGCCGAAACTTGTGAAGTTCAACGCGAGAACGCCCGCGGCGAACGTCAGGACCAGCACGATGATGGTGTTTGGGACGCCAAGGGTTGCCCCTGTACCTAGCCACTGAAAATCGTCGTTGGTATCGCTGAAGGCTGTTGAGTTGGTAAAGAACAGCACCCCGCCGGAGTACAGGGATGACGTGCCAAGTGTGGTGATGAAGGGGTTGACCTTGAGAACCGTGACGCAAAAGGCGTTGATGGCTCCAAGCACGATGCCTGCGCCCAGTGCGAGAAGGATTGCCGAAGTTACGCCGATCTGAGGCGACAGTGCAGCCGCGATAGTTGCCGCCGCCGCGAAAACGGCACCGACGGACAGATCGAAACCGCCGGCGATGATCACCAACGTCATCCCTACCGCGACGACTCCCAAGGGGGCGTACTGGGTGATGACGATCTGCAGATTCCCAGGATCCAGGAACCCTGGGTATATCACCGTCGCAGCGATGACGAGCACAACCAAAACCCCCAGCATCGAGTATTCGAGGATGCGCTCGGGGGAGAACCACCCGCGTTTGGAGACCGTGGGGTTAGAGGTATCGGGGGCTATTGTCTTGCTGCCGCTCATGATGTTCCTTTGACGCCGAAGGCGACGTGGAGAATGTCGCCAGGAGTTGGAGATTGGGTGTGGAGGTCGATTTCGGCCACGGCCCGACCTTCACTCATTACGATTACGCGGTCGCTGATCTCGAGGACTTCCTCGATCTCTGCACTGGTTACAATGACCGCTTTACCTTGGTTGGCCGCTTCCCGGATCGCATCGAGAACGTCTGCCTTGGCTCCGACATCAATGCCACGGGTCGGCTCATCGACCAGGAGGACGTCCGGATCCCGAAAAAGCCATTTCGCGACCGCGACCTTTTGTTGATTGCCGCCGCTGAGCCACCCAACCGGGTAGGATCCCACCTCGCGGCTCAGCGCGAGGTCGGTCAGCAGCTTCCTGGCCACCGCCAACTGCTCCTTTGGCCGGACGATCCCGAAGCGCGACACGTCGCCAAGCCGGGCGAGAGTGACGTTGTCCGGCAGCGACATCTGAAGGTGTAAGCCCTCTGTCTTGCGTTCCTCGGGAATGAGCCCAATGCCCAGGCGCAGCCCGGCACGCACGCGCCGGGGCCACCTTACCGCCTGCCCGCGAATGCGCAGCGACCCCGAACTGGCCGGTTCCGCTCCAGCCAAAGACCGCAGGAGACTGGATCTGCCGGAGCCCACCAACCCGGCAAGGCCTACGACTTCACCGGCACGCACTGTTAGGGACACCCCGCTGATGGCGCCGGGCAGTCCGACATCGGTAGCCTCAAGAATGATGTCTCCGACATTGGCCCCCCGCTGGGGTTCCCTTTCGGCGGCGCGCACACCTGTCATCGCTTCAACTAAGGCCGGCCGGGTCCACGACGACACTGGCCCTTCGGCCGTCGTGCGGCCATTTGTCATGACCGTGATGTGATCGCTGACTTCCAGGACCTCACCGAGGTTGTGGGTGACAAGCACCATGGTGATGCCGCGCCGCTTCAGTTCCCGGACGAGGTCCAGAAAATGGCGGCGTTCACGTTCGGAGAGCGCAGCCGTTGGCTCGTCGAAAAGAATAATCCGCGAACCAGACTGGACGGCCCTGAGGATCTCAAGGATTTGGGCCTTTGCAACGGTAAGGCCGCGGGCGGGTTCGTGGGGGTCATAGGTGACGCCGAAGTCGTCACAGAGATCCTTGAACCGCTTGACCATCTCGCGCTTTTTCAACCAACCACCGGATGTCAGGTCTTGACCGAGAAAGACATTCTCCACTGCTGTCATAGCGGGGAGCACCGTCAACTCCTGGTACACGGCGGCAAGTCCGGCGCGACGGGCCTCGACAGGGCTGCCCGTTTTAAGGTCATGCCCCAGCACGGATACATGGCCAGAGCTCGGAGCAGTGCGGCCGCTCATGATGCCCAGCAACGTGGACTTGCCAGCGCCGTTGGCTCCGACCAGAGAGTGGACGGTACCTTCTTCGACAGTGATACTCACATCCGAGACGACCGTGGACGGCCCATAACGTTTGCTGACGTCGGTGCACACAATGGCTTGACTCATCAAATTTCCTCTAACAAAGGGGTGAAGGTGGCGTGGCCCGTCGAAGCAGGCCGGGCCAGGTGCTTCTAGTACTCGGGGGTCCACGACGCGACGTTGCCCTTGGTGATCAACGGTGCACCGGGGAACGTGAGTGTATCCAGCGGGTTGGTGTTCTTCGGGACGTCCTTGCCCTTGATCTTGTCGACCAGAAGCTGAATCGACAGCTTAATGTCCGTGTAGGGCATGCCAGGAAGCGCCGCCTTGATCGTTCCGGCCTGGATCTGTTCCTTCGTCCAGTTATCACCGTTGCTGTCGTACACCAGGACACCGTCCTGCTTGCCGGCCTGTTTCACCGCCTGCACGACGCCGCGGGTCATGCCGGAATAATTGCTGGCGATCGCTTTCAGCCCGTTGTTGGCGTTGAGGAAGGTCTGCGATGCCTTGAAGGCGGCGTCCGTGGAGTAGTCGGTATTTTCGACCGCCGCCAGAGTGAACTTAGGATTCTTGGCAAATCCCTCCTTGACCGCCGCGGTGGTCGTGTCAGTCACAAAGTCCAGAGGCGGTCCGGTGATGAGGGAGACAGGTCCTGGTTCGGTGTTGGCGAGGATATGTGCGGCCCACTTGCTGTATCCGTCGCTGTTTTGCTCGCCCACGAAGCCCGCCGTGCCCTCGGTGTACCCGCCGTCACCGCAGATAGCGGTAATGGCGATAATGATGGGGATGCCGCCGTTGGCTGCCTTCTTTATTCCGTTGCACTGGTCGGACGGCGAGATGGCGTTCACAACCCAGCCGTCGTAGGTCTTGCGTTGCTGGGCTAGCTGGAAGGCGGTGTTTTGGTCTTGTGTCTTCCAGTTGCTGGTGATGACGGTTACGTTCACTCCAAGCTCGTCGCCGACCTGCTTTGCGGCCTTTTCTTCCGCTTGAAGGTAGGCATTGCTGTTCGCAGGGATGAAGACGCCGATATTCAGCTTCTTCTCGCCTCCGGCGGAGGAACCGGGAGTAGTTCCGCCACCACAGGCCGCAAGAGGCAGCGTCAGGGACAGGGCAGCCAGGGCCGTACCAAAAATCCGGTGTTTCAACTTCATGGTCAATTTTCCTTGCATTGAGGGTTGTACGTTTAGTCGGTCCAGTGAGGAAGAAGGGCACTCAGATTGGTGAACCACACACCTTCGAGTCCTGCGACGTAGTCGAGAAGCTCTTCGAACATCAACAAGTTGTGCGGCCGTCCGATGGCCTGCGGATGAACGGTTATTGACACCAGACCATTGGGAACGCGGGTGTAGGCGAAATCGATGTGCGCTTTCCACCGTTCGTAGATCGCTCGGGGCGACTCGAAACCGGTGCTGACGCCGGGAATGTGTTCAGTAGCCGGCCAGTCGTCCAGGTACCAGGAAACGGGGAATTCAAGAAGATGGCTGGGGTCCCCGAACGAGTTGCCGTTCTCGTAGTCCAGAATGACGGGGCGGGGCCGGTACGGCTCAAAGTCACGACCCATGAGGGATGAGTCCCATTCAAAGCCGAATTCCTCCAGCAGGCCCAGGGTCTGGTCCGTGAAGTCCCATGCCGGGGAGCGGTAGCCGCGGGGAGCCTTGCCCACTATTTGTTCGTGCTGCTTGATTTGCAGGGCAAGCAACCGCCGCTCCTCGTCCGGGGTTATTTTCATGATGGGCTCATGCCAGCACCCGTGGGCGGAGATCTCATGACCGCTCTCAAGCACGCTCTCGAACGCCTGTGGGAACGTGGACATGGTGTGCGTCGGCGTGAAGAAGTTTCCTATAACGCCCTGCGCGCGCAGGGCCTCCAGTACACGCGGGAGTCCCACGAGCGCGTCGTACTCGCCCCGCGACAGGAACCCGGGGCTGGTTTGCCCAAACGTTCCCATCCACGTCGCGTGCGCATCGAAATCCACTCCAATGTTCACTGCCAGACGCTTGCCGTCGGGGAGTAGTAGTGCCATCTTTGCCGCCTTCGCTTCTTGCCTACGCGCCCAGACCACATATGGGTTTGTGTTCTGTGGATCGCCATGGGATGTGGGATAAGACGCAAGTGATGTGCGTCGCATATCCGGGTAGGTTCAACCTTTCCACCCTCTGGATCATTCTGTCGAATGACAAAATAGCGCCATCGGTATAACCTCAAGGAATGGACAGACGGGACCTTGAATGTTTTCGGACGGTCGCGAGGACCGGATCTGTCAGTGCTGCCGCCGCGAAACTGCACGTGACCCAGCCAGCCGTATCGAAGCAGATAAGCCGACTCGAAGGGGAGCTTTCCCTAAGGCTGTTTCGACGGACTCCCAACGGAATGGCACTTACGGCGGCAGGCGCAACTCTTCTCAATTTCGGCGGCGAACTGTTGACGCGGTTTCAGCAAACCGAGGACATCATGCGATCCCGTTACTTGGGCATCCCGTCTTTCCGTGTCGGCTGCCCTCACGCGACCGCAGAAGGCGTGCTCACGCCGTTTATGGCCGGAACTGATGCGCCAATCGTTGACCTGCATATCGTCCCGGCCGGCGAAGTCGACCAGCTGCTCGATCAGGACGTTGACCTCGCGGTCAGTTCGCTAGCTCCTCCGCCACATCGGCACCAGCTAGCAGTGGCGAGAATCCCGGTCATGATCCAGTGCCGGGAACCCGCGCAGGGTCTCTTCGGTGACGCTGCTCGCGGTGATTTGGAGGCCTTGGCGGAGAAGGAGGTCATGGTCCCACGAAGCGGAGTGCGGGCGGCGGTGTCTGAAGCCACGATGGGCTTTGATCCTCCGATACTCATCCGTGAGCTGTCCACCGGATCTGTCGCGCAGGCTGTGGCTGCGAGCACCGACGGCTACGCGCTTGTTACCGAAGCTCAGCGCTTTGGGCTCCGTGCCATTCCTGCCTACGCGGGTGGGGAGCCAGTGACGATCACACTGTACGCATCATGGGATGTCCACCACTTCGCCTCCGCGGAGCTGCGGCTTGTAGCGCTGGCGCTGCGTAGATGGCTGTCCGAGAACCCCCCATGGCCGTCATTTGAAGCGCCGGCCGCACACATGTCCTGAAGAGCGAACGGGAAAGGTCCTTCGCCCAATGAGCACAGCCGTTCCCTGACTTCGTAAAAGGCCTTACGAACAATCGCCGGAAACAACCGGCGGGAGACGTAACCTAAGGTCAGAGACCTACCAAAGGAGACCCTTAGTGCTACCGGCAGCCCGTCGCGCCCGACTACTTTCTGAACTTAACGGCTCCGGCGTCCTGTCCACCGACGAAATCGCCGAACGCCTGGGTGTTTCCGGCGAAACCACCCGTCGCGACATTGCCCTCCTGGAACGCAACGGCCAGTTGGTGCGGGTGCATGGCGGTGCCATGAGCCTGGCCGACGCATCACACGTCAAAACCGAAGAACCCTTCGACATCCGGCTAGATGAACAACGGGAAGCCAAGGCCCGCATCGGCGCTGCGGCGGCCGCATTGGTGAAGAACGGTGACATCGTGGCCATCGATGTCGGGACAACTTCTTTGCAGATCGCCAAAGCCCTGCCCAAGGACTTCCGAGGCGTCGTGGCGACGCCATGCCTCTTAGTGGCTGCTGAATTGGCCGGGCGGCCGGGCCTCGATGTCCTGCTTTCAGGAGGATGGGTCCGCGGAGGAGACCTGGCGTGCTCCAACGCCCAGGCCGTGGAATTTTTCAGAAAGCTGAACACGGATGTTGCGTTCCTGTCATCCGGCGGAGTGACCGTCCGCGAAGGCCTGACGGATTTCTACCGGGATGAAACGGCCACGCGGCAGGAGATGCTGCGTAACAGCAGCCGGGCGTACATCGTCGCAGACTCAAGCAAGGTGGGGAAAGTAGCCCCCTACCATGTCTGCGACATCACTGACGTCACCGGTGTCATCACCGACAGCGCTCCTCCGGATCCATTGGTCCACGAGCTGGACCGCCGCGGCGTCCAGCTTATCCTCGCAACCGGCTAGCCGCCGGAGTACAGCGCCCTGCAGGTGGCCTCAAGCCCCCGGAGGGCGCTTGGCGTTTAACGGAAGACGTATTGTGACGGATCCCACATGAGCACTTGACGCTCGCCACAATTCGTTCCATACTTTTCCTCAAGAATCCTCAACAATCCACACATCTGGTCAACTATGCACAAACAGACGTGGTTGAGGCCCTAAACGCACATTCGGAGGCACGATTCGCGCTGAAGACGGCGTTCCCAGCGCAAGCTGATCCCATGACCAAGAACATCAGGGAGCCCCCGAGGAGATCCCCATGCAGAACAATCCACTGAACGGCACGCAGGCTAGCGCCTCCGCTGCGGATCAGGGCAGCAACGTCGCTGACTTTGGCTACAAGCAGGAAATGAAGCGCGGCACCGGCCGATTCGCCTCGTTTGCCGTGGCGTTCGCCTTCGTATCTATCGCGACCGGCATATTCACCACGTACGGCGCGGTACTGAACAGCTCCGGACCCGCTGGCATCTGGACCTGGCCGATCGTTACCATCGGACAACTCATGGTGGCCTTTATCTTTGGTTCCCTGGCCGCCCGTATCCCCGTGACGGGGTACTCCTATCAGTGGATGTCCAGGCTGGCCAACCCGGTCCTCGGCTGGATCATGGGATGGATGTCCTTCACCTTCCTGGCCATCGTTGTCGTGGCGGTCGACTACACCATCGCTTCCACCGTTCTGCCTGTACTCCTCGGATACACAGGAACCCCGGCCAACGCCTGGCTCATCACGGCGATTGTCATCCTGCTCCAAGCACTGCTGGTTGCGTTTTCCACCAAGTGGACCGAGCGCGTCAACAACTGGGCGGTTTCTGCCGAACTGATCGGCATGGTTTTGCTTGTTGTCCTGCTGTTCGTTGTTGGTTTCGCTGCCAAGGAGCTCAACGTCGGCAACCTCTTTTCTACAGGCGCCATCCCCGCCGATGGTTACATGGGCTTCGGCACACTGACCGAGGTGGGCCCGTGGATGATGGGCACGCTGCTGGGCGCCTTCACGATGGTCGGCTTTGAATCAGCGGCCAACCTGGCGGAGGAAACCAAGGAACCGGCCCGCGTCGTACCCCGCGCAATGGCCCAGGCCGTCATCGCCTCGGGAACCCTCGGCTTCCTGTTCCTGATCGCCATCACCATGCTCGCAGGAGACCCCGCTTCGTTGGCCGAATCAGGAACCCCCGTGGCCGACGTCATCAACCGCGTGCTGGGTCCCGTCATCGGCACCGCACTGCTGGTCATGGTCGTCGTCGCCATCTTTGCCTGCGGAATGGTCATTCTGATGACGGCGGTCCGTCTGGTCTGGGCCATGTCCCGCGATGACCGATTCCCAGGGCATGCACAGTGGCGCAAGGTTTCACCCCGCCACGGAACGCCCACTTCGGCAACCTGGCTGATGTTCACCCTCGCCGAGCTCATCCTGGCCGTCTTCGCCCTGCAGACCGACACCCTTTTCAGCCTTTTCGCCGCGGCAACATTGCTGCCGGCCGTCATTTACGCCGCCACCGTTCTTCTCTACATCGTCAAACGCAAAAGCCTGCCGCCCAGCCGAGGATTCACCCTTGGACGCTTCGAGCTGCCGGTCATCATTCTGGCCTCCACCTGGCTGGTATTCGTCCTCTCGATATTCCGAGATGCATCCTTCACAGGTTCATGGATCTACGTCGCATTGATGGTCGGACTGGGAGCCATCTACCTGATCTTCCTCCTCATCAAGCGCGGAGGACCCGCGGGGCTGGCCATGCCGGACATGCACTCAATAGACGCAGAATTGGACGCAGACGCCAAACACACAGAAGGGAACCGGGCATGACCACCGTTCTTGCCATCGACCAAGGAACATCGGGAACCAAAGCTGCCGTTGTGGACGGTGACGGAAAAATCCTCGGACTAGCTGAGCGCAGGGTCCGCCCCAGCTACCTTCCCGGTGGCGGCGTGGAACAGGCCCCCCAGGAATTGCTGGACTCCGTCCTCGAGGCCGGACGGGCAGCAGTTGCCCAGTCCAACGCCCTCATCGACATCGTCACCCTGGCCAACCAGGGCGAAACCGTCCTCGCCTGGGATCCCGCCACTGGAAAGCCTTTGTCGAACATGATCGTGTGGCAGGACCGCAGGGCGGAGAGCATCTGCACGGAACTTGCTGAGCACCGGGACGACGTGGCCCGCCGCACGGGGCTTGTTCTGGATCCCTACTTCTCGGCGCCCAAACAGGCCTGGATCCGCCGGAACGTCACCCGGGAGGGCGTCGTGACGACATCGGACAGTTGGCTCATTCACCAGCTCACCGGCGAATTCGTCACCGACGTTTCCACAGCCAGCAGGTCACTCACAACCGACCTGGACTCCACAAACTGGGATCCGGAACTACTGGCAATCTTTGGTCTGGAGGACGAACGGCTCCCCCGAATCCTCAAATCCGACGAAATAGCCGGAGCCACCACAGCTTTCGGTGGCGTCATGGCTGTCGGCGGGCTGATCGTCGACCAGCAGGCAGCACTGCTCGCTGAGGGATGCCTGCGCCCCGGCGAAGCCAAATGCACCTTCGGCACCGGCGCGTTCCTGCTGGCCAACACCGGCACAACCGCCGCGCGCTCCTCTGCCGGTCTGACGGCCTCTGTCGCGTGGAACGTCCAAGACAAAGCATCGTATTGTTTCGACGGACAGATCTACACCGCAGCGTCAGCCGTCCGCTGGCTGCAGCAGCTCGGCTTCATCAACGAAGCCTCCGAACTGGACACCGTGTCAGCATCCAGCTCCGAAGGGGTCCTCAGCGTCCCGGCGCTGGCTGGACTGGGCGCCCCCTGGTGGCGGCCGGACGCTAAGGCCACCTTCTCGGGTATGACTCTCTCCACCGGCCGCGAGCACATGGTGCTTTCCGTTCTGGAAGGAATCGCCGCCCAGGTCGCCGAACTTGGGGACCTCATCGCGACCGACATCGGCCGACCGCTTCAAAGGCTGAGCGTCGATGGCGGACTGACCCAGAGCAAAGTGCTCATGCAGTCGGTCGCCAATCTCATGCAGATGGAAATCGCCGTCTATCCCTCCCAGCATGCCACTCCCCTCGGGGCTGCTGCCCTGGCCAGGGTTGCCGCTGAGCCTTCCAGGAGCTTGGAGGACGCGGTCATCCCGTGGCAACCCAGCACCGTCTATGAACCAAGGTGGTCCGCCGACGAGGCGGCCGAATTCCGGGCGCTCTGGCGCGCCGCTGCCGAATCCGCTCATTAAGCAAGGAGAAAAACGTGAGCACAACACAGGCCAAGACCTACGATGTCGCGGTCATCGGGGCCGGAATTGTCGGATCGGCAATCGCGCGCAAACTGTCCGGGTACAACCTGACCGTTGCCATCGTCGATGCCCGCGAGGACGTCGGCGAAGGTACCAGCAAAGCCAACACCGCCATTCTGCACACCGGTTTCGACGCCAAGCCCGGAACCTTGGAATCGCGGATGGTCCACGAGGGATTCCATCTCTTGTCCGATTACGCCAAGGCCACCGGCATCCCTGTGGAGCACACCGGAGCCATCCTTGTCGCCTGGGACCAGGAACAGATCGACGCACTTCCGGCGCTGAAGGAGAAGGCCGAAAAGAACGGCTACGCCAAGACGGAGATCATCACTGCTGAGGACGTATACGCGGTTCTGCCTAATCTGGGCGAAGGAGTCCTCGGCGGGTTGAGCGTTCCGGATGAATCCATCATCTGCACCTGGACCACGAATCTGGCCTTGGCCACGGACGCCGTCCAGCGTGGTGCCGAAGTGTTGCTGCGTCGGCGCGTTACCGACATCGAACGGACCGATGGCGTCACGCAACTCTTGACGAGCATCGACCGCATCAGCGCCCGATGGGTCATCAACGCCGCCGGGCTCGGTGGCGACACCATCGATACGTTGTTCGGCTACGACCGTTTCCACCTCACCCCCCGCCGCGGTGAGCTCCTCGTTTATGACAAGCAGGCCCGCCCTCTCGTGGACAAGATCGTCCTGCCCGTCCCCACTGCCTTGGGTAAGGGCGTGCTGGTCAGTCCAACCATCTACGGCAACGTCATGCTGGGCCCAACCGCCGAGGACCTCAACGACCGTGAGGCAACGGGCACGTCCGAGAGCGGCTTCGCCTTCCTGCGCGGCAAGGGTGAACGCCTCATGCCGGCTCTTCTGGATGAAGAAATCACAGCCACGTACGCCGGGCTTCGAGCCGCCAGCGACTACCCCGACTACCTGATCGAAGTAGACACGGAACAGGAGTACGTTCTGGTGGGCGGCATTCGCTCCACCGGCCTCACCTCAGGCATTGCTGTCGCTGAATACGTCTATAGCCTGCTGAAGGAATCGGGCGCCATCGAGCTCGTCGAACGCACTGATCTTCCGGAACCGCCCCAGATGCCGAACATCGGAGAGGCTTTCCTACGTCCCTACCAGGACGCCGCCCGCATCGCTGCCGACGCCGCCTACGGCAAAATCGTCTGTTTCTGCGAACGAGTCACGGCCGGCGAAATCCGCGACACCTTCGCCACACCGATCCCGCCCACCACGATTGAAGGGCTTCGCCGACGTACGAGGGCGCATAACGGCCGCTGCCAGGGCTTCTTCTGTGGCGCCGAGGTCAAGGAAATGCTGGACACCAAGGGCAAGTCGGCTGGCTGTGCGCACGCCGCTTCCCACACACTGTCGGGGGTAAAGAAGTGACTAACGGCCAAGTGCTCACTCCTGCCGTCCTGATCATCGGCGCAGGACCATCCGGCCTGCGGGCCGCGGCCGAACTGGCACCCAAGGTCAAGGGCGAAGTGCTGGTCCTGGAAAGGGAAAGCGCTGCCGGCGGAATCCCCCGCCACAGTGACCACCCGGGCTATGGCATCCGGGATATGGGCAAGTTCATCAGCGGCCCCAAGTACGCCAAGATCCTCCTTGACCGTGCCACGGCGGCCGGCGCACGGATCGAAACCAACGCCATGGTCACGGACTGGGCGG
Source organism: Arthrobacter sp. NPDC056886 (assembly GCF_042788715.1). NCBI lineage: Bacteria > Bacillati > Actinomycetota > Actinomycetes > Micrococcales > Micrococcaceae > Arthrobacter > Arthrobacter sp. NPDC056886. Next base: position 38,358 of record NZ_JBHUBT010000012.1, read on the forward strand.
GTCCACGATCAGTAAACGTCACCATGCCCGCCGGCCGTGTGCGCGTTGATGCGGACGTCGTCATTCTCGCCACCGGAGCCCGCGAACGACCCCGCCCTGCCCGCCTCATTCCGGGAGACCGCGGCCAAGGCACATACACAACGGGTCACCTGCAGAACATCGTGCACCTTAAACACGGCAAAGTAGGAAAGAGAGCGGTCATCGTCGGTGCCGAGCTCGTCAGCTGGTCCGCCGCCGTGACCCTGCAGCATGCCGGATGCAAAACCGTCCTCATGACCACTGAATATCCGAAGCCCGACGCGTACTCCTTCTTCAGCGGCCCCGGCAAGATCATGTTCGGAACCAAAGTCGCCACCCGCACAAGAATCACCAACATCTTCGGCAAACCCAACGTCCAGGGTGTGGAAATCGAGAACCTGGACACGAAGGAGCGCCAGGTAATCGAATGCGACACCGTCATCCTTACCGGTGACTGGATCCCCGACAATGAACTCGCCCGCGCCGCAGGTCTCGACATCGACACTGCCAGCAAAGCCCCCGTGGTGGACGCTTCGCTGCGCACCAGCGCACCCGGTGTTTTCGCCATCGGCAACATGCTCCACCCAGTAGACACTGCCGATGTGGCCGCCCTGGACGGTGCAGCCGTGGCCGACAACGTCGTAAAGTACCTCGCCGGTGAACGAGCCAAGGGCGTCGGGATCCGCCTCACGGCCGAAGCGCCTCTGCGCTGGATTGCCCCGTCAATGCTGCACCGCAACGATTCCGCCCCCCCACGCGGACGCCTCCTGCTCTGGAGCGACGAATACGTTCCTTTCCCTCAGGTGGAATTTCGCCAAAAAGGCAAAGTCATCGCCAGCAAGCGGCTCATGTGGCCCGCTGCGCCCGGCCGTGTATTCCGTGTTCCCTCAGATATGCTCCGCGGAATCGACTGGGAAGCCGGGCCCGTCAGCGTAGGCATTGCCCGCTAACCCAACAGACCCCACAGTAAAACCCTACGAAAGGCAGAAATGTCCCAGCGTCAAAACATCTCCTCCGGCTCATCCCGCGAGCCCGTACTCGGTTACTCCCGTGCAGTGCGGGTAGGAAACCAGGTCGTCGTCGCCGGCACTACCGCAGGATCGGCAGCCGGGGCTGTTGGCGGGAGCGATGCGGCGGCCCAGGCCCGCGAAATCTTCTTGCGCATTGAGAAGGCACTCACCGAAGCAGGCGGAGGCTTTGCCGACGTCATCCGCACCCGCATCTATCTGACCAATATCGCCGACTTCGACGCTGTTGGCGCCGTCCACGGCGAAATCTTCGGTGACATCCGTCCGGTGACCGCCGTCGTTGAAGTTGGAGCGCTGGCAGCCGAGGATCTTCTGGTCGAAATTGAAGCCGACGCTTTCCTCCAGTAATCCTTCGGAGGGAGACATTTCCCTCTTTGACCTGGACGGCGTGCTGATCAGAACGGACACTATGGCCGCTCTGATCAGCCGCCGTTTGCGGCAACGTCCCCTGCAGCTCCTGGCAGTACTCCCACTTTTCCTCGCAGCGCTGCTCACGCCTTCGGAGAACCATGCCCGCGCGCGGATCAATCGATGCCTCGTCTCCGTCGCCCTGCGCGGACTCAACCGGGACACCTACGACCAGCTGGCACGAAAGGTAGCTACAGCCCTTGCTTCAGGCCCAGCCGTTGTCCAGCAGGCAGTGAAAGAGTGCCGCCACGCCTCAGATGTGGGGGGAACCGCTGTAGTCACCGCCTCCGAGGAAGTGATAGCCCGTACGTATCTCGACGCCATCGGTCTTGCGGATGTTCCGCTCATCGCCTCAAGGCTGGAGTTCACGGGCCGAACTCCCCGCCTGAAGCCGCACAACGTAGGCGCAGCCAAACTTTCCGCCATCCGCGCCGCCGGCTTCAGCCTGGAGCAAGCCACCTTCTACACAGACTCGGCAAGTGACCTGCCGACCGCAAGGCAGGCCCGGCTTACCGTCATCGTGAACGCGGGACGGCGATCCACCACTCTGCTCACGGCGGGAGCACGACAGGTGATCTCCGTGACCTGGCGCTAGCCTCTAGATCGAAGGAACGTCAATGACTCACAATCCGCATCCCGACGGGTGGGCACCACTGCTGCGTCCGTGGACGGTTCAGACCGGTGACACCGTTCAGGTCCACCGCTGCGGCTCAGACATCCGCGAAGGTCGCGTTGAGACAGTCATGCCTTCGGGCAAAGGATTCTGGCTCGCGGCCGACGGCGCCGAGCTGCGGCAGTTCGTCGACACCCATGACGAGACCGTGGTTGTGTGGGGATGACCTGCTTCCCCTTATCGGATTTACCTGTCGGTGGTGTCCGTCGGGTCCTCTGGGCCACGGGAACGCTGCTGATGCTCGCTGCGCACACTGCACATCGGACTCCCACCTTCAGGCGTCGGTCGGTGCCTGAAGACTCCCGAAAGCCCTTCAACAGATGGCTCGAATCTCCTACACCGTATTCCCCTTGCCGATCTGTGCGGCGTGTATCCGCATCCCTAACTCCGGGCGGGACTCCCCCTTCATGCTTGGTCCACGGGGCTGGTAAGTCTGGATACGGGCCAACCGCATGCCTACTGGACGGTGGGATGCCCGAAACCTGAGAGCGCACAACCCCCAGAACCACAACGGTGAACGATTCGACATCGCGGCGCTGCAAGACATAAGAACACCCAAGGCGCTGGCCCTGGGTGTTCTTATGTCTGCCGTTAATCACGGGCAGACAGCAGGCGTAGTCGTCCGCTTAGCGGGCAGCTGTGCCTTCAACATAGTCGTCGTCGCTGTGGACCCAGGAGAATAGCCGGCGCAGCTCGCGGCCGGTGGCTTCGATCGGGTGGCCCTCTTCCTTCTTGCGCAGGGCCGCGAATTCCGGTGCTCCGGCGTCTTGGTCCTCGATGAACCGCTCGGCAAATGTTCCATCCTGGATGTCCGCCAGGACGGCCTTCATGTTTTCTTTCACGTCCGGCGTGATGACCCGTGGGCCGGAGACGTAATCGCCATACTCTGCCGTGTCCGAAACGCTCCAGCGCTGCTTGGCGATACCGCCTTCGACCATCAGGTCAACGATCAGTTTCACTTCGTGGAGTGTCTCAAAGTATGCGACCTCGGGCCGGTATCCGGCCTCGGTCAGTGTCTCGAAACCGTACTGCACCAAGTGGGATACGCCCCCACAGAGGAGCGCCTGCTCACCGAAGAGGTCGGTTTCGGTCTCTTCGGTGAAGGTCGTCTCGATGACACCCGCACGGGTGCCGCCGATGGCCTTGGCATAGGACAGGGCCAGTTCACGGGCTGTGCCGGTGGCATTCTGCTCAACGGCGACGAGGGCCGGTACGCCGCGGCCGGCCTCGAACTCGCGACGGACGATGTGTCCGGGGCCCTTCGGGGCAACGAGGGCGACGTCCACGTCAGCAGAGGCCTGGATGTAGCCATACCGGACGTTAAAGCCGTGGGCGAAGAACAAGGCGTCCCCTGCGTTCAGGTTCGGCGCAATTTCCTCGGTGTAAACGAACCTCTGGATCTGGTCCGGAGTCAGGACCATGATCAGGTCGGCTTCGGCGACTGCCTCGGACACAGAGAGAACCCTGAGGCCATCTTCCTCGGCTTTTGACTTTGACTTTGACCCCTCTTTAAGGCCTACGCGCACGTCAACACCTGAGTCCCGCAGGCTCAACGCGTGGGCGTGGCCTTGGGAGCCGTAACCGATAACTGCGACCTTTCGGCTTTGGATGATCGACAGGTCGGCGTCGTCGTCATAAAACAGTTCTGTCATTTCATTACTTTCTGATTGGTAAGGCTGGCTGCAGCAAGCGCAGCAGAAGGGCTTTCCGTCCGGTCGTTTCCGGGTCCGTGGTCCGTGTTTCGATCGTATTCACGGACGTAATCGATGCAGAATCCGATCACGCGGTCGATCCATACTTTTCCGGTGTCTGACGAAGCTTCACCGAAATCGCCAGTCACTCCGGACGGGCACACGTCCGAGAAGTCCCAGAAGATCTCCCCTGGCAATCCGTGGGGCGGGATGGAGGCCTGGATGTAACTGGCCGGCGTCCAGCCTTGGTAGGTCTTTAGTTCCGGAGTGGTGGCCTTTTCCATGTGCACTTCGTCCGGGAACATCGCCATCATGGCGGACAGCTCCGGCTCTGCACCGTGCCCGTACACCAGGTCGGGGTTCTCGTATGCGTCGCGCATGAGGGCGTAGCCGAGTCCCCAGGGGTACACCCGGCCAACCAAAATCCCGAATTTGTCCCGTAGTTCAAACGCGGCCGCTGCGGTTGCTCCGAGGTTTCCGCCATTACCGTCGACGAGGACGATGCGACGGAATCCGTGACGGACCAGCTCGGAGGCTACGGCGACGACCAGATCGGTGAGTAGCTGCTGAGGGAGGCTGATGGTTCCGGTGTATCCACGGAGATTGTGTGAATGCCCGTAGGGGATGGTTGGAGCGACAATGGCGCCTGTGGCTGACGAGATCGCTTTCGCTACGTGGTCGGCGACAAGTGCGTCCTCGTCGAGAGGCAGATGCGCTCCATGCTGCTCGATCGCACCGATCGGCAGCAGGACCACCGGATTCGCACGGACGGCTTCAGCTGCGTCGGTCCAGCTCATGGCGCCGAGCAGTCGCGCACCGGGTGTGGTCCGATCGGCGAAGAGGCGGCCTGCGGGGGCTGGGTACTCACTCATGCAGCGACCTCTCCACGACTGTGAACCGGCGATGCTGCAGGACCGGTACGATTTTGCGGATCTCGTCGACGCTTTCGTTGGAAACAGTCTGGGTGATCACTCCAGGCTGCGGCCCGGCGGAGCGCAGCACTACTCCGGAAGGGTCGATCACCGATGACTGACCGACGCACACCGGGCCGGTCTGCCCGGAGGCGATGACGTAGACCGTATTCTCAATGGCCCGGGACCGGAGCAGAGTCCACCAGTGGTCTTCCTTCATTGGTCCGGCGACCCAGGCGGCCGGCAGCGCGATCAGGCGGACGTCGGTATCGGCCAGTCGCCGCGCGGATTCCGGGAAGCGCAGGTCGTAGCAGGTCATAAGACCGACCTTGACGCCGTCCACATCGAACGTTGCTGCGTCGACGATGGGGCCAGGTTCCACGGAGTCTGATTCGCGGTAGCCGAAGGCGTCGTAGAGGTGGACTTTGCGGTAATGAGCGGCCACCTGGCCTGCGTCATCGACGGCCAGCAGAGTGTTGTGGACCTTGCTGGAACCTACGATCCGTTCGGTCATTCCGACGACAATCCAGATCTTGTGGGTTCGCGCTGTTTCGGTCACGAAGGACGCGAACTCGCCCTCCATGGATTCGGAGATCGGATAGAGATCGGTCGAGGAATCCGGATGGCTGTACATGGCGTTCTCGGGAAGCACCACGAGCCGTGCGCCCTCGGCGGCGGCCTGGGCAACCAGGGAGGCGATGATGGCCCTGTTGTCGTTCTTGTCCGGGGATGCGGCGAACTGTGCTGCGGCTATGCGGAGAGTCATTGCATGCCTTTCTGTAAGGGGGGCTTGATGGCGCGCGGGCTAGTGGAGAACGCGGCGCAGGCCCATGATGCGTTCGATGACGACGACGATGATGAGGCTGAAAGCGATCAGCAACGTTGACACGGCCGCCAGCTGGGGGTCCGTACGCGTCTGGACGTAGTCGAACATGGCGATCGGCAGCGTGCGTACGCGGCTTGAGACGAGGAACAGGCTGACCACGGCTTCGTCGAAAGCGAGGAGGAACGCCAGCACGACACCTGACAGGACGCCGGGGAAGATCAACGGCAGTGTTACGGTCCGGAATACCGCCCAGGGTCGCGCTCCGAGTGTCTGCGCCGCTTCCTCGCATCTGGCATCCATGGTGGTCAGGCTGAGCAGGGTGGTGCGGATGACGTAGGGGATAACCAAGCCGGCGTTGGCAAGGATCAGGCCCTGGTATGTGCCCTTGAGTCCCATGGGGCTAAAGACGAGCAGCAGTCCAAGACCGACCACGATGGCCGGGACGAGCAGTGGGGCCAGGAAGAAGCTTTCGACGGCCGCCTTGCCGCGGAACCGGCCCCTGGCAATTGCCAGGGCGGCAGGGATGGCGACAGCGGCTGCCAGGAGAGCGGCGCCTCCAGCCACGATCAGGCTGACCTGGAAGGCCCCCATGAAATCGCGGTTTGCGAAGAGCGTCGCATACCATTTGAAACTCCAGCCGGTAGGCGGGAACCTCAGGATGTTGTCTGCCGAGAACGAGATGATCACCGTGATCAGGATCGGTGCGAGCAGGTACAGGTAGATCAGTGCTACGCCGCCTCGGACTGACCACCGGGTAAGAGGATTCTTGGACATCAGTTTCGGTTCCAGTCCAGCCGGGCCATGAGGCGCTGATAGCCGACGAGGACTCCAGCGAACAGGGCGATGAGTATGAAGGAAATAGCCGAGGCTAGGGGCCAGTTGAGCGATTGGACGGCTTGATCGTAAATTTCGGTGGCGAGCAGGAAGACCCGTCCACCGCCGACGAGTGCCGGGGTGACGAAGGAACTGATAGTCAGCACGAACACGAGCAGGCATCCGGTGAGGATGCCAGGCAGGGTCAGCGGAATTACCACCCGGAAGAATGTCCGGAGCCCGTTGCCGCCCAGGGTCGCCGACGCCTCAAGCACTGCATCGTTGAGCCGTGAGGAACCCGTGGCGACCGTGAGGATCATGTACGGCATCAGGATCTCGATCAGGGAAATCGTGACGCCGAGTTCGTTGTTGGCGAGTTTCAAGGGTTCGGAGATCAAGCCGATGGACAGCAGAGCCTGGTTGATGATTCCCCGGTCGCCCAGGATCACCATCCATCCGAAGGTGCGGACGACGGCGCTGGTGAGCAGCGGTGCCAGGGCAAGGACCAACAGGATGCTTTTCCACTTGGACTGGGTCCGCAACAGGAACAGCGCCAGCGGGTAGCCCAGGAGAAATGCGCCTGCTGTAACGGCGAGGCCGAGCAGCAATGTTCGGCCGATCAGTTCAAGATTGAAGGCGCTTTCGAAGAACGTCGCGTATGAGTCGAAACTGAGTCCCTCCTGGATTGCCCCACCGGCGAGGCCGGTGTTGAACGACATTCTCAGGAGCCAGGCGAGCGGGATTCCAAAAACGATGCCCAGCAGCACAAGCCCGGGAACCAGCTTCACTTGTGAGGTCCAGTCCCTGCGCTGCTTCTTGGCGCCGACGGGGGGTGCTTCCGGAGGCGCCTCCTGCTTGAAGGCCAGATTAGTCGACACGGCTGTCCACCAGCCCCAGGGCGTCTGCCAGAACACGGTTGGCGATCGTGACGTCCGGCAACGGAACGCCCTCATCGAGCGCGCGCAGGAGCTGGCCTTCGTTGGCGTCGGATTCAAGCGCTGTGTCGATCAGTGCGGTGGCGTCGCTGGTGGAGATCGCCAGCACACCGTTGTCGTCTGCCAGGATGATGTCCCCCGCGGATATCGCGACGTCGCCGATGACGACAGGAACGTTGATTCCACCTTGGGCGAGGCCCAGGAGTTTGGTCGTCAAAAGGCTCGTTCCCCGGGCGAAGACCGGGATGCCGATGCGGGCAACCTCATTGACGTCTGTCATCACGCCATCAATGATGATCGCGGAAGCACCTGCCACGTTGGCTGCGTAGGCGACCACTTCACCCACGGGGGCATGGCGTCGGTCTCCACCCGTGGAAACGACAAGGACGTCTCCAGCCTCGAGCAAAGCAACCGCGCGGTGCATCAACGCGGAATCAATACCCGGAATCTGGACCGTAACTGCACGGCCGAGGATCTTGCTGCCGGGCAAGTGGGAACGGATTCCCGAGTCTACGAATCCTCGTTCGTGAAAGTGGCCAAGCGTCGGGTAGCTGACCCGGGCGAGCTTTTCCTGGAGCTCCCTGTTGATCTGAGGTCCATTCGGTTTTTCGATGATTGTCATATGGAGGTCCTTAAGCCTTGAAGATAACGGCGGGGCAGTTAGGCCGCGATGAAATGTACACAGTCGGTTGAAGCGCCTACGGCGGCTTCTGACCCCACGGCGAGTGCCGGGGCTCCGTCGGCGAACATCTGCACCTTGAGAATGTTCTTTCCCGCCTCGACTTCGTACTGAATGGTGTCACCGAGGTACACCGAGGATCGGATCCGCGCCGGGATGTCACCATCGCGCGCGACGGATCGCACCTGCAGCTGGTGGGGACGGATCATTGCGGTTGCTCCGTTCAGCTGCGTCCCCGAAACGCGGGGCACAGCGAGGCGGCCGGCACCCGGCAGTTCGATCATGCTTGCAGAACCGGCGCGGACGAACGTGGCGCCCTCAACCAGGTTCGCCTGGCCCACGAATTCAGCCACGAATCGGGTTGCGGGCCGTTCGTAAATATCACTCGGGGTGCCGAACTGTTCCAGGGTTCCCTCAGACATGACCGCGATCTTGTCGGCCATTGTCAGCGCCTCCCCCTGGTCGTGGGTGACAAAGACGGAGGTGATGCCCATACGCTGCTGTATTCCGCGGATTTCGTTGCGCATGACATCGCGCAGCTTGGCGTCAAGGTTGGACAGCGGCTCGTCCATGAGGAACAGCTGGGGGTTGATCACGATGGCCCGGGCCAGTGCGACGCGCTGCTGCTGGCCGCCCGAAAGTGCGGTGATACGCCGGTCAGCCAGATGGCCCAACCTGACCAATTCGAGAGCTTCCAGGACCTTGGTCGTGATCTCGGCCTTGGGCACGCGGCGCATCTGCAGGCCGTAGGCAACGTTGGATTTGACGTCCAAGTGGGGGAACAGCGCGTAGCTTTGGAACACCATGCCGACGGAGCGTTTGTAGACCGGGGCGTGCGTGATGTCCTTGCCGGCCACCTTAACTGTGCCAGCCGTGGGGTCGATCAGGCCGGCGATCATCCGCAGCGTGGTGGTCTTGCCGCATCCCGACGGTCCCAGCAAAGCCAGGAACTCGCCTTCGTCAACGCTGAGGGAAACGCTGTCCACTGCCGGCGCGGTCCCCTCCTTGTACCGTTTGGTAAGGGAATCTATTTGAAGATAGCCGGACGTGCTTGGCATTTACTTCGCACCCACTACTTCTGTCTTGAGGCGCGTTGCCCAAGTGTCCCGCTGGGAAACCATGACGTCCCAGTTCGGTGCGATAATCCGGTCCGCCTTGGCGGGATCGGCCACAGGAATTTTTGCCAGGATGTCGCTTGGCAGCTCGGCCTTGGTATTGGTCGGTGCGTAGGACATGTGCTTGGAAAATTCAGCCTGCGCCTCAGCGCTCAGAGCGTAATTGATGAACGCCTGCGCTGCCTTGGGGTTGGGGGAATTCTTTACGAGGTTCAGCGTGTTGATCTGCAGGATGGTCCCTTCGGAGGGAAGAACCGCCTTCATGGCCCCGTTCGACCCGTCAGCAAAGAGCTGCGCCCGGGCGTTCCATCCGACACCAAAGTTGGCGTCGCCGCTCTGGACCATCGTGTACGGGTCAGGCTGGGGATTCCATGTCTGCACGCGCGGGGCCAACTGTGCGAGCTTCGCGATGCCCTTGTCCACCGACTGCGTGTAGTCGCCGCCTTCCATCTTCGTGGTGATGACGGTCAGGCCGACCGTGCTCGTCAGGTCAGGCGGCCCAATGATGGCCGTCTTGCCGTCAGCTGCGGGATCGTCCCAGAGGGCCTTCCACGAGTCGGGAGCCTTGGAAACGGCCTTCGTGTTGTACATGAGGGCAACACTGTCGAATGTCACACCGGCGCCCATGTCGCCGTTAACGCGTGCTTTGGGATCCAGATCGGCGAGATTGGGGACGGCAGCGGGGTCGAGGGACTGGAAGATGCCCTCGCTGTTGGCTGTGCGGGCCACCGCGAAGTCCAGAAGGGAGACGTCTACGCTCGGGTTTGCCTTCTCGGCCCGCAACGAGGCGAGCGATTCAGCGCTGGTACGGGCCTGGACGAAGGAAACCTTCACGTCCGGGAACTTCTGTTGGAAGGGCTCCACCACGGACTTCACGTAGTTGTCCTGGAAAACACCGGGGTAGATGCTGAACACCAGATCACCGGTGACTGCATCTCCGGTTGTGGACTGGGCGACGGAGGGTCCCCCGCAGGCCGTGACGGCCATGACAGGCAGGGCGAGAAGCGCCGTGCCAATGAGACGCCATTTGCTCTTGATCAATTCATGCTCCTGGGGATAAGTGATGCGAAGGTGACCAGTCTTGCCCGAAAGCGTGGACTTTTGTGGTTCTTATTCTGAAGCTGTGGATACCTGTGTGTCAAGGGTTACAGAGGCGGGTGACGCCGAGCACGGCAAAATGGGTCCGCGGAAGAGCCTGCGGTCTAGTGATTGTTTGACCTTTCTCCGCTGAATACCGCCGGATATTAGGCGCGTGGTCATCGTCAGCCGTTGCTGCCAACGGCTGATCTGGGGCTCGAACCGTGATCTTCTGCCTTGCGAGTCCACTCATCGGCGGACATACTGATTGACATGAACCCACGAAAAACCTCAGAAACGGGCACCGATGCTCGTAGCTGAGAGACAGCGACAGATCGTGCTACAGGTCCGTGGCAACGGAGTGGTCAGTACCGAAGACCTAGCCCTGAGCCTTGCGGTCTCCCACGAAACGATTCGGAGGGACCTTGCCCTGCTCGAACAGCGCGGGTTCCTCTCCCGGGTTCACGGCGGTGCAACGACTCCCCTGCCATTACCTCCCGGTGAAGAACCGTCCTTCGCCGAACGAACCAATGTGGCCAGCCTCGCGAAGGAACGGATCGGAAAGGCTGCCGCAGCGCTCCTCAAACCCGGCCAATTCATCGTCCTGGATGTCGGAACGACGGCGCTAAGTGTGGCAAGGGCGATACCGCTCGATTTTCGAGGCACTGTGGCAACAAGTTCCTTGCTCGTAGCCATCGAGCTCTCCAACCACCCAAATCTGGTGGTCCATGTCGCCGGTGGAAGGCTCCGCGGTGGGGACATGGCGTTGTCCAATTCGAACGCCCAAAACTTCTTCAGAGACTTGCACCCAGACATCGCTTTTCTGGGCTCAGGTGGAATCGATGCCGCCGCCGGCCTCACAGACTTCTATCTGGAAGAGGCTTCGGCGCGGAAGGTGATCGTTCAGAACTCGGCCGTGTCCTACGTCCTGGCCGACTCCTCGAAGTTTGGCAAGGTTGCGCGTCACCGGGTAGCTGGAATCCAGGATCTGGCAGGCCTGATCACAGACTCGGAACCACCAGCAGACCTACGTGAGGCCCTTGAGCAGAGCAACGGCGTCGTCATCGTTGCATAGGAGGCTAAACAATCCGCTTGGTGCATCCGGTCAATCGCCTTAGGCCGACATATGATCCGCTATTGGCGGCATTCGACTTACAGAGCCTGGAAGGCACCGAGCCACGTATCGGTCAAGACGATTCCAAGACGTTGATGATCGTGGTGAGTCCGGCGTTCAGGAGGAGCCAAAACTACGGTCGCGACTCCTTTCAAGGTCCCGCTGACGGCCCTGACCAGCGTCATGATCTCGGACTCTCTGTTGTCGTCGTCGAGCACCCACAGCCGACTTTTTTGGACTTTGTATTGCGGTCGGCCCACCGATCATCCAGACTGACTGCAGATCCGCAGGAGATTGCTTCCGCCGATCCAGCCGCCGATATTACGGCCGGCCCCGCCCCATCAGAAAATGCCGGGCAACCCCTCTGGAACCACCGCTTCCCGCCTCGCCGGCTGTGCCCGACCCCGGAAGCCGTGCCCACTGAGAGCCCCGGCACATCCGCCGAGAAAGAGACCATGATGATCAAGCGCCACTCGGACGTCGTCCTGGAAGTCACCGCCCACGACCCGGACACCGTCGAGAACGACCTGAACGCCGCCGTAGAGATCGCCCGCGAACACGCCATGAAGGGACGCCGACACGGCGTCCTCGTTACCCAGCACGGTTACACCAGCTACACCGTCGTCGTAAGCCGCGATGTCCCCTACGGGCAGACCCACGAACGGCGCGAAGAGCCGGCGACTCACGGATAGAAACGGGTTCGGCCCCGGCATCTGGAGCGGGGTGGTCCTAGCCTTCGCACTCGACGCAGTATGAGTGGCCGTTCTTTTCCCGCGCGAGCTGGGACCGATGCCGGACCAGGAAACAGGAGTAGCACTTGAACTCGTCCTCGGCCTGGGGAATCACCTGGACGATGAGTTCCTCGGCGACGAATTCCCCGCCGGGGGTCATGGTGTCGTCCAGTGCGTCGGATTCGTCCAGCTCACGGACGACGCTGTTGGCATCCGGGGCATTGGCGGATTGCAGCGCCTCCAAGGAGCGGTCCTGTGATTCCTTGACGTCGGAACGTACTTCGTCGTAATCGGTTGCCACCGGGGTCATTCTCTTTTCTGGCGTTCTTAGCTGACGGGAACGCAACGCATGCAAGGGTCCCGGTTTTCCCGTGCGGCGGGGACTGGCAGGCCACATGGGGCCCGACAACTCGTCCTAGCGCAGTCCCGGGAGTCCTAATCGTCTTGCGCCGCCGCGGTCCCGGGTTCGGCCCATTCCAGCGCTGCGACGATGTGCCCTTCGTTGGGAAGTGCCTGTTGCTCGGCCGGGGGAAGGTTGTCGTAGGTGTAGGCGGCGACCGCCATGGGCGAGGTGGAGCGTCCTAGGCTGTACCGGACGCTGCGGTCGTTCTTGGTGCCGCAGATGAGGATTCCGATGGTTTCGTTATGGTGCTGACGCCGGAGCACGTCATCGACGAGTGCGACGTAGAAGTTGAGCTTGCCGGCGTACTCTGGCTGGAACTTGCCAGTCTTCAGCTCAACGACTACGTACCGGGAGTGCTCGATGTGGAAGAAAAGAAGATCCACGTAGAAGTCGTCACCGTCGACGTCGAAGTGGACCTGCCGGCCCACGAAGGAGAACCCGGGGCCGAGTTCGCGGAGGGTCTCGGTAATCCTACTGGTCAAGGCGTTCTCGAGGTCGCGTTCGGCGACTTCCCCGGACAGGCCCAGGAACTCGAAATTGTAGGGGTCTTTGGCAATCTGCTGGGCCAGTTCCGAATCCGGTGCAACGAGCTGCTGCTTAAAGTTCGACGGTGCCGCCCCGGTGCGTTCCAGGGTCTTGTTCATAATCATGTTCAGGAGCACATTCCGAGACCAGCCGTACTCCACGGCGGCCGCGGCGTACCAGTCCCGTGCCTCCGGCTCCAGCCGTTTGTCCAGAATGGTGCGGATGTGGCCCCAGGGCAAATGTCCCACAGGCTGTGGGACATTTGCATCGAACGCGGGCCAGGCCTCCGCGAAGCTGCGCATGTACTGCAGATTGGACCGTGACAGACCCGTCATGTCAGGGAACTCGGCCCCCAGGTCCTCCGCCAGCCTGCCGATGACCCCGCTCCCCCAGCCATCGATGGCCTGGCGTTCCAGAATCGTTCGTCCGATGGACCAGTACAGCTCGATCAGCTGGGTGTTGACGGTCCGCAGCGCCGTCGTGCGTGCGGCCCGCACCCGGTCCTTGAGCTCGCCGAGAAGATCGGTGTATCCGGTGGGGAGGGCAAGGTCGCGCGGTTCGGTCATGGGCTCCATCCTAAAGAGCGGCCGCAGGGTGCCGGGACCACTGCGGGTCTAGTCGCCGAAGATTCCAGCCTCCGGTATGACGTGGGGCAGTGCTCCCTTCTCCGCCAGTGGTGTCTTGTGGCCGTCGTAGGCGCATTTCTTGAAGGGCCCTTCTTTGTCCATGAGGACGCGCATGTGCGGGTCTGCGTGGTTCAGCCACCAGGTGCTGATCCCGAGGGCTGGCTCCAGGCGGAGGTGTTCCCAGGCCCGCCAGATGGCTTCCATGCGGATCAGGGCTTCGGGGTGTTTGTACCATTCGGGGCACCAGGCGAAGGTTGCGCCTTCGTTGACTTCCCGGGCGTAGGACTGGGCCAGGAGCTCGGCGAAGAACTCCACTGCGCTCGAGTACACCAGCTCGGGTTCAGGTTCGTCGTGGCTGTGGCCGCTCGGTGCGGGCTGGGCCTCTTCGTCGCCGAATGCGTCCCCGAACTCCGCACTCACGATGGGTCACCGTCCGTCCATGGGTTGTGCGCGGGGACGGCCACCGTCTCGCGACGTACTTTCTCCGGGGTGGCGAGGGAGTCTTTGACCTTTTGGGCGTGGGGGCCGTTCATCCACGGGATGGTTTCGATCATGGTGGCCGGGGCGCCGGAGGCGAGCAGGATGGCCCGGAACCTCGGCAGTGCCGTCAGGTCGGCGACGGACAGGATCTCGTCTTTATTCTCCTGCCGGGAGGATGAGGACCCTGTCTTGCTGTGGCTGCGGGAGACGTTGATGTAGCTGTACTGGCCGATGAGGCGGGAGAGCTCATCGAGGTAGCCGACTTCGGAGACGCCGCCGCCGTATATTTTCACGTTGGACGCGGACCAGAGTTTCCGCATGCCTTCCAGGGACCAGACCTCCACGCCCTGGGACCAGGACTGCAGGATGGTCATGAGGATGATGCCGCGGGAGCCGTAGTGGCTGTACTGATCCGGCAGCGCCTTCCAGCGGCAGACGTTCGCGGCCTCGTCGAGGATCCCGAGCAGCGGGGTGGCGAGCCGTCCGCCGGGCTGGGAGGTGGCGTACTTTTCGGCCGCTTCGACGACGGCGACGGTCAGGGCGGTGACGAGGGGCCCGGCGGTGCCGGCGCCTTCGCGGGAGAGGCTGTAGAGCGTGCCTTTGCCGCGCACGAAGTCCTCGGGGACGAACTGCGGCCGCGGGTCGGTGTCCACGGTCGTGTCCCGCAGCGGGGTGACCCATTGGCTGACCTCGCGGTCGGTCAGGCAGGAGACCATTTGCCGGGCGGTGCCGTAGACACCGGCCCGCTGCTTTTCCGGTTCGCGGATGTGGCCCATCACCATGTCCGAGAGCAGGTCATAGCCGGCGGTCCTCAGCAGTTCTGCGGGGGCCTCGTCGTGCGGGCGGGTCAGCCAGGTGTAGACCTGCGTGACCGGGGCGGAGTCGAGTGAGGCGGCGAGCAGGAAGGCTTTGAGCAGGTTCTGCCCTGCCGGGTCGAAGTAGGCATCGGGTTTGGTCCCGGGTTCCCGGGAGCCGTTGGCGAAGTGTTGTGCCAGGTTCCCGGCCGTGGCTTCGTTCTTCACGTAGGAGAGCGGGTTCCACCACCAGGTGGACTCTTCTTCCGCGACGGCCTGCGGATCAAAGACCCACACGGGGCCGGCCTCAGCCCGGATCGGGCGCGTGACATCCACGATGTCGCGCTTGTTCGATGTGGCGATCACCGCGCCGGGTGCGTCCAGGATTGCCGGGACGGCGTAGGAGGTGGTCTTCATGGTTCGGGGACCGGCGATGAGGATCAGCATGTCCTCCCAGGAGGCCCAGAGCGGGCGTTTCCCGGCGACGCTGCGGCCCAGCCGCACGCCTGTGGAGTTTTCTACGCCGAGACGCACGGCGGTGGCGGTGGCGCCTTTGGTGCCCAGGTGATCGAGATCTTTGCCGCGGCCCATGTGGACGGCGGCCTTATCCACTCGGGTGCGCTTGTGCGCCATTCTGGAGTGGGCCACCAGCACTGTCACCGTCAGGGCAATCAATATTCCGAGAAGCACCCAGGCGACGATGGTGGACTGGACAGGCCAGGGCACCCGGCCCTTGACCAGCCCGGCCACCAGATCAATCGGGTGGGCAGGGGGTGCGGCAAGTCCGGCCATCCAGGATCCAAGATGTGCCGAGACCCAGCTGCCGCCCCCAATGACGATAGCTGAGCCGATGGCCAGCCAGATCCCCAGCCCGTCACCGAACCCTGTGCCTTTACGGTTCGGAGCACTCACGCCGCACCCTCTTCCCGGACCGGAGCACTCACGCCGCACCCTCTTCCCGGACCGGAGCGGCCGCTTCGGCCAGGGACTCTGCCGGGGCGTGCCAGCGCTTGTTGGTGTCATTCAGGGACGCCTCGATGGAGGTGAGGCCGATCTGGACGGGGATGCCGGGGCGGCCGCCGACCTTGATCAGGAACTTCCCGCGTCCGGGAGGTTCGACGTCGCCGCCGCGGGAGTCCCAGGCCGGCGGGTCCTGCCAGGAGATGAGCTTCTGCTGCTCCTGCCGCGAGAGCGGGATCGCCGCGGTCAGCAGCGGCATCTCGGCGGCGGGGAGTCCACCGCAGATGACCATGCCGGAGCGTTCCACGAAGCCACGGGCCTTCATCCGGTCCTCGTCTGCAGGGAGCGCCAGCAGGTCGGACATGGTGTGGGAAATCATGACCTGCCCGACGCCGACAGAGCGGTTGAGGCGGGTCAGGGCGTCCACCCGGTCCACCATGCCCTTGCCGGCGCGCAGTGCCCGCCAGAGCTCGTCCAGGACGACGAAGTAGTTCCGCCGCGGTTCCAGCCCGGCGTCGGCGAGGGCGTTGGCGACGTTAACGGTGCCGAAGCCGTAGGACCAGCACGCCAGCAGAACGGCGGCCTGCAGGTCCGTTTCGGTCTCATCAATGCTGGAGACATCGAAGACGACGGCCCGGTCACGGCGCATCGGGTTGGTCGTGTGCCGGGAGAAGATTTCCCCGAGCTTCCCGCCCCCGGTCAGGCCCAGCAGGGTTGCTTCCAGTGCCCGGGTTTCCTGCAGATAGACGGCCATATCCCCGCGGTCCAGCGCGACCTGGCGCAGCTCGTCCGGGGCGGCGGTGATGACGTCGAGCAGGTCTTTCAGGACCGGAACACCGTCGAAAGTGTCGTCCAGGACGCGCAGGGCGCGGTTCAGGATGGTCTGTTCCTGATCCGTGGGCGGGTTGTTCCGGCTGATCGTGATGAGGGAAACGACCATGTTCAGGCGCCGGCCGTGGGCGTCGGCCCGGACCCGTACGGCCGCTTCATGGTGGCCGCGCTCCTCGAGGAGCTGGGCGACCTCAATGGCCTGGCCCGGGTCGAGGATGTTCAGATATCCCCGGCCGCGGCCGAGTTCGATGACCTGCCCGCCGATGGCGCTAATGGCGTCCACGTGTTCGCCCTTCAGGTCCCCGAGGACGAGCGGGTGGACGCCCTGGCCGGAGAGGCCCAGCATCATGCGGCGCACGAGCGTGGACTTCCCCAGACCGGGTTTGCCGAGGATGAACGCGGAGGGGTTGGAAATCAGGTGGGCGCGCTGGAACCAGCTGATCGGGTCACAGCAGACGGTGGCCTGGGTTTCCTCGTGCCGGCCCAGCGGGACGCCGACCATGGGCGAGGACGTACCCGAGGAAAACGGCCACAGCCCGCAGACCTGCACCGTGGTCCCCCGGTATTCACGCACCGCCGGGACCAGGGCCGCGGCCCCTCCCCCGCGGCCGCCCCAGCCGCGGGACCCGGGGACACGCAGCCGGGTCGGACGACCGGTGGCTGCGCGGCGGTCACGGGTTTCGGATTCCACACCATCAAGGAGCGGATTCTTCCTCTTCCGTCGAAAGAGCTTCTGCATTACAGGGCCTCCCTGAATTCGGTGGGCAGCAGGATGTGTTTGGGCAGGACGAGCCCGAGCGGCAGGGATGCGGCGAATGCGGTGTCCTGGGATCCGTAGGCCCGGCGCAGCAGCACCCGGGCCGTGCCGGAGGTTTGTTCTACGGCGGCGACCGCGTCGGCGAGCCGGGCGGGGTCGGTGACGGTGGCGGTGACGACCATGCCGAAGTTCACCAGACCGGCGCCCTGGGCTTCCTCCTGAGCGGTCTGCGCAGCGGAGCGGGCATCGACCAGGGCACGGGCGCTGGGCCGGCCCCCGGAAGTGATGCGGGCGTTGGCGTTGTTCTGGTCCCGTTCGACCACGGCGGCGGCCCGGGCCGAATCCAGCGGACGGTAGAGCAGAGAGACGCGCTTGCGGTCGATGTCCCCGTGCGGGGCCAGCAGCCGGGACAGAACGGAGGAGTTCACCGACCCGCGCGGGGCTCCGGTCATGGTCCAGGAGGCAGAGAATGCGCCATCGTGCCGGTAATCATCCCAGCTCGCCTGCGTCGCAGAGGGACCGACCTCGCCCCAGGTGAGGGCGACCGGGGACCCGGCGGCGTGGGCTTCATCAATGATCAACGCCGCGGGCGGGTCGTAAGCGGTCCGGACGACCTCGCAGAGTTCCTGCGCGGACATCGGCCGGGCGATCCCGGCGCCGGTGGCCTGCAGCCGGGCACCGAGCCCGGGGATCCGGGAGGCCAGGTCCCGGGCGACATCTTCGGGTTCACGCTTCCGCGACCCGGAACGCAGCGCGGCGGTAAAGGTCAGGGACACCCACGCCCGCACGGTGGCCGAGCCTTCCGGGTACGTGCGGACAACCTCGCGGAGGATCGCCTTCGCGGCGTCGGGCGCGTCGGGGTGAATGTTCATTTCGACTTCATTGCGCAGCCGGTAACCGGAATCCGGGGCGGTCTCCACGGTCACGGCCGCAGCTTCCAAACCGGCTTCGTCGCCGAGGCCGGCGATCCAGCCGCCCCAGTTCGCTACCCACGCGTCGACCTGTTCCGGATCCACCAGGGACGCACCATCTGGTTCGGTGGAGAAGACCACGGTGAAGTGGTTCGTGGTGGGGACATGGAGCATGGCGAACGGGCGGTTGTAGGAGTCATTGAACTCATACAGCCGGGACTTCGCGGCAAGGCCGGGAAGCTGGAACATCCCCCACCCGGTGACCCCGAGCGGACCGGAACGGTAAAGGTTGGTCCCGGACGAACGGGCGAGACGGAAGTTCATCCGCGTCGCGAACCGGTCCACGATGGACTGCCCGTGCTTGTCCTTGACCGTCAGCAGCAGCACGAGCAAGCCCGCGACGGCAAGGACACTCAGGCCCGGCAGCAGACCAAGAAACGCGAAGGTGATAATGCCGGCCAGCAGACCGGTCATGACGATGCCGGTGCCGATCGCGCCCAGACTTCCCAGCCCGGCGGAACGGGGAACGCGCCAATTGCCGTAGGACGGTTCCTTGTATTCGATATTAATTGCTGCCACTGGGGCCCTCCATCGATCCTGATTGGCCGGTTGAATCCTGCGCGGTTTGTTGTGCGGCCTGAGACACCTTTAACGCTGCTTGTGCTCCGGCGGCGACGGCGAGTCCGGCCGGGCCGGCGGCTTTCGCCGCTCCCGACGCGGCCCCTGCACCGGCGGTGCCCGCGCCTGCCCCTGCGACTGAGCCTGAGGTGCCTGCCCCGGCGGTAGCGGCGCTTCCGGTGGTGCCCTTGCCGGGCGCCCCTCCGGGGCCCGTTGAGCCAGGGGTGGGTTTGCCGTTGCCGCCGTTACTGCCGCCGGCGCCCCTGCTGCCCTGGGCGCTGGCGCTCTGGCCGGGCTGGCTGGCCGGTGTCGGCGATGCGTTGCCGCGTCCACTGCCGGAACGGCCCATAGAGACAGCACCGGTGGCCATGGCCCCCACCGCCGCTCCTGCTCCCCCGCCGGAACCGGAGGCGACAGCTCCCACCATCGGGGTGACGAAGCGCATTAGCGCCGGCAGTGCCAGCAGCGCGACAATCATGAGGGCGAACCCGGTAATGGATCCGAGCAGGACGTTGCCGCCAGAGGATCCCATGAGCTTGAAGGCCACGGCGTAGACGACCGCCGCGGCGGGCTTGTAGAGAATGAAGGCGATGGTCCAGCCGATGGCTTTCTGGAACCACTGGCGTCCCATCTCGGTGTTGGTGAACGCAGCCGTGGTCGGCAGGATGCCGGCCAGGATCACCAGCATGCCGCCGCGGACGATCATGAGGACGATCTGCACCATCGAGGCAAGCAAACCCACCAGGCCCAGGATGATCAGAATGAAGACCCCGACCCCGGTCTGGTTCGTCATCACCAGGATGGCCATCGCGTGGGCGAAGCCCTTGCCGTCGGTTGCCCGGTCAATGATCGAGGCCGAGAACGCATCGGCCGCGATCACCAGAATAGAAATCACCGCCAGCCCGAGGCCGGACACCAGCGTGAGGGTCAGCAGGGACCGGAGCAGGTCTTTCAACGGCGCCCCGCGCTGCTCCCAGATCATCCGGGTGCCCCCAAGGATGACCGACAAAACCGCCAAAGCCAGTGTCCAGTAGCCCAGTTCCGAGTTGACGAACCCGACCACAGGACTGGGGGTGAGCCCGTCCTGGGATGCGAGGTTGGCCGTGGGCATGGACACCCAGAAAGTGGAGAGCGTGGTCACCATCTGGCTCATGCCCTCCAGGATCGACTTCGACAGATTCGTTATGGCGTCATTGACCGCGCCGGAGGCGATGTTGCCCGCCACGCACGTCATGTCCCCCAAGCTGCATTCAGCCATGTCAGACGCCTGACCAGAGGATGAAACCGCTCAGATCACTGAGCTGGGCGACGCTATTGAATACTTGACCATCATCAGAGGCCTTGACCTTCCAGTCTCCGGCTATCCAGCGAAGCGAAAGGACAGAATGCGCCAGCGCACCGTTCGGGAGCTTGATAGCCAGATCGACATCTGCCTCAGCCGGGCTGTAGGACTTGAGCAGGAAGCCGCTGACCTGAGCGGTCTCACTGCTCCCCGCAGTCGATGTCCGCGTCTTGGCCGCCTTAATAGCCGCGTCGCGTCCGGGACCCGGCACCAGAATCTTTTCGGCGAGCTTGATCTCATCCTGCGTCCCGGACGAGCCAAGGGCGATCATGTTGGCGGCCGCGTAGAGCGCGCCGGTGGGGGAATCCGCGAAGCAGGAGCGGAACCCATCTCCATCTGTCACGCCCGGGCCGAAGGTCTTGGGGTCCGTGGGGGCTGCCATTTTGCCGACGAGTTCCCACTTGGACTTCGGTGCTGCGCCCAGAGCTGTCTCCGTGCTTGAGGGCAGCCCGCAAACACTCTTTGCCGCCGCGTCGGCTGACTTTGTTGGCGCCGAGGAGGCACCGGCCGCCGATGAGGCCGGGGTGGGCTGGACGGTGTTGTCTGCCTTGGGGAGGAAGAAGATCACGACGACGGCTGCGAATAGTGCAAGGACCAGGACGGCCGAGAAGATGAATCCGGGCTTGGCGAACGGGCTGCGTTCGGTACTGCTGTGGGTGGATTCGCTCATGATGAACCTCTCCGGTAGTTGCGGGTTTAGACGAAGGCGCGGACGATGCCGGAGGCGCCGGTGATGATGATGCAGCCGGCCAGAACCCAGCCGAGCTTGCCGATGGACTCGCCGCCTTCGCCGCGGCGGAGCTGGATGACCATGCCGATGCCGACGATGATGACGCCCAGGACGCCGAGGACCAGCCCGATGCCGGAGGCCCAGTTCAGGACAGTCAGTAGGCCCTTGGCCTGCTCCGGGACGACCGGGGTGGGGTTGGGGATGACGCTTCCGTCAAGTACAGCGAAGGGGTTCATGGTGAGACCTTTCAGTTGGTGGTGCTTGGTGTGGTGTCGGTAGCCAGGGCGGTTAAGTCAGAGATGAAGCGTTGGTAGTCGCGGGCCGGTGGCGGGGTGGTCGAGTCGCCGTGCCGCCACGCTTCCACCCAGGGAAGGGTCCAGTACCGTGGCGCCCCTCCGCCGACAATGGCGGCGAAGTCACGCAAGGGTTTGGGAGTCTTGCCCGGTGCGTCCGCGAGGACGGCGAGGCCGAGCAGATCAACCTCCGGTGCCGCGCCGGATGCCCACTGCGTCAGGGCGCTCCGGGCGGCTGTCAGCCCGCGCATGTCTGCACGGCAGGCCAGCAGCACCCGGGGCTTGCTGCCGTCCTGGCGGACAGGCCAGCAGTGACCGGTCGCCCGCGCCCCGCCGATGAGGTCAGCGATGCGGCTTTCACCGGATCCACCGTGGGCGCCGGTGACCCACAGCGCTGCAGAGCCTGAGACGGTGTGGCGGGCCAGACGGTCTGCGGCGTCAGGTTCGACCATTCCCCTCAGCGGTGCACTGATCACGGCCGCCTGCGGCACGTGCGCTTCCGGTGCTGCGGTGTCCGCGCCGTCGGCCGGAGTCGGGTGGGTGATCCAGGGGTTCAGGGACTGTTGCACGATTTCCTCCTTTCAAAGTCCGTTGGTGAGTAGTTTTAGAACCCGGCGGCGACGGAAGCCGCGGCCGCGAGCCACGCCCGCTGGGTTGCGGGCTGGAGGGCTTCATAGCGGATGGGTCCGTTGACCAGGGCCGGATCGTATGGAATCCGGACGACCGCCCGGACGAAGGGGGCAAAGCCGTCAGCGATCCGCTGGGCCTCGTCCTTGGCCCGCTTCAGGGACTCCCCGCTCATGCTGCGCTTGGCGTCGGTGGATTCCGAGACGATCACGACGGCGTTGCGAGCCAGCTCCGCGTCGTGCCCGCCCCGGGATTCCAGTGTCTGCAGCGTCAGCCGTGCAGCCTCTGCACGGTCCTCGACGGCGGTGACGGGGACGACCAGCTGGTTGGTGTGATCGATCATCCGCCGCCAGTTCGCAGCCCGGGCGGTATTGCCCGAATCCATGACCACAAGCCGGTAATAGCGGGTGAGGACCTGGTGTGCGATGTCGACTTCCTCGGCGGTGACTTCATGGTCGCCTTCCTCGTTTTCATCCGAGCGCAGAACGTCGAACTTGTCGGCGGTCTGGTGGTGGACGAACTTGGCGATTTCGGCCGCGTTCGTGGACGGGGAGAGCAGTTCGGTGGAGGCATCGATCAGGTCCAGGACGCTCCGATCGTGGGAGCCGTTTTCCGTCCGCCAGCCGAGGGTGCCCTGGGATTCGTTGTTGTCCCACGCGACCGTGGCCGCGCCGCTGTAACGGGCGAGGATGGCCGAGAGCATCACCACGGTGGGGGTCTTGTTAGCCCCGCCCTTGCGGTTGACGACGGCGATGGTCCGGGGGCCGGGCCAGTGCTGGCTGACCGTACGGATGTCCTCGCGTTCGGCCATCTCCCCGGCCGAGGGATCCATCCGAAGCCCCAGCCGGGTCAGGGTTCCGCGCCAGCCCTGCGTGGCCGGCTCCAGCACCGGGGCGCTGACCAGGAAGGAGGTTTCTTTCAGGCTCCGGCGGGTCGGGGCTTCCTCCACTGCCGGTGCCGTTGCGGTGACGGGCGTCATCGTCGTTCCTGTCGTTGCTGTGGTGTTGGCCGTGTCGGTCTGTGGCTGGGCCGGTTCGACCGGGAGCGTTTCGATGACGGCCGCCGCCACGGGCGCTGCGGTGGTTGTAGGTGCCGCTGCCCGGCGCTGCGCGGGTTTGGGGGTGTAGGTCACGGATTCCTTGCTGCCGTCGGGGCTGACGATGAGTTCGCCGTGGCCTTCGGAGTCATCAATGGCCACCCGGACGGCCCGGTTCAGCGTCTTCGCTTCCCCAACCACGAGGGCCAGGGCGTTTTCGCGGAGCTGCTGCAGGGACCCTGCGGGTGCCACGGTGCGGGAGTTCCCGGCCACCACGACGTCGGCGGTGCCGTTGTCACGGACGATGGCCCGGATCCTGGGGAAAGCCAGTACCTCTGTCGGATTGAGACCCATGAGCTTCTTCCTTTTCTCGAGCGGGATGGTTTGGGTTAGCGGTCAGCGGGAGGCGTCAGCCGGTTGACCTTCCAGGTGGAGTCTTTGGTGGTGCGCAGCACCTGGACTGTGTAGGGGCCGATATCGGTGGGGACCGTGACGGTGACGCCGTAGCCGTTGGATTCATCCACGGCCAGCGTCGCCGGCCCGGTCACCCGGGAGACGGGAATGTTGGCCGGGTCCACCATGGAGTAGTCGGCAGTCGCCTGCGGGGTGAGCCAGCGGGCAAAGTCATTCGCCCACAAGGCAGCGTCGGTGCCAGGGCGGGCGTAGTCGGCCATGGCCCGGGTCGCGACCGCGGCCGCCTCGGTCTTACTCTCCTCATCCCAGGCAATGCCTGACGTGGGCGGGACGGTCCCTCCCGGTGCCTGGGACCTGCCCCCGGTACTCAGGGAGGGAGCCACCGAAGTCACTGCGGGGGACGTGGGGACGGGCTGGCGTTCCGGACCGCCGCCGGTGGACGGCGGGGCGCACGCCGTGCACAGGAGCACGGCGGCCAGGGCTGTCAGGGTACGTTTCACTTCTTCTCCTCTGAGCCGGGCACGTATAGGAACGCGCTGGGCACATGGTTGTCCACGGTGCGGGTGTAGTACTTGTGGTCCTCCGGGGCCGGGTTGCCGTTGTAGCCCTCTTCCAGATAGGTACCGTCGGCGTTGACGGCCTTCACCACGGCGACGTGGCCATAGGTGGGGTCCGCTCCCCCGGCGCCCGGTGCGTACCAGACGACCGCACCGGCACGGGGGGCGGAGCCTGTGGGCCAGCCGCGAGCGTTCCAGCCGTCCCGCCAGGACAGTGCCGAGCCGAGGTTGCTGCCGTCGGGGCGGAAGGTGCTGTTGAGGATCTTGTACGGGGCCCTGGTACTGCCAAGCTGCTGGTTGACCCGCCACAAGGCGAAGTCCACGCACTCCCGGTTGAACATCCCCAGAGCGCTCGGCTGGTAGATGGCGGCCGTGGCCCACGGCAGGTCATCTCCCGCGCCGGACGAACCGGGAATCGCACAGTTGGTGCCGCTGAGGGAGAACGGCGCGTCCGAGAGGGCCTGGACGATCTTGACGGCCGGGTCCCAGTAACGCTGGTAGTGATACGGGTCCGCGTTGCGCTGGACGCGGTTGGCAGCGATCGTCGGGTCCAGCAGCTCCCAGCCCTCGACCTTCTGCAGGGCCCTGACGAAGTTGGACGCGCTGATGGACGGGTTCATGCGGTCCGCGTAGGAACCCCAGGCGCCGTTATCCCGCTGCTGGAACAGCCCTCTGGAATCCGGCCCGGCGCCGTCGCCGATGTCCAGCACCCGGAGGCCGGACTCCCCCAGGGCCACCATCACGCTGATCATCTGACCCTTGGTCGAAAGGTCCTGGGTCTTGCCAGCATTCAGGATGGCTGCAGCGTTCTTCAGCTGCTCCGTTGAGTACCCGTCGACCTTGGTATCGGCGCTGATCGAGAGAGAAACCGCGGGGCTGCAATCGGCCGCTGACGGTGGCGACCCGAAGAGCAGAATCATCGACAGGACCAGACTCAACAAGATCGCCGGCACAAGGACTACCCCACCGATCAGTAGTCCCTTCGGTTTCATGCGGACCACAGGGTCAGACCGCTACCAACTCTATTGCTTAGTAATAGAGTGAAGCGGCAGAAGAGATATTGGTTCGTCATTACGTCAGGCAAGATGGATCCATGCCAAGCTTGATTCGACCAAAACTGCCGCCCGAAGTTGAGGCGGCAATCAGTCTTATGGGCAACCGTGCCCGGGTGGATATTCTGCGCCACCTGTCGATGCTCGGCCCGTCGACCATCGGGCGTCTGCAGAGTGCGGTCGATATCAGCCGACCAAGCCTGAACCGACACCTCGATTTTCTCGCCGAGGCGGGTTTGGTGCAGACCGATCCCCCGGCAGGTATGCGCCACGGCAAGGATGTCGTCTATATGGTTCAACCCGATCGGGTCCGAGAGCTCACCCAGGAGTACACCAGCTATGTCGAAGGCATGTGACTGCGACTTTCCCGGTGCGCCCCGGCGGTACGCCGGTGCTCGGTGGATGGTCGTACAACTTATCGCGGTGGGCACATGTCCACGATAGCAGGACTGAAACATGTTTCAACCATGATTCAGTCGCGTTCGGGATCGTTTCTTTCGTAGGCGTCCACATCGTCCAAGAGTGCGTTGATGGCCTCGAGAGTCTTGATGTCGATGTCGCCGAGAGTTCGGGCCGCGATGTTCTTCAGCTTGTTCCGGCGCATCTTCTTCAAAAGCTGCAGCTCCCGCTCAATCCTTTCCGGGAGTTCCCCGAATTCATCGGTCAGGTATGCCGGTTCCACTTCGAAGAATTTGGCCATCGCGACCAAGGCTTCTTTGGGGACGGTATCGGGCGACTCGCCGGAGCGAATTCGCCACCAGCGCGTTCGAGAAAGCTCGTACCCGTTTTCGCGCACACCTGCCTGGATGTCGGCGAACTCATAGGGTTCTCCGCCTTCGGCCACCACGACGTCCAGGAGGAGATTCACCTTGCGAGCAAGGGTCTCCGCCCGCTCTAGCCGATCGCGGGGACTATCACCGCCAACCATAAATTCAACCCCATCCAATTTTCATTCGCCGTTTGCCGCAGCTTGTTCTCCGGCCGGACCCGGCGGGAACCAATATTCGAACCAGCGGCGGACAGCTAGATTCCACCCTACCGGGTCGGAATTCCATTCTTGTGTGTGTCCGGAACAGTCGAACTCCACGAGTTCTATCCGGTCTTTATGTGCTTGTGCGAAGCGGGCGGACGTTTCAAAAGGAACGGACCAGTCATTCCTATTGTGGAGGATCAGGACCGGTAAATGCAGGGCGCTCTGGAATCTGACCCGGTCAGGACCCCGCACCTCCAACGGACCCTCGAGGCCGGCCAGTCTGCTGAAGCCTCTGAGCGCCAAAAGTCTGGCTATGAGGGACCCAAGGAGTTGAGGACAGCGTTGATGGCGGGCGTTGGCACGCAGCACGTCCTCCCAGACCAATACCGGCGAGACCATAACGAGGCCCTTAATCTTCTCTGCCAACGACGACCGCTGCACGGTATTTAGAGCCATCGTTGCCCCGAGCGACCAGCCGAACACCACACATTCAGTTCCGCCGCGCTCGACAACAAACCGAAGAGCTGCTTCTAGATCGCGCCATTCCGATTCGCCCAAATGAGATCTAGTGTCCCCTGAGGGAGGGCCCTCGCCGTCATTCCGATATGAGATGACCAATGAGCTGAGCCCCAGACACGATGCGCTCTCAACCCCACGCAGCGTCTGTGCCCGGGTACTTCCTTGCCCATGGACATGAATAGCCCAGCGGTTAGTTCCCCGGTCGATCATCCAGGCAGGGGCTCGGCCGAGAGCAGTCTCGACAAAAGTCTCGACCACGTCAGCTGCAACGGACGATGGATCGGCCGAGACAATGCCACTCCACCGTCCCCTGGATTCCAGGGACAGGCTCGCGGGCCGATGAAGGAGGCCCCGCGTGACTTTGCCGTCACGGGTGGATATGACCGGACCGATGACTGCCGTCGGCCCGCCTGCCGAGAGCTGCAGGCCGAACTGGCCCGGCGCCAGCGTATGTCTTGTGGCTGGGAGCTCGATCTCGCTATCGGAAATTGCCAAAGGGGCGATGTCATAGCGGCGCCTGTACGTCGCTGAAGTCGCCTGACGGGCCGCCCATGCCGCACCGACAAGGGCGCCCGCGGCCCCAAGTAGCCCGGCCCAGGCAACAGCCTTCAGCGGGGACGCCACGACAGCCGCTCGAGGTGGGCGGAGGCGCTGGCCAGTTTTCCGAGGCCCTCGGCGCCAATTCTTTCCCTTGCTTCGGGATCCCGGGCCAAGGAGTCCTGGATCTCCACAATCATGCGGTGAAGCTCGCTGCGCCGGCGGTCCGGGCGTTTCGGAACCACGCCAAGATCCAGCGTCAGCCCGGCATTCCCGGCTACCGCCTGTCCCCAGACAGGTTCCAGACCCGCAAGCACCGAGCTGGTTCGCGCCGTTTCGTAGATGGCAGCGAGTTTGCGGCTGGCGGGAGGTAAAGCCATACCGGTGCAAAGAAAAAGGAACGTAGCCGAATTCAACACCGCATAGATTCCAGATAGGGCGGAGAGCGCCTCAATCATACCGAGCACGTGAAGTGCATCGAGTATGAGCACATCAACGACGAGCAGAACGGCGGACAGGCATCCCAAGCCAACGAGCGCGAAAGCTACGGTGTAGATTCCGGTGGTCCAGGCCTTCCGAAAGCGCACGCAAGTCCAGCCTGCGGCGGCCATGACCGCGCCTATGTAGAGATACTGGCCAGCTGAATACAGGCACGCCGCCCACTGCCCTCCGTAATCCCGCATGAACGACGTCGAGGTTACAGGAGCGTCTATCAGAATGAACAGGACGGATGCCAACATCGACGTGCTCACAAGTCCAGCTTTGGCCGACGCCTCGTACGAGGATTTCCTGCCGTAGGATGCCGGCTGTGCAGCCCGCTGAATGGCCCGGGCGAGAAAATAGACACCCGTCAACAGGAGAAGGTTCGCTCCAAGGTCCGCATAGTTCCTCCCGCCGAACCACCCATCTGCGAGCAGGTAAACAGGGTTAATATTGAGGACCATGGACACGGAAATCAGCACTGAGGCCCATAGGATGCTGGTGTCCTTACCCTGGCCGCGTGAAGCGATGACGATGAGTGTCAGGCTGACCATCAGCCCCGCTGCGATGATCTCCATCAGCCGAAGACTTCCTCGAAGGCGCCCGGTTCCCCAGGTCCTGCCCTCAACGCCTCAGCCATGAGATCGGCAAGGTACTCGGCCGTTGCTTCTTCCAAGGTTTGGAATTCGGTCCGCATGAGGGCCCTACGCACAACCTCCGGAGACAAGCCACGAAAGCCGCTCTTCAGGACTGTGCCCGCTCCCGGAGTAGTGTCGTGGCCCAAGATCATGTGAGCAAGCTCGTGAAGAATGAACTGCTGACGCTGAAGTTCCCAGGGCGTTGGGGGATGAAACACCCATTCCACCTTCGCCCCCGGCAGCCAAAGCCCACAGATTGAGGTGCCGACCAGCTTCTCTGTGGCACGAATTCGGATTCGCTTGCCTCGGATGTCTTCGATGACACTCAGAAGCAGACTCAGGGTCAGACCTCCGGGCAGTTCCAGGGCTGCGAATGCACAGGATGCATCACGGAAGGCCTGCTCAGACGTAGATACAGACAGAGAACGCAGAGCTTGCGTCACAACAACATGACCCTTCAGTAGCTTCATCGGGGATAGACTAGGTTGAAACATGTTTCAAACATGTCTTAGCTTGGTGGAGGATCCAGCATATCCCGGGCAGAACGGGCCCAACCATATCAAGCGGATCTCAGACATGATCGTCATTGCCAGGGAAGGAAGGATGCGCATGACCGCCGCCCCGACGCCGCAGCCACCCACGATGGGTTCGAGTTCAGCCCCTCCGCAACCCATCTTCCAGTTCGGCACGGCCGCTGGAAGAGCGACTCACGCCGGCAGGCCTGGCTGTCATCCCACCCAGAAGAGAGTGTTTCAGCGCCAGGTCCGCGAAGCCCAAGAAAAGGTGACGCGACACGCGGAGTCGGTTTCTGTAAACAAATCCCCGGATGCCGCCGAAAGCAGTGCTAATTTCGACTCAGTCGATAGCTGTAAACAGAAACCTCAAAGTGGTCGACTGCAAGTAGCACCAGCGATGAAGCAGTCACAACCGCAGGTTGTGCGAGATTCAAAGGACATGACCATGAGCGCAGTAATCAATCGTGGAGGCGGACGACCCAGCAAGGGCCTACGCAAATACATTGGCTTCCGCACGCAGGCTAAGACCGCGGAGGACGTTCAGATGATCGCTGCCGCCAAAGGCATGACTGTCACTGACTACGTTTCCTCCGCCGTCGACCGGTCCCTGCGCGAAGATCTGGCGTTGCTGGATCATTTCGCGCATCAGGAGGAACTGCCGATCCGCATAGCCTCATAACAGAAGAAGGCCCGCACTAGGCGGGCCTTCGAAGCTGAAGATCCACGATCCGGGAAGCTTGCCGGCGAACAGATCGTAGATCGGATGGAAGACCTTCACAGGGCTTCATTTGTATTGCAAAACCGATCCTGCAAGATCGGTCCTTAGTCATTCCCTCGTCAGGAACAAGATCATCGTACAACAGCACGCCCGCGTGCTGCCAGCCATATACGGCGCTGGCGTGTCGCGCGAGCCATCCCCTACGCACAGCCCCGCTCAGGCATGGGCTGCCTTGGCACCTATCCTCGCAGGTCAGCCTCGAGTTCGTCTTTCCCGGGATGCGGGCAAGACGTACCCGCAGAAGCACGAGCGCACTCTCAGTGAGATGCTGCCCATGCTCCCTGCGGCGGTCCGGATCTTCGGAAAAGACGGCACCTGTGCTGCGGTATTCCTTGACTTCGACTCCTCGGTAGCCGGCGTCGACTGGGTTCTGGCTGACGTCCGGGCCGTCCAGACCTGGCTGCACTCGGTCGGTGCCCGCTGGATTGAGGACTACTCCCCCAACGGCGGCCGCCACGTTTACATCCCGCTCGCGCAGCGGGTCACCTTCACTGAAGCGCGTGATCTTGTCGAGGCGCTGGGCACCCGGTACCGGACCCTGGACAAGACCCCGCACCAGAACCTCCTGCACGGCTGCATGCGCACACCCGGTTCCCCGCACAAGCGCGGCGGCCACCAGGAACTCGCCATGTCATTGTCCATGGCCTATGACGTCGCCCGCCGGCCCAACTCCGCCGGCATTTGGGCGGCCATGAACGCTGACCTGGCGGGGGAGATCAACGCGGTCCGGGCGCTGCGGCTCGAGACGACCTTCACTCCCGTGGCCGACGAAGCCCCGGCGGTCACGCACCCGGCCGGACGGATGTCCCGGACCATGCAGATCATGGCGCAGACCGGAATCTACGACTCGAACCGGTACGCCTCCGATTCGGATGCCCGCCAGGCGATTGTCACCGGGGCCGCGGCCGCCGGCCTCGAGCTCGTGGATGTAGAGCGCCGGATGATGCAGGGGACCTGGTCAGGGCTCGCCTCCTTCTATGCCCGTTATGCCTCCCGCCACCGCGTCCCGGCTCTGCGTCGTGACTGGATCAACGCGGTCGCCTACCTGAGCAAAAACCCCTCAAACG
Source organism: Arthrobacter sp. NPDC056886 (assembly GCF_042788715.1). Classification (NCBI taxonomy): domain Bacteria; kingdom Bacillati; phylum Actinomycetota; class Actinomycetes; order Micrococcales; family Micrococcaceae; genus Arthrobacter; species Arthrobacter sp. NPDC056886. Next base: position 68,840 of record NZ_JBHUBT010000012.1, read on the forward strand.
GGGACGGGAATAACAATGTCCGTAGATCCCCCACAAGCCAGCCAAATACACAGGGGCCACCACTAAAGGGCTTGAACCAAAACTCGAACCCCGATGCTGAGCATCGGTTCATCCGGAGCTGGCGGAATGCGCTACGAATCAGGGAAGTGAACTACACGGAATCCCGGATAGGGATGGCACGAAGAATGGTGCTGAGATCGCTGGGGGAGGCGGCCCACATGACAGCATCCCGGTTCATTGAATTCGGTGTCCGCTCCATCGCTGTCGCCACCGGACTCGACCACACGACCGTGGCCCTGCACTTGAAGGCCCTCCGGGCGGAGAAAGATCCCCTCATCACCCTGGTCGAGGAAGCCCGCGGGACCAAGGGCGATCTGTACATGCTCACCGTCCCCGAAGAGCTGAAGAACGCGGCCGAGGATGCGTCCTGGCGGAAAGGAAAAATCCACGCGTTGCGCCCGGCATTCCGGGAATTGGGCCTGCCGGCCGCGTTCGTTTACGAAGCCCTGGAGCACTCCCCCGCACTGCCGATCACCGACCTCGTCCGGGTCACCCGGCTCTCCCGCTCAGCGGTCAACGAAGCCCTGGAAATACTCGCAGCCTGGAACCTGGTGACACGGAACGCCGGCAAGTCCTGGTCGGTGGTGGCAACGACGTCGCTGAGGCAGCTCGCCGAACACCTTGGTGTGCTCGAAGCCGTCGCCGCGCAGCTGCAGCGTTACCGGATCGAGCGGATCATCTGGCGCGAATGGCTTGCCAGCAACGTCAACACCGTCGCCGAACTCCTCTCCCCCGTTGAGGACTACCCATGGGAGGCCTTCGAGGGTCCGCCCGATGACTGGGCCCTCTCCGACATCGCGTTCAGTCGTGCTGGATAAGCGCGGAAGCCAACTTCACCATGTCGGCGACGCCCGCCTCGAATACCTCGGGTATCACCCTTGAGATCATCCCGATATCATCGACACGCATAATGGCACTCCCCCGCAGTATGCGGGTAAGACGTTGGTAATTAAGCCCGGTGGCCGCGGAGAGATCACCCATGCTCATTCCTCGCTCGTCGAACGCGAAATGAGTCTCCTTGGCGAAGGCGTGCTGTGTCATCGCGCCAGGTACAGACCTGGAGTTCTCAGGCGTTTCTTCGACGAACGCCGGACTGCGCTTTCTCCCGAAGTCGCGGGGGTTTTTCGGCATGGATCGGGGCTCGTACCTCGGACCCGTCCGCGGCCGTATTGGATTGGGATCGGACTCCAGGGCACTCAAGATACTCCAACCCAGCGCCGACCACTCCCCTGTGTTGGCCCGCAGTGGCTGCCGGAACCATGCATGCATGCATGCATGCATGCATGAAAGCAAGCATCTACCCGACGGCCACTCCCTAGTCCCGGCCCCAGCGAGCCTTGATTGCCTGTTCGATCGCTTCCCGTACGGAGATGTCCTCGTCCTCAGCGGCGGCGTAGAGGATGTCGCTGACTTCTTCGGAAATCCTTGTGCTGAGCGGGAACGTCACCTCTCGGCGGCTGGACTTCCTCGAGGTCGGCGCCTTGGACGCTTTCGGGGTCCGTGCAGCTTGGCGCGGCGCACGGGGCGCCGGGGCAGGGACCGTGACCGGCGCCGGCTGCATTGCAGGTTCTTCCGCCGTCTCGGTGTGAGTCTGTACCGGGGCGGCCGCTGGAACCGGGTCCCCTCCCCCGCTTGCCGGCGTCGTTGCCGGAATGGCTACTGGCGCCACCTCGGGTGCAGGAGCGATGGCCGCCGGCGAGTAGTCGACAGGGTCGACTTTCTCATCGGGAGCCGGCCGGGGTGTGCGGCGCAGCAGTGCAGGACGGTCTTTGAGTCCCTCAGTCATCGGACGATCTCCTTCATCAGCTCGTTGTAGGCCTCCACGACGGGCAGGCCCTTCCGATAGTCCCCATACCACTCCTGGGTCATGCGCATTTCCTGGACGATGGTCCGGTGCGGCACCAGCGGGGTGAGCAGCATTCCGGTTTCGCGCATCTCCTCGATGCTGGCCACCGCGATGCGCGACATGACAGTGGAGGCGACAGCGCCGACGATGATGCCGGCCTCGGAAAGGTTGTCCGGAGCGCCGATGCGCTTACGGGACATGCGGAACTGCTCGACGCTCTTGCGGGCCCCTGCCACGCCGTCCACACCGTCGACGGTGGCCCCGGCGGCGTACACGATCGTGTCGGCAGCGTTCAGTGCCGACAGGGTCAGCGGACCGCCCTGGCGGTTTGGGCAGTCGATGACGACGACATCGGCGTCAATCCCGATGAGCGAGGTGCGCAGACGCAGTTCGGCATGATCGGCGCGGTCAGCTTCCCGGTTGGAGACACTCCGGGCGGACGGGACCACGCGCAGGTTCGGGAACCATTTGGATTCTACAGCCAGGTCTTCCGCCCAGCCTTCAGGGTCGGTGTCGCCCAGGATAGCCCCGACGTGCAGGCCTTCTTCCTTCGGTTCTATGCCGATCCACTTTGTTGCCGCTGCTCGCGGATCGAGATCGACCAGGACTACTTTGCGTCCGGATGCCGCGGTAACAGCGGCCAAGGAGACCGCTGATGTGGTTTTGGTGGCGCCGCCGGCTTCGCTGTACACCATGATTGTTTGCATGCGTTCCAGTTTTCAGGGCACACATGTGCGTTACAAGGAGCCACGCCGACCACTCCCCCAGTGTGATCAAGCTGGCATGAAAGACAGCTGTCCTTCATGCATGCATGAAGGACCACCACTCCGGTCCCTGTGTTCCAGCGGTTTTGCCCCTATTGTTCAGCTGTTCGTAGTCCTAAACGGGGGTCTCCGCCGCCGCCAACCAGTATAGGTGGGACGCCTTGGAGCCCGGTTGTTATTCATGCATTCATGCGTGAATGCATGAATACCAGCAAGCAGGCTGGCAGGCACGCAAGCAGGAATGCCTGAAAGCCAGCTTGCAGGAAGGCTTTCTTTCGGGCCTCGAATTAACTCGATCCGGTTAATACCAGCCCAAGAACCACGCGAGATTATGACCAGGCCAGCATGCAAGAAGGCAAGCAAGCATTCATGCGTGAAAGCTCGCTTGCCCGGTGGACCGCCCTGCAGGGGGAGCTTTCATTCATGCATGAAAGCAAGCTGGAACGACAGCATGCATTTCAGCTTGCGGGTATGGCACGCCGAGAGGAACGGCCTGCATGCCAGCAAGCTTTCCTTCATGCATTCATGCAAGACAGCTTGCTGGCATGCAATGCCGGCACTCGAGGGCATGCAGGCATTCGTTCCTTCTTTCATGCATGAACGCATGCTTTGTGGAAAGTATGCTGACGCCCTCAGGGACACCATGTGCTGCTCTGCTGGAATGCTTACAGTCATGAAGCAAGCAGGCTTGAATGCAAGCCTGCTTTCATGCATGCATCTAATCCAGTTCGCTTCCGGCCGCCGCCCGACAGGTCGTCCTGCACCGAGCAGCGCGCAGGCAGGGCCTCAAGTCGATGTTGCCCGACCCGAGACGGTGCTGACTCGAGCCATGCAGCGGCCTTGGCTATGGCGTCATCGACGTCAATGTCGACCCAGCGTACGACTGGCAGCTCGGAGGCTTCGAGGCGTTCCTCAGAGCGGTGGGTCGAGGCCTGGAAGGATCGGTCCTTAGACGAGGGGTTGTCCCAGTCGCAGAGGTCGTTTTCGCTGACGATGGGGTTACAGTCTGCGTCTACGGTTTCGACGAAGGTGGCCTCGGAACTCTCTGCGGGAGTTGAGGGTGGCGGCCTGGGGGAGCACATCGAGCATGTCGATGGCGGCCGATGCCGTGGCCGCATCGCGGATCTCTGAGGCGAGCTCATCCCGCTGCGCGTCAAGGACTTCCTGCTGACGCTGCCAGGACTGCTGCTTGTTGCGGTCGCAGCGATTGACCTTAACCGTTGGGCGGCGGGGACGAGGGCCGCCACGGCGTCCGAATGCTCGGTGTCGGCGAACTGCCCGCCTCCAGTCCGGTCGCTGTTGTGTCTCCAATCCCATTAAAGCGCTTCGATACGGCGTGTGGCTTCCCGCGGGTCTCCGCCCCAGGCGTCCGAAGGGACGGGGTCATGGAACCACGGTGCTTCGTCCCAGAACACCGGGCCTTTACCCCCTGAGCAGTAGTTTGAGGATGATCCCGATGGAAATTGATCTTCGAGAATCCGGGTCGGTGAGGCGGGTCTTGCCGCCTACGATGGATCTCGCGTCCCTGTCGACGCCCCAACCACGTGCCATTCTGGCCAGAAGCGAGTCGATGATTGTCCGTTCGTTCCTCATTCTTTTATCCATTTGCTGCTCATCGAAGTGGCCTGCCGGCGGGCCAGTAACAGGGTCAATTACTTATGGGTGTAAGGAGTCGGTGACTTCGCGAGTGGGGGGCAGAGAGCCCAGGGGCGCGCTGTGGTTACATCATGTTCCAAGGCAGGCTCAAATATCGTCAGCCTAGGGCATACCCTGACTGACGCCAGATGACCACCCGTGATTTTGGCAGCTTGGGACTTGAGTTGGTATTTCCTGACACTTTGCCGTGAGGGTCTATGAAGTCAGCGCGACGCTCGACGTGGTTTTCGGAAGTGAAATAGTGTTGAGGGCAAGGCTGGCGTTGGCTGTGGGGGAGACGGCAGCTTGAACCAAGAGCGAAGGACGCCCTGTTGGCCCGCAAAATCCATGTCCAGCTCATCGATGATCTTTCCGGGGAGGACGCCAAGGAAACCATTCGGTTTTCCGTCGACGGCACTGACTACGAAATTGACCTCTCATCAGATCACGCCGCTGAGCTGCGGGGAACGCTGGAACGGTACGCCTCGAAGGGCCGGCGTCTGCGCGGCTCGTCCGGTCCAAGGGCCGGGCGTGCCCTGTCGATGAGTAGGGACGAGACTCAGAAGATCCGCAAGTGGGCAGCGGAGAACGGATACAACCCCAGCCCGCGTGGACGCATCAGCCAGGCCATCAAACAGGCGTACGACGCTGCCCAACGATAGCTCGAACACCCAGGCGGAGGCGCCGCCCTGAAGTGAAATGCGATGCTGCTGGTGACGCGACGTAGGCGCTGTATCGGCATTGGGACCAAGTGACACATCCAGAATGATGCGTCGGTCCCGGTCCTAGCAGGTCGCCGAGCGGTCCCGTCGGGCCGGGGACCTGTGCCTCTTTTTCGAAATGGCCGCGCTTTAGCGGGACCAGCCGGGCTTGTTTGTGTAGGTGTATTTGTAGAAATCTGCGAGTTCTAGCCGGGCGGCGGCTGATGTGTCGACATACACAGTCGCGGATGGATGCAGTTGGATGACCGAAGCCGGGCACCGGCTTGAAACCGGGCCTTCGAGTGCCGCCGCGATGGCCTCGGCCTTTGCAGTTCCCTGAGCAAACAGCAGCAAATGCCGGGCATCCATGATGGTTCCCAGGCCTTGGGTTATGCAATGTCGCGGGACCTCTTCAAGGGTGGCAAAGAACCGGGCGTTATCTTCCCGGGTCCGCTGGCTCAGAGTCTTGATCCTGGTGCGGCTGGCGAGCGAAGAGCCGGGTTCGTTAAAGCCCAGATGACCGTCGCTTCCGATGCCGAGGATTTGGACATCGATGCCTCCAGCCGACTTGATCGCGAGCTCGTAGCGGTCTGCGGCCTGCTGGGGGTCTGATGCGCCGCCTTCGGGAACATGCACGAGCTGAGGATTCAGTCCGAGTGGCCCGGTCACTTCACGCTCAATTGTGGCGGTGTACGACCGCTCGTCCGACGCGGCGATCCCAACATATTCGTCCAGGGCGAAGCCGCTCACCCTGCGCATATTCAGGCCCGCTGACACGTGTCGGCGCAGCGCTTGGTACAGAGGCAGTGGGGACGATCCTGTAGCCAGGCCAAGGACGGTTTCCGGATTTTCGGCGATAGTTTCCGCCAGCCGTTTCGCCTCGATTTCTCCGGCTTCCTCAAGCGTTTCGACGATGATTATTTCCATGGTGCTCCTTTCGGCTGCTGGCCGCTGGTCGGCCCAGTTGAGGATGATGGGTCAGATGAGTCGCTGCACGTGTTCAGAAATCGTGCGGACGGAGGGGGCTGGTCTAAAGCTTCTGGCGTCCGGCAATTGCGGCGCCGATTACTCCCGCGTCCTCGCCGAGTGACGCAGGAAGAATGAGGGGCAGCGTTGTCGCTCCCAACACTGAAAGAGCGTCGTCGAGTGGCTGGAACAGATTCGGACCGGATTCGGCCAGCCCGCCACCGAGCACCATGACCTCAGGACCGAGCAGCGCCGAAATCTGAACGATCGCTTCCGCCAGTGCTTCGACGGCTTCCCGCCAGACCACTTCGGCGGCCCGGTCGCCGTCCCGCAGGCGACGGACTACTTCATCCGCGCCCGCTACCTGGCTTCCGGAACGGGTGCTGTATCTTCGAGCGATCGCCGCGGCCGATGAAATGGCTTCCAGGCAACCCGTCGCTCCGCAGACGCATACCGTGTGGGCGGCAACACGGAGGTGCCCGATTTCCCCGGCCCTACCCTGCGCGACGCAGATCCTGCCATCCACAAAAAGCGCTGCCGCTATTCCGGTGCCCAATGCCATGATGACCGCATTCTCATACCGGGCAGCCGCACCAAGGCGGTATTCCGCAAGGCCGGCGGCGCGAACGTCATGGCCGAAATAGACGGGCATTTGAAGTCTTTTTTCGAATATCGACCGGAACGGGACATCCCTCCAACCAAGGTTGTGCGCGAGGACACCGGTGCCGGCGTCCTCATCAACAATCCCGGGGACAACGACAGCGACCGCACAGCGGCCCGCACCCTCGCGCTCCTGCGAGAAGCTGTGGACGGTTCGCTCAATGAGGTTCAAGAGGCGCCCGGGCGTTTCTTCCCCGGCAACGGGGGTGGGCATTCTCCGGACCGGACTCATGGTCCCGTCCGGATGGATCAGGGCAGCCTTGACGGTGGTCCCTCCGACGTCGAAGGCGAGCACCGAGCCGTTCGCTGGTCCCAGATTCAGCTTTCGGGGCAGGGCTGCGCCCGCCCTTCCTGCAGCGGTGCCGGCATCGGTTCCACCTAGCATCCTGCTCCTCCCTTCCGCGTCGCGCGGTGCGCAGGGATAGCGAAATTTTTCATGGCGCGCACATCACCTGCGCGGACGTACTCAGGACTCTGCCGTGGCACGGCTAACCCGCTTGAAGAGACCTTCCGGATCCCGGAGCAGTGGTTCAAAGGCGAGCTCCGCGGCACCGAAGATCTGCGCGTCGCCAAAGGTGGAACCGACAAGTGTTACCGGTTGTATCTGGGCAACGACAGAGAGCTCCAGCGCGGCGTTCATTCGTTCCTCAAATCTCGACATCAGGGGTGACAATGTCCCTGCAAAAACGACGCGATCGGGTGAGAGGGTGTTGACGAGACTGATCAGGCCGACCTGCAAATGATCGACGATTCGATCCATGGCCGCGGGTACTGCAGTGGACTGGCTGAGGGCGCTGAGCACGGCATCCATTGAGGAGGGCGCGGACGAGACGTCGCTCATTGCAGCCACCATGGCCCGGCCGTCAACCAGCAATTCCAAACAGCCCCTGGATCCGCAGCTGCACTGGGGTCCTGAAGGATCGACGATCAGGTGTCCCGCCTGCAGGGGGTGATCGGATCGGCCCGATTGCTCGTCGGCCAGGATCAGCGCGGAACCCACACCGATCTGCTGTCCCGCCAGATATAGAAGCCGTTGCGCCCCCCGTCCTGCTCCCATACGGAACTCCGCCAGCGCCCCGAGGGTGGCATCATGTGCGATCAGGACAGGCACATCTGCGGGTAACGAGTCATCCAGGACAGCGGCCATCGGGATGTTGCGCCATCCCAAAGGAAGCACCGCACGAGCGACGCCGCTATGCGCGTCGAAAACGCCCGGCACGGAGATGCCGATGCCCACACACGTACTCCCCAAAGACGCGTGTACCTCATTTATCGTCCCCGCGATTCTCGTCAGCGTCTCCAAGGGAACCAGGCCGATGGCGTCAAAGGACTCGAATCGTCGCAGCTTAATCTTGCGCCTCAGGTCCACGACGGCCAGCTCCAGCCCGTTGGAGCTGAGGACACACGCGATGACAACGGCACCGGAACCAACTATTTCAAGTGTTGCGGATGGGCGGCCGGGCGTGCCGTCTCCGACCGTCGAGCCGGCGCGGAGCAGGGCCAGTCGTTGGAGGGCATCCACTGCCTTCCCCGCTGCACTCCGCGCCAGCGACGCCCCCGCAGTAGCGTCCGACCGAGTCATCGGACCGTCCGCACGAAGGGCGCTCAGCATCCGTCCGGCGGCAGTTGAGCCAAGGAGGGGTATTGCCGCAGGAGTACTTGTCGGGTAGTTTGTTCTCACAAGAACAAACTACCCGATGGTTTTGTGTAATCCAAGGCCCAGTCCGGCATGATTTCAAGCCCTCCAAGGCCCCGCATTAGATATTCAATGACGAAAGAAAGGCAGGTTTTCCCTTGACTAGAACCTATCGTAACTACCGGTCTGCCGCCGCTGCGTTGGCCGTTTTCGCATTAGCCGGCTTTGGACTGAGCGGATGCGCCGAGCCCTCAAATTCCCCAGCAGCCACAGCCCCCAGCGGAAAAATTGCGCTGCTCCTTCCCGATCTGGTGACCGCCCGCTGGGACCAGCAGGACAAGCCCGTCTTCGAGGCCGCGGTGAAGGAATCCTGCAACAGCTGCACCGTCACTTCCTACAACGCTAAGGGCTCCGCCAGCACGCAGCTGCAGCAAGCCGAAGCAGCAGTAACGAACGGGGCCAGCGTCGTGGTGTTGGCTCCCGTCGATTTCCGTTCTGCGGAGCAGATCGTGGACAGGGTGCATGCGGCAGGTGCCAAGCTGATCAGCTATGCGAGCATCATCCAGAGCAAAAACGTTGACTACGGCGTGACGACGGACATTGCGGGCATAGGTGCCCAGCAGGCCCAGAGCCTTGTCGACGGGCTGAAAGCCAAGGGCATCACCTCGGGCGGACTCATCGTTATGAACGGTTCCCCTTCAGATGCCTTCGGTTCGAAGTACAAGGCTGGCGCTCACTCCGTGCTTGATAAAACCAACTTCACCATCGCGGCGGAATATGACACCAAGGACTGGTCGGCAGAAAACGCCCAAAACCAGATGTCCCAGGCCATTACCAAGGTGGGCAAGGACGGATTCGTCGGCGTCTACGCGGCCAACGACCAGCTTGCCGGTGGTGTGATCGCCGCCATGAAAGCAAATGGAATTGACCCGTCCACCCGCCTGATCACCGGGCAAGACGGCGCCGCTGCAGCCCTGCAGCGCATCCTGGCCGGCGAGCAGTACAACACAATCAACCTGCCGATCAAGGAATTCGCCGCCAACACGGCCAAAATCGCATCGGCGCTGGCACAGGGACAGACTCCGCCCACCAACCTCATCAACGGTGAAGTCGACGGCCCGGACGGCGTCAAGATCCCGACCTACCTTTGGTCCAACAACGTCATCACCATTGATCAAGTTGCCGACATGATCGAGCCGAAGGGCTTCTGGACGCTGGACGACATCTGCACACCGGACTACAAGGACGCCTGCGCCAAGGCCGGCCTACTCTAGCCCGACACCCTAACTCGACGAAAGGAGTCACGGGGTCATGAGTGAAACCCTCCTAAGCTTTCAATCTGTCACCAAATCGTATGGAACGATCCGTGCCTTGGAGGACGTGTCCTTCACTATCAATAGGGGTGAAGTCGTTGCACTGGTGGGCGACAACGGGGCCGGTAAATCCACGTTCGTCAAGGTCTTGTCCGGCACGGTGATTCCGGACAGCGCCGAGATGGTCTTCGAAGGCCAGCAGGTGCACGTGGACAGCCCGCTCGCCGCCGTTGATCTGGGTATTGCGACCATCTATCAGGACCTGGCCGTCTGCAGCAACCTCGACGTTGTTGCCAACCTGTTCTTGGGCAGGGAACTGCATCGGGGATCCGTATTGGACGAACTCGCCATGGAGCGGGAAACCACTGCTCTATTGGCGGAGCTGTCCGTATTTCCACGGTCGCTCCGGGTGCCCATCAGCAGTCTCTCGGGCGGGCAACGTCAATCGGTTGCGATTGCCCGGTGCCTCCTCGGCAACCCGAAGCTCGTCATTCTCGACGAACCCACTGCTGCCCTCGGCGTCGCACAAAAGGCCCAGGTCGTCGACCTCATCCGCCGGCTCCAGGCACGTGGCCTCGCAGTGGTGCTGATCAGCCATAACCTTGCCGAGGTCTTCGCGGTCGCGGACCGCATCGAAGTCCTGCGGCTCGGACGGAACGCCGGATCATACCCCGGCGAGGAAAAATACCAGGACGAAGTAGTAGCTGCCATCACCGGCACCCAGCTGTCTACGCCGAAGGAAGCAGCATGAGCACAGAAACACCAGTGAGAACCCCGCTCGGCGGATCACCGGGTGGGGCCAGCCCCGCGCTGGCAAGCAGGCTCCGGAGCCTCGTGAGGACTGACGACGCGACACGCGTCGGTGTCCTCCAGGTCGTTATTGGGCTGGCCGTGATCTGGGGCGTGTTCTATAGCCTGAATCCAGCCTTCCTGTCCCCAAGCAACCTGACAAACCTTGCCCTGCAGATCGTGGCGGTCGCGACGATGTCTATTGGCGTTGTGCTCGTCTTGTTGATCGGTGAGATCGACCTATCCGTCGGTACCGTCAGCGGTCTGGCGGCGTCCCTGATGGCCGTGCTGAACGTTTCGCAGGGGTATCCGGCAGTGGTGGCAATCCTCTTGGCACTGGCCTGCGGTGCCGTCGTCGGCCTCGTTCACGGTCTCATCATTTCCACTTTCGGCGTACCGTCCTTCGTGGTCACATTGGGCGGGCTCATCGGTTGGCAGGGGCTGCAGCTGCTGCTGCTGGGCGATACCGGTGCCATCAACATTACGGATCCGGGGCTGCAGGGTCTGACCAGTTCGTTCTTCGCCCCCTGGGTCGGTTGGGTCTTGACGCTGCTCCTGGTTGCGACCATGGCCCTCCGCACCTTCAGGACGCGGGCAAAACGCGCGAAACTGGGACTAACCAACTCGCCCGCCGCTGCAGACATCATCCGGCTGACCGTCATCTCGGTGGTCCTGATCGCTGCCGTCCTGGTTCTAAGTGCCAGCCGCGGCATCCCGCTGAGCGTGCTGATCCTCATGGGACTCGTGCTGCTGATGGATTTCATCTGCCGGCGCACGCTCTTTGGCCGGCGGCTGTTCTCCGTCGGAGGGGACGCGCAGGCCGCGGCACGCGTGGGCATTCATGTAAAGACAACGACGGTCATCGTTTTCATGCTGGCCTCGACCTTCGCTGCCCTCGGCGGGATCCTCTCGGCATCCCGGCTCCTGGCGGTCAACGAAACATCGGGTGCGGGAGAAATCCTCCTCAACGCCATCGCCGGAGTAGTCATCGGCGGCACCAGCCTCTTCGGCGGTCGCGGCAGTGTCTGGTCGGCAGTTCTTGGCGCGCTCGTGATCGGATCGATCTCCAATGGCATGGACTTGCTCGCGCTTCCTTCGCCTGTGAAGTACATGATCACCGGGGCAGTGCTGATTGCTGCGGTCATCTTCGATGCCGTCATGCGGCGCCGGCAGAGCAGGTAGGGACAAATATGAAAAAGGGAATCAACTTCTGGTCCTTTGCGCCCGGAACGTCACCTGAGGAAGCCCTTCAGCTGTCTCACTCGGCCGGCTTCGAAGGTCTGGAACTGGTTTTGGCGGAGACCGGGGAGCTCAGCCTCGAAAGCAGCCCTCATGAACTGCGCGTCCTGAGGGCGCGCGCGGAAGACCTCGGTGTCGAAATCCATTCTCTCGCGACAATGCTGCAGCTGCAGTACAACCTGGTGAGCGACAACCCCGTAATCCGCCAGAAGGCAGTGGATGCAACCAAGGTCCAGATCGAGACCGCCAAAGTCCTTGGGGCCGAAACGGTACTGGTCGTACCGGGTTACGTGGGGGTGGATTTCATTCCGGACGCGGAGACTGTGCGCTACGACTACGCCTATGACCGCGCCCTGGACGCCTTTCGCGAGCTGGCGCCCTTCGCTGAGGCGGCAGGCATCCGCATCGGAGTAGAGAACGTGTGGAACCGATTCCTGACCACCCCCCGGGAAATGCGCGAGTTCCTCGACGAAGTCGGCAGTCACTACGTGGGTTCGTACTTTGACATTGGAAATGCGCTCGGAACGGGATTCCCCGAGCAATGGATCGAGATCCTGGGGCACCGGATCGTCAAGGTCCATGTGAAGGACTACCGCACCAATCCCGGAGGACTGAGTTCCTTCGTTGACCTTCTTTCCGGCGACGTGAACTTTCCGGAGGTCCTGCGGGCGTTGACGAAAGTCGGGTTCAACGACTACTGCTCCGCGGAAGTGACCCCGTACCGGTGGCATCCCGAACAAAGTGCTTACAACGCTTCCGCCTCGATGGATCGAATATTCGGCTGGAACCAGAACTAGCGGCCGCCAGGCAGGCCCGCGTACGAAAGAAACTATGGTCAGGAAGGCCATCTCGTGAGTAATGAATTTGACTACATCATCGTCGGCGGAGGAACAGCGGGCTGCGTCGTTGCAGCACGTCTCACCGAAACTCCGGACACCAGGGTCCTGCTGCTGGAGGCAGGGCCGGACTACCCCACCAATGAAGCAACGCCGGAAGGCGTGCATGAATCGCGCTACGTTCCAATGCGCGGCCACGCACCCGAGGTCGATCCCCGCCATGACTGGGGACTCAACATCGAAATGAATGGTGCGACGATTGTGGTTCCACAGGCCCGGCTCATCGGCGGCGGCTCTGCCATTAACGGCACCCTGGCCCTTCGCGGAGCCACCACCGACTATGCAGAGTGGGCTGCCGCCGGCAACCCCGGCTGGTCCTGGGACGAGGTGCTCCCAGCCTTTCGGGACCTGGAGGACGATACTGCTCCCGGTGCCGGCATCCACGGGCGCGGCGGTCCCTACCCGATCACACGAACCGCGGAGCCAGAACTCGCGCGCCTGCAGAAGGCCTTCGTGGACAGTGCCCGCAGTGTAGGAGCGACGGATTGCTGGGACTTCAACGCCCCCGACGCGCAGGGTGTTGGCCCCGTGCCCCAAAGCCGCGCCGGAAACCGCCGCATCTCCACCGCTATCGCCTATCTCAACCCGGTCCGTCACCGTGAAAACCTCACTGTGCGCGGGGAGACCCTGGTCTCGCGCGTACTTTTCGACGGTGCTCGGGCGATCGGGGTTGAACTGGCCGACGGCACCACCATCACGGCCGGTGAGGTGGTACTAAGCGCTGGCGCCATTGTGACGCCAGCCCTGCTCCAGCGGTCCGGTGTCGGGCCCTCCGGGCTCCTCGCCGCAATGGACGTTCCGCTCGTCTCGGACCTCCCCGTGGGCGAAAATCTGGCCGACCACAGCTGTGTGCCCCTGATGGCGCCTCCCCGTGAGGGGTCCTGGACTCCTGACGACGCCAGCCTCCAGGCGGTATGGCGATTTTCCACCAGCCAGCAGCCGGACAGCCTCGATGCCCAGCTGACGATGTTCAGCTACCTTAACGTGCGCACCACCGGAGACGGCGCCCGCGGCATGGCCGGAGCCGGCAACGAGGGGCTGGACAACGTGGCCGGCGTCGGCTGCGTCATCAACAAGCCCCGGTCCACGGGCGTCGTCCAGATCACCTCTACGGACCCTGCCGTGCTGCCGTTCGTGGACCCCAGATACCTCTCGGATCCGATCGATCTATCTGTCATGCGAGAGATCGTCCGACGCGGGTGGCAGGTGCTGACGGCGGCGCCGTTGGCCGGCCTGCTGGAGGAACCGCTGGGCATGGATGCCGACACTGTAGCGGACGACGATGCACTGGATGCGGCCATCCACCGGACGATCGCCTCGGGCTACCACTTCACCGGCACATGCAAAATGGCGTCGGTTGACAACGGGGGAGTGGTCGATCAAAGCGGCCTCGTCTACCGGTGCCAAGGCCTGCGCGTCATTGATGCCTCGGTTCTGCCCACCATCCCCGCCGCTAACCCCATGCTGCCAATCGTCATGGTTGCCGAACGGCTCGTGGCGATGGCCCGCGGGATAACCGTCCCAGACTCCAGCACAGACGAATCCCACGACCTGGCGCGGACTGCCTGAAAGGAATACCGGATCATGAAGAAGAATGCATTGTTCGCGCTGGACACCTGGTTCTATAACTCGCTCGGCTCCTACAATCTCGAGGCCAAATGCGAGATGCTGGCCGAGCTCGGCTACGACGGCATCAATCTCACCCTGTGGAGCGATGACGCCTGGGCAGATGTCGCGAGGATTCCGGAAATCAAGCGGCGCTTCGGCATCGAGGTCACGGGGGTCTACGCCTCGGTGTCGGGTCCGGACGACGCCGAAGGCGTGCGCCGGGTTTCCGAGCTGCTGGAGACGATGGAAGGCTGTACGCTCGTCGACTTCGCCATCCTCGGCAGCCCGGAGGCGCACACGAATTCCGACCCCCGCGGTGATGCGGCCGTGGAAAGGATGTTGAGGGACCTGTTGGCCATCGCCGAGCGGCGCGGCATCACGCTGTCCCTGTACCACCACATCGGATGCTGGATGGAAACCCTCGACGACGCCATGCGCCTGTGCCTTGCCGTCAACCACCCCAACCTCAAGATCACATTCTCCAGCCACCACTGGTACCTCACGGACGGCAAACATCCGGAACGGACCTTGGAACGCATCAGCCCCTACCTGTCCGGGGCAAACTTCTGCGGTAGCCGCCGCGTTCCCAGCGACAACGGCACGGATGCCACGATCGAGCTCCTGGACGATGGTGAACAGGACAATTTCTATTTGCTGAGCCTGCTTCAGAAGACCGGCTTCACGGGGCCGATTGGCGTCCAGGGATTTTCCATGGGCGGGGACGTTTACTCGAAACTCCGCCGGTCCATTGCCGCCTACGAGGACATCCGGCGTCGGCTGAAGCAGCACCCCGAATGGGCGGATTTCCGCAACGACCCCATCCCCTCAGCCCGCGAGGACGTATTGGCGTGAGCGAACGAAGAGTCGGAATCATCGGCACGGGGTTCATGGGCGAAGTTCACACGGCCGCCTGGCGTGCTATCGGCTCCGCCCCGTCGGCCGTTCTTGCACGGTCCACAACGCTCCGACCCGCGTATCTGGGCAACCTGGAAGTCGACATGTATGACGACCTCCAGGAATTTCTGGCGGCGGTGGACATAGTGGACATCTGCGCGCCAACGCATCTCCACGCAGAATTTGCCTTGGCAGTGGCGGCGGCGGGCAAGCCGGCAATCTGTGAAAAGCCGCTGTCCCTCAGCGTAGACGAGGGGCTGGAGGTCATTAGGGCCTTCGAAGAGGCCGGCGTGCACCTGCACGTAGGACACATTCTCCGCTACAGCCCGGAATACACGGCTGCACGGCAGGCCGTCGAAGCCGGCCGGATCGGAGAACCGGCGGTGCTTCGGCTCTCCCGCCTGTCGTTTGCCCCGGAACGCGGCCAGGCGAGCTGGTTCCAGGACGACAACAAATCGGGCGGAATCGCGTTCGACCTAATGATCCACGACCTGGACTATGCCCGCTGGATCGCCGGAGAGGTGGTCTCGGTCTTCGCCAAGTCAGCGCCAAAGTCGCGTGGCCACGCCATCGCCATACTCAAGCACGCTGGTGGTGCTATCACCCATATCGAAAGTTCCTGGTCAAGCCCCGCGCCGGAATTCCGGACAAGCTTCGAAATCGCAGGCGAACACGGCATTCTCGGATTCTCATCGGGTGAAACCACGCCGCTGACCCTGCGGCTGCACGAAGAACGGAACGACTGCAGCACAGGTCTCGGCGACGTGTCGCTGGCGGCCAACCCGTTCGAACTGGAGCTGCAGAATTTCCTGGAAGTAGTTGACGGAACAGCACATCCGGCCATCACGCCCCGTGACGCCCTCGCGGCAGTTCAGCTGGCGGCGGCCGTGCGGCAATCCGCGCGCACCGGTCAGCCTGTCCGTATTGAATCAATAGGAAAAGGTGAATAAGTGGAGCGCATAGGCATTTTGGGCGTGGCTCATCTGCACGTTGACGCCTACATCCGGAACCTGCGCGAGGCCGGTGCCCAGGTCGTTGGCGTCTACGACCGGGACGCAGCCCGCGGGGCCGCCTGGGCGCGCAAATACGAGGTGGCTTACTACTCGGACGCCGACGAGCTGCTCGCGCAGGGCGTCAACGGCGTGCTCGTTTGTGCCGAAACCCTTTACCACCGCGAACTGGTGGAAAAGGCGGCCGGGGCCGGTGCAGCCGTCCTGTGCGAAAAGCCGCTCGGGGTGGACATGGAGGACTCGCGGGCGATTGTCCGCAGCTGCCGGGAGGCAGGGGTCCCGTTGATGACCGCCTTCCCCCTGCGCTTCGACAAGTCCCTCAGCCAAGTGAGGGATCTGGTCATCAGCGGACAACTCGGGCAGGCGCGGGCTTTCTCCGGTACCAATCAAAGCGTCATGCCCATGCGGGAGCGCTCGTGGTTCGCCGACGGCGCACTGGCAGGGGGAGGCGCGATGATGGACCATATCGTCCACCTCGCCGATGCTTATAGCTGGATCATGGGCACACCACCGGAGGAGGTCTACGCGGTCAGCAACCGCATCGTCCACTCCGCATCGGTGACTGTGGAGACATCCGGACTCGTAATGCTCACATACCCCGGTGGCGTCTTCGCGTCCATAGACTGCAGCTGGAACAGGCCGCTGAACTATCCAACGTGGGGCGGTATGACTCTCTCCGTGGTCGGCGACGGCGGAACGGCCGACGCCGACCTCTTCAGCCAGCGGCTGACCCAGTTCGGTGGGGACCAGAACTTCGGCTGGATTCAGTGGGGCTTGGATACCAACCAGCTCATGATCGACGATTTCCTTGCATCCATCCGGGATAGCCGGAAACCGGCGGTGTCCGGCAGGGACGGCCTGATCGCGACGGCGGTGGCCATTGCAGCCCTCGAATCTGCCTCCACCGGCGTTCCCGTCCGTCTCTCACCTGATTTGTTCACCTAACCTACGAAGGAGCCAACCCGATGCGCGCGGTTGTATTCGAATCACCTGGCCAACTCATGGTCAAAGACCTGCCAGACCCCACCCCAGGTCCCAAGGACGTCCTCATTAGGGTGGCAGCAGTCGGAATGTGCGGCACGGACATCCACGTCTTCGAGGGCGACTACCTCGGCGGCCAATTCCCGATGATTCCCGGCCACGAGGCCACAGGCACCGTCGAAGCAATCGGCGAGGCTGTCACCGGATTCTCGATCGGGGACCGGGTGGCGGTCGATCCAACGATGACCTGCGGGGAATGTGAGTACTGCCTGAACGGCCGTAACAACCTTTGCCGCAACTGGGACTCGATGGGAGTGATCAGCAGCCACGGCGCCTCGGCGGAGCTTCTCCTCGCCCCGGCGAAAAACGTGTACGCCCTGGCCCCGGATGCAGACCTCTATGACGCCACAATGATCGAACCGATTTCCTGCGCTATCCGGGCCCTTGACATCCTTCCGCGCAGAATCGGTGAGCACTACCTGATCTACGGTGCCGGCACCATGGGCCTGTTGCTGGCTCAGCTCGCTCCGCGCGCCGGCGCGGCCTCGGTCAGCGTCGTGGACCCCAATGAGAGCCGCCTGCAGCTCGCCAAGGAAGTCGGCGTCGACATTGTTGCTACCGGCGCCGATCAGCTCGATCGCGAGAACTGGGACGTTGTCATTGACTGCACCGGGGTCATTGCGGCCATGGAAGACGGTATGCCTCGGGTGAAGCCGGGCGGCTATTTTCAGCAGTTCGGAGTCGCCGCCGTCGATGCCAAGGCCCGATACTCGCCACTGAGCATCACTAAAGACGAAATCAACATCGTCGGATCCATGGCGGCGCGACACACCTTCGGACGAGCGGTAGAGATGTTTACGGCGGGCGCCATCAACGTTAAGCCGATGTTCAGCCACGCCTTCGCCCTGGACGACTATGACACGGCCATGGAGACCTTCCGCAAGGGCACCGGCCGCAAACTTCAGATCCGTCCCGGGGCCGCCGAGTCCCTGACACTCTGACCGACCGCCATAGCTAAGGACCATATTGGAACACTTCGCAGCAGCGACCGGACAACGCGACGGCCACGCGGAGACGAGTGATAACCGGAAATCTCCGAGTGTCCTCGTCCACTCCGCCCGCATGGTCACGGGCGGAGAGGTCATCGAAGATGCCTGGATCGCATTCGAGGGAAAAACGATCGACGTTGTCGGAACCGGCGACAGCTGGAAGCGCCATTTGAACGGTGCCCCCGGGCCGAGGCCTGAGATTGTCCACGCGGCTGGACAGTGGCTTCTTCCGGGATTCGTGGACATCCACTGCCATGGGGGCGGAGGGTATTCCTTTGAGTCTGCCGATCACGCGCCCCTAGCGCTGGACCTGCACCGACGCCATGGAACAACCCGCTCCGTGCTCTCGCTCGTGAGCAATCCGTTACCCGTACTCAGACAGCAGATCACCGCTGCCGGGGAACTGATGGCGGTCGATGAATTGGTCCTTGGGGTCCACTTGGAGGGCCCGTTCCTGGATGCCGGGCATAAGGGCGCCCACGATGCGCTCAGCCTGCGTGTGCCGGATCCCGAAACCAACGCGGAGCTGATGTCTATGGGGGCAGGGCTGATCCGGCACATTACGCTGGCGCCGGAATTACCCGGGGCGATGGAGGCGATTGGGTTATGGGCAGCGCAGGGAACGACGGTAGCCGTCGGCCACACGAACGCAGATTTCAGTGTCGCGATGGCGGCTTTTGACGCGGGGGCGACCGTCCTGACGCATGCTTTCAACGCCATGAACGGACTGCACCATCGCGCTCCCGGACCCGTAGCTGCCGCAATCCGGACTGACGGCGTGACGCTGGAAATTGTGAACGACGGCGTCCATGTACACCCCGACGTGGTGCGCATGGCCTTCGCCGCAGCGCCAGGTCGGGTGGCTCTGGTAAGTGATGCGATGGCTGCGGCCGGCGCGGAGGACGGGGAATACCATCTGGGAGCACTTTCGGTCACCGTACGCGGCAACCGGGCGGTGTTGACCCAGGGCGGCGCGCTGGCCGGATCGACCCTGACACTTGATGCCGCATTAGCCCATGCTGTGAAAGTGGTGGGACTGGACATAGCGGCTGCGGCCATGGCGCTAACGGAGATTCCCGCCAAAGCCATCGGATACGGGCACAAGCTGGGGAAGCTGTCCAGCGGCTACGCTGCCGATGCGGTGCTGCTCGACGCCGAGCTTGAAGTCCAGGAGGTGTGGGCAGCAGGATCCCGCCTACGCTAGCCCCAAGCGTGAGGGACGACTTTTGAACCATTGGGCGGCACAGGGACAACAGGTGCCGAGGCATAGTGTTTGACCATCACCAAAAGCTTGCCGGCGACGAAGAGCGGACCGGACTGTGTAACGAGGCATTGTCGGCGAGTTAGCGGTCTTAGAAAAGGATCCTTTGCTGAGATTAAGCGGACGAGTGACCGCGATCTGTTAGTTCCTAAATCCGGAGGTGGCTACCGTTCGGGAAAGCCCCCGGACGCCACCGTGATGGTCCCTCGAGCGGCGCCGCTGAGCCGATATTGGCTGCCCTTCACATCACGGTTCTTGACTGTCGGCCCGTGGATGCGTGCGAGGAGAGGCAGCGCTCCCAGCACCTGAGCTTAAGGCGGATTGTCCAGCTTGCTGAGAGAGACTGCCCTCAGCCATTTCTCAGGGGAACGCCAGTGGAGAAGCTCCGTCGAGACCTTCAATAACGACCGTTTCTGACCCGCCCATGGCAAGCCTCCGAAAGACGCTGTGGATCGTAGCGCTGATCCAACTGGTGCCAGCCTTGGCTACTGTTCACGGAAGCCGCTCGTCGTCACCGCAGAGCGCCCATTCGTCTTGGTAATCGGGATGGTCCTTGTAGCCAGCGGCGAGGATGATCAGCATGGAACGGCGGGCGACAGCAACCGTCCCCTCAGCGTCTGCCGGGTCTGTGATACCTTCCGCCTCGGCAACCACCTCCCAATCAGCCAGGATCCCTCGCTTCTGCGCGCATTCCGCAAGCATCGCCTCGGTAAGGGACGGCGGAACCGCCATATCGTCGCTCACGACCGTGTCTACGTCGTGGCCACCGACGAAGTTCCGGCCCTGGAGGCTGGCCTCTTGTTCGGTGATACGTGCCTCAAGGAAATCGACAAGATTCATGCTGACAGTCTTCCACCTGCGTCCGCCGGCAATGGATCCGATGCTCGCTCGCTCCGCCGTGGAGGTTGGGCTGTCTATTGTTACGCATGACTTCTCCCCGAACCGTTCTTCTCGTTATGGATTTTCAGGGCGGCATTGTCGAACGCGCTGGCACGCAGGCGGCGCTGGGCGTGCGATCACGGCAGCACGCGCAGCGATGATTCCGGTGTTCTTTGTCCGCGTCGTGTTCCGCGCCGGTTACCCGGAGGTCGCCGCTTCCAACCGGAGCTTCGCGCAGACCGCACAGCACGCTGGCGTTGGGTCCTGGCTTTCAAAATATGCTGCGGCCTGCCCTATCAGCTCAGGAATGCTGGAATGGTGGGCCCGCCGTGCGATTTCCAGGCCCCTGGACGTCGCAAGGCGGGCACCGCATCACTCGGGGGTGACGTATGCGCCGGAGATACCGCCGTCGACCAAGAAGGTTGAGGCGGTGATGAACGATGAGTCGTCGCTGGCCAGAAACGCCACAGCGGCGGCCAGCTCTTCGGGTTCAGCGAAACGTCCAAGCGGAACATGGATGAGTCGGCGGGCGGCCTTCTCGGGGTCCTTCGCGAAGAGCTCTTTCAGGAGCGGGGTGTTGACGGGGCCCGGGCAGAGGGCGTTAACGCGGATCCCCTGGCGGGCGAATTCGACGCCAAGTTCGCGGCTCATGGCGAGAACGCCACCCTTGGAGGCGCTGTATGAGATTTGCGAGGTGGCGGCCCCCATGACAGCCACGAAGGACGCGGTGTTGATGATGGACCCCTTGCCCTGGGCCTGCATGTATTGCAGTGCGTATTTGCAGCAGTAGAACACGGAGGTGAGGTTGACTTCCTGGACTTTCCGCCAGGCATCGATGCCGGTATCGAGAATCGATGCGTCGTCTGCGGGGGAGATTCCGGCGTTGTTGAAGGAGATGTCAACGCGGCCGTAGGTCTCATTTGTCACTGCGTAGAGGTTTTTGACGTCTTCTTCGCTAGTCACGTCGACTTTAACAAAGATGCCGCCGACTTCTTCGGCAGCGCGGAGGCCAGCGGTGGGTTCAACGTCGGCGATGACGACATTCGCCCCCTCCGCGGCGAATCTGCGGGCGGTTGCCAAGCCGATGCCGCTGGCACCACCGGTGATGACGGCGCTGCGATCCTTGAGACGGTTGGATATGACTTCCCTCATTTTGACTTCCTTAGGTTGGCGGTGGGTCATGGGCGGGTCGAGATGTAGACGTTCTTTGTTTCGGTGAAGGCGTTCAAGGCATCGGGTCCGAGCTCTCGGCCGAGTCCGGACTGTTTGAAGCCTCCGAATGGCGTGGAGTACCTGACGGATGAATGGGAGTTGACCGAGAGGTTTCCCGATTCCAGGCCGCGCGCCATTCGCAGGGCCTGTGCCACGTCTCTGGTCCAAATTGATCCCGAAAGGCCATAGATAGAATCGTTGGCCAGGCGAAGGGCGTCGGCTTCGTCCTTGAACGGAATGACAGCCACGACGGGTCCGAAGATCTCCTCCCGCATCACTCTGTCTTCTGGAGAAGGCGTCAGGACGGTGGGCGGGAACCAAAATCCTTTGCCGGCGGGGGCCGTCCCTTGGAATGCGATGGGTGATCCGTCGGGGACAAAGCCCGACACCGTGCGGTGCTGCGCGGCTGAAATCAGGGGACCCATGAAAGATGATTCGTTGCGGGGATCGCCAACCTCCAGAGACTTCACGACGGGTTCCAGGAGCTCGAGAAATTTCTGGTACACGTTGTGGTGGACAAGGATTCGAGAGCGGGCGCAGCAGTCTTGGCCGGCATTGTCGAAGGCCCCTCCGGGGGCCGCGGCGGCAGCCTGTTCGAGGTCCGCGTCCGCGAAGATGATGTTCGCGCTCTTGCCCCCGAGCTCCAAGGTGACGGGTTTCACCTGTTCAGCGCAGCCGGCCATGATGCGTTTTCCTACAGCGGTGGAACCCGTGAATACCACTTTTCGTACTGCCGGGTGGGTGACGAACCGTTCGCCCACTACTGACCCTTTGCCGGGGATGATCTGAAGTGCTCCGTCGGGGAGTCCAGCTTCCAGGGCAAGCTGCCCGATCCGCATTGCGGTCATCGGGGTCAGTTCAGCTGGTTTCAGAACGACCGTATTGCCGGCAGCCAGGGCGGGGGCGAAACCCCATGCCGCGATTGGCATGGGAAAATTCCAGGGGACGATGACTCCCACAACACCGAGGGGTTCGTTGAAAGTCATGTTGATCCCGTCTGCCACGGGAATCTGCTGGCCGAGATGGCGTTCCGGTGCGGCAGAATAATAGGTGAGGACGTCCCGGACGTTTCCGGCTTCCCAACGGGCATTACCGATGGTGTGGCCGGCGTTGAGTACCTCAAGCTGGGCTAGGTTTTCCAAATCCGCGTCAACTGCCGCAGCGAAACGGCGGAGCAGCAGGGCCCTGTCGGCGGGGGCCACGTGGCGCCAGGTTTCGAAAGTCCGGGCAGCCTTTTCGATAGCCCTGTCAGTATCTTCAAGCGTGGCGAGGTCTATTGTGGCGATGACCTCTTCCGTTGCCGGATTTAGGACGTCAAACGTGCTGGGGGACATTGGCAGCGTTCTCCATTCGTTCATTGCGATAATTAATTCCGGCTTCGATGAACCCCTTGAAGAGCCGGAGGTCGGCAGGGTCTTGCTCCGGGTGGAACTGCACCCCAAGTGCCCATCCTCCTGACGTCGTCTCAAGCGCCTCGATCGTGCCGTCATCGGCAGAGGCAGTGACGCGAAGCCCGTTTGCGATCTGATCCACGGCCTGATGGTGGTAACAGGGCGCGCTGGCACGTGGTCCCAGCAGGAAGCGGCTGATGCTTCCCGCGACCGTCGTGAATTCCACGCTGCCGAAGACACCTGGCGCCGGCTGGTAGGTGGCCTCGGGGTTTACGTCGGGTATGTGCTGGACGAGGGACCCGCCCAGTGCCACGTTTAGGATCTGAACTCCCCGGCAGATGGAGAAGAGCGGTAACCCCGCAGCCAGTGCTGCACGTGTCAGGGCGATATCGTGCTCGTCCCGGGCAGGCTGTGCACGAGTCAACTCATGCGGTTCTGCGCCATATTGTTCCGGGTCAACATCGCTGCCGCCGGAAATGATCAGGCCGTCGAGGAGGTCGACGACGGTCGGGTCCGTACCCACGGGCGGTAGGAGAACCGGAGTGCCGCCTGCTGCTACCACGGCCTGCACGTACGTTCCTGGAAGGATGGCAGCATCTGCCCTCCAGACACCCCAGGCAGCTTCCTGATAGTAAGTGGTCAACCCGATCCGGGGGCGGTAAGTATCAGAGACGTTCAAAGGCACGCTTGCGCTCCCAATCCGTGACGGCGCTATCAAAAGCCTTCAGTTCGACCCCAGCGGCGTGGACATAGTGATCGACCACTTCATCGCCGAAGGACTTTCGGGCGATCTCGCTATCAGCCAGCAGGGCACGGGAGTCGCGCAGGGTGGTGGGAATGCGGTCTGCATCGGACTCGTATGCATTACCGGCCACAATCGGCCCGAGGGGAAGCTTGTTCTCGATGCCATGGATTGCTGCAGCCATAAGTGCCGCAACTGCCAGGTAAGGGTTGACGTCTCCGCCTCCGACGCGATTTTCAACGCGGAGGCTAGGGCCGCGCCCAACCACCCGCAGTGCGCAACTGCGGTTGTCCAGGCCCCACGCGATTGCTGTCGGAGCAAAGCTGCCCTCGACAAATCGCTTGTATGAGTTGATGTTTGGCGCCACGAAGTAGGCCATTTCCTTCATCGCCGCCAACTGGCCGGAGACGAAGTGTCCCATGACAGGGCTGAAGCCGTGCTCGCCGTCGCCTGCAAGCACGGGCTTGCCATCCAAATCAGTCAGGCTGAAGTGGATGTGGCATGAACTGCCTTCCCGCTCGTTGTACTTCGCCATGAACGTGATGCTCTTCCCGTGCTGGGCAGCAATCTCCTTGGCCCCGTTCTTGTAAAAGACGTGGTTGTCACAGGCAGCCAGCGCTTCCGCGTAGCGGAAGGTGATCTCCTGCTGGCCAAGGTTGCATTCGCCTTTGGAAGATTCCACGATCAGGCCGGCTTTCTCCATTCCGGTCCGGATGCTGCGGATCACCGGTTCCAGCCTTGCCGTGGCCAGTAGTGAATAATCCACGTTGTAGCGGGTTGAAGGCGTCAACCCTTCGTATTTCTTGTCCCAAGCTTCCTCATAGCTGTCATCAAACATGATGAACTCAAGTTCTGTGCCGATGTGAGCGCGGTAACCCAGCGCCTCTAGGCGTTCGATCTGGCCTAGAAGGATCTGCCGCGGCGATTGGCTAACGGGGCTGCCGTCGAGCCAGAGGATGTCGCACTGGATCATGGCCGTGCCCTCCAGCCACGGCACGAGCCGCAGAGTGGACGCGTCCGGGCGCATGACCATGTCCCCGTAGCCGTTCTCCCAGGACGACATGGTGTATCCCTCGATGGTATTCATCTCCACATCTACGGAGAGGAGGTAATTACAGCCTTCCGCCCCGTGACCCAGGACATCTTCAAGGAAGGACCGGGCTCCACAGCGCTTACCCTGCAGACGACCCATGGAGTCGGTGATTGCGACAACAACTGTGTCAATCTCGCCCGTTGCGACGAGGGCCCGCAGTTCCTCGACACTCAGTTGGCCTTGCACGGATGTTCCGATTGTTTGATTTGTCATTTTGCTTCCGTAACTTCCATCTATCGGTCATGGAGGGGAATGAGTGTGCGCCGACGGCGACGGTCGGCGGGCGTGGTTCATAGCTCGTCGCCGCTTCTTGGGCAACGGTCGTGCGATCTTCTGCGGGAGTGCGCGAACGCCTCGGTGGCGACTTCAGGACCAGCCCTGTTAGGCGCCGAACATTGCCGCCAGTGTGGTTGGTGGGAGTCCTCGGCGACCGACGTCGTGTATGCCGTGACGGCTCGATCAAGTTCGTGGTGATGACGCCCGGTGTCCCTCATCCCTGGCGAGACTTGGGTCTTTCTCTGGAGTATTTCGGTGAGCGGCTAGCTCACGAGTGACATTCGCTCGAGGCGTTTCTGGCGTTGGACCACTGGATCAGGAACAGGCGCCGCAGCAAGAAGCTTTTGGGTATAGGGGTGCTGCGGGTTGTGAAGGATCCTTTGTGTATCGCCGATTTCTACGACTGTTCCTCTACTTAGCACCGCCACTCTGTTCGAAAGCCTCTCGACGACCGACAGGTCGTGGCTGATGAACAGGCAGGAAAAACCCATTGTCCTCTGCAGCTCCAAGAGGAGTTCCAGCACGGACGCCTGAACGGAAACATCAAGTGCGGAGGTCGGCTCATCGGCCACCATAAGCAGCGGATCGATGGCGATGGCTCTTGCTATGCCGACGCGTTGTCGCTGACCGCCAGATAACTCGTGCGGATACCTGCTGGACCAGTCACTGGGAATCCGGACGCTGTCCAGCAGGTCCTTGGCCTTTTGGTCGAGCTGCTTGCCGTTCAGTTCGGTTCCTGTCCAGCGAAGGGGATCCGTCACGCTTCGACCGATGGTGACACGTGGATTTAGCGACGAGGCAGGATCCTGAAATACGATCGAAACACTCTTTCGTATTTCCCGCTTCCTCCTGGCGTCCGCAGATCCGATGTCTTCTCCGTTGATCAGGATGGACCCCCCGGAGGAGGGAATCAGCCCAATGGCAGCCCTGCCAATGGTGGTCTTGCCGGAGCCTGACTCCCCGACGAGTCCGAGGATCTCACCGGGCTTGAGACTGAACGAAACGTCGTCCACAGCCCGGAACGCCGTCTGCCGCCGGTGGCCCGGGTATTCGACGACAGCGTTCTTGAACTCGAGGACGCTGCCGGAAGGCATCTCTTCTGGCGTGGTCTCCACTTCCTGGATCACCGCACTCCTGTTATTGCCCCGGCCAAGGAAAGGCACGGCACTTAGCAAGTCCTGCGTGTATAGCGCCTGGGGGGCCGCAAAGAGCTGTTCAGTTGTGGCTTGCTCTACGACGTGGCCGTTGGACATAACGAAGACGCGTTCAGCGACGTCTGCCACGACCCCCATATCGTGAGTGATCAGAAGGATAGCCATCCCCATTTTCTGCTGAAGTTCCAGCAGCAAGTCCAGGATCTCCGCCTGCACGGTAACATCCAGCGCAGTGGTGGGCTCGTCCGCGATCAGCAGCTCTGGTTCGGCAGAGATCGCCATGGCAATCATCACTCGTTGCCGCTGGCCGCCCGACAATTGGTGTGGGTAGTGTTTGAGCTTGGTCTCTGGGTTTGGCATATGAACCTGCTGCAGAAGCTTCAACGCCAGCTCGGCAGCTTCCTGTCGGGACAGATTCCTATGGCTGAGGATTGCCTCGCAAAGCTGGCTTTCAATGGTGTACACCGGGTTGAGTGCAGTCATTGGCTCCTGGAAAATCATGGAGATTCCCTGACCCCGCAACTGGCGCATCCTGGACTCAGTTGCGGTGAGTAGGTCCTCGCCGTGAAACTTTATGGATCCCACCCGTCTGGCGTTCCTGGGCAGGAGGTCCAGGACGGACATTGCGGTAACCGACTTGCCTGAGCCTGATTCCCCGACAAGGGCGACTGTTTCGCCGCGGTTGATCGACAACGAAACGTCGGATGTGACAGCTTTCCAACCGTTGCCGTTCCGAAATTCAACCGACAGACTGGAGATTTCCAGTATGGGAGCGCTCATGATTACTTCCTTGATTTCGGATCGAGGTAGGCACGGAGACCATCACCGAGTAGGCCGAACGCCAGAATCGTAAGAACGAGGACGGCGCTTGGCACGAGAAGGCCCATGGGATCGCTGGTGATGAAGCGCTGCCCCTCGGCAACCATCGCCCCCCACGACGGCTCAGGCGGGACGACGCCGAGGCCCAGGTAACTGAGCCCTGATTCGAGGAGAATTGCCTGGGCCATGGTCAGGGAGAACTGGACGATTATGGGTGCCGACACATTCGGCAGGACAATTTTGAACAGGGTTACGGGCGTTTTCGCTCCGAAAGCCCGTGCTGCTTCCACGTACTCCTCCCGCTTCACTGACAGCGTCTGGCCGTAGGTGATGCGGGCGAAGGTGGGGGCGAACAGGACCCCCATCACCAAGATCAGGGTTAGGGGGCCCGGCCCGTAGATGGTGACGGCGAGAAGGGCGAGAATGATAGGCGGGAACGCAAGGATGACGTCGACGACCAGTCGCATGGTGACGGTCTCGGCTACTCCTCCGAAGAATCCGCCCACAATACCCATGAATGTGCCGGCGGTCGCTGCGAAGACCGTGGCGCCAAGGGCGATGAACAGCTCGATCCTGGCGCCATACATGATGCGCGACAGGACATCTCTGCCCAGTTCGTCTGTGCCGAGCAGGTGCCCCGGAGCGAACAGCGACAGCCGCTTGTTTGCAATGTCCTGGGCCAGCGGATCTGCGGGTGCGATGACAGGTGCCAAGATCATCACGGCGACGATGGCGACGACATAGACGAGGGCTGCCGTCCGCAGGGGACCCATGACCTGCCGCAGTTTGGCGGCCCGCATTCCTGGGGCTTCCAGTTGTGCTGTTGCCATTAGTGCCTCACTCTCGGGTCGAGGAGGCCGTAGATAACATCGACCACAATATTGATGAGGATGAACAGCAGGGCAATGATGATCACGATCCCTTGCACTACGGCGTAGTCACGGTTGGAGACCGATTCGACCAGAAGGCTGCTCAGGCCCGGATAGTTGAACACTCGCTCCGCCAGGACGGTCGAGCCGAGGAGCGTGCCGAATCCCAGCCCGATGACGGTTGTCACCGGCGTCATGGAGTTCCGGAGCACGTGTCGGCGAAAGACTTTAAGGGGTGTATGCCCGAAGGCGGTGGCGGTTCTAACCCAGTCCTGGTCCATGGTTTCAAGAACTGCGGATCGGGTCATCCGGGCGATGATGGCGGTGAAACCGAGTGACAGTGCAATGGCTGGCAGGATGAGCAGTTGGAAGTGCCTGCCCGGATTCTGTTGCCAGGTGGTGAAGCCGCCGGCGGGGAACCACCCGAGCGTCAGGGAGAAGACAAGAATCAGGAGTGTGCCGAGGACGTAGACGGGAAGGGCTACGCCAAGGCTGGTCAGGACAGTCGCTACGCTGTCAACGAAGCCGCCTTTGGCGGCCGCCCATGCTCCCAGCGGAATGCCGACCGCCATGGAGATCACCGTGGCGAAGATGACCAGTTCAAGAGTCCTGGGGAGACGCTGTGCGATCGAGTCGGCCACGGCGTCGCCGGTGCGGATGGACTGGCCCAGGTCACCGGTAAGGATCCCCGTCAGGAAGTTCCAGTACTGCATCGGCAGTGAACCGTTCAGTCCCAGCTGCTCGCGCATGCGCGCCACGGTTGCCGGGTCCGCGCTGGTGTTTCCGCTGGACAGCAGCAGCTCGACCGGATCCCCGGGAATCAGCCGAATTGCGGAGAAGATGAGGGTCAGGACAAGGAAGACCAGCAGGGCTCCCATACCCGCCCTGCGCAGGATAAACGACGTCACGTTGGCTCCTATTCGGCGCGGGAAATATCGGCGAAGGTGTACCCGCTGTAGAAGCTTAGGAAGCCGGGAAGGTTCTTAAATCCGCTGACTTTTGAGTTGTAGGCGAACGCCTGTTCGCGGGTGTTGATCGGTGCGTAGGGCACATCCGCCTGCATGATCTTCAGCGCGTCGTTGTAGGCGGACTTCTTAGCCGCGTCATCGGTTGCCCGCAGGCCTTCGTCCAGTTTGGCGTTCAGTGCCGGATTGTCGTAGCCAAAGCTGCGCAGGAAGCTGTTAGGCCCGGAGACCAGGCCCTTGATGTAGGTGGGGTCGGCGACGATTCCGGCCCCGCCGGCCACCGCGAGATCATAGTCACCGGTGTTGCCCTTGGCTACGCGGGTGGACCAGTCGGGGGCGTCCAAGGTGACTTTGATGCCGATGGCTGCCAGGTCTGCCTGGGCGGACAGGGCCGTGTCCTGCAGAAACGTGTATTGCGAGGTCGTCAGCATTTTGGCTTCGAAGCCGTCCGGGTACCCGGCTTCGGACAGTAGCTTCTTGGCCTTGGAGACGTCGTAGCTGAATAGTCCCGTATTGGCCGGGTCGTAGGCGGGGTTGCTTTCCGGAATTTTCACGCCGGTGAGTGGTTCGCCGTGTCCTTGGAACGCTGCCTCGACGGCGTTCTCCCGGTTCAGGGCGTAGGCGACGGCCTGACGGACTTTGGCGTCGGCGAAGGGACCCTTGGTGACGTTGAACTGGATGAACTGCAGCGGCCCGGTCTGGGCGTCGAGTGTCATGCCGGACGTGCCGGAGACCCTGTCATAGTCGGGCCACGGAACGTAGTCGATGATGTCGACGTCTCCGCCCAGCAGGGCGTTGCTGCGGGCAGAGCCGTCGCTGTAGAAGGACATGTCGATGCCGGGGAGTTTGACGTCGTTGGCACCGTAGTACTTGTCGAATTTCTTCAGCACGAGGTTGACGCCGCGGTTGTGTTCACCAAGGACGAAAGGTCCTGCGCCGATCTGGTTCGGGACGTCCTTGGCCAGCGACTTGTCCGGGACGATGGCTGCAGTGGGAATAGCCAGGTATTCAAGGAAGGCCGAGTTGGGGCCAGCCAAGTGGATGACGCCGGACCGGTCGTCGAGGACCTCGACGTTCTTGATGTCCTGCAGGCCGACGTACAGCGTGGAGCCGTTGGCTTTGTTCGCGTAGTACTCCAGGGATGCCTTGACGTTGCCGGCAGTGACCGGAGACCCGTCATGGAACGTGAGGTTGGGGCGCAACTTGAACGTGTACGTGGTGGGTGCGGTCATTTCGACTGACTCTGCGAGGCCTTCGATGACTTTGCCGTCTTTGTCGTATGTCATCAGGCCGCGATGAATAAGCGTCATCATGGTGTTGCCGACGGTGCCTTGGTCAACGCCCGTGATCAGGCTGGCTGGTTCATTCGATATTCCAAACCGCAGCGTTTGAATCCCTCCACCGCTGCTATCAGCGCTGGGGCCACCCCCGCAGGCGCTCAGGGCAAGCACGCTGGCAGCGGCCAACGCGGTCAGGCTGGCTGTACGCGAAGCGCGCCGCGTAGTGCCATGGCTGGCTGTGGCCGGCCGAACAAACTTCTTTCCAAACATGTATGCCTCCGGAAGGTTCAAGTTTTGAAACGGACGAACGGGTCCGGTTCGGATGGTCTTTCCCCGTGTCTCAAACTGCGGTGTCGGGGGACGATGACGAGACGTCTCAGGAGTTGGCTGCGATCGTGAATCGTCGAAGTTCGAGTGCCGGGTTCTTTAGCCGGACGGTCCGCAGACGCTCTTCGGTGAGTTCAGCGGTTGCCACGGCCTTCTGTTCGCCCAATGACGCGAGTACAACACCCATTGGGTCAACGATCATGCTGTTGCCGGCCCCTGTTGGTGCACACTGATCGGCGGCGGCGACATAGATTGTGTTCTCGATGGCCCTTGCCCGAAGCAGCGTGGTCCAGTGGTCTTCTTTCAGAGGACCAGGCACCCACTCGGCCGGAAGTAGAAGCACCTGCGCGCCGGCGTCGACGATCCTGCGGGTGACTTCGGGGAACCGAAGGTCGTAGCAGGTCTGCATTCCGAAGCTAATACCATCGATCTCGAAGGTTTCCGGCGCTTCTATCTCGCCAGGGCGCACAAGAGCGGATTCTTGGTAACCGAACGCGTCGTAAAGGTGCAATTTCCGGTAGATCGCGACCACCCCACCCTGGGGTCCGACCGCAACCAGAGTGTTGGAGATCTGCTCTCCGCCCTCAAGCTCTTCGTTGATCCCCGCAACAACGAAGATGGAGAGTTCACGGGCCAACTCAGAGAGGCCGGTGACGAAAGGTCCTGACAGAGGTTCTGCCGTGTCCAGGAAGCTCCCGTCCATGGACGGTGCGGTGAACATCGCGTACTCAGGCAATACCACCAGACGGGCGCCCAGCTGGGCGGCCTCGCTGACGAGTTCCGCAATGTCTTTTTCGTTCTGCTGTTTGTCCAAGCCAGGAGCAAACTGGGCTACTGCAATGTTGACCATGAAAATTCTCCTTTTGTGCGAAACCCAGTGCGTATCAGAACCGGGTGGCATTCTGCCTAGACGGCAGCCCGGGCGACGAGCGAGTGGGCAAGAGCCTGAGCCTGCTCATACGGAGCTGTAAAACCGGCAACGAGGGCGCCGTGCTGCATCATCAGTGCCAGCTGATCTGCACCGTTCCGGAGCGCAAATTCCTTTTCCTCGAGGCTCCAGGCAGGCAGAACCCAGGCCTTGCCAGCTGCTGCCGCAGCCCTGGCCACCCGCTCCAGATCCGCGAAGTCGCCCTCGGTGCGTGAATACGCCCCACGCTCTCGACGCAGAGACAGATCGGACGGGCCAACAAAGACGCCGTCGACTGTATCCAGAGCGAGAATGGCTTCCACGTCCTCCAGCGCGCCGGCGTCCTCGATCATGGGATAACAGCGGGTCTGTACGTCCTGCAGGGTCACCCATTCGTCCGTAAAGCCGCCATAGGAGCTGGTCCGGCCACCGGCGAAACTACGGTCCCCGAGCGGGGGGAACTTCGCGAAAGCCGTTACGGCCCTTGCATGGGCCAGATTCTCGACGTGTGGAATGACGACCGCATTGGCACCGAAGTCGAGCGCCTGCTGGATCGGTCCCCGCTCTGGACCCAGGACCTTCGCGATGACATCCATGTCGATGGACTTAAGGAAAGGAATGAAGCGCTCAAGGTCAGCGAGGTCGAAAGAGCCATGTTCAATGTCCAGCACGACGGCCCCGTAACCGATTCCGCGAGCTATCTCGGCGGCCGCAAAGCTTGGGTCTGACAGCCAGATGGCGAACTGTCGGTTGGCGGGAACAACATGCATTTAATATCTCCTCATCAAAAGAATGTGCGTGTTCTACGCCACATCTGCAGTCACTAAAGAAGAACATATCCGCCACGTATACACAAGGGATACTTGAGATATGACCGGTTTGGTGTCAATCTAGTAGGAGGGGGAAGGGGGTTGGGTCAATGTGGCACAGGCCATGTCCTCGGTTTGTGAGCTGCGCATACGACGCGTATACAAGCGAGGCTCCCACTAAAGGAGAAGGTAACGATGACGACTTTTGAGGCACCTCCTCCCACAACCGCTGGCCCTGCCAGGATCCGTGTGTACGAGTGGCTGCGTGATGAAATCATCAGGGGCAGCATAGAAGCTGGTCGTTTTTTAGATGAGCAGTGGGTTTGTGAGGCTGTCGGCGTTTCCCGTACGCCGGTCCGCGAGGCGTTCCACCAGCTGGCGGCTGAGCGATTCATAAGTTTGCTGCCGCGCAAGGGCGCCCAAGTTCGTACAGTGACCTCGCGGGAACTGGAGGAGGTCTACCGTACTCGGCTACTCATAGAAGGCCACGCCCTCACTGTGATGTGTGCATTAGGGCGCAGAGTGCCGGTCGAGATGTTAGGCCTGATCGAGCAGATGGAGCAGGCCAGTGACGCTTTGGATTGGTTCACCGTATCGTTCCTCGACCGGCGCTTTCACCGGGCAATCGTGGCCGCGGCTGAGAATACAGTTCTGACAGAACTCTATGACACTCTCCGCTCCCGCCAACAGCGAGTGGCCGTCCGGGCACTGACGGCTCGACCGGAGCGGGTCGAGATCATCAACAAGCAGCACCGCGCGATTGTCGATGCCATCTCAAGTCACGATGCGGAGTCCGGGCTCCGTCTGTTGGAGCTCCACCTTCGGCCAATCTCTGAAATCATGTCTGCTCTACCCGCCGACGACTGATGGTGAGCGCAGCATGCAGGTGTAGCTGCCCTAGCGTCAGACCGGTGTACGGGAGTGCCTAGCTTGGGTGTGGACGACTGGGGCTGCGGCGCCCTCTGACGGTGACAGGTTTGGCGGCCCCGGTATGACAATTGTCTCTGACCCCACTCGCAGTTACGGCCAAGTTCCCCCAGCGTGGTGAAAATGCGGTGCGGCGCTCCAGTTGAGTTTGGCATCGCAGTTCCTAGGTGGTGGAACGCCAGGATCAGTTCTTCGGATGCGGCGACTCACGCGGGCGCCCTCGTTCCGGAGCTATCTTCAATGAAGATGTTCCCCAAAACCTGCAGAATAACCTCGGGGATGCTCGTCGTGTTCCCAGCGGGCCAGTGGCAGGCACTGTCGCACATCCTTGGCGCAATCCTTGGCGCACCTCAGTCTCACAAACGATCGATTAATGAGACTGGCGGCGGATCGCCGGGGGCCTGAGGAGTTCTCGGCACCACAAGGGCCGGCGCTGTCTCGAAATGCCGTCCAACAAAGGGACTGTCTCACAACAGCCAATTGTTCGGGATTGAGAGAATACGGAGAGTTGCCGGCTGTGATGGGATATCCGGGTTCTCGTGCTTACTCCCTCGGCAGTCAGAGGCCCCTGGAAGCCCCTTCAAGGCAGCTAGTCAAACGATCGTTGTTGACGCCGTCCGAATGACACCCCAGCGGGTCGCGTTGTTGGACAGTCCGGACGGTGAAACACTCTCGCCATGAGTCCTCTGTTCGAACGCAAGAAGGTCACCCCGCCAACGGCAGAATCTGCCATGCATTACGTATCGGCTTGTACCGCAATCTTTGCCACACGTCGGCAGGTTTGGGAATTCATCAAGCCGCCGGAGAACAGTGTTCTCATGGACCCAGACATTGTGCGCGGCTTCAAGGCGCCGGGCATAGAGGGTGCGGGAGAGGTCTAAGTTTTCATCTCGATCCGGGACGGACTGGAACGTGTCTCAGCCCTGGAAGTGACGGAAGAGGTTCCGCAGGAGCTGGCGATCACCAGGACCCTGGGGGGAGAGGATCCAGCTGCGCGGGGACGGACGTCACTGCGTGATGGTGACGGTGGTGCAACGGTCCTCGAACACGGGCAGTACTTCACGTTGCCAGCCGGGGCCGCCGGATATTTCCACGAATATGAACAGCAGCACAGGCTCTACTGCCGACAGTATGTTGAACGGGTGAAGGCGTTCCTTGAGCGGCAGCCTGGCTATCCGGCTGAATAAGCAGTCCTGTCCTTTAGTGCATCGCCTTGGTCAACGCCGCTGTGAAGTGCTGGGGGCTCTTTCGAGGGTGTCCTCAAGAATGGGACTGCTGAGGTTTTGATTGACGCGGTGACTACGGGGTGCGTTGGACGATGCGGTACACCGTGCTCCGGGCGACCTGCATGCCTTCGCGGGTGCGGGCGCGGATGAGGTCCGGCTTACGGGCGGGGCGATTCGAGTCTGAGCGGCGCCGCCGGCCGTGCCTCGCTCCGCGCTGAACCCTGCCTACCTGTAGAGTTCACGGGTCCGTTCGCAGCACACCCTCACGGATAGGAAAGCCATGGCAGAGACAGCTCACATTGAACGGCTTGGGGTTTCTGTCGGGGGGGGGCTATCCCGAGCTGAGTTGATGAGTAGGCTGGGCTCGCGAGGTGTCCTTCTCAACGCGCACGCTGAAACCTTGTTGGAGGACGCCATCTTCGACAAGAGGGCCATACGCGCCATTGTGGTCACCGAGCGTACGGTCGCCGACTTGGGGCTTCCTGATGGGGTGACTCTTCCCCAGATCCTCGACAGTGCGCAGCAACAGGGCTTGTTGCTCTGCCCGGCGGATACGGGGCCCTATTTACGCATGGCTCTGAGCGAGCAGGCGACATCTCTTGGTTCGGTGATGTCCTCAGGGAGGGCGCCCATCGGCGCCCTTACGGTGGGCGCCGAAGCGCTGAGTGAAGACGACGACTATCCCAAGGGCTTCTATCTTCGCGTCGTTGACGGACAAGCGTGGCTGCGTGGCTTTCGATGTGACGACGAGCATCCGTGGTCCGCCGATGACCGGTTTGTCTTTCGCCTGGCCCCGCAGCTGATTGAGCTTAGCCCGGCATAGGTGGACGTCCATGCGAGAACGGTGCCGGTGAAGGATCCCTGAACGGACGTCCTATCAGGGATCGGTCGCCGTGCGTCCTGTCGTGGGCGCTAGGGTAAGCCCCATGACGAAGGTTGCTTCTACGCCAGCAGGCCTAAGCCTGATGGCGGTCTCAATCGGCGCGGTGCGTTACCAGTTGTGCCCGCCCGAGCGGATCGATGCCTCACATGGAGAGGTACGCCGTTGGGCAAGCGAAAACCGTAGTGAGGGAGTCTGTGCGGGCGATCGCTTCACACTCCCGCAGCTGACGGAGGACCGGCTGACGATCCGCAGTTCGCTGTCCAGAACCAGGCCGGTGGCGACCTCGGAGGGCCCGGCATCGGTCCGATGATTGCACCGCAGACGACTTTCACGGTTTCCCGGCGCTCCAGTTCAGCCTGTTCTCACCGGGGACCACACGCCCAGCCTTTGGGCCGTTCGCTGGCGCGGGCGGCCGCCGGGGTCCAGCGCGGGAGGGCGGGAAGCGTCTC
The DNA here is from genome assembly GCF_042788715.1 of Arthrobacter sp. NPDC056886. Classification (NCBI taxonomy): domain Bacteria; kingdom Bacillati; phylum Actinomycetota; class Actinomycetes; order Micrococcales; family Micrococcaceae; genus Arthrobacter; species Arthrobacter sp. NPDC056886. The sequence goes on from NZ_JBHUBT010000012.1 coordinate 104,356, forward strand.
GGGCCGAGGCTTAGCCCAGCAGGGAGACGGCGTGGGCAATCACGAGGGCCAGGAGCACGAATCCTCCGGCGGCTTCGAGTCCCATCATCATTTTGGCTCGGGGGGACAGGGGCATGGTGTCGGTGGGACTGAAGGCCATGGAGTTGGACAGGGAGAAATAGGTGTAGTCCACGAAGGAAGCGACCCAGCCGCTCTTGACTGAGGACCGTGTCGCCACTTCCGTGACGGCGTCGTGGTCTTCGTCTTGGGGGAACCGGAAGTCCGCGGCCGGGAGGTTGTCCCGGTGGGTGTTGCGCCGTGCGACCGGTCCGCCGCGGTCCAGCTCCCAGAAGACCAGGGCGAACGCGATGACGTTCGTTACCCAGATCTGCAGTGCTGCCAAAAGGAGTGTGCGCCCGTCGCCGCCGCTGGAGTCGGTCAGCAAAATGATGAGCTGCACCAGGGCGACGCCGTTGGCGGCGACGAGGAGGAGTGCCTGGCCCGTGGCTAATCGTTTGGACCAGCGTGTCTCTTTATGCAGGCGGCGGGGGTTGAGGATCAGCAGGGGAATCAGCATCACAAGTCCGATTCCCACCACCGTGTAGCGGATGGCCGGCAGGAAGGCGCTCGGAAGGGCGGCATAGAGGCCCAGTGCGATGAGCAGCCCGATTACGGCCGGCCAGCGGTGTTCGGCGCCGTCCTTCAGGTTTGCAGTCTTAGACATCCACCGAGTCTAGGCAGGGCTGCGGTCCATCCCGGCCTGGGCGCGCACTGAGCCGAGAGCAGATGGACGTTTGGTTTGCGGGAACGTCGGGTCAGGTCGCCCAACTCCGTTGCGAGAGGCCGACGCAGGACACTCCCCCAGAAGTCAGATGCGGGTTTCCGCGCCGCAGCGACTGACGGGGTCTGTTGGCGCTGCCGGCCGAGGGGTTCCGATGTGGTCCGTCGCAGGGTTCGGGCCATCTCTGCCTTGCCTGTGTCTGCGACATCTTTTGGTTGTTGTCCACGACGGGCGAGGTCCTGTTCGGGTTGCCCGCCAGCGCCGGAATCTGCGATGTCGCCGCGGACCTTAATGGGCCGCGGTGGAGTTCGCCGGTACCCATGGATCTGTTCAACCACCGTCTCTGCTGCTTACAGGGAGGTTACAGGGAAGCGAAGTCTGAGGCGCCGGCCGCTGCCTGGGCGGGCTGGGCTGCGCGGGCACCTCAATCTCGGAATTCTCGCGCAGCGACAGTCTGGCGGACCGGCCTGGCTGGAGAACTGTCGCCTACTTCGGCCCTTGGTCGATGAGTGCTGGGTCCATGCGGGGTCCGGTGTGTTCGCGGGAGTGCGGTTGCCGTCGGCCGCCGCGTTGCGCGGCGGCGCCGGCGAGGACGACGAGCGTGATGCCGCCGAATTGGACTAGCGAGGGTTGCTGGTGGAGCACGAGCAGCCCGAGGAGCACGCCGAAGGCGGGTTCGAGGGCCATCAGGGTGCCGAACGCGGTGGGCGTCATCCTGCGCAGGGCGAGCATCTCGAGCGCCATCGGCAGCACCGGCATCAGGACGGCCAGTCCGAAGGCGGCTGCGAGGACACCGAGGGTGAGGTGTCCGGCGGACTGCGGGATGCCGACGACCGCTGCCGTGGCAGCGGCGACGGGAACGGTGAGTGAGAGTGCACCGATGCCCGTGAAGCGGTCGCCGATCCGTTGGGTGAGCAGGATGTAGGCGGCCCACCCGATGGCCGCGAGCCCAGCGAACCCGATACCGGCGAGGTTGATAGCACCGGCCCAGGGTTCGGTCAGCAGGACGACGCCGAGCAGCGCCAGGGCTGGCCAGATAAGCACCCGTGCGCTGTGGGCGCGAACCGCGGCGACGGTCAGCGGACCGAGGAACTCGATCGCGACGGCGGTGCCGAGCGGGATGCGTTCGATGGAGGCCAGAAACGCGATGGTCATCAGTCCGGTGGCGACACCCAGCCCCAGAAGCACGGGGATGTCGGGGCGGCGAAGCGTGCGCAACGGGGGGCGGGCGATGGCGAGGAAGATGAGTGCTCCCACGCTGAGTCTGAGCCAGGCGGTTCCGGCCGGCCCCACCGCGGCAATGAGATTTACTGACAGGGCGGAGCTCAGCTGGACCGAGAGCATGGCGGCAACGGCCAGCCCCCACGGCGGCACCGGGACATTCTTGGGGACACGTTGGCTCACGACTGGTCCCCTTGGGCCAGCCGGTCAGCGATCGCGTGTATCCGGGGGTGGATGAGCATGTCAGTCTCTTTCGTTGGCTGGCGTGCCGGCGGCTATCAGGCGGCGGGCGACGCGGACGTCGGGACCGAGCAGGGACAGCCTGGCGGCCAGGTCCTCGGCTGCGGTGTGGAGCGCCTCATCGGTCATGGGTTCGAGAGCGTCGAGGATGAACAGTGCGGCGGTGGTGTCCTCGCCGAGCTGAGTACGGCGTGCCTGGCGCCAGTTCCAGCGCCGGCAGGTCACCCCGGCATCGTCGCACCACACGACCTCGCCAGGTTCCGGGTGTTCGATCACCGCGGCGCCGTCGGCGGCGGTATCGAAGGGTTCCTTGCCCGTGGCGCGGACCAGCCGGGGCGCACCACTGTAGCGGTTTAGGTCCTCCCCGCCCAGCGGGATCTGATGGAGCACCGAAACCGCGTTATAGAAGTCGGTGAGACGGTTCACCCGGGGCAACCCAGACACCGCACGGCGCAGGAGCGCCTCCAGGCTGTTACGCGTTCGGCTGGGTTTGGCTCCGAAGCCCTGGTAAGCCTCGCGCCAGGCTGCGACGTGCGGAAGCTGCTCGACCGGCCCGTCGCTGAGCAGCTGGCGGGCTGAGGTCTCCGCCGCCTGGAGCATCTCGTCACTGGTCTGGTCACTCGGGCCCGGGACGAGTCCGTCAACGGCCAGCAGCAACGCCCGGTAGCCGGGCCGCAGCGCGAAAACGGCGGGGTCAACCTGGCCGCCGTCGAGGAATTCCTGAAGCATGCCCGACTCAGGCATCGGACGCCTCCGGCCGGTGTCCTGTCGCCACGCCCGGCTCGAAGACGGCCAGGGAGAACCTCGCCGGCTCCGTGCCCGGATTGGCATAAGAGTGTGCCACGTCGCCCGGGAACGTCAACGCATCGCCGGCATCGAGGCTGACCGATTGGCCCGCGATCTCCACCGTGACCGTGCCCTGCTGGACCTGCAAGAGCTCCTTGGTGCCCGAGGTGTGGGCCTCGCTCACGTGACGGTCTCTCGCACCCAGCGTCCAGTCCCACAGTTCAACCACGTCAGGCGACTCGGTGCCTGCCACCAACACCCCGCGGCCGCCGGACTCACCGATCCACAAAGCAGCGCCTTCACCACTGCGGGTGACCTTCACCGGCTTCGGCCGCGGCGGCTCGACCAACGCCGGCAGCCCCACACCGAGCGCGTCGCTGATCCTCAGCAGGGTTCCCACGCTGGGATTCGCGGCACCCTGCTCCACGTTGACCACCATCCTGCGGCTTACCCCGGCAGACTCCGCCAGCTGATCAAGCGTCCAGCCCCGCGACTGCCTCTCCTGCTTAACCCTGGCGCCGATTGCCAACGCCAAGGTCGTTGTACTCTCATCCATAAGTGCATCATAGTGCACTATTAGTGCATTGGACTACGGATCTCGTTCGGCGTGGAATATCAAGCGGACCAAAACGGACGCTACGTTCGCTGCCGGGCACCGACGGCGAGGCTAGCGTTTCTCGCCTGGGCACTTCAATAACGACCGATTCCGTCCCCCGTACTCGCATGAGTGAGCGTCACAACAGTTCCACGGCGGGCTGCCAAAGGATCCAAGCAACGATTATTGCAACAACAACAACGACCATCTGCAGGGGCCGTAGCGAGGATTGCCCGAGGCTTCATGGGCGAGAGCCTAGCGCTCGGACTTGTCTAAGGGAACGTATCGCGCGGGCAGGTCAAATACGACCCTTTTTGCACCACTAGGGGAAGCTTCCTGAACGCCGGCCACCGTGCACCGGATTTCACGGGTCAGAACACGCGTGGTCTCGGCATCTCTCGCGGCGTTCATGCTTACAGGTCGCGGAGGCGGTTGGGTGCGTCCGTACGTACCCACCATTGCCGTGGCCGCTGGTACTCGTTGTCCTATCTGAAACGGATTTTGTGACAACCACGTAGTGCTTCGATAGACGAGCCTCGCCAGGCTCCACAACGATCTGCGCAGCCTACGGGATAGTGAACAGTGCGGATATTGATCATCCGCGCTACGGCCTTGCCGTGAGGTGCTGGTTTCGCTTCTCGATGAGCTTCTGGAGATATCGGGCCAGAACCAGTTTCTCGGCCAGTCGGCCAACGGGTCCGAACGGCGCCGCGAACTCGATCCGGTCAACCATCGTGGTTCCCTCCGAATCCTCGCTGAACTCATGGAGGTGCCGGAACCGGAGGAAGGGTCCCTTGACTTGCTCATCCACGAAATGATCTGGCGCTTCCATCTGGGTGATCCGATTCGTCATCCGAATCGGGATCCCGAAATGCCACGCCCGCCAGGTCACTTCTTCGCCCAAGGAGATGAGGCCGGACCTGACGCCGGCGACGGCATCCTCCCGTGATCGCGCCATCGAGTCTTTGTGGGCATCGATGTTGCGGGCAAGATCAAACAATTCCGACTTGGGTGTGTTTGTCCGCGTTGTGCATTCGAAGGAGACGGCCATCCTCAGATTATGACAGCCCCCTACGTTGTCGGCGATTTGCTCGCCTAGGTCGGGTTTCCAGAATGCTCCGCGAAAACGGCCGCACCGCTAATTACGAATGAACCTGTCCAAATCGACCGTTTCCGCTAAAACCCGGCTGGCTCGCCCAAAGGACTAATTGCTGATCCGCGGGATCGTCCAGCCGCAGTGCAGCGTGTCACGCGCGGGCAGGACGGCGGTCCGGGCGCTATCGATATACTCGCTGGATGCGGATCCGCCCGATAGATCTCGTCGACGTGCTGGTCTATCTCGTGGTACTGGGAGTGTTCATCCAGCTGTTTCCCGACGTCATATCCGAAACATTCCTGTTGTCGCTCTTGACGGCGATTCTGCTGAAGGTCGTCCTTGAAGTCGTGCTGTGGGCGAAGAAGAAGATCGTTGGGCGGATACGGTCGGCTGATACTCGACGGGTTCGAATCGTCAGCGCGATCACCCTGTTGCTGGTGCTCCCGGGGAGCAAATTCATGGTGCTCGGACTGGTTGACCTGGCATTCGGCGACGCTGTCCGTCTCGGCGGCTTCTTTCAAGTGACTGCACTCATCATCGTTCTCATGCTCGCGCGAGGCGGCGTGCGATGGGTGTTCAGCCGGACCGACGAGAGCGCATCAGCTTAATCGAGGCTAGGCCGGCGGTTCCGGAGAGCCGCCCATGTCTGCGGCGGTCTGACTCCTCGTCGGTCATACCGGACGCCGAAGATGCCGGCGGAGAAAGACCACCACAATGGCTGTGACTACAGCGGCGATGATTCCGCCAAGAAGATCTGGCCAGAAAATGACCGAGAGCTTGGTGATCACGAACGGCAGCTGTATGAGCGCACTCAGACCGGCAATGCCGGCGACGGCGATCAATATTCTCGTTCTCTGGTCCATGCTTTCCCCATGCTGCCCGCACCGTTTCATCGCCCGCTCGCGCCCGCAGGCCTCTGCACTTCCAAAGTGATGCAGTTGAGGTACCAAAGCGCGATAGTTTTTCGGGCGGGGTATACGCGAATCTGGAACCTGAGTATCTGTATGGGATTTTTCGCGGCGGGGGAGCACGTTGAGGGTGTCGCGGTGGGGGACCGTCTAACGGGCGGTCGCAACCTGGGGCCGGCCCCACCGATGTCATTTTTCGAAGTCGTCTGCACGGAACGTCAGCAGTCCTCTGCACTACAGGAACAGCTCATCTGGGGCGGGGCGGGTCGAGCAAGGATCCAGCGGGCCCGCCTGATTGGTGGTGCGGTTTGGCTAATTCGTTGGTGAGGCGTGCATGCCACAATGAGGCCCATGACTCGAATCCTCATGATCGGCATCCACGCGCGAGCCCTCGACTATAGCAAGCTGCCTCCTGGCCTCGACGAGGCCACGATGACCGAACGGATCGAAGCGGGGTTCGGGGCCACTACGGCCGCCGGCTTCGACGCCGTCAACTGCCTCATCGGCACCTCCGCGGACGAGGCCGAAGCAGAGATTCGCTCGGCGTTCGGTCGTGATCGTTTCGGCCTCGTGATGATCGGGGGCGGCATCAGGATGATCCCGGAGTACACCGAGCTCTTCGAACGGATCATCAACGTGTGCAATGCGGAATCGCCCGGAATCACCTTCTGCTTCAACACATCGCCCGAGACGACTCTGGACGCGTTGGAGCGTCACGCCCAGCCGTGAACGTCTGCGACGCGATCCGGTGCGTCGACTAGCCTCGGCGTTTCGTATCGGCGGTAATGAGATGCGCCTCTGCTCACGTGCGGCTGCGCGGACAATGCGGTGTGGCCAGCGCACGAATACGACCGTTACTGGTCACGCTCACTCTCGGCGGCGCCCGGTAAAGGATTCGCTGACGGGCGCCCCCGTGGTCTGTCCGAACTTTCAACTGTCGGTACTGGCCTTCTTTCGGGCTCCCAGAACGCAGAACTCGTTGCCTTCTGGATCCTCAAGTACAGTCCACGGCCGCTCGCCTTGACCAACATCGACCCTGCGGGCACCCAGAGCGACCATCCGCTCGACCTCGGCCGCTGGATCGTCTGGCCGAAAATCGAGGTGAAGACGATTCTTTGTTACCTTCGAATCTGCCACCGGCACGAAGACCAACCCTGGCAACCGGTCCGGTGCAGAACGAATTTCGAACTCATCGTCAGCTTCCAAAGTCACGACCCAACCCAAAGCTTTGGCCCACCAAAGTCCAAGCTCAGCCGGTCGTGCCGAATCGACAATTACTTGTTCCCATTCAAGACTCATGCGTTCCACTCTACTGAGCCGGACCCCTGCCCGGTGAAGAATCCGTGCGGTCACCAGGGCGTCCGCTGAACCACCGGTTTACGGACGGTCAGCTCGGCTACCGACTTCACAGAATGACTGGCAGGATCGTGATGTGGTTCTTTCAATTGACACCTCTCGTGCGCTCCGCACCCCCGACCAAGTACAGTCGCTCATTCAAGCTGTCTTCGAGGCAGCGCCCGAGGACGAGAGTCGATCCATCGAATGGAAGTCGGCATACACCGACCTCACTAGCGCAGAAGCCTCGTTCGCCATTAGTCGCGCGATTCTCGGGTTGGCGAATCGTCCCGTCGCCGTCGCGGCCGCCTCATTCGAGGGCGTGGGTTACGTCTTAGTCGGAGTCGAACCAGGGTCGCTTGAAGGACAACAAGTCCCCGACAGTGCAGAGCTCCTAAACGCCATTCATCGTTACACGGGGCACGGGTGGCCTTATTGGGACGCTCGAACTCTGACGTTCAACGATGTGACAGTGCTCGTAGTAACGGTGGAGCCACCGCGCGATGGTGACCGCATCGCCTTGTTGCAGAAGTCGTATCAGGCGGCGAAGGGGCCCATGGTTTCAGAAGGGACGATATTTGTGCGGCGGCCAGGAGCCACCGAGCGTGCTTCTCGTGCCGAATTGGAGATGTTGCAGGATCGGTTGCTCAGCGGCTCCGAGGCAGAGGGCGCCGCGTTGGGTGAGGCCACAAGGAAGAGCGAGCTGCGAGACATTGTCACAGACCTCGTGCAAGCGGGGAACCGCTGGGCAGACACTATGCAGATCCTGGTCATGTCGAGCACTGGCCAAGAGTGGAAGCAGCGCGATTGGATCGAATGGGTGGACACCGACAGCGGCAGAGAGATGACTCAGAATGCTCAGTCGGTAGATCGCAATATTCGGAAGCTTCGGCTCCACACCGGCGAAGACTCGCTTGTCTTGCCCGCGTTGGAGGCACAGCGGAGGATCCGAGGCGGCAAGGCGTTCGCTGTCCTTCATTCCAATGGCAGGGACAGTGAGGACGATCGGGTTTCCGCCTACCAAGAGATAAATGCGATCAAGTCAGACTTGGTGAATTTGGAGCTCGCCGCCATCAGGCTGCTCACCGCTGCGAAGTGACCACCGAGTCCGGAAAGGATCGCCTTTTCGACGCCTTAGCGAGTCGCACGGCTCGTGGGATGCTGTTACTCATGGAACCCCTGGGAATGGAACGCCGCGTCATCGAGGCGGCAGAGGCGCTGGCTCGATCGCTCGGTAACGACACAAACCACACCGTGGCAGCCGCCGCCATGGACACCAACGGCCGGATACACACAGCTGTCAATGTCTATCATTTCACCGGCGGACCCTCCGCCGAGCTTGTCACGCTGGGGGTTGCCGCAACCGCCGGAGCTGGTCCATTGGTCGCGATGGCAGCCGCCGGCGATGGAGGACGGGGTCTCATTTCGCCGTGTGGCCGCTGTCGGCAGGTGATGCTCGATCTGCATCCCGATATTCTTGTCGCGATCCCAACCGTTGCTGGTCCCCAGATGCGCCCTATCGCCAAGCTCCTTTCGGACACATACTTCTTTCCAGATGCGCAGGCCGAGCGAGTGTTCCGGTTCAACCGGCGCTACTATGACGCGGTCGCAAGCGGACGGAAAACCTCTTCGGTCCGCTGGGACGAGCGGATTGCAGTTGGGCTTGCGATTTTCTATTTCGAGGATGATGCGGAGTGTCCACCACTGCGTGGGAAGATCCTTGAGGTCCTGCGGTACCGGATTAATGGCCTAACTCCCGAACGACTCCGCCTTTCTAACGGTGGAACAGTCGAGGGCTACCTCGAAAGTCTTCGACGGCACTACCCGGCTATGCCGGCCGACGCATTCGTCGACGTCGTGGACTTTCACGTAGCTTCGTCCGACCCCGATCATGCCTAGGACGCACAGAACGCCACCGCCCGGTGAGGGATCCTCAACCGGGCGGTGAACGCGGGTGGAGCCTGAGCCCGCGTCATCGCCCTCTGATCAGACGTCCAGCAATGAATCGTCATACCAGACGTCTTCGTAGCCAGGCGCCAAGAGGAAGCGCCACCCCGGCGGCAAAGCGAGATAGGGAATGACTTCCGGGCACAAGCTATCCAGATGCTCGATGTGCAACGGAACAAAGAAGTCGTGCACGGTTCCTATCTCTTCGCCGCGCCAGATGAACCAGCCACTGGTCCCGGTCGCGGCGGGATGCCTCAGGCCATTGAGTGGAAGAACATCACGTGATCGCACGTTTTCGGCGACTCCTAGCCTCACTCCGTACGAGGGCGGTGCTGGGACAGCCCCGAACCTGGCGGTTAGCTGGATCTGGGCGGAAAGGATCAAATCATGCACATCAAGAATCTTCGCCTAAAAGCAGGAATACCTGCCAGTTAGTCGCTCCACCCCCACCGCAAAAACCCATGAAGCTACAAAACCGCAGGTTGTAAGGGATTAGCCTTCGTGGAATTCTTTACGCCATGCGCCTTTTCCGTAGGAAAGAACCGTCCGCTCCCGTGCACCCTATCTCTGCCTTTTGGGAGTGGTGGGTAAGGGAGGGCCACATGCTCGATCCCCGGAACCAATCGCCTGCTATTGAACAGCTGAGTCAGAGGGTTGCAGCGATCCATCCGGACCTGACATGGCACTTCGGCGCCGGAAGCGAGTCCGAACACCGGCTCACTGTGTCGGCGGGCGGAACTGCGGAGGTGCGGCCCTCGGCCCAGCGCTGGCTCCGTGCTGCCCCGCCTGCAGATCCGACCTGGGAGTTCCGTTCGAGCCAAGAAGCAGACCCGAACGCTCTGGGCACCGTGTTGGAGATCGCCGGCAGTAAGCTCGATCTGTCGAAAACCGAGTTCCGCGTCGAAACCGCCGAGGAGGAGCTCAGGGTCCATGTCGGGGTGTACCACCCGGTGTTCCGGGACCTTCCGGAGTCCACGAGACTGCAAGTGTCATTCCTCGTTCTTGACTGGCTTCTCGGCGAGGATGACGTCGAGCGCTGGCTGGGCCAGATTGAGGCACTTACAGCGCCTTCGGTGGACTCCACCAACGGCGACGGCATCCTCCGCGCTGTCGAGTCGATCGCCGAACACCACGACCCTGATAAGTGGACACTATCCCGATGGGAAGACGCCAATGGCACTCCCGCGTTCGCGAGCTTTAGAAGATCTCTGCGCTGGATCGACCACCCGACTCTTGACGTTCACCACGGTGTCCATGCTTCATTTGCATCCCAGGACAATGGACTTCCAGCCGACGGGGCCGCGCTCGACTCACTCCGAAGCCTCGAGGATGAGCTGGAATCGCTGCTTGGTCCTCGTGGTCTGGTCATTGGCCACGAGACCGCCTCCGGACGTCGCACCTTCCACGTCTACACCGACGGCGAAGACCAGAACGTAGCAGCCGGGCTGTCCGATTGGGTTCGAGCTCGACATCTTTCCATCGAGTCTGCCCCTGACCCGGCTTGGCGCCGCGTACGCCAGTTCACAGGCTGAGATCCGCAACGGGCCTGCCGGCGAACCTCTAGCGCCCGGGGTGGCAGCCCGAGCGCGCCCGCTGAGGGATCCGCTTGCGTGCGTCCTTCGGCCATAAAGCGCTGCGGAAACCACGCCTTTTACCGCTGCGATCCACAATTCTCGGATACACCCGGATCAGCACCCCCGGGCAAGATGACCAGCTCCAAGGCGACGCCGCGGCCGCCCGGGAGCAGGCTCAGACCGAAGCCGCGGAGCTGCAGGCCGACCTCGAAACCGCACGCGCGCAGCTCAGACAGGTCGAGCAGGAACGTGACATCGTGGCCCAACGGGCCGAGGCGGAGGAGCGAGCCCGCGACGAGGCAGAGCGGCATGCAATCGCGGCCGAGAGCCGCGACCGACGCGGAGGCGGCGCGTGCCAGCCGCGGAGAGGCCGCGACCGAGGAGGTGCGGGGCAAGCTCGAGGGTGCCCGGGCCGACCTTGAGCGTACCCGTGACGCGGTGACCGACCTGCGTGGCAACCTGGCAACCTGGCAACGGAACGTGAGGTGGCCAGAGCCGACGTCGAGCGTGAACGCACCCATGGGGAGCAGCGCGTCAAGGACCTCCACGACACCTACGGCCGCCAAGTCGACCAACTGCGCGACGAACTAGCCCAGGCCCGCGAGACGACAGCCAAGGAGCGCCGCACCTCGCGCCCCGAACAGGGGAATGAGGAAAGGGTTCGGCAGCGTGCCGGCCAACCGCAAAGCGATTCCGAGGATGGTACCGCGAACGTGGGTACGGGACCGGTGGCTCAGACCAGCCCGAGCTGCGTCAGGATCCCGAGCTCATCCGTCGATCCCCAGCGATCGACCACTTTGCCGTCGCGAAACCCCACGACCTGCACGTTCCGCACCGTGAAGCGCCTGCCGGTCGGCGCATGACCGAGGAACTCGCCGGTGTGGGTGCCGGACAGGTCCATGATCGTGATCAACTTCGTCGGGGTCACGATTGTCTCGAGAACGTTCCGCTCGATGTCCGAGAACGACGTGCCGAACTGCTCCCAGTACCAGGCGAGCCCGCCGCCACCCGCCGGCTGGCCGTCAGCGGGATCGTGGTCGACAAAATCAGGATCGAATCGCTCCTCGAGCGGCAGCGTCATGTCGCGCATCCGTGCGATCGCGTCCTGGGTTTCCGCGCTGTTCTCGGTGATCTCGGTCGCCATAGCTGCCTTCCCATTCGGTCGCGCATCTCGCGACCCACTCCCTGTCTACTCCGATTCTGCTCCGGGCGTGGGCCGACACTTTGAATCGCCTTGCAATCAGGCGACAGGGGAGATGAGAGCCCTGCCAGCGACGAGTCCGGGGAAGTGACAACCGAGAGCGAGACCATGGTCATCTTCCAGTTGCCGAACGTACTTTTCCCGAGTTGAGCGGGCCAGCCCCCAGTCGAGGGTGTTGAGGACCAATGCTCGGGAAAGTCACGTTAGTGATTGGTCTTCCTTGATTTGGCGGCAATTTTGTTCTTGAGCATGTCGATTCTGTTGTCACCAGGGTTTTCCGTCGTTGTTTCCCAACACGGCTTGTCGACGTGGATTTCACGGTGTTTCGTTCCTCGCGGCCAGGTGTCGATAGACGGTCGTTACCCGACGCTCAAGGGTCATCAACCCGTTAGCGTGACTTTCCCGAGCATTGGTCCTCACGCCCCTCGTTGGCAAAGAAATCAGCGAACCCACCGCCTTCAGTCCAAGGGGGCCGGAACTGTCCCGGTGAGGGTTCCGTAAACAGAACGGCAAAACCGCCATTTCAGGCTGCGATTTAACCGCTGTCCCGGGGTTAACAGTCACAATCCGTGCACCGTACCGAAAGTTGCACTGGTGACGGGTCATTGTGGCGGGGGTTGTGGAACAACATATGAGACGGCAAGGTTACACGGCGGGCTGCTTTTCGCGGTCAGCGGGGGAGCGTCCCACTATGGCTGTCCCGGTTTCAAGGAAATGGAACCTGGCAACGATTGGGTTTCTCGGGGGCGCTCAGTGTGGAATAGTGCCGTCAATAACCTTGGGGGTAGAAGTGATGAAGTGCAGTCGTTGGCTGGATATCCTTGTCGCGATTTCTCTTGTGGCGGTCCCGCTCACGGGATGCGCGGGGCAGCAGCCAAGAGGCGAAGACCCGCAATCTTTTGGCTCCATTGATGAGGCCTACGCTGCCGTCGATGACGTCTTGGGCTGCGATTCCAAACCCGGTGGCGATCCGGTTGTTCCCATGGGCGATGGCGTCCGCCTCACTTCGGCGCAGAGACTCTGTTCGGAAAATGTCCAGATAGACCTTTACCCGAATCAGGACGCTCTTGAGAAAAGCTATCAAATATTGGCTGACTCAAGTCAGGGCAAAATCCCCCTCGTTCGAGGCAAGAATTGGATGGTTGTTGACCTCAGCCAAATCGCGGGCGGCCAGGTGTCAACGTTCAACCTCGAACGCCTGGCCGAGAAACTGAACGGCGAGTACGCCGTTGTCGGCACATAGGTGGAGGCACCCCAAGAAGTGTCCGCAGGCGAGTAGCCTCGACCGGAGCCGTGCCCGCGAGCCCCGGTGAAGGAATCCTCGGGAGTGCTCCATCTGGTGTCCCGGTTTCAAGGAAATGAAACACCGTCTAAGGCGGCCGCTGGCTGCCGGACAAGTCCGACCTGGAGATCGTTCCGCGAGAGAGGGGTGGAATCTTCCAGAGGGAGTGGAGGTCGGGAGAAATGGTGTCTGCCCCAATGGATAAGATCAGGGGATATGCACTTCTAGAGTTAGCGAGACTTAGTTGAGGAACCCCGCGCACGAACTACTTGAACTCTTTGAGACGTGGGGTGAGCATCCAGGGGCAAGCCCGCTCCAATCCCGGGGGCTTGAGGCAGATGAAGATAACGCTCTAGACGAGCATCTTCACGCCATGTGCCTCTTAGCAGCCATGAAGTTCAGCATCGACGACCTTGAGCGCGGGGGCTACCGCGTCAAATCATTTCGACGCAGCTTCCGCCTCTGGACCAAAGCCATTCTCAACTATCCGCACGCGTGGAACTCTGCTTCCAACGGAAGCATCTTTACCGTCCACGCCATGGACACGCTGGAGAATTTGGCCGCCGCTATAGATGGTCACGTACCGGAACCTACTCCGGAACGAGTTATGGAAATCATGGCCTACTTGGACGATGTCGTTTCTCTTTTGGGGGAGGACCAGAACCTGTCACCGGAGCTTCGTTTGCACGTATCCAAGATCGTGCAAACGATTCGCAGTTGTATCGCAGAAGAGCGTGCGTTCGGGGAAACGGATCTAAAGCAGTCGCTATACGATCTATGGGTTGCTCTCTACGCGGCCGCCGGTCAGTCAGATGGGGCAACGCGGGGACGCTGGGCGACGATGGCAGAAACGATTTACCGTCCAGCTGCGGCTGGATTTATCGGTTCCATTCCTGGGCTGGCCATTGCTGCCGCCCAACTTGCCCAAGGTTGACCGGAGGACCGGCACAGCCCGAACTGCATCGCGGTGGGTGCGGTAGAGTCCTGCCAGGTGTCCCGGTTCCAAGGAATCGGGGCGCGCGCCGCTGACCGTAGCCTCGACCCGTGTAGATCGTGTCGCGACTTCCTAGTCGCTTAGATCGAAGTCGAGATCAAGGTCCTGCGGTGTTCTAAGACGCCGCCAGGTTGAAGCGATCCGGGCGGTGGGCAGGGTTGACGCAATGGGCATCCGGTCCACGGCGCTCAGTTGTTCCAGGTCGAGCCCGGTCAATACCGCGATATCTCTGATGGGTACCTGGAATGTTCGGAACGGACCCAGTGGGGGAGCTTCGTCGAGTGCACCAGGGCCGGGTACGTCCGGGAGGTCCGCCAGCTGCGGTGTTTGGTCCACGACGTATCCGGTGGCGGCGAGGGAGCCGTTGTGCATGAATGCGGCGACTTTGAAGAACTTCAGCGGAATCTGCACGCCGCGGTAGACGGGGTCGGTGTCACTGAAGATCGGGCCCGTGAAGACGACGAGCCGCCGGGCGTTGTCGGCTGCGTTTTCCTGCAGGTAGGACTCCAGACCGAGCCAGAGGTCCAGTCCCTGGTTAAACTTGGCCGCCTGCGGGGCTGCGTTCGTGTAGTGGAAGGTGTCCGCGTTGGCCCGGGCGGCTTCGGCCCGGGTGTCGCCCCAGACTGCTGATGCCCTGCGGACGAGGTGGCCGCGGTCGATGTCGTTGTGGGCGTAGACGGTATCGCCTGTCTGCTGGTCTGCCCGCAGCCGGGGATCCAGTCTCCACGGGATCCCGGACCGGTCCAGGTCGATCATCTTGGTGCCGTCTATTCCGAGCGCAGTGACGGCGGCCAGGCGTTTGTCCAGTCGCATTAGGACGGAAAAGTGGGTGTAGGGGAGCAGGACCGACTCGACGCCCTCGAGGGCCGGAATGCCAACCCTGACACCCAGGAACTGTTCATCGAACCCGGGACGATTGGAAAGATCTTCCACAGTCAATGCGAGCGGGGCTTGCACTAGTTCATCCATGGGCAGACCGTATCAGTGCCCGGCGAACGCCGGGACAAATCCGGTGACCAGGGTGCCGAGGCGCGCCGCGGCAGCCAGCTCCAGGCCAGTTTCCGTGAACGTCAGATTGTCGCCGCTGATGACCAGGACATGCCCAGCCCCGGCTGCCTGCAGCCATAGGGAATCATTCGGGTCCGTCGTGTCCAGTTGCTGGGAATGCATCAGGAAGCCATCAACATGCAGTTGAACGGCACCTCCGGCCGCCACGGTGCAGGTACATGTGTCCCGCGCATGGACAGCGCGCTGAAGAATTTCCGTGTAGCTGGCACTTAATGACATCTGGAATCCATGCTGAAGCAGGAGCGCGACCAGCGCGGAGGTCATTTCCCCGCCCGGTTCCCCGAAGACCATATTCGGCACGAGGGTGTAGGCCAGCACGGGAATGTTCATCGTTCCCGACGGGCCCCTGCTCAGGACCATCCGGGCGCCACACGAGGAAAGGTCCCGCATAACACCACTTGCTTGGGAGACCCACAGGCCGGGTTCCTGACACTGCAGATGACAGACGGCAGCATCGAAGGTCAGCGACGGTATGCCGTCCAGATCGCGGCCTTCGGTGATGTCCACCGTCAGGGACAAGGCAGCGCCGGCGCCAAGAGGCAGCCGGCAGGCCGCGCAACGGCTGGCCGAGGCCTTGACCGTCTCGATGTAGTGAGCAGTGTCCCTGCCCTTGTAGGCCTCGAGTCGTTCGTCCCAGGCGACATTGCTGGTGACCGGCATTTCCGCTGTCCAATCCCTGACGCCGCTCCTGCAACTTGCGGTACGGGCGAAGTATTCAAGTCTGCGAGCGAGAGCGGGAGCTGGCGCCGGGCGTGACAAGTATGAGCAGTATCGCCCCGCCCGGCGCACTGACCGGAACGAGTCCTGGAGTCCAACGCCCCAGCCAGATAACCGACATCCTGCCTCCTCGACCCTGCGGAAACCCTGTGAAGCCGCTATCGGGCCTGTTTCGTGAGGTCAAACATGCACCGCCGGGCCCTTTTTGGGCGGGAGGGCTCCTGCGTCCGGCGGCGAAGCCGCAAATCTGGCACAGCTATCAAGGGGTGAAGCAAACCTTCCCGGCCTGGCCGGGCACATAGAAGAGCTGCAGCTGCGGGTTCCAAATGGAAATACCCGACTGGCGCCCCGAACCCAGTATTCGGGTTCCGGCTGGCGGTCTAGCGGCCGTCATCGAGTCCTTCGAGTGCGTCGAGTTCCACCGCGTCCAGCAGTTCGGTGGTGCTGTTGCCGGTGACCCTGGCCAGCTCATCGAGGGCGATGAACCCGGTCCGGGCCATGGCGATGGCCAGCTCGGCCAGATACCCAGTCCCGTTTCGCTGGGCCAGGTCGTCCAGGACCGCATGCATGCGCCCTGTCAGTTCGCCGGGGCCCTGGGATTCCTCTGCCGCAATGCGCATCAGCGTGAGCCCGGCCAGCCGCGGGTCATCGTAAATGGGTCCCATAGCCCCACGCTATACGCAGGCCGGGCTCAGTTGTCGGAGATGGACTCCAACAGCCACTGCTCGGACAACGGGTCGCGGCGCAGCGTGAAGGTCCGCAGCGCCGAGGTGGACCCGAGCCGGACCTGGACGCGCCAGTATTCGATGCTCACCAGGTCGCCGCTGCCGACGGCCGCGTCGCGGCGGGTGTCCCACCAGGCGTCCCGGGCGAACCAGTGCACCGGTTCCGCGGCCACGGCCCAGATCCGGCCATCGAACCGGACGGCCAGGGGTGTGCCGGCCGCTGTGAAGCGGACGTCCACGGCAACGTCCAGGGTTGTTTCATTCGCTACTGCTGTCACGTTCTACGCGCTCTCCCAAGTTCCTGGTCATCATTTCTTCCCGGCGGGTGACTGCCGAGCTCCACACCCAGGTCCGGTAGGTCACCGGACCGTCCTTCCACGTCACTTCGGCGGCTTTGGCCGTCCAGGCATAGACCTCGCCGTCGACCAGCTCGGCGCAGTTCGGGAATCGGATCCACGCCTTCACCGGGATCCCGGGGAACCCGTTTTTGGCGGGGAAGTGCTCGAAATCGAGCTCTTCCACCGTCAGCCCGATCGGGCTGGCACGGCGCGCGTACTGCGCCTGCAGCCGGGTCGCCTGTTCCGGGTTCATATCCTCAGTTTAGAACTTATATTCGATGACAAATTTTCCGCCTAGTAAATTTATTCGAAGATGTGCAGGATTGAGTATGGGGGAGGGGTCCGACAATCGAACGGGTTGCACCCAGCCTGAGCTGCACGGTGGGCTCCACCTGTCCCCAATGGGCACAACCGGGGAGGGGCTTAGATGGGACCTACGAGGAAAGCCTCCGCGCGAATCCATGGACTCAAGCGCGGAGGCTCCCGGTTCTCCAAGCTGGGGGGACTGGAGAACCGGTGTAACTCTACTAGCTGGCGTGACGTCCCTAGCCCGCGGGCCGCCGGGAGGCGCGACTTCGGGTTATCTACGGGGAAGGCGGCCCCGGGTTCTTCCGGTCTGCCATCCGGGAACGGTGTCGTCCAGGAGCCTGGCCTTCACTGGGTCGAGTTCGCCGCGGCGGTGTTTGTACCGCTGGGTGTGGATCCACACCCCGAGGGTGTGCTCACGCTCTGAGTCGCAGTCCTTGTGGCGGGGCCAGTCGTTGCCCTCGTGCCGGAAGTCCTCGAGCTGTGCCAGCCGGTGGTGCCAGCGGGCCTCGTCCTGGACTTCCCTGAGGTTTCCCAGCCACCCGGGCACGTGGGCCAGACCGTTACGGTAGGCCGGTTGCAGGGTCCCCTCGGCGGCTTCACGCCGGCGAACCGACAGCCACCGCGCCATCGACCTTTCACTCCGTTGCCCGGACCGGTCACGGGGAAGCCGGCCTTCGGCCTTGACCCAGGCGATGAGCTCGTCCATGCGGGCGAGATCCTTGGCGGAGAGGTAAGGAACGGGCGCGGCGCCGGCGGCGGCCTGGTGCTCGGACTCGAGACCGGGGTCCTGGCGTCGGGCGATGACCAGGTGGTATCCGACAGTGGCGGGTTCAGCGCGCACCAGGGCGGCGATGCGTTGCCGGCTCAGTCCGAGCCGGTACATCAGCACCCATTCGGCGTCGGGAGCGCGCCGCAATCGCCTGTCCATGATGGGCCCATCCTGCCACGGACGTCCCGGAACATGGACAGGCACGGCAGGTTCAAAGACAGTGCTCTTGGGCGTCCGCGGGCGCTCGGCCGGTTGTCGGTCCCGGGGTCTGGAGTCGCAGAGCTCTCCGGAGTCGGATCGGGTGCGCGCCGGCGCTCCGGCCCGGTCCGTCCCGTGCGGGTCAAGCGGGGGACCAGGGGTCTGGCTGCCCATTTTTTCGGGGGTTCCCGCCGGGGGAAACCTTTCCGGGTGTCAGTCCGTGCCGTTGAGGTCGAAGTCCAGGTCGAGGTCCAGCGGCGAGTTCAGCCGTCTCCAGGTGGAGGTGACTGGTGCGGTGGTCAGCGCGCGGGCGATGGGCATGCGGTCTGCGGCCGCGAGCTGGTCCAGGGTCAGGCCTTCGGAATTGATTGCCTGCCTTTGCAGGAGATTCAACGGCTTGGCACCGGGATCAGCCCTTCAATGAGGCGGACTGCCGCCTCGATCCCGAAAGTGAGGCCATCGGCCACACGATCTGCCGCGTCACTGGACGCGACCGCCGCGCGCAGTTTGGGCTGCCCGTCCGGTGTTGGTACCCAAAGCGGTTCAGGAGACCCTGCGTCGATGGCTGATCCGAAAACCAAGGCGTCAAGCATCGCAATAATCCCCAACTGGCTTCGGGCGGGGACTCCTGCTTCAAACAGCAGCGCGGCCAGCGCCTCATAGACGGTGAGGGTTGGGGAGTCGTCGACGACGCGCCCGATCAGCAGGGGAATTGCTGCCGGGTACTGGGCTACGGCCTCCCGGTACGTGCGCACCCAGCGTTCGATTCGGGACTGCCAGGACGTTCTGCTGTCCTTCATCGATTTGACATCGATGCTCCTGTAGAACCTCTCGCGCAATGAGTTGACGATCTCGTCCTTGCCGCCGCTGAGATGGTGATACAGCGAAGACGGATTGACGCCAAGGTGCTTTCCGATTCCGAGAATTGTGAAGTCTTGGTGTTGGTCGATGAGCTCCAGAGCGGCGTCGAGGATGATCTCACGGGAAAGGAGCTGCGTTCGAGGTCTAGCCATGCATCGAGTATCGCAGCAACAATCTCGAGCACGAAGTAACCAAATCGCATTTGGTTAAATGTGATCCAGGCCATATGCTATTGAAAACATTCGTTGTCTGCCAAGAAACTTTGTCGGCATCAACGCTCCTCTATTCCACGTCCCTGGCTCTCGCGTAGGGACATTCCTCCATCGGAAGGAAGGTCATGACCAGCAATCTGCCTGGACAAGGAAGCCCTGCGCGGCTCATCGAGGCCCGCTCAATAGACTGGGTTCCGGAGAACGAACGCCACGGCAAACTGTGGCACCAAGGTCCTCTGTGGTTTCTGGGTAACTTCCAGTATTTCTCTATCCCGATCGGCTTCATCGGCCCATCCATGGGGCTTTCCTTGGAGTGGACCATTCTTGCGAGCGTGCTTGGCATCGGCGTCGGTACGGTCTTCATGGCATTCCATGCCTCGCAGGGACCCACCATGGGGCTGCCGCAGATGATTCAGTCGAGGGCCCAGTTCGGGTATCGCGGCGTGGTTGTTCCGTTGCTAGCTACGCTGTTTACCTACGTGGCATTCAATGTGGCGGACACCGTCCTCCTCAGCGAAGGCCTCGGCAGTTCCTTTGCCTGGGACCCGACCCTCATCGCCATTCTGGCCACCGTTGCCGGAGCGGGCCTGGCGATCTTCGGCCATGACTGGCTGCACAAAGCGTTCCGCATCCTGCTGTACGTCTCTCTGCCCGTCATGACCATCCTGACGATAGGCGTCGTCAGCGGGGGTGCCGGCGGATCGTGGGACGCCACGCAGTACGACTTCACCTGGCCGGCGTTCATGGCCCAGTTTGCTGCCTGCGCCGCCTACAACATCACCTACGCGCCGTACGTTTCGGACTACTCGCGCTACCTTCCCACCAGCACGCCGGCCCGATCAGTCATTTCCGCAGTATTCTTCGGCGCCTCGTCCTCGGCCATCTGGCTGATTGCCCTGGGCGCCTGGCTGTCCATCGCGCTGGGCGCAACCGACGGGCTCGCGGGCCTCCAACTGGCCGGAAACACCATCTTCGCGCCGCTCGGTGACATAGCCGCGTTGCTCTCCGCACTCGCGTTGACCGCAACCATGGGCATGAACGCCTACGGCGGGGCGCTCACGGTACTGACCACTATCGACTCCGTACGCCCCATCAAACCGAAGACCACCGCCCGCGTGGTGACCATCCTCGTGCTCGCCGTGCTCTGGTACCTGGTCGCCTCGTTTATCAACGCAAGCTCGGTAGCCACTGTCTTCTCGGCCTTGACCCTGATGCTCTACATCCTGGTGCCGTGGACCGCCACCAACCTGGTGGACTTCTTCGTGGTCCGCCGGGGCCACTACGCCATCGCGGACCTCTTCACGCCGAACGGCATCTACGGTGGCTGGGGCTGGCGGGGACTCACCGCCTTCGGCATCGGCCTGTTGAGCGAAATCCCGTTCATGGTGCTCCCCGCCATCGGCGATTGGAGCTACATCGGTCCGCTGGCGGCCGCACTTGGCGACGTCGACATCGCCTGGCTCGTCGGCCTCGCCACGGCGTCAATCGCCTACTGGCTGCTGAGCCGCTCACTCGACCTCAATGCGGAAGAAGCCGCGCGGCGCCACAGCGACGAACAGCTTTCCGCTCAGAACCAGAAATAGGAGAACACCATGATTGAAGCTACCACCTACCGCAGCGGACGCGGGGTCGCACAGGAGGCCGTCACGATTGCCGCGCCCGGTCCGGGCCAGATTCGGGTAGGCATCCGCGCGACCGGTGTATGCCACTCGGACCTGCACATCGTCAACGGCGATTGGCCGGCGGAGGAGCCCTTGGTCCTCGGCCACGAAGCCGCCGGCGTGGTTGAAGAGACCGGCCCCGGCGTCACCGGTTTGCACCCCGGCGACCGCGTGGTGCTGTCCTGGTTCGCGCCCTGCATGCGCTGTACCAACTGCGCCGCCGGGCGGGCCTGGCTCTGCACCGGGACCACAGCGCTTTCCAACACCCTGCCGGACGGCACCACGGCATTCAACGACGTCGCCGGCGAACCCCTTTGGCCGTACCTCGGCTTGGGCACTTTCGCGCCGGCTGTCGTCGTCCCCGAATCGGCCGCCGTCAAGGTGGACGACAAACTGCCGTTCACTGTCGGTGCCCTGCTGGGCTGCTCAGTAACCACCGGGGTCGGCGCTGTCCTCAACACGGCGCGGGTCCCGGCGGGCGCGTCCGCCGTCGTCATTGGCTGCGGAGGCGTGGGGCTGTCCGTAGTGATGGGTCTCAAGCTTGCGGGAGCCAACCCAATCATAGCCGTGGACCTCTCGCCGGAGAAGCGTGCCAAGGCCCAAGAGCTCGGGGCAACCGCCACCATCGATCCCCGCCAGACGGACCTTGCCGCGTATGTGCGGGACGAGCTGGGCGGCGTGGACTACGCGTTCGAGGCGATCGGGAACGAGAAGGTTATTGAGACTCTTCCCGGCCTGCTGGCTCCTGGCGGCGCGGCCGTTCTGGTGGGCATGACCCGCATCGGCGCGCGGTCTAGCATCGATCCCTTCGACCTGGCCGACCAGGGCAAGAGCATCCTGGGCTGCAACTATGGCTCGAGCGTGGCCCGCGTGGACATCCCCCGCCTGGCGCGGCTGCACCTGGCGGGCCACTTGCCGCTCGATCAGTTGATCGACAAAGTCCGTCCCTTGTCCGAGGCGGGGGCAGCATTGGAGGAACTCGCAGCAGGAACGGGCCTACGGTCAGTTTTGACTCCCTGAAATCAAATTGCCGAAGGTGAGCATGCTCACCTTGCGGGGGCGATCGACCGTCATGGACATCTTATGGTTCTGGTCCACGTTCGGCGGCCCGCCATCACGGTATTGAATGGGGCCGAGGGCCAACCGTTTCCGACCGGGTCCTGGCCAGTCGGCTGCCAGCAGATTCAGCCCGTTTCGGAGCCGGCTTAGCGGGACCTGGCCCGGCTCGAACGGGCTCCCTCCCTCTCCGAATGCGACGCGCCATTGCCGGTGTCTGGCGCGCTATGGCAGGATCACTGAACAGTCTGCGACCAACATGTGTTTCTGCTCGGAAAGCGAAGATCCCTTGAGGTTCACGTCGTGGACTCGGCCCCCTGCTCTTTCAGCCACCGACGGTAGTTAGTCGCGAGGTTGTCGTTGCGGATCAAACCCCGTTCCAGCAGAGATATCTTCGAGGGCCATTGCCCAAGTTCGAGCGCCGCTGTTGTGATGGTGCAACCGAGTGCGCTGCGCAGCTGGCGAAGATCGGTGTAGTTTGGGGCGGCTTGTGGGTTGGTGATCTGACGGTAGATTTCCCGGGCTGCGTAGCGTTTGAGGCAGCGCATGATTTCTCGTTTGCTTTTGCCCTCCGCGGTGCGTTTGGACACGTAGTCCTTTGTCCGCCGGCAGGATGCCATGCGGACCAGGACGACCTGGTACAGGGCATGGTTGGCGTTGCGATCGCCGCCGCGGCTTAACCGGTGACGGGTTGTTTTGCCCGAGGACGCGGGTATGGGGGCGACCCCGACGAGGGCGCGAACTTGGCCTCATTTCCAAGGCGGTCCGGGTTGTCTCCGACGGTGACCAGGAGCTGGCTGGCTACTTCCGTTCCGACACCTGGAAGGTCACAGAGCATCGGCGCATAGGTGTCGAGGATTTCCTGGAGCGCGGTGTCAGCGGTGGCGATTTCTGCCGCGAGTGAGTGGCAGCGGGTGGCCAGGGCTTTCAGCGTCAGCAGGCACACGTACTCGGGGTCATCCATATGGCCCGAAGGTCGGGTGCGCTGCAGGGCCGTGATTACCGCCGAGGTTCCGAGCCCTCTGTATTTCGACCGAAGTTTGTCCGGAGCTGAAACGAGAAGGCCCTTGATCTGATTGATGGCTGCGGTGCGGGCCTTCACTGCCGATTTGCGCCCGGCACGTAGGATTCGCAGGCATTCAACGGGACCGTCTTGGCTTTCGGGACCGATTTGGTCCGGCCGTCGAGTACCGATTGGGCGGCCTGGTAGGCGTCCAGCGGATCGGATTTTCCCTTCAGCCGGCGCGCGGCCCGGTTTGGACGGTTCACTTCCAGCGCACAAAGACTTTCACCGCGCAGGGTCCTGCTGAGTTCGGCCCCGTAGGATCCTGTTCCTTCGACCCCTACGGCGATGACTGTGCCGTAGCTGGTGATGAAGTCCACGATCTTCCGGTAGCCGGATCCCACGGCCAGGAATTCCCTGTCCGCGAGGGGCTTGCCATGTTCGTTGATGACGGCCACGTGGTGTGTGTCGGCGTGGGTGTCGATACCGGCGATGACTTTGCTTGTTTCGGTTGCCAAGATGGAACTTGCCCCCAGTCGAGATCGATGGCTGATGAACGGGGCGCAGGCCAGGTGGGCAGACAAAACGGTAATGGGACTGGTCGGATCAGGCTCCTATGAAGTCATGTCCGCCTGGCTCTACACCCCCTTGACGGACCTTGAGCCGGCGGACAGATCGTCGGAAAGACAGTGCCGCCAGGCACGTCAGTTTTTTGCTGGGTCACGCCGGCTCAAGGGCATTTCCAGTATTACCGTTTTTTGGCTGCTGTCCTTCGGATTGTACGTGTCCGCTCCGGCCCGTCTAGCCCCTCCGTCCCTCCGGGGCCTGCGGTCCCCGGAATCGGCTCCGGCGCTCCTGCGTCGCTGATTTCCTCCGCAGATTCCACGGCCCTTGCCTGCGGTAGACGGGCCTCCGTCGGCCACAGCTCCGCAAGCTTCGCCAGCAGCCAAAAAACAACGGGGGAGAGGGGAAGCTGGCCGGTCACCTGAGCCGCCCCACCCACCGGATTCCTCTGCAAAAGGAGCAAGACCATGAACGCAGTAACTACCAAGACGGTGACCACCCAGGACACCGGGGAAACCATCGACGGCGCGACGGTGCTGGGCGATTACCACATGAACGGCGGCTACGACTGGATGGAACTCATCGGCGAACACGGCTGGGCCGTGATCCCGAGCTGGGGCTGTGACGGCTGGGACCTCGGCAGCTGGCCCTATGTCATGGTCGCCGCCACCCGGACCGCTGACAGCGTCGGGAACCTGTTCGGGGTCGCCACGTACTGCGAGGGCGACGTGACCTGCACCTACTACCGGACGAAGGCCCGGCAATGGGATGCGATCAGCGAACATGCGTTCTTCCACTGGAGGAACGGCCAGGCCCACGGCCCGGACGACTTGCCCGAAGCCGCCGCCGAACTCCCCAGCCGGTACCGCATGCCCTACATGGCCAACGTCGCCTAAACCGGCTGAAACCTTGCCGGGCGGACCACCGCCCGGCAAGGCCCACCCCGCCCCAACAAAGGACCAGGGCCGGCCGAAAGGGTTCGGGCGGTCCGCCGCCGGTGGTTGGCTGCCGCTGCTGGTCACCGGCGGCGGACCGCCATCTCCGGGAGGACCGCAGGCGGAACAGCAGGTGTGCCGGCCAGACCGAGCGCGGGGCCGGCACGGGCGGATCCAGGGGAGACGAAGGGCAGGGCATGCTCGCAGGGCTCGCACCCGTTCGGGCGTCCGCTGGCGCGGCCGGCTGGTGAGTCCAGTGCCTCCGTCGCAGGGCTCCGGCCCGCCCTGGCCCGTTTCTTACGTCTTCGACGTCTTTTGGTTGCTGTCCTTCGGATTCTAGGCGTCCGCTCCACCCCGTCTAGCCCCTCCTTCGTCCGGGCCTGCGGTGCAGGAAATGTCCCTCCGGCGCTCCTGCGTCGCTGGTTTCCTCCGGGAATTTCCTGCCCCTTGCCCTGCGGGTAGACAGGGCTCCGTCGGCCGCCGAGCAAGCGAGCTTGCCAGCAACCAAAAAACAACGGGGGGAGAAGGGGACGCTGGCCGGTCACCTGAGCCGCCCCACCCACCGGAATCCTCTGCAAAAGGAGCAACACCATGATTGAAAAGATCAACCTCACCGGTCCTGCCGACCTGCTGGCGACCATCCCGCACCTGCTGGGGATCACGCCCTCGAAATCGTTCGTGGTCCTCACCGCCCATGCAGGGGCCCTCGGTGCGACCCTGCGGGTGGACGCACCCGAACACGTCGAGCCGGTCAACTATGCTCAGACGCTGACCAGCCACGCCGCCAACGATGAGAAGGCCACGGCGTCCTACGTTGTCGTCTACACCGACGAGAACCAGGACAGCTACCCCTACGCCGCGCACGTCGCCGCACTGGTGTCCGAGCTGGCTGCGGCCCGGATGCCCGTGCGGAACGTCTGGCTCGTGACCTCCACTCACTGGACGGAGTTCGGCACGGACGAGGACCACCCGCTGGAGCAGATCACCGACAGCCATGCCAACGCGACGTTTACCTTCTTCGGCAGCGCCACGGACATCGACGCCTACAACCCCGCCCTTCTGGGTATCTGGGCCATGCCGGTACAAGCACCGGAGGGCACCGAAGCGGACATTGAGGCTGCATGCGCCGCGTGGGCGGCCGTGCTGCACAGCACTGGGACCCCGGACAGCGACACGGCGCGGAGTATTGCGGGAGCGTTCCAGCACAAGATGGTCCGGGACTTTCTGTTCCGCGAGACCATCACCACTCAGAACGGCAACTTCGCCGACGTCATCCTCGGGACCTTCACCGGACGACCGGACTGGAAGCGGGTGGACCGGGCCCAGTCCATCGCGTTCGAGCTGATGAAAGCTGTCCCGGCTGGCCAGCGTGCACCGATGCTGACCCTGATGGGGTGGCTGGAATGGCTCAAAGGCAACGGCACCCAGGCGGGCCGGTACCTCAAGCACGCGGACACAGACACACCCGGGTTCCGGCTGGCAGGGCTGCTGCTGGAACTGATCAACCGCGGCTCAGTCGCAGACGTCGCCCGCGACCCGGAAACCTCCTACCAGCGCCACAACAACTAAACGGAGACCAGCGCCACAACAACTAAACGAGACAGGTCGGGCCGGGATCACCAAGAGATCCCGGCCCGGCCCTTTTTGCCCGTGGCGGGGCGGCCTCCCCCGCTCCGCTCCTCCGGCCGCCGAACGCTCGCGCGGGCGCAGCCCGGAAACCAGCAAGCGTGTAGAAACCACGGCTACAGTGAACCCACGAACACTGCACCGACCAGGGAAGCGTGAGCATGGGAACCGAATACATCCTGACCGACGACGACAAACCGGACGCCGAACCCAGCCTGGCCGAAGACATCATCGAAATTCGTCTGCTCACCGCCGGCGAACCAACCGGGCCCGCGAACATCGGCTGGGCCCAGGAACACCACAACCTCTAACCACCAGGCAGCGGGACGCTGCCCACCCAAATTTCCTTTGCAGAGGGAAAACCCGGAAAGGCCGGCACCTCGGTGCCGGCCTTTCCTCATGCCCGGGTTTGTTCCAACACCCGGCGCCACAACAGCAACGCCGCCAGGGCATTCAGGACGGTAATGAAGACATCGCCCGCCGCCGGCCGGGCGATCACGAGATCGAGGACCACCAGCGCCAGCGCACCAGCTGCGGCAACCGTGAACACCACGGCCAGGACCCGGAGGACCCGCGGAGAATCCAGCCCAGCACCGCGCCCCTCAAGGCCCGGGCGGTTATCACGTGGAGCCGGCCCAGTCATGCCCTCACCCTACTCGGGAAGGGCATCCTCGCCGGGCTCGCACCCGTTCGGGCGTCCGCTGGCGCGGCCGGCTGTTGGGTTAGGGGACGGTTTGGAATTGGTCCAATGCCAGGTTCCATCATCGCCGCTGAGAAGTCCACAAAGTCCACAATGTGCTACTGTTTTGGTATGAGTAGTGAAGGTGAAAGCAGCCCATTTCTAAATGTGCGGGAAACGGCCGCCTTGCTCGGTGTGCATGAGAACACCGTCAGGAACTGGGTGAGAGGGGGCACATTGATTTCAGCGCGTCTGCCGGACTCATCGCAGCATCGTTTCGCCCGAACAGAGGTCGAGCGTCTTCTCAAAAAACGCGGCGAAAGCACATCATCAGTAGCCCCCACCCTTCGGACCGACGGGCCAGAGCTGATCAGCGCTAACGAACTGGAAAGTTGGGCGGCACGGGATGATGCCAAAGGATCCTTTCCGGAACTGATCCGTCGCCTTTTGGCTGTGACTCCTGGCATCACCAACGTCGACGTGCGGTCGCACGAAGGTGGTGCCGCGCCCGGATGGGATGGAACCGCGACATCCAGCGGAAGCACATATCTCCCCTCCGGTGAGCTGCGTTTCGAGTTCGGAACCGAAGCCAACCCGAAGGGCAAGGCGCAGAGGGACTACAAGAAGCGCATAGAGGCACTCCCTAATGACGCGGACTCAGTATTCGTGTTCGCGACACCCCGCAACTGGGCAGGAGCGAAGAAGTGGGCAACCGATCGAGTAGCCGAATCCAAGTTCGCCGGCGTTGTGGCCCTCGATGCACACCGCGTTGAGGGGTGGCTGCAAGCATCTCCTTCGGTGCACTACTGGATTTCCGAGCGCCTCGGGTACCGGCCTCGCGACGCACAGACCATCGAACGGTGGTGGAACTCGTTTCAGGGGCGCATCCAGATCGCGCTTCCGCCGGAGTTCTTCCTCGCAGGGCGTTCAGCCGCAGCCGATGAGTTGCGTGCCGCGCTGACGGGTGCAGCGCAGGCCGATGCGATCGTGACGCTGGCCGCTCACTGGCAGGACGACGCTCTGGCCTTCCTCTTCTCAGCATTGGCGTCCCATGAAGAGCTTCTTTATCGCACCGTCGTAGTGACTGATAAAGCCGCGTGGCAGCGGTTGGTCGAGTCGCAGGTTCCCCTGATCCTTGTGCCGCTATTCGAGGGCGAGCCAGACCTTGCGGCGACGGTAAACGGCGGACACCGTGTCGTCCTACTCGCCGAGGCTGACGACGTCGTTCGCAGTGGTAAAGGAATCGAGCTCCGAAAGATCGATCGAGTTTCCGCTCGCGAGGCTCTGAAGGCAGTAGTTCCCGACTCAGACAATGCGGAAGCCATGGTGGCCCTAGCCCGTCGGAGTATGGCCGCGTTCATCCGTTCTATTGCAGTTGAGCCACGCTTCCGCAAGCCAGGCTGGGCAGCTAAGCCTGAGTCCGCTGGCATTCTGGCGCCCCTGGTATTGACCGGATCGTGGTCAGGCTATGAAAAAGACCTCGTGGCCCTGGAGGAGTTGACTGGGCGGGCACGGGACGAGATAGAGCGACTCCTCACGAGCCTGGCCGGCCGTAGCGATGCCCCTTTTGTCCGCTCGGGAGGTACGTGGAGGTTGACATCGCCAGTGGAGGCGGCCTTGCTCCTCTTGCCTACGTTGACGACCAGCGACATGGCCCGCTGGGCTGAAGTGGTTGCGCAGGTTCTGCTGGAACCCGATCCCTTTCAAGGCATGGACACTGTTAGCCGAATGACAGCGAGTGCGCAGGGCACGAAGCCGGGATATTCGGAGATATTGAAGAAGGGGCTCGCGAACGGTTTGGCGCTTTCGGCTGCGAGCGACGGCGAACTTCCACCGCACCTGGAAATGCAAAGTCGGGTGGATAAGATCGTCCACGGGTTGTTTACAGCCGCAAACGACGATGCCACCGGCGAGACCTGGGCGCGGCTGGCAGGTTCCTTGCCTGCGTTGGCCGAAGCGTCGCCGGAGGTGTTTCTGGACGCCGTCGAGCTCGGCCTTGAGCAACCGCATCCTGTCCTCCGCACAATGTTTAGGGATCAAGCGCAGGACGTTCTGTTCGGCCCGTCATCGCCTCACCCGAGTCTTTTGTGGGCAATTGAAACGCTTTGCTGGTCGCCCTCATATTTTGGCCGCGCGGCGCTTCTGCTCGGTCAGCTTTCCTTGATCGACCCGGGAGGCCGGCTCAGCAACCGTCCGATCGTGAGTCTTCAGACCGTTGTAACTGGCTGGCTTCCTCAGAGCGGGGCTACGGTTGATGACAAACTCGCGGTAGTCCAGCGGATTCTTCAGCGCGAGCCAAGCGTTGGCTGGAAGCTCCTCATGGGGGTGTGGCCTGAGAACCATGCGACGGCATTTCCCCCTCACGCGCCTGCCTTCCGCGATTGGAATCCAGTCAAGCAAACAGTGACCTACGCAGACTGGGGTCATTTCGTCCACAGGCTTGTTGCCATGGCCATGGGTGTCATCGGAACTGATACGGAACGGTGGCTGGAGCTGCTTCCCAAGATCGCTATGCTGCCCATCGATGAACGGGGTGTTGTTATCCAAAAGCTTCGTGAGGCTGTCGGCGCCGACACCTGGAAGGAGGAAGAACGGTATGCGATGTGGGAAGCATTGATCGGGGAGGCAGACAAACACGAAGAGTATGCGGAGGCCGAGTGGGCAATGTCCACCGACGATGTTGCCCTTCTTCGTGCCGTTGCTGATGACCTGACTCCTGATCATGACGCCCGCCGTTTCTCGAATCTCTTTGACTGGCGCCCGCGTATCCCTAACTACAAGTGGGGAGAAGAAGGATACGACGTCGAACTCGCCCGCTTACAAAGTCAGGCCCTCGAGGAGGTCCTCACACTCGACCCGGAAGCGTTGGCTACGTTGACACTTGATGTGAAAACGCCGCACATCATTGGTCGCATGCTCGCGGCAAGGGGTGACGCCCCCGAGCAGGCGATCCTCGGTTGGATCAGCCGTCAGGAAGAAAACCTACGACATGCCGCTTTGATCTTCGCCGGCGACAGAATCCACGTTGCAGGCTTCTCCTGGGTCAAGGCTGCGCTTACCAGCCCTGCTTTGAAAGAGCCGGAATCACAGGAAAGACTCATGGCTGCCGTCCCGTTCCTCAAACAATACTGGACTGAGATTGCCGCCCTCGGAATGGAACTCGAGGCAGCATATTGGAACAGAGCGCAACATCGTTACGCCGCCCCGGAGGAACGCGCAGAGGCGATTGATCTGCTCGTCAAGCACGATCGCCTATGGGAAGCAGTAGCGCTCCTCAGCGACATGCTCCACGACAACGGCGAACCGAGCGTTGGCCTCGTCAAGGCAGTCCTCAACGCGCTCCTCAACGGACCCGGTCCCGTCCACGACACGACCATGAACAGCTACTACCTCGGCAATGTCCTGAAATACATGGAGCAGCACTTTCCCGACGACACGGAGCTCCCAGTCTACGAGTTCACCTTTTTTGACCTGTTACATGATCACCATCCGTCAGCTGCGCTCTACCGCGCGCTGGGAACGGACCCAAGCGACTTCGTAAGAATGATCAACGCTCTATACCGTGGCAATGATGAACAAAAACGGTCCCTGACTGCTCAGGAGAAAGCGTTCGCCCATCGGTCCTTCACCGTTCTTCAGCATTGGCATACCCTGCCAGGTCTCGCCGAAGATGGCACCATTGATAGTTCCCAGTTGACTGCTTGGGTGAGGGGCGCCCGCCTCGCTTTCTCTGACAGTCAGCGCGTAGCAATCGGCGATGAACAGATCGGTCAGATCCTCGCGTCAAGTCCCGTCGGTACTGACGGAGTTTGGCCCGCGGAACCGGTCCGAGAGATCATCGAGAACATTGGTAACGCCCGGCTCGACGCGGGAGTGCACATGGGCAAGATCAACAAGCGTGGCGTTACCAGTCGAGGGGTTTTTGATGGAGGAGATCAGGAACGCGAACTCGAAAAGCAGTACCGAGAGATGGCGGTAAAGATTTCTACTCGATGGCCGCGCACTGCCCGGGTGCTACGCGGCATCGCGGAGAGCTATCAGCAGGATGCTCGTCGCCATGATTCCCAGGCCGAGAGAATGAGTGACGACGGCTAGAACGGGACTCCTAGCTACATCCTCTTGGTCTTCTGACAGTTGACGTCGCAGAGGCCGGCCCCCGGCGGGGCCGGCCTCTGCGACTTTAAGACGTTCCCAATCTGCCGCGAGGGCAACCTTGGCGCTGCGGAAGAGCCACGGATGTTGCATCCAGCGAATAATGCTCGGTGACCTACTACCGGACGAAGGCCGGCAATGGGACGCGATCAGCGAACATGCGTTCTTCCACTGGAGGAACGGCCAGGCCCACGGCCCGGACGACTTGCCCGAAGCCGCCGCCGAACTCCCCAGCCGGTACCGCATGCCCTACATGGCCAACGTCGCCTAAACCGGCTGAAACCTTGCCGGGCGGACCACCGCCCGGCAAGGCCCACCCCGCCCCAACAAAGGACCAGGGCCGGCCGAAAGGGTTCGGGCGGTCCGCCGCCGGTGGTTGGCTGCCGCTGCTGGTCACCGGCGGCGGACCGCCATCTCCGGGAGGACCGCAGGCGGAACAGCAGGTGTGCCGGCCAGACCGAGCGCGGGGCCGGCACGGGCGGATCCAGGGGAGACGAAGGGCAGGGCATGCTCGCAGGGCTCGCACCCGTTCGGGCGTCCGCTGGCGCGGCCGGCTGGTGAGTCCAGTGCCTCCGTCGCAGGGCTCCGGCCCGCCCTGGCCCGTTTCTTACGTCTTCGACGTCTTTTGGTTGCTGTCCTTCGGATTCTAGGCGTCCGCTCCACCCCGTCTAGCCCCTCCTTCGTCCGGGCCTGCGGTGCAGGAAATGTCCCTCCGGCGCTCCTGCGTCGCTGGTTTCCTCCGGGAATTTCCTGCCCCTTGCCCTGCGGGTAGACAGGGCTCCGTCGGCCGCCGAGCAAGCGAGCTTGCCAGCAACCAAAAAACAACGGGGGGAGAAGGGGACGCTGGCCGGTCACCTGAGCCGCCCCACCCACCGGAATCCTCTGCAAAAGGAGCAACACCATGAACACCACACCCACCCTCGAAATGCTCGACCCGGCCACCCTGACCGTGGACATAAACGTCCGCAAAGACGCCGCACTGACAGCCGATTTCATTGCCAGCATCAAGGAACACGGCGTGATGGAACCCGTCATCGCCCACCGCAAGGAGGACGGCGTGGTGCATGTCCTGATGGGACAGCGCCGCACCCGCGCCGCCGTTGAAGCCGGGCGCACCAGCATCCCGGTGATGATCATCGAGTCCCCCGAGGAAGCCGAACGGATCGTGACTCAGGTCGTGGAGAACATCCAGCGCGCGGAACTGACTGAAGCGGACGAGGCCGACGCCTACCACCAGCTGTCCCTGATCGGTGTTTCAGCCGCCGCGATCGCCAAGAAGACCGGGCGCACTAAGACCACCGTGGAAGGGGCGCTGAAAGCCAAAGTCTCGACCGCGGGAGCCGCCGCCCTGGGCAAGGGATACAGCATTGATGAAGCGCTCATCATGGCCGAGTTTGAAGGGAACCAGGACGCCACGGAGGAATTAGAGTCTGTGATCGCGGACGAACCCGATCAGCTCCTGCACGTCGCGCAGATGCTCCGGGACCGCCGCGACCGCGCCGCCGCCCTCGCCGCACTCATCGCCCAGCTAGAGGCCGAGGGCAAGACCATCGTCGAGGACGCCGGGCATTACGCCAACGAAGAGAACCTGTACGTGTCGGCCGCGAAGCGGGCCGACGGGGAACCGGCCACCGACGAGGACGCCAACGCCTACCTGATCAGCACCGACTACCGGGGCCAGCACAACGCCCAGCCGGTTATCACCGGCTGGAAGGACCTGGGCTTCACCCCGAAGTACGAACGCTACGACGGCGGCACGCAGGCCCAGAAAGGCCCCATGACCGCGGAGCAGAAGGCCGAACGAAAGACCCTGATAGCGAATAATCGCGAGATGGAGAGCGCAACGAAGGTAAGGCGTGAGTTTGTGAAGACCCTGCTGTCCCGCAAGACCGCACCGAAGGGCTGGCAGTACTTCACAGTCCACGCCATCACCCACGACCCGGAAACCGCCAGCGGCTACGACGGCACGGTCGCCACCGAAATGATCGGGGCCAAGATCGGGGAAGACAACGACCGGTGGGGCTGGAACCCGTTGCGGGACCACACCGCCAAAACCACCACACGCCCCGAGTTCTCCCTCCTCGCCCTTATCTGCGCCGGGTATGAAAAGACCATCCAGAAAGACTCATGGCGGAGCGCCGAGAAGCGGCACTTCCACTACCTGAACCAGCTCACCGCCTGGGGGTACACGGCCAGCGCCGTCGAGCAGATCATCATCGACAAGCACACCACCGACACCGAGTAGCGGACAGTGAGCCGGGCGGCTGACCCCCCAATACAGCCGCCCGGCCACTCACCCGAGCAAGGGCCAGGAACCTCCCGCACATCGGGCGGTCCGCCGCCCCGGGCGAACCACAGCAGCCACTCACCAGCGACGGACCGCCATTAGCCGCGACAACGCGACCGGCCGACCACCACCTCGCGGGACTAGGAACAACGAGGTAACCGGCCCGTGGCAGCAGCACAAACCGTTCAGCTAAGCTGAACCACAGATTTCCTTTGCAGAGGGAAAACCATGGAAGGGCCGGCACTACAGTGCCGGCCCTCACCGTTTAACGCACTATATCGCAAAGCCGAAGAGTGTTACGGGCTCTAGATAGTGACATTCTGAGCTTTTGCGCATCCCAGGGACGCTCCGAGAGGTCTGCGGATTCGCCCCGTGGCATTGCCCTTCCCTGGTCCCATTCAGGAAAGCTCGGAGGCGTCGAAGAGACTGAGTTGTGCAGGGATTTGGTGGCGTATGGCCCTGCGGGACCGAGTCCTTTCGCGTTCTTGCGTCGATTCAACAAGCTCCAAGATTTTGGCGTGGGCTTCGCGGTCCCCTTTGGTACCAAGCACCTTGCGCTTCACTTTCCAAGATCCATCCGATTGCCTAGTAGCCAGTCCTGCTTCGGAAAGGAGATCGAGTGCCGTGACCACTTCTTTGTGCCTCCCATACCTGTAGGTTCTCTGCAGCTCTTGGGAAATGCTTTGGCTGGTGACTCGTTCTTCCGAGGTTCCAGGACCGAACATCAACGGCCAAACGCGGACGTACATGTAAGTGGCGAGATAGAGCGGTTCAGCGGGATCATTCATGAATCCGCGCGATGTCTTGATGTGGACGAAGTGTTCGGGCTTGATATTCAGGTTTCGATCCAAGTAGCTGGCGATGCTGAGGTCCGGGAGTCCACTGACGAGAACGCCGTTATCAGGGCGGGGTATGCGAGCAAAAGTGTACTTATGCGTCAGCCTCGCATATTGGACGATGCACGGAGCCTTACCCGGCTTATATGAGTGCGTAGGGTTGTGGAACCGGTCATCCAGGACGCGTGCACAGGCATCGTTGGACAATTCAACAGGCACGAGCCACATCACGTCTATCCGGCTCGGGGCCACTGATGAACCGTCGGCCAGCGCGACTTCTTGAATACCTTCGTAGCCCAGGAGTTGGCTGCAGAGCTTGTCTACCGAGTTCTCGTGTCTCGCGATCGAAGCAATCTCACCAACGAGGACGGAATCATCTTGGAACACGACCAGAAAGTCGGGGGTAACGGTGCGCGGTGCTGAGCCGGCATCAGACGTTGTGCATTTGGGATATCGCTCAAAGTGCTTGACGGTTTCAGGAAGGTCCAGCGCGTCGCCCGCGAACATCCACTCAAAACACGAAACGACATCAACATACTCGTCGTACCGACGGTAACCCTCGCGCAAATTTGCAAGGCTCTCAGGAGTGCGTGCCATTTTATCCGGCGCCTACCAGGTCCTCGAGAGACACGCGCTGCCGCGGCAGGGACTCCTCGATCGTCTCAGCCGAGAAGTGCTCCCCGATCCGCTGAACGAGGCGGGCCAAGGAAGATGCACTGGAGCGAAAACTGGGGTAAATGTCTATAGCAACTGGCGAGGTGACAACGACATCAAAAGTGGACCCGTCGGCGTGGTCGGCAATCATGAGGTGTAGATAGGGGTTTTCATGCAGCACGGCCACGGAGGTTAGCTGAGTGTCCTCCATCAGGCGTCGCAGGCGCTCGGTGTCACCTGCGGTGGAGAAGACATCTTCAGCAAGGTTGATAGTCAAGGGGAGGCCAAGGGGCCTATCGACAGCGCGCTGTCGATTTGAAAGTAGATCGAGCCGTTCTGCCGCATAAGCTGCGAAGGAGTCAAGGATGTTGGCTGCAAATGCACGGAACTGTCCTGAGTAGAAAGTTGCCCCGCTAGTCCTGCGCAGGTGGCAAAGTAAATCACTTTCCACGGAGACCGTTAGCGACCGTACTGAAGCTCCTTCCAGGTTCGCCAGATCAAAAACATCGTCCGGCGTATATCTGAAGGAATCCGCTTTAGCTGGCCAGCCCCTGTTGAGGGATGAAGCATCGGACTGGCGCCATGCCGCCATCCGCACAACTTCCGGACGCCCAATCGAATCCAACTTCCTGGCCAGGCGACGGAACTTGTCCTCGTTGAGAAAGCAGCGCATAACGTCCGGCGCACGGGAAATGGATCGATTTACGCGGGCCCAGCGTCTGTCACTCGTGGGAACCGACCCACTGATATGGAATACGCCCGGGTGAGCAGTTGCCCAGCTCGCGACGACAAAATCTCCGTCGTCATCTGAGATTCTTACGAGACTACTGGACCCGTTGGTCAGTGTTGCGAATCCGCTGTCCTGCCCGAAGAGCATGTCGACGAGGTTGCCATCACACATCACCGTCTCAAACGCCAGCTGTTCGCCGCGCTCCAAACCAAGGACTTCATGGGCATGTACCAGTGACGCCGGCACGCCGTTCTTGTTCGCGGCAGCCCATAATCTCCGGTCGAAGGAGCTCGAGATATGGCCACGGAGAGCGGCGCCGGATGAACGATTATCCATTTAGTCCCTGCACCGCCCTATTTCCCGTTTCGATTACTGCGGCAACTCTATTACTTGAATGCCCTCACAGGATGTCAGGGCAACCAGCCGACCTTAGGGCCAAGTTAAAGCGAGAAGGCCAGCGCGGACGCCGGCCTTCTCTGATCAGGTTTCTCGCGAGGCCCTACCGAGTCGGCAAAACGAGTCTCGAACGAAGGGAACGCAAGCGCTACCTACACCCGGCAGGTTGCCCCTCTTACAAGGGGGACCTAGCCTGACGGCATGCCTCCAACTTCGCTAAACACTGAAGGCTCCTGATCTATGTCAGAGCGTATAGGAGTCGTAAGTAAATGCAAAATCAAGCTTTTACTAATCAACCGCCCGGATGGTAGCGTTTGTGCATCCGGTATAGCTACGTTAGCGCAACCCGTATAGATATATCTCCTGATCGCTACTCTATAGGCCGCGGTCAAGGGGCACAAAATTGAGGAAAAAATATTGGAAATCCAGCTCGCTCGGGCAGCCGAGCTCTCCAGAAGAATGGGTGGACGCAAGGGTGCTCCAGTGAGGCGATCCTTCGTGCAGTCGGCAAATGGGTCCACACCTCTTTCCCAGATCATGAGTGGTCGCTCCGCCCGTAAGGGAGGTGGCGGCAGGGGAGGCAAAACGAGGGTCGCCGTACTCATCTCCCTACTGTGGGTCTTAGCAGCAGCTCCGCACGCCTCCAACCGGCCGGCACGCTTCTGGGCCGAGCTCATCGGTCTGGACGACCCCGGAACGGCAGGAGCACGGACGGTTAGCTCAAGTCTCACCGAACTCGAAAAGCGTGGCTTCATCACTCTGGACCATTCGGTCGCTGGATCGCCTCCAACCGTTCAGCTCCTCAGCGAAAATGCCAACGGGGCGGGATACACGTTGCCGGGTGCGGCCGCCAAGAAAGGACACGTAGATCCATATTTCCGTGTTCCCGAATACTTATGGACAGGCGGGGCAATTGGTACCCTAAGCGGCCCCGGGCTGGCCATGTACTTGGTGGTTCTAAGCGTGCATCGTAACGATATTGAGGACCATCGCATTTGGTTCGCCCCGGCGACTTTCAAAAGTCGATTTGGCTTGGGAGACAGCACCAAGAAGACAGGACTGAGGGAGCTCGTCGACGCCGGCATACTGACGGATTATATTGAGCCACTCGACCAGGCCGGCGAAACGGGAAACCGAACCTACAGCAGGAAGACCTACCGGCTGGACAGTAAATACGCGTAACACCTGACCCTCAAATTTCGTAGCGCCGTCCATGATGGCGATGTACTGCCCTGGGCTAGGGGGAGTCCAATTACTCGGCACGCGAGGCCGCCTCACTACTTCCAGCGATTCAGGCGCCCTTTTAGCCACCGCTCTCGATAGAGTCAGCGCATGGGGGTATGGAGCAAGGCCAAGGTAATCTTTAGCGGGACCGCACGGGCATCTCTGGCCGTTCCGGAGCTGACGAGCCCTTCAGCGGAGCTCGCCGAACCGGCGCACCTACCGGCGGTGACTCCGGTGTCGTTGCGAGGGGACCTGAGGGGACTGCCGCGGCGCCCGCCGGAAGCGCGCAGCTACGAGGCAGAAAAGGCAAAGGCGGCGGCGGTCGGGCAAAGCGTCAAGAGCTACCGCGCAGGTTATGTTCCTCCGGCAGAAGCCAAGAGCGAACTGGTTGCCGACCCTGACGGTATGCCGCCCCTTCGACTGGTACGGTCCAACAACGGCCTGGATTTGGCCCTCCCCGATGGACAGCTGGTCGATTACAAGATCCTTGCGCTGCGGCACTTTCAGATTTTCGCGTTCCGCGTCGTTGGCATGGGCTTTCATGAGGACCCCAACAAACCGTTCAATTTCCGTAACGGGCAACGTGTCCAGGTTGTCCGCGAAACCAACAACGAACACGACGCCAACGCCGTCGCAATCACGACGGGCCGCGCAGCGAAGAAGATCGGCTACGTGAACAAGCAGCGGGCTGCATGGGTCGCCAAACTCCTGGACGCCGGTCAGGAACTAGATGGCATCATCATCCAGAGCAAGGCAGCCTCACCACGTGTCCTACTGACCACCCCTGAAATGCTGGCATACCTTCAGCGAGACTAAAGAGCTGCTGATGGGTGGCCAGTCGTCACCGGGCTTCTCCCGCCAAGACGCCCGCGGTTAATGGGCCCCCTGCCATCGGCTATTACCCTTGGCTGGAATTCTCGTAGTGGTCCGCGGTCCAGTGGCCGTCGAAGAAGCCCCGGTCGTTGCGCCGGTGCATGCGCGTGTCGATCAGGGGCGAGGCGAGGATCGACTCGCACAGCGGCGTCAGCGCGTCCACCACGATCGCGCCGAGGTGGGCGAGGATCTCGATCTGTCCCGTCGTCCGCCCCAGGAGCAAGGGAGCCATTTCGCTCAGGACGTGGTCGGCCTTCTCCTCGGGCACGCCGAAATGGACGCCTCCTTCCACATTGGCGTAGTACTTCACCACCTCGAGGACGGTCAGCGGTCGTCCTAGGACCACGCCCACCCTCGCGCCGATGAAGTACTTCAGCTTGGGCAGCGCCGGGTCCTCAGACCCGCCGACCAACTCGGGACCGCCGAGCCGGAGGGCGTACGGCAGATCTTCTCCCTGCTGGCCGTCCTCCGGAGCGCTCCACTGCCTGATGCGGAACTCCGTCGGCACCTCCGGGCGAGCGGCCCGAACAGTGTTGAGGAGGGGACGGCCGTCGATGAGGAGCTTGCGAAGGAGCGGCGCGATCCCGAGCAATTCGTAACGGCTCCGCGCGCCCGGATCCTCGCTTCGCCGTCGGACGTCGGAGACTGTCTCGACGAGGAGCCATTCGGCGAGCATCGTCTCGGGGCCTATCTTCGGTGCCATGGTGCCATCTTCTGCTGGTGAGACGGTCGCGGTCCCGTTCTCTGGTGCTGACCGCCGGAACCAAGTGTATGCACGCGCTTGGCCAGGCACATTCCCGCATGACCCGCCCGCAAAACTGCTCGGTGAGGGTCGTTCCTTATCCGCGACAGTCAAAAACGACCGTTTCTGACCTGCCCATGGCAAGCCTCAGAAAACGACCCGAATGCCCCCACAGCGGTGGTCAGAACTCGTTGCCGGAAACAAAGCCAGTCAAAAGGTGAGCTGTAGGTTTTTGACGGGTGGTCAAGGTGTGTCGGCCACAGT
Organism: Arthrobacter sp. NPDC056886; assembly: GCF_042788715.1. Taxonomy (NCBI): domain Bacteria; kingdom Bacillati; phylum Actinomycetota; class Actinomycetes; order Micrococcales; family Micrococcaceae; genus Arthrobacter; species Arthrobacter sp. NPDC056886. Next base: position 143,174 of record NZ_JBHUBT010000012.1, read on the forward strand.
TAGCCGCAGGTGCCTCCAGCGCCTAGCGCGACAGCCGTGTTTCGGCGGGGCGGGGTCATTTACCGCCGGGTATGGTGCGTTTGCGGAAGGTGCCGGCGATGGAGAGTTTGCTTGAGTATTGGATGGACCCGTAGCGGAAGAGGTGCACGGCGAGTCTGAGGATGAGGAATCCGATGATGAAAAGTTCGGCGATGACGATGGATGCCTCGAGCGGGCCAAGGGTGCCGAAGCCGTTGCGGAGCAGTGCGGTCACGGGGGCCGAGAGCGGGAAGTAGGTGAAGATCTGCACGATGGGCGCGTGCGGGTCGGAAATGATCAGGGTCATGGCGTAGAAGGGGACGAAGATCAGCGCCATCAGGGGCCCGAAGATCGTGCCCGCGTCTTTTGCGGTGGGCATGACCGCGCCGATCGCGACCAGGACACCGGTGAAGACGGTGAAGCCGCCGAGCAGCAGTAGCGCCCCGACAAGCATCGTGCCGGGTTCGAAGCTCAGGGTCGACAGGTCCAGGTCGGGCATGGCGAGTTTGTCGCGGAAGAAGGCGTATCCGACGGTGATGGGGGTGAGGAAGACCAGGATCTGGACCAGGCCGACCATGAACAGGGCGATGACCTTGCCGATGATCAGCGTGGTCGGGTTCAGGGTCGTGAGGATCATTTCGGTGACCCGGTTTTCTTTCTCTTCCAGGGTGCTGTTGAGCATCTGGTTGGAGAGCAGAATGATCGACACGTAGAAGATCAGCAGGAACATCAGCGGCGGGACGGCGGATCCGAGGCCGCCGGCGGGCTGGCCGTCCTTGAAGGTCTGGGATTCGGTCTTGACGTCGCCGCTGGCCGCGGCCATCAGTTGCGGGGAGCCGATCCTGGCCTGGGCTGAGGCGGTGAGGATCTGTTTGGCGACGGCGTCGTACTTGCCGTTGTCGAAGATCCCATGGTCCTGCCCGTAGACCTTGACCGGCTGGGTGGCGATGTCGGCGGGGTAGGCGAAGTAGGCGTCGGTTGCGCCGTCTTTGACGTCCTGCAGCGCTTTGTCCGGATCGCTGGCCTGCCGGCCGCCCATGGCCGTGGCGATCGCCGGGGTGATGAGTCCGGAGGCGTCGGTGTAGGTGAAGGACATGGCCGCGGTCTTCTGGGCGTCGGCGCTGGCGGCGGTGGAGGAGTTGCTGAGGTAAATGAGCGCGAAAACGATCGCCATCACGACCGGGATGGCCAGGGTGGCGATCCAGAAGCGGCGTTTTTTCACGGTGCGGGTGAATTCGAACCCGACGACGGTGCCGAGGTTGTGACCGGCGAAGGGGCGCTTCGGGGTGGGCGGCGGACTGGCCGGTGCCGGGGCGGGGGAGGGGAGCGGTGTGGAGGTTTTCTGTGTCATGGGGCTTATGCCTCCGCCATGTCGTGGGTTTCGCCGTAGACCTTGATGAAGACCTCGTCCAGGGATGTCCTGGCGGTGGTGAAGGACTTCACGGCGACGCCGTGGGTGATGAGTTCGCGCAGGACAGTGGCCTCGTCCGCGCCGGGGCGTGGGGAGAGCTCGGCGTGCCCGCCGCCAGCACTGACGATGTCATACAGGGCCGAGGAGGGCAGGGTCCCGGTGTACGTGAGCCGGTAGACGGTTCCGCCGAATTGTTCCTGGACGTCGGAGACGGTGCCGTAGGCGCGGGAGGTGCCGTTCTTGAGCAGGATCACCCGGTCGCAGAGGCGTTCGACTTCTTCCATCTGGTGGGTGACCATAATGACGGTCGCGCCGACGAGTTTCTGGTCTTCGATGATGTCCATGAGCAGGCGCCGGTTGACCGGGTCGAAGCCCTTGGTCGGTTCGTCAAGGATCAGCAGTTCGGGGTCGTTCATGATCGTCACGCCAAGCTGGATTTTCTGCTGCTGCCCGCCGGAGAGCTTATCCAGCCGGGTGGTGGCCTTATCGGCGAGGTCGACCCGTTCCAGGTAGTCCCGGGACCAGGTTCTGGCCCGTGTTTTGTCCAGGCCTTTGAGTCGGCCGAAGTACACCATCACGTCCAGGACGGACTCTTTTTTGTACAGGCCGCGCTCCTCCGGCAAGTACCCCAGCCGGGCCCCGTCCTGCGGGGCGAAGGGTTTGCCGCCGATGTGCAGGGTCCCGGCGGTGGGCTGATAGATGCCCAGCAGCGCCCGGAGCGTTGTGGTTTTTCCGGACCCGTTGCTGCCGAGGAACCCGAAGGTTTCCCCGGCCCGGACGTCGAAGGAGAGGTCTTTGATGACCGTCGTGTCCCCGAAGTCCATCCGGAAGTCTTTGATGTGTACCAGCGGCTCGGCGGCCGTGTCCCCCAGCGTCATGGCACCACTGTAACCGGAGGCGTGGGTATCGGTCTTCGACGGTGCACGACGCGAGGACGTGCGGGGCCGGCACAGGGTGCCGGCCCCGCACGGGTTTAGCCTGGAACGTTCCGCGGGTCGTTGCCGTGGCTGTTCTTCTCGCCGATCCGGCCATCCTGGTTTTTGATGATGTGCTCGACACTGTCGCGGGCGGCGGCTTCCCGGCCGTCGGCTACCGCCTCGTCCTTGGAGGCGTAGGAGGCGCCAAACGCACGGTCTGTCCCCTCGCGCCGGTTCTTCCACTGGCCATCTTCGTAGTAAGTCTCAACGTCACCCTGGGCCATCACACTGCCTTTCTGTCACGGACTGTTTACACGCGCCACGCTACACAACCCCAGCCCCTGGACGCTCGCAACCGGCCGACAGTGCACAGGCGAACACGAAAAGTCAGCCATGGACGACATGGGTGCGGAGATTGCCTGGTGCCTGCAGCATCTCCCGCCCTCAGCGGAGGCAGCTGTTGCTACGTCTCCATTCAAAACCGCAGGCGGGTCACCTCGATCGTTGACGCAATTGAGGCGAAAAACGCCTAGAATTCAAAGGAATCTGGCTAGTCATTCAGTTGAATGATTGCTAGAATGGAGGGAGCAGGTCAGCCAGACGAACGAAACTTATCGAGATGCGAAACCAGGTGCTGAAATGACCCTCACCATCTACACCAAGCCCGCCGGATGCTTCGGCTGCGCCAAGACCAGGCAGAAGTTCACCGACGCAGGCATCGCCTTCACCGAGGTCGACGTGACCACCAACCAGGCCGCCTTCGAGTACATCACCGAGGAGCTCGGCTACTCCCAGGTCCCCGTCGTGGTCTACGACAAGGACGACTCCGAGGACCACTGGTCAGGGCTGAACCCGGCGAAGATCGCCCGGGTCATCGAGATCGAAGCCGCCGCGCATGAAGGCGTCCGCTCGTGAGCGGCGAGGCCGGCGTCACCGTTATCGGTAATCTCACCGCCGACCCTGAGCTGAGATTCACCGGATCCGGGACGGCCTTCGCCCGCTTCACTATCGCCTCCACGCCCCGGACCTTCGAGGCCCGTGCCGGCAAAGGATCCGACGGGGACACCGTGTTCGTGGCCGCCACGGCATGGTGGGGCATCGCCGAACACGCGGCCGCGTCGCTGACCAAGGGCATGCGTGTGATCGCCACCGGAACCCTCAAGTCCCGTTCCTTTACGACCAGGGCGGGGGAGGGGCGCACCGTGACCGAACTCGAGGTCGAGGACATCGGTCCGTCCCTGCGCCGCAGGACCGCGCAGGTCACGCGCACCGGTCCCGGCCCGGAGCAGGACGAGGAGCACCCACCGGACAGGTTCGCCCTGTCCGCCAGAGAGTACGGGGACGATGATGCGTGGTTCGGCCTCGCGGCCAATCCGACCGGCCGCATCAACGTTCCGGCTCCCGATACCGAGCCGGCACACTGAGCGTGCGACCATGGCCGAAACGTCCAGTAGACGAATGCAGGGAGACTGATGGCTAAGACGCCGAGGGAACGGTACGGAACCAGGCTGGCCGGATGGATGGGCTGGCTGGGCATCGTCGTTGGCACGGCAGTCGCCGGCCCGGCAGCATCCCGGCTTGCGAACAGGGGTTTCAGCTGGCCGGACGCCCTGCTGGTCGCGGCAGGTGTTTTCCTGCTGGTGTTCTGGGGTGTCCGGCTGGTCCTGCTGGACCGGGCTCTCAGGAGCCACGCCGGAGGCAAGTATTCATGAGCCGGGCACTGCGGGAGGGAAGATCAACGGGATGAAGAAGATCGCGGCATTTACACCGTATTTCACAGAGGATGAGGCCGGGCAGGTCCGTGCGGCATTCCTGGCCGCCGGCCACCTGGAGGGGGACGCGTCCGTGTCGGACTTCATCGTGCGGGCCACGATGCGGGAGGTGAAGCGGCTGCAGCGCCGGCACAACGCCGGCCGGGCGTGGGCCCCTGTCCCGGCCGGCGGACTGCGCCGCGGACAACGCACCAAAGATGAACTGCAGCACCGGAACGAGGGAACCTGATGATGGCCAAGCGGACAGAGGACACCAACGCGCCACCGAGGCTCACGGCTGGTCCGGCGCTGCCCAGGATGCTGACGCTGGACCAGGTGAAGGAGGTCCTGAATGTCAACACGCCTTTGGTGTATGCGCTGGTGCGCAGCGGGGAACTGCGGGCCGCGCAGTTCGGCGGCCGGAACGTCTGGCGCGTCCGGGAAGATGACCTGCTGGCCTACATTGACGCCGCGTACGAGAAGACCGCGCACCGGATCGCTGCCGGGCAGATCCCCGAGGAAACCACCAGCGAGGACTGACCCACCTGAGGGTTCCCTGGAACCGGTGCTGGGGCAGAATGAAAGCATGTGCGGCAGATACGTGATGTCAAAGGCGACCGGTGATCTCCTGAGTCACTTCGAGGCCAAGGAAGTTGAGGGCAGCCCGCCCCCGCCGAACTGGAATGTAGCGCCCACGCAGGACGTCCCCATCATCACCGAGAAGCTGGATGAGGACTCCGTGGAGCGCCGGCTCCTGATTGCCCGCTGGGGTCTCGTTCCGTCCTGGGCCAAGGACATCAAGATCGGCTCTAAGCTCATCAACGCCCGCAGCGAATCCATCCTGGACAAGCCCTCGTTCCGCAAAGCAGCCATCACGCGACGCGCCCTGATCCCGGCCGAGGGATATTACGAGTGGGAGAAAACCGGGGACGGGAAGAAGATCCCGCACTACTTCTATTCCGAGAAGAATGACCTGCTCGCATTTGCGGGACTCTACGAGTTCTGGCCCGACCCGTCCCTGCCGGAGGATGACCCACACCGGTGGCTGCTCAGCTGCACCGTGCTGACCACCACGGCCCACGATTCCCTCGGCCACGTCCACGACCGGGCCCCGGTCATCATCCCGCCGGAGATGTACGGGGCCTGGCTCAACCCCGGCACCACCGGAAAGAACGACGTGCAGGAGCTGCTGAACGCCATGCCCGAACCGGTCCTGACACCACGGGTCGTCACGGACCGGGTGAACAGCGTCCGCAACAACGGACCCGAACTCCTCGACCCGCCCACCTGACCCCGCCCGGCCCCCTTCGACGGGGCAGCAGGCAAGACGTCGAGGAGACCACGAGGATTGGCCGCCACCCAAAAGTGACGGCCAATCAGCGGGTGTGGTGCACCCGCTTGCGGGTGTTCTTTGTGGTCCTTGGCTGAAGAAAGCCGGCCCCTCACCCGGGGTGTGCCGGGGCGCACCGTCTTGGACCATGGGGAAGGACCCCGCCGCTCCTTAGGACTGTGTGGTCGCGGTGTCCAGGATGTCACCGTGCGGGGGAGCGGACGCCTGACACGCGGTCTTTGCCGCGGAGGTTTTCCGCCGTCGTGAGACGGCCCCTGGTTCGAGTCCAAGCTTCCTCAGCTCCTCGGTGCTCCACCCGTCCTTGGTGGCCCGGACGTAGGAGCGTTTGTCGTCTCGTTCAGCATCCGCGAGTTGTTCCTTGAGGTCAGCGACCCGCTGCCGGGCTTTGACTAACTGCGTGACGGATTCGATGCGCGAGTCGAGCAGCGCGCGGGCCTGGTTACGTGTCTGTTCAATGTCGAGGTTCGCCATGACTCCACCCTAACCACCACATCCCCGAGGCCACGGCACGAACCGCCGCGCAGAGAGCGATCCGGAAAAGCGCCGGAGCAAGCTGGGAACTTAGCCGGGCTAAGTTCGTGTCGCTACCGAGAACTGCGTTCCGGTCGCGGCAGACTGAAGTCTGATCCCGGAGTTCCGGGTCGCTGCGCTGGCAAGGAACGAAGGGCGGGACAAATGAGTGAAGGCAACGGCTTCGCCGGTTGGAAGTCCCGCCGCCGCCGGGCCAACGTCGACGGCGGCAGAATGCACCGCCATGAGGTCAAGGTCAGCCCCGAAGAAGAAGCCCAGCTTCTCGCCCTGGCGGAGAAGCACCGCGTCACGATCCCGAGGCTTCTGATCGAAGCGGCCCTGAACGAGGACAGCGAAAGCCCCTCGGAACGACGCGACCAGTTCATGCAGCTGTCCAACCTGCAGCGCCTCGTCGGGTCCGTCGCGAACAACATCAACCAGATTGCCCGGCACGCCAACTCAACCGGGGAAGTGCCGCCCGAAGCGGCAGCAACGATCGCCCACGCGAAGAGCGTCATCATCCGTATCGACCGGCAGCTCGCCGACATGGCCGGCCGGTAGTTGCCCCGTGATTCCGAACATCACCCAGGGCGACCGCATGGCGGGCCTGATGATGTACCTCGCGGGCCCGGGGCGCGCGAACGAACACGAGGAACCGCACCTTGTCGCCGGCGACTCCGCACTCATGGCATGGCACGACGACAACGAGCTGAACCGGGACGCTGCCCTGGACATCGCCAACACCCTGGACCGCGCCCAGCAGTTCTACAAAACAGATGTGGACGGCGGCCACGTCTTCCACTGCTCCCTGAGCCTGGCCGCCGAGGAAGGCCAGCTCACCGACGTCCAGTGGGGCGCCATCGCGAACGATTTCATGAAGGACATGGACTTCACCGAGGACGGCGGCAAGGCCCCGGCCCGGTGGGTCGCCGTCCGCCACGGACTGAGCAAGAACGGCAACGACCACATCCACATCGTGGCGTCCATGGTCCGCGACGACGGCACCAAATGGAACAGCTGGAAGAGCAAATACAAGTCCCAGCAGGCCGCCCGGGCACTGGAGAAAAAGTACGGGCTCACCGAGCTTGACGCCGTCCGCGCAGAACGCGGATTCACTCCCGCGGAACAGGCCAAGGCCATCCGCCATGGCCTGCCCGAAATCGAGCGCCACAGCCTCGCACGCAAGGTCCGCACCTGCGCCGCAGCATCAACCGACGAGCCAGAGTTTGTCCGCCGCGCCCGCCAGGAAGGCCTGCTCGTGCGCCCCCGCTACGCCGCCGGCCGTACCGACGTCGTCACCGGATACTCCGTCGCCGAACGCCCCCGGAAGGGGGAGCGTGCCGTCTGGTTCGGCGGGAACTCCCTGGGACGTGACCTCGCCCTGCCCAAGCTCCGGACCGGATGGGACAGCACCCCCGAAACAGCTACCTCTGCGGTCGCGGAATGGAACGCCGCAGCACGCAACCGCAGACCAGTATGCCCGGGCCGGGAAACACTGCAGCCCTCCGCTGAACTGTGGAGCAAGTACGCCCACGATGTCAGCGCCCTGCGCGAGAGGCTGGCCACCACACCGCACGATGACCACGCTGCCTGGGCGCAGGCAGCCCGCGAGGCATCTGCCGCTTTCGGGGCCTGGTCCAAGCGGATCGAACCGACGCCGGGGCCGCTGGCGGACGCTGCCCGGGAACTGTCCAAATCGGCCCAGCTGCGGCGCTACCCGCCACGGCCGGCGGTGGCTTTGCCGTCGGCACGCGGCGCGTCCATGATCCTTTTGGCGGCGGCGTCCAAGAGCGACCGCGCCGCCTACGCGCTGATGTTCCGGCAGCTCGCCCAGACCGCCCGAGCAATCCACGACATGCACAAAGCCACCGACGACCTCCGCCGCGTACGCGGCCTCGCAGCCGCCGTCACCGCCGCAAGCAAGACCATTGAAGCCAGCGCCACCGCACACACCACCACGGCACCGTCCGTGACGCTGGAAGCGCTCCGCGAACAACACCCGGGAGCCAGCGAAGAAGCCCTCCGGGCGCGGCTGATCGCCGAACGCTCACGGGGCGGCTCACCCGTCCCCACGACACTCACCAAAACGGATCGAACACTGCAGCAGGCAGGGGCAACCGGGCCTCTAGAACCCAACCGGGACCATCATCCGAATCCAGGCATCGAGCGATAGGGGAAGAGCATGAGCGAAGCAGACGGAATGGACGACGCGATCGACGGTGCGATGCGTACCGGGCTGATGGTGGCCAGCCGCATCGGCGAGCAGCTGGCCAGAATGCGCGAAGAGGACCAGCGCACCATCGCCGCAACGGAGGAACACCGGGCGCGGCAGCTGCAGGACCGGTTCGACGCCCAGCACGCCGCCGCCCGGGCCCAGCTCGCGCCTGTCGCCCGCGAGGACTGGTGGGACAAGGCCACCCCCGCAATGATCGAGCGCGCCCACCAAACGGCCACGGCGTGGAAGTCCTACGACCCCGAAGCCGCCCAGGCGTCAGAGCGGATCCGAGATCAGGTGCAGACCCGCTACGGCATCGACGTCAACAACACCGGCGCCGACGAAGCCTCCGTCTCCGCAGCCCTCACCCGCGCACAACAGACCCGACTGGAGGCCGAGGGCGAACGGGCCAAAGCCTCGGCCGCCCGCACCGACGAAGCAGTAGCCGCCGCTACCGTTGCCACCGCAAACCGCCAGGACCGGGCCGACAGGAGCGAACCGGCGTGGGATACCGCACAACGGCGCCAGCAGCTGGCCGAAAGCCTGGAAAGCAAGGGTGACCGGGAGGCGGTCACTTCCCGCCTCCTGGCAGACAAACATCAAGGCGCGCCGGCGCTGGCGGCCGCGGCGCGGACGCCTTCGTTGGCCAAGACATCGAAGATGGCCAAGCAGGGCGGGAAGGGAAAGACGCTGGCGCGCGGCGGGCTGGAACGCTAAATGGATCGAGCAGCAACTGGGGCTCGGACGTGTGTAGTGTGATTTGTTCATCATCCAGTGCTCAATTCATCACCTCTATGGCGACACAGCGCGTCTTGATTGGGTTGCCGTGGAGAGTCGGGGAAACTGGGCGACATGGCTGGATTCGATTTCGATTTCTCATACTCCGTTGAGCAAAAGTTGTACGTCGATGCATGTATCGAGGCGGCCAAGCGCAGAGCGCACTCGATTCGTTGCCGTTGGAGGGTGAACCGATTTCCGGGTCTCCAGAGGCTTCGCTGCATCGTCGATGGCCAAACCCGAAGCTTGGACCTGCTTGGCAGGGTCTTAGAACACGACCTGCCGATCATTTGCGAAGGTGTGCGCGGCGGATTGACCCCCGTTCAGGCGCGACGTCTTGGGTTGGGCTTCACGGAACTCTTCCTGGTCGGCAGGCACACAGGTAAGGAAGATGGATGCCCAGTCCTCAGACCGGTCGATGAGACTAGTCTTTACTTCCCAGTGTTCGACTTCGTCGAACCAGGGAAAGGCTCACCCCTGTTGCAAGCACGCTTGCGTATAACCGAAGACGTTGTGACAGATTTTGGATTGGGCCGCTACGAGCCTTCCGTGATGCTTGAGGAGTTTCATACCGCGTTGGAGCAAACCTTGCGGGAGCTGTTTCCAGAATTGCCGGAGAACGCCAGATGGCCCAGGCTTATTGAAGCAGCCGAGGCGGCCGGCTACTTGTTGGCGCAGTCGAGGTCCCACCACAGCAAACCCGGCGATGAAGAAGAAACGAACGCTGAGAATAAACTGCACTTCCACTCGGACAAGCTGCTCTTGAGCGAACTGACCAAGCGGCGGAACAAGGCAAAACACAGGGACGGCGACCCCTTAGATCCATGGATATCCGAACACTGGCAGTGCGTTGGAGGGGTCTTGGAAATAATGGTGAATAGGCTGGGACGAACTCTGCAATGAGGTCGGCCGCAACGGCCTCGATTGCCGGTTTGGTTTTGCGGCCCGCGGACAGCATGGCGGCCTGCCGCAGGCATATTACGCCGCACGAGCCGGGCGCAAGGAAGTTGGGCCCTTTTGACGGTCGTAGCTGGGGTCTTCCGGGTTTGCATCGCCAATAGCGTTGACCAGGTGCAACCGTGCGGCCGCACTTCGGATTGTCCCTGCCCGAACGCCAAGCAGCGGGTACGGCTCCGGTGGGGTGGGCTCCAAACACATTAGTAAAGTCACCGAGCCACAGAGGGAAGGCGGAGGCTATTCGGAATTTTCGAGGGATCGATCGCTATCAGCGCGGATACGGTGCCACAGGATTGAGCCGCCGGCGACTAAAACTACGGCCGAGCACAAAAGCGCAAGCTGCGGTCCTGGACCAGAAGAGGACTGGTGTTCGCCTCCGGCCGGGCCCAAGAGCACTGAAACCAGCATCGTGGCTGCCAATGAGCTGATAGCCATGATGGGGGCTGTAGTGGCTGTCATTCTGCCCATGTAGCTGGGGGGTGTTGCTCGCTGCAGTATCGGGCCCTGGCATATGGCAAAAACTGAGAAGAAGACGCCAGACAGGAACATGAGTGCAGCCGCAAGTTGAAATGAAGTGGAGAAAGCGTACGCCACATAGGAAAGACCCAAAGCAACAATCGCGCCAACATAGACTCGTGGGTCTTGGCGTCCAAATGCCGGCACCCTGCTCGCAATGACTGCCACTAGCAGGCTTCCGGCAGGAAACATCGCGGCCACGATTCCGTATTGTGCCGGAGAGAGCCCGAGCGTTTGGAGCGCGAAGAGCGACAATGAAGCGTTGTTGATGCCCAGTGACGTGCCGTATAGGGCCGTGGCGTACAAGATAAGGCGTAGCTCTCCGACGCCCCAGATCGTTTTGAATCCGTCAGCAAACTTGCTCCAGTAGCTCGAGCCCTCCATCGTGGTCTCGCGGTTCGATTCTGCGCCGTTCAGAAAAACGAGGAGGAAAGCGGACAGCGCAAACGTAACCGCGTTGAAAGCCAAGGCAAACCAAGGTCCGGCCAAGGCGTACAACGCAGGACCAGACGCGGTAGCAACGATGGCCACACCAGTTGTCGCAAAACTTGATCGAGCAGCGGCAGCAAGCCGCATCTCCGGCGCAAGGATTCTCTGCATGACCGCGGCGCGGGCTGGATTGAAAAACTGCGCCAGAGCACTCACGGCTGCTGTCATCATGATTATTGGCAATATGATCGCGAGACCGTTGGATTCCATGTACTTAATGGCCGCAGCCGAAGCCACGATCACCCCAACGCGGGTCCAGTCGCTAAAGATCATTGTCCTCTTTTGCGACCATTGGTCCGTCAGCACCCCGGCAAATGGCCCAATGAGGATGCGTGGCAAGGCAGCGGCCGCAACAACGGCACCCACCATTAGCGGTGTGGCGGGGTCGGCGCCCCCAATATCAGTGATAATCCAAACGGTGAGGGTGCTGGCGAGTAGGAACTCACCGAACGAAGAGAGAGCCTGCGCGGCCCAGAGGATCGTGAAATTTCGTCCAAGGCCGCCTCGACCAATGGACCCTTGAAGCCCGGCCCGTCGCGCCGATGTCGTTGGGCTCATCACCAGTTCCGCCCGAGCAGATCGGTGGCCCTGGAGCGAGTGCTAGGAGATTTCGCAAACCTCTCAGCGATTCTCAGAGCGACGAGTGCTTCTGGATTGCCCTTGGCCGCTTGATCAAGTGCCTCGACGTCGCGCCACCTTTCCCACGAGTCATCGAACGGGATCATTTCTGGGCGTCTGTCGGCCCAGTAATGTGCGTGCTTTGACCACCCCTCGTACAGCTCCTCCCAAGATGGGAACTGTAGCGGCGCCGACAGATGTTGAACGCAGATGGGCTCACTCAACGGTTGATATCTGGCTTCCACGCTAACTCGCCACCCAGACCCAGAGTTACTGGCACCGCCATGAGGAGTGAAAGTATTGAAGATGAGCACGTCTCCAGGTTGCAATTCGGGCACGTGGCGGTCGTTTAGGAATTCCTGCCGGATCCGCCACCCGGATGGGTTTCCCGAATCCAACTCAAACGGTAGTACATGCTTGATGGCTGGTCGTCGATAGACGGGCAAGGATCCGGTCTCCGCATCCACCGGAAAGATGGGAGTCCACATGGTCAGTTGGTTCGCGCTGCCTTGTAGTTCAGGAAAGTCTTGGTGTACGTCTGGCGGGGAGTAGATGTCCGAAGACGAGGGCGGCAGGGCACGCATCCACTTAGTTGGATGGCTGAAAACGGCGGAACCGTCGAACAGATGCTGGACAAACGCCAAGGCCTCGTGCGACTGAAATATTTCCTCCAAGATCTCGTCCCTGGACGTCCGGGGGAGGAGCGCGGCTTCGATCGGGTCGTCTCCCGTAGCAACAAACGTAGGCTGGTGTTGGCCATTGAGTTCTCCGGTGCATACATTCAGGGCCTTCAGCTCAGCGACTACCTTCTTCTGAACTTCTTTCAACAGATCCAAGGGGAGAAGACCCCGGGCGATTGTGTAGCCTCGCTGTTCAAGGTCTGCCCTGGCTACCGACGCACGCTCAAGGTTGGCAGCGGTCATGGTTGATCTCCAGGGTGCGCTGCCGGGTACGCCAGTTTGAGAAAGTACAAGAAGTCGCGTTCCGGTCCGAGGTTGAACGCTGCTGCCGCAAGGGACTCCCGTATGGCGGGCGTCATGCGAGCCGATAACCCGCTGTGCAGGCCACGAAGGAGCAAGGCATGGCCCGCACGACCAACGTCCATTAGTGACTGCGCATAGATCGCATCCCGCTCATCGGCCTCGGAGCGCGCATATTCCCAGTCGATCCCTATCAGGAACGAAATACCGGGCCCCGAAGCCCACTGTTGACCTTGGATCATCCCGGCCACAGAATGTTCATCAAAGTCGACAAACGTGGGCTTTATGGAGCGGGGAGAATGGTCGAGTATCCAATAACCGTCTTTCCAGCCTTCAACAGATTGAGTGATCACACCTGCAAAAAGGTACGGATGACTAGGCAAGACCTGATAAGCGGTCCGAAGAATCTCAGAGAACACGGAAAACGGGATGGTGGTCCCCGCATTCTTAGTAAGGCTCGACCGATACAACACTCTCTTGAGCTCAAATCCCGAAGTAATCTTATCTTCAAGAAATCGGTGCGCATTAGAACGGTGAGCCGCTTCACGGGTCTCTGATTCCACGGAGCGAAGGAAGGCATATGGACGCTGCCAGTTTTTGTCAGCCCAAAAGTCGGGAACGGAGTATTTACCGGCGGTAGTCCAGATTGACGCAGTCATTCCCAGCCCTCCAAAATACCTGAGATGAGTACGGGCGCCTCCGCAGGGCCCAATCCAGATGTGTCCTCGAGAATAGAGAAGTTGACGTCGGACTTGGACCGGTATCTCCAGTTGCAGTAGCTTGCGAGAGCCGCAATTTGACCATCGGCGTGACCAGCATCGACCAGAATAGCTCTGAAGCTTCTAGGGTCCCGATATCGAAACATCGCCCTCCGTACGATCGAGCCAATGACTACCCCTATGACCCAGTCGGCGCTGGAGTCTGCAATGTGGTCCTGGTGAAGGGTTCGGATCGTGTCGTTCTGAATGGAAACAAGGGAATGTCGGCGCCCATTGAAATAATAAGCTCCGCTTTTTAGGGATGGGGAACGGTGAATGTACACAAAGCAGTCGGAGGGATGACGAGACCCGCCCGATGGAATCGATTTCTTGAGTAGCTCGACCTGGCGGTAGCCGCTTTCGGGATCATGATAGGCGGCCTGATGCCTGCGGGCGCCAAATGTTCCTGAGAGGATCAGGCTCAGCTGGCACGTCATCGAGTGCCTTAACTCATCTATTCCCAGATGCGTGGCATCTTCCAAAAGTATCTCAAAATCGGATTCAGGTTCGAGAACAATGCTTGGGTATTCGTCGGCCTCGACGAAGCCAGCCATGATCTTTGCGTCTGCAATGCGAGCGTCCATGCCCTGTGACATGTCCAGAAATGGGTGATCCCGAGTCGCCTGATGGTATCCCGAAGGGGGCGACTGCTCACTGGAGAGAAGAGTTTCAGCGGAAACTGCCTGAGTGCCTTCGCCTGTCAATTGGCCAGGGCCCGTCTTGTTGGCAACCCTATCGATTTCTTCAGAGCTCAGCGTCTCGTCGGTTCGTACTGACTCCAAGAAGCCCGCCATTTCCGGGCTGATCAACACCGCAGGCTGACCGGTGCTGGTCTCCAACCAAAAATCTTGATCATTGTCCGTGTATACGGCTACTGCGGGAGAGATTCTCATCACATGGTCCCCAAGTTCATTATTGGTTGGCAGTAACCAACGCACTTAAAGTGGGAGACAGCGGCCGGTGCACGCTAAGTGCCCGGCCACTGCCCTTCCTGCACGTGTTCGTTACTTGCCGACGCGGGTCGTCTTCGGCTTGGAAGGCTTCTGGCCCTTGGCGATTGTGATGAGGTTGCAGGAGCTTTCCTGAAGCAGGGCAGTCTTAACGGTCATGGAACTTCCTTTCAGAGGAGCCGGCAATCGGCATGAGAGGGCAGGAACGCACGTTGACACGGGGTGTCGCCGGATCTTCCCTACCCCTTACCTCGGAAAGAATTCCATCGCAAACGGATTCTGTCAATAGTTGTCACGAACTTCACAATCTAGTCATCAGCAAGTCAATTGGCAGAATGTAAGCTCCAGGTAATGGTCGACGAGCGCCGCCGGGGAGTCCGCTGGCGATATCGGCCGCCCCGCTTGCTGCTCGGTCGGAACCGCAAAAGCCAACATTTTTTGGCTGAATAAACAACGCCGATAATGGACCTTATGTAAGCTTGTTAGTACGTCAGGACAAATAACCCTCAATATCACGGCGAACAGCGCCCGTTCAGATGGAGTCTTCCCGTCCGAATGGGCGCACCTGCTTGTCGGCCTCACTCGCCCGGAGAAAATCGACCTGGTGTGCATGGAGAAGTGCTTCCCGGAACGCCGTTTCCATGCCCAGAGCCGTGGCGGCAATATCCTCGAGGGTTTCCTGCATCCATGTCACGGCGGCCGCATTGACTCGGGCTGCGGCCTCATCGGACGATTCGACCGCGCAGAACAACGCAAAGCGGGCTGCCTTCCGTCTCAGCTCGCGGGCGCGCTCCTCGATCTCCGCCAAGAGTTGATCCCGCCACACGTCGGAATTCTGCGCAGAGCCGTTTCGGCTTGAGTTTGAGCGAGGCTGGTGCAGACCGGATTGCCGCCGTCTCCCCAGGTCCTCAAGCTCTGCGGTTAGCAGCACGTCGAATGCCTGAGCCGACAGAGACGGCGTGGGTTGTTCCCGGGCAGTCTTCGTGCGACCGGGGCTTGCATCCTCCGGGATTGGCACGGAGGAGCGGCCCGGATCGGTGGACGCGATTCTGATAATGGGTTTGCCTCGCATGGCTGCTGTCCGTCCTATCTTGCGCGACCGGGTGGCGCACGACCGCGGTCATCTCATAAAGCTGCATCTTCGCAAGATCCGGCGTCGGCTATTCGGAATCAGGTGTTGCCGGATTCTTAGCGCTCACACCACAGTCGTGGCGAATCGGAACGGGGTGCCCCGCGATGCCTCGCCTGGGTGCGAGCAGCCCGCTTGCAATGCCGCTGACGTTGAAAACAGGCCGTTGCGACGATCGGTGGAAATCACCCAGCCTTGAGTTGTGCCGGCGAGATCCTGGTGTCGTTCATGTCGGGGGAACGTCGCGGACGGCGACGGAGCGGGCTCGTCGTCGGAAGCGGGCCTTGCGCCCGCCCGGCTCGTTCGCGTGGGCGGCGGTGCAGCTGCTTAACAGCAGCGCCGCGGCGATTCCCGCGGCGGCCGTGCCCGTGATGCGAGACGTCATCGGTTCCTCTGATGCTGCGGTGGTCGAGCAGATATGCGCGTAGGTCGGTCCGTCCCACGGCCTAACTGCGCCCGAGCTCAAGTGCTGGGAGCCTGCGAAAGCGACGGGGCGATTGATCAGGGCGCGGCCTTGTGGATCGATGCTAGCGCCGCTGCGAACCGTAGACCGTCATCGACTGGGTGCGCCTCCCCCGCGGCCGGCCCTGCGGCGAGGGCCGGCCGCGGGCGACTGCCCAGGTCGGTGGTGCTCCTGAATCTCTGTAAGGGTGGCCAGCAGAGGCGAACGAGACTGATGACTGCCCGACACCTGGGAACAGCAGACAAGTGGAAGCGTCCAAGTTTCGGAGGCTAGTGTCTGCCCTGCGCGCCGGAGTTGCCGTCGGCCAGGGAGACGGCACTCCAGCGCTCCGGGCTAATCTCACCGCCATAGAAAGGCAATGGAACGGCCGCACCAAGGTCGGAAAACTGAGCCCATGGCCGTGTTACACCCGCCGTGCCAAACTTTCGAACGTCTTGTACCTGATCAAGGTTGATTACATCAACGAGGGTGAAATCGTCCATACCTAGAGTCGACGTGCGAATCCGACCCTCTGGATCGACAAGCAGGCTTTGCCCGGTTGCCGTCGGTGCGGCACAGTTCACACTGGCGATGAATAGTTGGTTTGCAATTGCGTTCGCCTGCACCAGGACGACTTCCTGAACACGGTCGCCCGTTGCAGTTTGGACGACATTCAGGATTAGCTCTGCTCCCTTCCAGGCCAGGTGGCGGGCATGTTCTGGGAACCAGCTGTCGTAGCAGATTGAGAGTCCGACGCGACCGTAGCC